>DBTX01000060.1 GCA_002307275.1 Hungateiclostridiaceae bacterium UBA1305
TGTAAATATGGCAGTAATGACCGCGTTAGCAGGAATATGCTTTACATCGCGGTTAAACGCCGCCTCTCCCCAGTCCGGACTAAACTTCGAGCTTGATGCAATAGCAGCATGTTTCATAGGCGGAGCATCAGCGTATGGTGGCATTGGATCGGTCATCGGTGCAATTATAGGAGCTCTGGTAATGGGCGTTCTGAATAACGGAATGAGTATCATGGGCGTCGGCAGCGATTGGCAGCAGACAGTAAAAGGTATGGTACTTTTAGCTGCAGTTGCGTTTGATGTGTACTCTAAAAAGAAAGCTAAAATGTAAATGGATAAAAGGAACGGGGCAGTCAAGGAACGGGGCGGTCAAGGAACGGGGACACACCTCAGCAGGGAGCTGGGCGATGGAGTCTGAGGAATGTCCCCGAATTTACGAATTTAAGGAGGAATGTCCCCGAATTTAGGAGGGGGATGTCCCTTTGTTATATTTTATGGACCTGATAGAAATAAGTATTGCTGATGCTACACTTGCGATATAATAGACTTAAGATCATAGTACAACATATTAATTCAGAAACGGATAAAAAGTAGGGGTAGGTATAAATGCGAAGATGTGTCATTTATAGAAGGTTGACAAAACTGTTTCTAACTTTAATGATACTTTCCGTTCTGACCGGCTGTACTGTAGAAAATACTGCAGTAAAAGCCTCTGTTGAAGAGCAGACATGTACTGAAACACAAAGTGTGCCTGTACAGACAAGCGAAGAGAAAAACAAAAAGACAGGTAATGAGATCATTATTGCGTTGGTTCCCAAATCACTTGATAATCCTGTTTTCCTTGATGCCAAGGAAGAAAGTGAACGTGTTGCAAAAGAATTGGGAATCAAGGTGGAATGGCTGGGTTCTATGCAAACAGATGCGGATGAACAGGTGGCTGTTGTCGAGATGTTAATCAAACGGCACGTTGATGGCATTATCATAAGTTGTGTGGATCCGTTAAAATTGAAGCCTGTTATCAATAAAGCCATGGAAGCCGGAATAAAGGTTGCGACTTTCGATTCGGATTTGCCTGAAAGCAACAGATTATTCTACTGCGGCTCAAATAATGCTGCTGTGGGAGAAGCTTGCGGAAAGGCACTCATTAATGCGCTCAAGGCGAAGGGTAAACTAAATACTGAACTGAACCTGCTGATTATGACTGCAGACGAAGGCAGCTATAATTTGAACGATCGGCTCCACAGCTTTATAAGCACTGCAGAAAAAGGCGGGGTTAAGCTCAAGTTGATAGATACCTTATATTGCAGGGATGATATCAATCTGGCAGCAGATATGCTTGAAAAGTATATTCGCAAGTCAACTAATGTGGATGTTTTCTTCAGTACAGGCGGATGGCCGCTTATTGCTCCGTATGAATCCCTGCCGGGTTTTAAAAATTGGTGCAGGAACGGCGGCACATCCATTGTAGTTGATAGTTTTTACCCGATTGTCAATGCAGCGAAGAATGGCTTGGCTGATGCCCTGATAGGTCAGGATTTTAAAAAAATGGGTGGGCTTGGCATACGAAATATTTATAAAGCAATCAAGGGCGAAAGTATCTCTTCCAGGTTCATTGATACCGGGCTTGAATACGGAAATAAAGACAATTATGATATTCTCCTTAAAAATAAAAGGCCCTGGGAGATAAAATAGTTATGAATGTTTTATTTAAAAGGATCGTATCATTCAGCATTAAGTCAAAACTGACCATTTGCTTTTTGGCATTAGGTTTACTTCCCTTACTTGTTTTTGGTGTTATATCCTACCAGGTTTATCTCGAAAGTCTGCAAAAAAATATCACAACGTATACATTTGAGGTCATTGCGAGTATTGATAAGAATTTTGAAACCTATATCAGCGATATTGACAACATTCTACAGTTTAAAGAGGATTATTATGCGCAACAGTATTTAAAGCTTTATGAGGCAGGGGATATTGATGAAAATAGAAAATACACGGTAAGGATATGGGAAACCTTTGATACGCTGAAAAAAATGAAGACGGACCTTGCGGATATAAAGCTGATAGACCATTCCGGACATGTAATAAGCTGCTACGGAACCTATTGGGAGGATTTGGACACAAACCCTCTTTTTGATGAACTGAAGTATAAGCCTGTAGGGGGGTTGGCCTTTCTGTCACCTTATCACAGTAAAGAAAACAAGTATGTATTTTCTTTGGGCAAGATTTTTGGCAGGGGTACTACCGAAGGACCAGGAATGATGTGCATTGATATCAGTGTCGACTTTCTGGATAAGATCTGTAATGATGCAAAACTGGGAGTGGAGGGGTATGTTTATATAGCCGATGAGAATGGCAATGCTGTTTATCTGCCTCAAGATTCAGCAAAAATCAGTTACAAGGCTAAAATCGTGCAAAATCCTCTTTTGATGAATACTGCCGATGGCAGTTTCATTGAAAAAATTTACGGTATAAACTATATGGTCACCTTCAAGACATCGCATGTAACTGGTTGGAAGATCATAGGCGTTTCACCGATGTCGGAAATGACCAGTAATATAAAAAAGTTGAATCGAATTTTTTATTGGCTGATTCCTACCATCGTAATTATCATCATGCTGCTTACCATTTATCTGACTGCCATCCTGACCAAACCCATAAGAGAGCTGCGGAGTGTAATGAAACAAGCTTCTGAAAATGATTTGTCCATTCATATAAAGATAAAAAGCAAGGACGAAATCGGCCAGTTAGCGGATAGCTTCAACATAATGATAAACAAGATCAGAGAGTTGATGAAAAATGTAGTCGATGACCAGCTAAAAATAAGAAAGATGGAAATGAAAGCAATGCAAGAGCTAATAAAACCTCATTTTGTATATAATACACTCGATTCCATTATTGGTCTGCTTGAGCAAAACCGTAATAACGATGCAATAAATATGGTAGATTCTCTGGGAAAATTCTTCCGCACCAGTTTGAGCCACGGAAGAGAAATGGTCCAGATGCAGGAGGAACTGGATCATATCAGAAGTTATCTGACAATACAGCTGTTCAGGTTCTCAAATAAATTCGATTATATTTTTGAAGTCGATGATACCGTATATAAATACAAAACAATAAAACTTATACTGCAGCCACTGGTAGAGAACTCCATTTACCATGGAATCCGGAATATGGGTAAGCAGGGCTTGATTATCATTAAATGCTATATTGAAGGCGACGAGATCCGGGTTGAAATCCTTGATAATGGAGAAGGGATGGATGTTGATAAAATAAAATACATTAACAGTATCCTTTCAGGGGAAGAGCGTGTTTCTGATGAAAATTTGTTTTTTGGCATAAGAAATGTGAATGAGAGGATCAAACTGAATTTTGGAGTGAATTATGGCTTGAGATATGATGAGAAAATGGCTGCCGGCACAAGAGTAATTGTAAATATTCCTGTAGTAAGGTAGGTGACATAATGTTCAGCCTTTTAGTTGTTGAAGATGAAGATATGATAAGAAATAAAATACTTAACAATATTGATTGGAAGGAAAACGGCTTCAGTGATATTTTTTATGCTTCCGACGGACTGGAAGCTCTGGAGATCGCGAAAAACAAAAACATCGATATCGTTATTACAGATATACAAATGCCCAAAATGAACGGCATACAATTGATCAGGGAGATCAAATACCTGAACCGGAGGGTCAGGTCTATCATCATCACGGCCTTTGCTGAATTTGAATATGCAAAGGAATCTGTCAAACTCAATGTAGATGATTTTATTTTAAAGCCCTTCAAATCAAAGGATTTACTGGTAATAGTCAAAAGAATCACTGAGGAAATAGTCAGGGAGAGAAATGAAAGATCAGAAATTGAAAATCTTCGAAAACAGCTGCATGAAAATAAAAACGCTTTAAAGGAAAAGTTCTTTCATGATTTACTTGGCAACAGTTTTATCGGGAATATAGAAAATGATCTTAATTACCTTGGATTATCCAATCTCAGCAGTGAATTTAACATTGCTGTTGTAAATATAAGCAATTTTATGGACTTGATACAGGGTAATGACGAAGAACAGAAATATATATGCAACCTGACCCTATTCAATTGGGTCAACAAGTTTCTTTCAGGCTATGATCAAATAGGTGGCTATAACGATCCAACCATCGATTTTACCGTCATCAACTATAGATTGGATCAGATTGTGATCATATTCCATAAAGATACTGAAGTCGTCATTCCCGCTTTTGATGAATTGATTGATCGTGGAACCAAGGATCTGGGGTTTAATCTGACGGTTGGTATCGGAAATACATATCTGAGTCTTACAGATATGTACATTTCATATAAAGAAGCTTGTTCTGCCGCTATGCTCAGCTGCATTTACGGGAAAGGCACTGTATACCTTTTCAATGACATCAACCTCGGAAACAAGTTATATAGTAAACAACTGCACATATTGGTAAATACCAGGCTTTATGAGGACATTAAAATAGGAGCTTTTGAAGAGATAAAAAAGGATATTGTCGATATTATTATGCAGATAAAGAGTTCAAAACTTGAATTGGATGCGGTCAATACTATTGTAAACAATATTGTGCTTCTTTCCTGCAAGACAATAAATGAACTGGGGTATAATATTTTTGAAATCATGGATAATAAATTCAGCCTGAATTTCAGCATAAATGAGATAAATGACCTTGTTCAATTGGAGGAATGGCTTTTCGGATTCTTCTTTAAAGTGAATGGATATATTATTCAAAAGAGAATTAACAGAAATGAAAAATTGATCTCCAAAATAAAGAATTATATCGATGATAATTATAATAGGAATATTTCATTAACCGGCATTTCAAAGGACTTTGGCCTCAGTTCGGGTTATTTGAGTTCTCTGTTTTGTGAATTTATTGGCCTCAATTTTATTGATTATCTTTTAAATCTCAGAATACAAAAGGCAAAGGTGTTGCTGAAAAATTCGGATCTGCGGATTTATGAGATTGCTGAAAAAGTGGGTTATAATGATGCTTACTATTTTAGTACGGCATTTAAAAAAATTGTCGGGATTAACCCGACGGATTACAGGGAGAAACTCAGCCTGCTGTAATGAAGAATAAAATATGGTACAATTTGAATAATACTATAATTGTTTCTAAAGATCATTGGAGATTGATATGAAAAGAGTTATTATTATTGTTCTGGACAGTGCTGGAATGGGAGAACTGCCTGATGCGACAAAGTACGGCGATGTGGGCAGCAATACGCTGGGTAATATAGCGGCGGCTATTGAGGGATTTTCACTGCCCAATCTGGAAAAATTGGGACTTGGCAATATTGAAGGCAGCAGAGGATATAAGGCAGCAGCTGTTCCAACCGGTTGCTATGGAAGAATGGCTGAGCGTTCCGCGGGGAAAGATACGACGACGGGTCACTGGGAAATGTCGGGAATCATTCTTGAAAAGCCGTTCCCGCTATATCCGAATGGCTTTCCGGAAGAAGTAGTCAAGCAGATTGAGGATAGCATCGGAACAAAGACTATAGGGAATTATGCAGCCTCAGGCACTGAAATTATAAAGCAATTAGGACAACAGCATGTCAAGACAGGATATCCGATCATATACACTTCAGCTGACAGTGTGCTGCAAATCGCTGCTCATGAGGATGTAATACCGATTGAAAGACTGTATGAAATCTGTCAGATCGCCAGAAATATACTTACTGGCAAACACGCTGTCGGAAGAGTGATAGCCAGGCCTTTTACAGGGCCGGAAGGCAATTATTCGAGAACAGACAGACGCCATGACTTCTCATTGGAGCCAGTCAGGAAGACAATATTGGAATATATCGCGGAAAAAGGCCTTGAAGTGAAGGCAGTCGGAAAAATAAAGGACATTTTTGCCGGCAAGGGAATTACTGATGCTGTTCACATCCACAATAACATGGATGGAGTCGACAAAACACTTGAATATATGAAACAGCGCTTTGATGGTTTGATTTTTACCAATCTGGTCGATTTTGACATGCTTTTCGGGCATAGAAATAATGTCAGCGGATATGCCGGTGCACTTTCAGAGTTTGATGCGAGAGTGCCGGAGCTGTTGGCGGCACTAGACGAGAAGGATATCCTGATGTTTACTGCCGATCACGGTTGTGATCCCACTACTTCAAGTACCGACCATTCCCGTGAATATGTGCCTCTTCTTGTATACGGAAAGGAACTCAGACAGGGTGTAAATCTTGGCACGAGGAGTACCTTTGCCGATATTGCACAAACACTGTCTGAAATTTTCTCCATAAGTACGGATTTTAAGGCTACAAGTTATTATAGTGAGATATTGTAATGAGAAGGCCGAAATTCTGCAAAGAGTAGATCGAAATTCTGTAGAGAGAGGACGGAATTTCTGCAGAAAGAAGATCAAGATTCTGTAGAGAGAGAACCGAAATTCTGCAGAGAGAAGATCGAAATTCTGCAAAGAGAAGACCAGGATACCATTAAAAGTATGTCAGGATATTAATAAGAGCTTCTATTGGAGAGGGAAAATGAGAATATACGATATAATAGAAAAGAAACGAGATGGATTTGAACTGTCCCATGAAGAAATAAGCTTCTTCATCAGAGGCTTTTTGAACGGTGAAGTCCATGATTATCAAGCGGCAGCACTGCTGATGGCTATTTTTATCAGGAAATTCAATTCACGGGAAACATCCGATCTTACTGAAATCATGGCAGATTCCGGCGACAGGATAGACTTGTCGGATATACCGGGCATCAAGGTTGACAAGCACAGTACCGGTGGTGTGGGAGACAAGACTACGCTTGTCATCGGACCAATCGTTGCAGCATGCGGAGTACCGGTAGCCAAGATGTCCGGAAGGGGTCTCGGGCATACAGGTGGTACCATTGATAAACTTGAGTCGATCAAAGGCTTCAGAACCTCTCTGACGAAAGAGGAATTTATAAATAACGTTAAGGATATAGGTATTGCAATAGCCGGGCAAACAGGCAATCTTGTTCCTGCGGATAAAAAGCTTTATGCGCTTCGGGATGTGACGGCCACAGTAAACAGTATCCCTCTGATTGCCAGCAGCATCATGAGTAAAAAAATTGCATCCGGTGCAGACAAGATATTGCTTGATGTCAAAACCGGCAGCGGCGCATTTATGAAGACATTTGACGACTCTGTCAAGCTGGCGCGGGAAATGGTTTCGATCGGCAGCCATATGGGAAGAAAAACTGCTGCGGTCATTACAGATATGGATATTCCTCTGGGGTTTGCAATAGGGAATGCGCTTGAGGTGAAGGAAGCCGTTGCCACTCTTCAGGGCAAAGGCCCGAAAGACCTTGAAGTTGTTTGCTTTGAACTGGCGGCGAGAATGCTTGAGCTTGCAGAACAGGGAACGATTGAACAATGCAGATCCCTTGTTGTTAAAAAGGTTCAGGACGGGAGCGCATTGAAAAAACTTGGGGAGCTGACTCTAAAGCAGGGCGCTGTCTATGTTCCATGGGATGTGAAGGCGCTTGACAATGCAGTTGTAACAGATAAGGTACTATCACCTTTTGAAGGCTACATCAGTTCGATCCAGTCGGAATTGATCGGGAAGGCATCTGTAATACTGGGCGCAGGCAGAGAATTCAAGGAGAGTACAATAGATTACAGCGCCGGCATCATTCTTCATAAAAAGACCGGAGACAGGGTGATCAAAGGGGAACTTCTTGCAGAGCTGCATACCTCATCGCGTGAGAAACTTGCTGAAGCAAGGGATATGCTGCTTGGCGCATATATTGCGTCAACAGTCGCACCTTCTTTAAAATCACCAATCCTGGCATATATAGACTAAAAGGTTTCGATTAACAGAATATACTGCCTTTTTGCGGCATAACTTTATAATAAAGGGAAAAGAATGCTTGCAAGGAGTGTTGGTTATGCTAAAAAAGGCAGTGTCCGTTTGGCTTGTGATCGTTTTTATGTTTTCGTCACTTTCTTTGTTGGCCGTAAACGCAGCGGTAGATAATACGGAGTATGATGCTGCAACGGTTATGAAAATCATGAATAAAACCTCTGTTACTGAGCTGAAAGCAAAGGGCGCGATTTTGATCGACTGCAATACCGGCTCAGTTCTGCAGGAGAAGAACAGCAACGACAAACTGCCCATTGCAAGTGTCACAAAGATCATGTCGATGCTGCTTATCATGGAAGCAATCGATTCTGAAAAACTTACATTCGACACTAAAGTGACTATAAGTGAAAATGCTTACAGGATGGGCGGTACGCAAGTATGGCTTGAACCCGGCGAGGTGTTTACCGTGCATGAACTGCTCCAGGCTGTATCGATTCGGTCGGCAAATGATTGCACGGTTGCACTGGCGGAAGCTGTTGCAGGCAGTGAAGAAGCATTTGTCGCAATGATGAATGACAGGGCAAAGGAACTCGGCATGAAAAATACAAATTTCCTTGACTGTACGGGATTAACCGACGTTGGTCACTACAGCAGCGCATTTGACGTTTCGCTGATGTCAAGGGAGCTTCTGCTCAATCACCCGGGCATCACGAAATATTCAATGACCTGGCAGGCGAAATTCCGCGAGAACACTCCAGGAAAGAAACCGGTTTCTCTTGATAATACAAACAAGTTAGTAAGGTTTTATGAGGGTACAGTAGGATTGAAAACAGGATATACGGAAGTATCCGGACATTGTCTTTCAGCCTCGGCAGTCAGGAAGGGACAGCAACTGATCGCAGTTGTACTGGGCGAACCTGATTCCAATACGAGGTTTGCGGAAGCACGAAAGCTGCTTGATTATGGATTTGCCAATTTTGAGACGACTCTTGTGAACAACAAGGGGGAAGAGGTCCAGCAGGTTCAGGTTAAAAAGGGCCTGAGTAAATACACAAACGCGATATATAAGCAGGATGTCAAGCTGTTGCTTAAAAAAGGGGAGAAGGGCAAAATAGAAAGAAAGATAAACCTGGAAAATGATTTAACCGCTCCGGTGGAGGAAGGACAAAAAATCGGGGAAATAATATATATGATTTCAGGAAATGAAGTTGGTAATGCTGAACTGGTGGCATCAAACAGTGTGCAGAAAGCATCGTTTATACGGATATTCCTTTTAATGATGAAGGAATGGTTTGTACTTGGCAGAGCAATGTGAGAATATTATCCAGAATAAGCGAATGTGAATCAGCAAATAGGTTAAAACGCCTGTTAATACAGACGTTTTTATTTTTGTCTGGTATAATGTAAGGGGACACACCGAAAGAGCAGAGGTCAGAAATAAGAATTGAGCCTTCCTCTGAAGCGGTATCCAATTCTATTCTATGGTGCCTGGTTTCTGTTCTCTGCAGTTTCGAAATGTCCCCTTTTGACGCTGAAGCAACTGGGACACACACTAATGCACTTAAAATACGAAGGAGAATGATTGGATGAATGTAAATTATATGATTTATCTATATGCAATACCGGCAATATTGATATCTTTGGGCTTTCATGAATTTGCACATGCGTTTGTATCCAGTAAACTAGGCGATCCTACTGCCAGGCAGTTAGGAAGGCTGACATTGAATCCGCTAAAACATCTTGATCCTCTCGGTACATTGATGCTTCTTATTTCCATGTCCAGCGGCTTCGGTTTCGGTTGGGCAAAACCTGTACCGATTAATCCGTCGTATTATAAGAATCATAAAAGCGGTACAGTGCTTGTAAGCCTTGCAGGGCCTGTCTCCAACCTGATACTTGCTTTTTTGTTTTCCTTTCCGATGGCATATATCGCCATGAAGAATGGATATTCTGCATACGAAGTTTTCTTCAGATTTCAGGGAGTACAGATTGATTCAGTTTTATTTGTTTTTTGCAGGATTTTCTACATGATCAATATCGGTCTTGCTATATTCAACATTCTTCCGGTACCGCCGCTTGACGGTTCAAAAATATTGACCGCCATCCTCCCGACGAACCAATATTTCAAGTTGATGCGGTATGAAAATTACATCGGAATGGCTTTCCTGGCGATCATGCTTCTTGCGCCAGGGGTGCTTTCAGCTGTCCTGTGGCCTTTCAGATGGGCTGTTCAAAGTACTTTCATGCTCATAGTACCGCCGCTGCTCAACATATTTACGTAAAGAATATTTAGTTGACATCATTTATTGCAATACTTACAATATACTAAGTTACAGAAATTATGAGGAATATGTTGGAGAGTGAAGTAAAATGGAAAAGAAAACAATGCTCAGCGGTATGAGACCTACAGGAGCGCTGCATCTTGGAAACTATTTCGGTGCTCTGGAAAATTGGATCAAACTTCAAAACGAATATAACTGCTACTTCTTCATAGCTGATTGGCATGCCCTGACCACTGGGTATGAAGATACTTCGAATATAAAGAAGAATATTGATGATATGGTCATTGACTGGCTGAGTGCCGGATTGGATCCCGAAAAATGCACCTTTTTCCTGCAGTCGTCCATAAAGGAGCATGCTGAGCTGCATCTGCTGTTCTCCATGTCGACGCCTCTGACCTGGCTATACAGGTGTCCTACCTATAAAGACCAGCTGTCACAGCTTAAAGAGAAGAACATCGCAACATATGGCTTTCTGGGTTATCCCAACCTTCAGGCTGCGGACATCCTTATATACAAGGCAGACGCAGTGCCTGTCGGAGAAGACCAGGTGCCGCATGTAGAATTGACCAGGGAAATTGCCAGACGTTTCAACTTCCTGTTCGGAGAAGTATTCCCGGAACCGGCGGCTGTATTGACCAAAGCGAAAGTGCTGCCAGGCACGGACGGAAGAAAGATGAGCAAAAGCTACAACAATACGATTGCTTTGTCGGACGATCCTGAAACCGTGAGAAAAAAAGTAATGACAATGCTTACAGACCCGGCCAGAATCAAAAAGGATGATCTGGGACATCCGGAGGTCTGTACCGTCTTTGCCTTTCATAAGGTATTCAACGAAGAAGGGGTGCAGGAAACGGAATCGCTTTGTAAATCAGGCGGTATAGGCTGTGTTCAATGCAAGAAAAATCTCGCGGCGAAAATGTCCTGTACATTGACCCCTATTTATGAAAGGCGTCAGGATTTGCTGCAAAAGCCCGGTTACATCAGAGAAGTAGTTGAGAATGGAAATGTACGCGCCCGAATAACCGCCCAAAAGACAATGGTTGAAGTCAGAAAGGCAATGAAAATAGATTGGTGATAGTACCTGATAAAGGAGAGCTGCGTTGGAAAGCGTATTGACTAACGCCTGCAAGATTAAAATTGATAAATTTGAAGGCCCGTTTGATCTGCTTTTCCATTTAATCGAGAAGAATCAGTTCAATATCTACGATATACCCATAAATACAGTTACGGACCAGTATATGGAATATCTTTTTGCAATGCAGGAGCTTGATCTGGAGGTGGCCAGCGAATTCCTGGTAATAGCGGCGACTCTACTTCATATCAAGTCAAGAATGCTGCTTCCTGCTAAGAAAGAAGAACAGCAGGAGGAAACAGACCCGAGGGAAGAGCTTGTCATGAGGCTGTTGGAATATAGAAAAATCAAGGAATTTTCCAGTATCATCAGACAGCGTGAAAATGAGTGGACAAAGGTTTACTATAAACTTCCGGAAATCATCCCGTTTACCAGAAAGGAAGAAACACTTGAACTTATTCCTGCCGAACTGCAGAGGGTATATACAGAACTACTGGAAAAGAACAAAAGGAAGATGAATCCCAATGTGAGCGGAATGGATCGCATCATACAGCACGAGAAGGTTTCAGTACGAAGCAAAATGAGGGAAATCATCAGAGGACTGCTTGTGAAAAGCCGTCTGAAGTTTTCTGAGCTTTACTCATGGGAGCATAAATCCGCGACGGACATCATCACCGGTTTTATGGCCATTCTGGAACTGGCAAAGCTCAAAAAGGTAAAACTTGAACAGAAAAAGCAGTTTGACGAAATATATATCAACAGGGCAGAAACCTCACTGGATTTGATGCAGTTTGAACAGGAAAATATCGATAATATGGCATAGAAAGGAATATTCATGGAAATAAAAGAAATAGAAGCCGTGATCGAAGGACTGCTGTTTTCGGCTGGTGACCCGCTTCCGCTCGAAAAGCTGGCGGATATACTGGAGCTTGATAAAAAGACGGCCCGCCTTATTTTAAACAATATGGCTATTTCTCTTCAGAATTCAAAAAGAGGCATCCTGCTCCGTGAGCTTGACGGATCCTATCAGCTTTGCTCAAGGCCGGAGCATTACGAATACATATGCAGGCTTGTCGAACCCAGGCAAAAACAGGCTCTGTCACAGGCCGCCTTTGAGACTTTATCCATTGTGGCTTACAATCAGCCGGTCACACGTGCAAGAATCGAAATGATCAGGGGCGTCAATTCTGACAGTTCATTATCAAGGCTTGTAGAACGGAATCTAATCAAAGAAGCAGGAAGAATGGATACCCCCGGCAAGCCCATGCTTTATGAAACTACTGAAGAATTTCTAAGGAGCTTCGGCTTCAAATCTCCCCGTGATTTGCCGAGTATCGACTTTAAGGGAATGCTTCCCGAGGAAGAACAGTCAGCACTGAATTCAACCGCCTCCGAATCATAGGAATTAAAAACTCAAATATGGAAAAAATAACTTATATTGCATTGTAGATTTCAATTCATCTTTGATTCATTAATGAAGATTGAGGTAGTTCATGCTTTATTTGGCTATTTTTTTTGTTTTGCTTGTCATTTATACAATTCTATATTGGGTTGATATTAAAGCAACTCTTGATTATATCCGCAATGAGCAAGATGAATGGATAGTAATTTATTTCTATACAAGGGACGGCTTTTTACATTATAAATATGAAATACCTCTGGTTAGTACTGAAAATGACAGGGTCAAATTCAAGCTGGTTAAAGGTCAAGGCAGGGAAATACACACTGGTACCACAAAAAAAGATAGATTGATGCCCATGGACATATATAGAAAATATGTAAGCATAAGAACCTACCTGACTGATCATAAAAGCATGTTTGAAGACATCAGACGTTATCTGAACAGTAGGGATATCCATGTAGAATTGGACATCAAATTAAAGCAAGGCACCGGAGATGCGGCTTTAACAGGGTTGACATGCGGACTTTTATGGGCGGCTGCGGGCATTGTCATCACGTATCTTTCCAGATATCTCAAAGCTTTTAAAAAGAGGATCGCAATCACACCCTGCTTCGATAAAACTATTTTCGAGGTGGATGCGACCTGCATATTTCATGTTAAATTAGTCCATATTATAGTTGTGTTGATAAAAATATACTACAAGAAATATCTCATTAAATTAAAATCCAAAAAAACGATAGGTGGTGAAGTTAGTGGCTGAGCAACATCCGATAGAAGGTCTGATGACAACTGCCATGGAGAGCATAAAGGAAATGGTGGATGTGAATACGATTGTGGGAGACGCAGTACAATCGCCCGATGGTACGGTGATCATACCTATTTCCAAGGTGGCATTCGGCTTTGCAGCTGGTGGCGGTGAATATAGTTATATGGCCGATGATGATGAGAATGACAAGGACAATGAACGCAGTAAAGACTCGGAGGAAAATGGCGGTAAATCAGGTAAATTCCCATTTGCAGGCGGAAGCGGCGCTGGTGTAAGCATAAATCCCGTTGGTTTCATGGTGGTGGGGAATGGTCAAATCAAGCTTTTGCCTGTAAACATGAATTCATCAGTGGATAAGGTACTTGATCTCATACCGGATTTAGTGTGTAAAATAGAAGATTTTTTCAGGAAAAAGGATTCGACAAGAAGGGAATCAAATCGCGACACATCTGAAGGCGGTGTAAGCTGACAGTTCAGATTGATTCGAATAATTGGGAATATGAGAATTAAACCTGGCCACAGGAAGCCACCCTGAAAGGTTTATGCTTTTTACGGTGGTTTATCTGTGGCGTTTTTATTCAAGTAATGGTATTGTATATGTAAAATAAGCCATTAGGCAAAAGTTACATACTACTCGACCAAACAGCATAATGGAAAGGGAGCAAATATGTCCGAAGTAAGATTGCAAAAATACCTGGCGGAGGCAGGCGTCGCATCGAGACGCAAATGTGAAGAGCTTATCGCCCAGGGCAAAGTCGAAATAAATGGTGAGGTTATCACAACTCAGGGTACAAAGGTCAATGGAGATGAAATCATCAAGGTCGACGGCCGACCGATCAGGCAGGAACAAAAAAAGGTCTATATCCTGCTGAACAAACCTGTCGGATACATATCAACCGCGAAAGATGAATTTTCCAGAAAGACTGTACTGGATCTGGTGGATACGGTCAAGGAAAGGGTATACCCTGTCGGAAGGCTTGATTATGATACATCCGGACTGCTGCTTCTCACAAATGACGGAGAACTGGCAAACAAGCTGACACACCCGAAGCATGAGATACCAAAGGTATACCGCGCAATGATTGATGGCACAATCAGTGAAGAGGATGTGAACAGTCTTCAGGAAGGCGTTACTATTGAAGATTACAAGACGGCTCCTGCAAAAGTACATGTGATTGAAACCGGAAAAAAGGAATCGATTGTTGAAATCACAATACACGAGGGTAAGAACAGGCAGGTCAGGATGATGTTTGATACGCTGGGACATGCCGTTTTACGCCTTAAAAGGGTTGCAATAGGTCCTCTGGAGATAGAAGGAATTGACGAAGGCAAGTGGAGGTATTTGAGAAAAAAAGAAATAGATAATCTTAAAAAGGTGACAGGCCTGGCATAGCCTGATCATCTTGTGTGGAAACGTGGGGATCGATTCAACTGAACAGCTTAAATGAACAGTTCATTTGAAAAATGTGTCATTAAAGATTGCTTCAACAATCGCATAATATCGTTCGGGAATTAGTAAAAGCTGGTGATAATGTAGTAGCAGCAATGCCGGAAATGATATTTACTTGAAATTCATGAGTATTTTTCAGGGAGTAATTCGAATTGTTTTTAACTAAATTATGTTGCAATGATAAGGAAAATAATATATAATTTCTATATAATTAGTACCAGGTAATAATATCATATTATAATAATTTCAAATTATGAAATTTAATGAGGTGTAAAACTCATGGGAACGATTGAAAAGATAAACAACCTTCATGTTAGGAAAGAGAAGCTCGAAGCAGGAGGCGGTGCTGACAAGATCGCTAAGCAGCATGAATCAGGGAAGCTATCAGCCAGAGAGAGGCTGGAAAAGCTGTTTGACAGCAATTCCTTTGTAGAAATAGATGCATTTGTTGAAACCAGGGCAATCGACTTTGACATGCAGAAGAAGAAGGTTCCAGGTGACGGTGTTGTAACCGGTTACGGCAGTATTGACGGGAGACCGGTATTTGTATCTTCACAGGATTTTACGGTCATCGGCGGTTCGCTGGGAGAAGCGCATGCCCGCAAGATCACAAAAGTGATGGACATGGCAATGAAAATGGGCGCGCCGTTTATCAGCATCAACGACTCCGGTGGAGCAAGGATCGAAGAAGGTATCGACGCACTGAGCGGTTACGGCGACATATTCTTCAGGAATACGCTCGCATCGGGCGTAATTCCGCAGATCTCGGTCATCATGGGGCCATGTGCAGGCGGTGCAGTGTATTCACCCGCCATTACGGATTTTGTTTTTATGGTTGATAAAACCAGCTATATGTTTATAACAGGCCCGCAGGTCATCAAGTCGGTTACGGGTGAGGATGTCACGTTCGAAACTCTTGGCGGAGCAGAAGTTCACAATGCCAAAAGCGGTGTCGCACACTTCAGAAGTGGTAACGAAGAAGAATGCCTGATGGAAATCAGAAGGCTCATCAGCTTCCTGCCAGACAATAATCTGACAGATCCACCGGTACTAGCGGCCAATGACGATCTGAACAGAATCGATGAAAGCTTGTTGGAGCTGATCCCGGATAATTCAAACAAACCTTACGACATAAAGGATATTCTTGTAAAGGTCCTTGATAACGGCGATTTTCTCGAGGTGCAGAAGTATTTCGCACAGAACATCGTGATAGGCTTCGGGAGACTGAACGGTAAGACCGTAGGCATCATTGCAAACCAGCCTAAAATCATGGCCGGTGTTCTTGATGTAAACTCGGCAGATAAAGCTGCCAGATTCATCAGGTTTTGCGATTCCTTCAACATTCCGCTGGTCACATTGACTGACACTGCAGGCTATCTGCCGGGTACAGGCCAGGAATACAGCGGAGTCATCAGGCATGGAGCGAAGCTTCTATATGCTTTTTCAGAAGCAACGGTTCTGAAAATAAACATCATCGTAAGGAAAGCTTATGGCGGTGCGTATATTGCCATGAACAGCAAACATTTGGGCGCTGATATGGTTTTCGCATGGCCGAGTGCTGAAATAGCAGTCATGGGACCTGACGGCGCTGCGAATATTATATTCCGTAAAGAAATAGCTTCTGCAGACGATGCTATAGCTGCAAGGGAGCAGAAGATCGAGGAGTACAGGAACAAATTCTCAAATCCATACGTAGCAGCAGCAAGAGGTTACGTGGATGATGTCATTGATCCTGCAACCACCCGTGGCAGGTTGATCAATGCGCTGGAGATGCTCGCCGGAAAGAGAGAGAACAGACCGGCGAAGAAACACGGGAACATACCACTGTAAGATGGAGGTGCAGGCATGGAAGAGTATAACAAAGAGACTATAAAAGAGGCCATAAGCGACGAAATCCTGGCTGTAATTGCAGCAGCAGTGGCAGCTATGGAAGCCAGGCCGGGTTACAGGCTGGAGGTCAGGTCCATGCGGCATGTCCCGCAGAATTCGCCGGCGTGGAACACAGCTGGAAGACTTGAAAGATTGAGCCGCAATTTGAATGCATAGAGGAGGATTGAAGTAATGAAGAAGTTTTTGATAAAGGTGAATGGAAACCAATATGAGGTTGAAGTTGAGGAAATAAGGGACGGGGTTCTTCCTGTTCCATCTGCAGTCAGTAGCGCGCACCCTGTGCAGGCACCTGCAGTAGCTCCTGTTCAATCACAGACGGCGGCACCTGCAGCAGTTGAAAAAAAGGCAGTAATAACTGGAGCGGTTGGAGCTACAAAGATAACTTCTCCAATGCCGGGGACCATATTAAAGGTTGTAGCAAATGCCGGGGATAGTATTAAAAGAGGGCAAGTGCTTGTGATACTTGAAGCGATGAAAATGGAAAATGAAATCGTTGCACCATCGGACGGTACAGTTGCTTCAATAAATGTATCCAAAGGTGCTTCCGTTAATGCGGGCGATTTGCTTGCATCCTTGAATTGAGGAGGATTGGATGATGCGCAGGGTTAAAATAACCGAAACAGTGTTGAGAGATGCCCACCAGTCACTGATTGCAACCAGAATGAAGACGGAAGATATGCTGCCGATTATTGAAAAGCTCGATAATATCGGCTATAACTCCCTTGAATGCTGGGGTGGGGCAACATTCGACTCTTGCTTGAGATTCTTGAATGAGGATCCATGGGAAAGACTCAGGAAAATAAAGAAAATTGCAAAAAAGACTCCGCTGCAAATGCTGCTAAGAGGTCAGAATCTTCTCGGTTACAAACATTATGCAGATGATGTGGTCGAGTATTTTGTCAGAAAATCCATTTCAAATGGAATCAATATCATCAGGATATTTGATGCGCTGAACGATGTCAGAAACATAGAAGAAGCGATAAAAGCCTGTAATAAGGAAGGTGGCCATGCACAGGGCTGTTTCAGCTATACGATGAGTCCCGTACATAGCCTGGAGCATTTTGTGAAGGATTCAAGGATGTTGGTCGAAATGGGTGCCGACAGCATCTGCATCAAGGACATGGCAGGCTTGTTATTGCCATATTCCGCCTATGAACTTGTTAAAGCACTTAAGGAATATATTAATATTCCAATACAACTGCACACGCATTATACGAGCGGTGTTGCTTCCATGACCTATTTAAAGGCGATTGAAGCAGGCGTCGATATCGTGGACTGCGCAATTTCTCCAATGGCGATGGGTACCTCACAGCCCCCTACAGAGCCATTGGTGGCTACACTGAAGGGGACCGGATTCGATACCGGACTTGATCTTGCGTTATTAAGCGAAATCGCGGAATATTTCAGACCGATCAAAGAAAAATATGTAGAATCGGGGCTTCTTGACGTCAAGATGATGGGCGTGGATGTCAATGCGCTCATATATCAGGTGCCGGGAGGCATGCTGTCCAATCTGGTATCTCAGCTGAAACAGGCAGGCAAGTCGGACAAGTATGAAGAAGTACTGAAGGAAGTGCCAAGGGTCCGGGAAGATTTCGGATATCCTCCGCTGGTTACCCCCACAAGCCAGATCGTCGGATCACAGGCTGTAATGAACGTCATTGCCGGAGAGAGATACAAAATGGTGCCTAAGGAATCCAAGGCGCTGGTCAAAGGGGAATATGGAAAAACGCCGGGCCCTATTTCCGAAGAAATAAAGAAGAAAATACTTGGCGATGAAGAGCAGATTACCTGCAGGCCTGCTGATTTAATCCAGCCTGAGCTTGATAATATCAGAAAGCAGAACGGAGAATATATCGAGCAGGATGAAGATGTGCTTTCCTATGCATTATTCCCACAGGTAGCAGAGAATTTTTTCAAACAGCGGCAGGCGGAAAAATATAAAATTGACAGCAGTATGGTGGATTTCAAGGACAGGATCCATCCGGTATAAGGTAGAAAGAAAGTATAATTTAGAATTAATTGAAAATTCATTATCTTCCTGAAATACCTTTACCAGGTAGCAGATGATAAATAATAACTGGAAAATTTATTTTGAACCGATGCGTTACACAAGAAAAGGCCTGACTTCGATATTATAATGAAGTCAGGCCTTCATTTCCATTAGCGGTTGAAATAGAATTTACAAAGTAAGCTAAGTATACTCGTTCAAAGGATTGATTTTGAATTATAATTGAAATCAGCATTTACTGTGCATATATACGTAATTTACCCGGTTACTCGTATATTTCAGAATCTTTATCGGGCTGCCCTTCTTTATATGTCTGCCGCATTTAAGGCATGTATAGGTTGGTGAATTTATACTTCCATAAGAGATCTCAGGTATGATTCCTTGATACTTCTCCCAGCTTTGCCACCCGACCTTGCAAAGCTTGATTCGATTGTCGAAGTCAGCATAGACCCATTTAAGCAGTTTATGAAAGTGAAACGGATAATGCGTATATTTGATATATTGCCATGGCAGGCCAAGCGTTTGCGTATACAGCTCAAAATTCTTTTCAACGATTTCCTGGATTCTGCCGGTGATTTGTGTACAATACCAGGTATAGCCATTATCCTCCAGCCATTTTTTTAGTCTGTCAAACATATATCCTCTGCATATCTCTATTGCTTCACCTTTTTCTGGAGAAAGCTGTTTTATTGCTGTGGATGCGATTTCCACCACTTCGTTAAGGTAAAGCTTTTTCCTGAAATTTTCCTTGTTATATAACTCGACAGGAATAATATCAAAACAATATTCATTTGTCTCAGGCCTGTATATTCCGATACAGGTTCCGCCAACGAAACTGCCGCTTCCCGCATCATCTATCTGAAGCATGCATCCTCCTCGAAAGTTATCATTTTTCAGCGTGTATATGTTTTGATAAAATATTCAAATTGATACATATTGGAAAAATTCAGATACTTTAAATGAAAAATGCAAGTACTTGATTTTTATCCTGCAAAAATGTAATATAGTATGGAGGAAGTTCGTCGGATATACAGACGGACTTGTCCATCAGGATGTGGAGGTTCATATGGAAAATAAAAGCCATGATATGATAAAAAGGATTCAGGAAAAGCTGTCTGACATGAGCAAGGGCCAGAAACTTATAGCCAACTATATCATAAGCCATTATGAAAAGGCAGCCTTCATGACAGCGGCCAGACTGGGTGAAGTAGTGGGTGTAAGCGAATCTACAGTTGTAAGATTTGCGATAGAGCTGGGTTATGATGGCTATCCCAAGCTTCAGAAAGTGCTTCAGGAGCTCATCAAGAGCAAACTTACAGCAGTGCAGAGAATAGAGGTATCCTCCAAAAGGATCAATGAAGACAACATCTTAAAAAGTGTGCTGCAATCAGATATGGAAAAGATTAAGCTGACAATGGAAGAAATCGATCTGGCAGGCTTTAATGAAATTGTCGAGAGTATTTTAAATGCAAAAAAAATATACATTCTTGGCGTAAGAAGTTCTGCACCTCTTGCAAGTTTCCTCGGCTTTTATTTCAATTTGATTTTTGACAATGTCAGGCTTGTCCATACGACGAGTGTCAGTGAAATGTTCGAACAGATCCTGAGAGCATCTGAAGGGGATGTAGTGATCGGCATAAGCTTCCCAAGATATTCCAAAAGGACTACAAAAGCCATGCAATTTGTGAAGAGCCAGGGATCTACGGTAATTGCCATAACGGACAGTATGGAATCACCTTTGGCGAATTGCGCAGACCACTGCATCACAGCCAGGAGCGATATGGCATCGTTTGTTGATTCACTGGTCGCACCGCTTAGCGTGATTAACGCATTGATCGTGGCAATAGGTATGAGAAAAAAGGAAAGTGTCTACAATACCTTTGAGAGGTTGGAAACGATCTGGGACGAATATCAGGTATATGAAAAGTACGATAATGCTGAAACGCACAGGAAGGTGGATTATTGACCAGGAGAGTGATTGTGATAGGCGCCGGTGCTGCAGGTCTCATGGCTGCAGGGAAAGCTGCAGAACGCGGTTTGAATGTACTACTGCTTGAAAAAAACGACCGTACAGGTAAAAAACTGTTGATATCCGGCAAGGGAAGATGCAATATCACCAATAACACCGATATTGAAGGGCTTATAAACAATATTCCCGGCAACGGGAATTTTTTGTATTCCTCTTTTTATACCTTTTCGAATTCAGACCTGATAGAACTGCTTCACAATGAGGGCCTTGAAACAAAGGTCGAGAGAGGCGGCAGAGTATTTCCCGTTTCGGATTCTGCCAGAGATGTCGTTCTTATTCTTCAAAGATTTGCAGAAGAAAGAGGCGTTAAAATTCGACTGAATTCCGCTGTTGAAAAAATTGAAGTAAAAAATGGTTCTGTATCGGGTGTAAAGCTGAGAGACGGAAGTTTTTTTGATTGCGAATGTGCAATCATTGCAACAGGTGGCGTATCCTATCCCGGAACCGGTTCAACCGGAGACGGATATGATATGGCAAAAAAGCTTGGACATACAGTCACAGAGTTAAAGCCCTCACTGGTACCGCTTCTTGTTGCCGAGAAATGGATCGCAGAGCTTCAGGGTCTATCTCTGAAAAACATATCAATTACAATTTTAGATAAGAAGGACCGAAAAGTTTATACGGATTTCGGTGAGATGCTGTTCACTCATTTTGGTGTGTCCGGTCCGTTAATACTGAGCAGCAGCAGGCATATCCTCAATTATGGCTACAGGAACGTCAAACTTGTAATCGACCTGAAACCGGCACTTTCTGAAGAAACACTGGACGCCAGGCTGCAAAGGGATTTTGAAAAATTTTCGAGGAAACAATTCAAGAATAGTCTTGATGATTTGCTCCCTCAGAAGATGATACCAGTTTTTATAATGCTTTCACAGATACCGGAGGATAAGCCTGTGAACCAAATCACGAAGGCTGAGAGAAGAGTTCTCGTGAAACTGCTGAAGGCTTTTACTCTTGAAATAACCGGTTCCAGACCTATAAGTGAGGCTATAGTAACTGCCGGCGGTGTTTGCACGGACGAAATAAATCCCTCAACTATGGAATCAAAGCTTGTCAGGGGATTGTATTTTGCAGGCGAGGTTATAGATGTAGATGCCTATACAGGCGGATTCAACCTGACAATTGCGTTTTCGACAGGCTGTTTGGCGGGATTGAATTGTTGAATACTGGAGTTGACATGATAAAAGCAGTACTGAATCAAAATACAGATGAAAAAATAAGTAAAACGAGAAAGAAATTTTCCTGCAGCTTTGAAGGGTTCCTGTTCAAAGCTGCAATATCAGCCCTGCTTGTTTTAGTGGCAGTGCAGGCAGCTTTTTTAGATCCGGTGTTCAAATCGACCGTTTCAAATGACAACAAATTGGAGGGAGAAGTGCTGAAGGAGGAAGCTTATTTTTTTACTCCCTGCAAAATGGAACTAAAACTGATCAATATCGATCATTGCCCTGATCTTGAAGTCCTCATAAATGGCGAAAAAAGCACCGCTTTCTATGATAAAACAGTAATGCTTGAGCTTAAGGACGGTGACGTAGTCGAGCTTGATGCCGGAACTGTCCTGGAAGAAGCAGTAGTGCAGGTAAGCTCGGTCAGCAGCAATATATCCGGTTTTCTTGGTAAAACGATGTCTGTCACGGATGGCATCCATTTAGTCGCATTGGTGAACCCTGTGCAATAGTATACTTTCATACCTGATTCCTTTAGAGTTGATGGTGTACTAATATCTTGGCCCGATAGAATTCATATTGTACAATTATCATAATTCCTATATAATATAAAAGTAATTTTGAGAGGTAGCATAATGACGGAGAACAGCAGGGAATACGGCAGCAGAGAAATTGCTGCCGCTGCGATACGCATAGCAGTTACCGCAGACAGACAGGAAGAAAAGCAGCTGCAGGCCGAATATGCAAGAAACGGTATTCATACTGCTGCAGTGGATTATGGCGGGGAGTTCATAAACTCGGTAATGAAAATTATCGAACGTGCTGTCGTATCGTCAAAGCGTGAAGGCCTGATCAGTGAAACTCATCTGGAAGAGGGCGCAGTGGCAGGTGCTACCAGGGAGGCTCTTTCGCAGATCATGCCAAAGGCGCTCGGACTGAATGTCGGTGGGAAGATAGGAATTGCAAGGTATAAGGATCATGTGAGCGTATCCATATTTTTTGGGATCGGTTTGCTGCATCTGAATGAAGTTGCAATAGGAGTAGGTCACCGGGTAGTTTGACATCCTTCTGAAAGCAGCTTGGCATTGTATTGAAAAGCAGAATGGAGTGAACAGCCTTGATGGTCAAAGCAATCAGAGGTGCAACAACAGTAGAAGAAAATACCGAGCAGGAAATACTTGATGCGACTTGTGAACTGCTGAAAAAAATGATAGAGATCAATGAGATAGATAAGGATGATATCATAAGTATCATTTTTTCTGTTACCATGGATCTGAATGCCACATTTCCGGCGGTGGCTGCAAGAAGGCTCGGCTGGACTGAAACAGCACTGATGAGTACTTATGAAATAGATGTACCCGGGAGCCTGCGGAAATGTATTAGAGTACTGATGCATATCAATACCGAAAAGAAAAACAGCGGACTCAAATTTGTATATCAAAGACAGGCAAGACTGTTGAGACCTGACCTTTTGGAACAGAACCAACGGATTGGGGGATAATTTATTTGTCTAGGATAAATATCGCGATAGACGGACCGGCAGGTGCGGGAAAAAGCACAGTTGCAAAAAGCATTTCCAGAATTATGGGCATCGTATATCTGGACACAGGTGCAATGTACAGGACAGTTGCATTAAAAGCCTTAAATTCCGGTTTGGACACGAAGGATGCAGCAAGCCTAACAAATATTGCTGAAAATATCGATATTAAGATTGAATATAAAAGTAATGAGCAGAGGATTTTTCTGGATGGGACGGATGTGTCCGAAATGATACGCACACCGGAGGTTTCAATTGGCGCATCAAATGTCGCTGTTATTCCGGCTGTCAGAATTAAACTTGTCGAATTGCAGAGGAAAATAGCACAAGAAATGGATGTTGTCATGGACGGCAGGGATATCGGCACCTTTGTGCTTCCAAACGCGAAGTACAAATTCTTTCTGATTGCCTCCCTTGATGAAAGGGCTAGAAGAAGATATGATGAACTATGTGCTAAAAATACTGAGCATCCGAGCTTCGAAGAAGTCAGGAACGACATCGCCTACAGGGATAAAAACGACAGTTCGAGAGCTTTTGCACCGCTTTCCAAAGCGAAAGATGCAATAGAGATCGATACAACAAGTTTGAGTCCGCAGGAAGTCATAGAACTAATTCTTTCAAAAATAAACAAATAAAAAAATAAATGGCCCAAAATGAATGAATGGTGAGAATTGATGAAAAGCTTTGTATACATTTTAACAAATATAATATTCAAACTCTTTTTCCGAGTCGAAATAGTCAATGCTGATAAAGTACCATTGACAGGTTCTGCTCTTTTCTGCGCCAATCATAATACAATGCTTGACATGTTTTTTCTGGGGTACAGACTGAAACGATGGATCAATTGGATGGCAAAAGAGGAGCTTTTCAAGAACCCCATAACATCATTTATTTTTAAAAGTCTTGGAGCATTCCCTGTTAAAAGGGGCACGGGAGACGTAGGTTCGATTAAAAGCGCTTACAAGATTCTTCAGGAAGGCCATATCCTGGGCATATTTCCGCATGGCACAAGAATAGATCCTGCGAAAATCGACTCTGCCAGGATAAAACCCGGTGCTGCCATGATTGCGGTAAATGCCGGAGTACCGATTATTCCTGCTTATATTGAGGGCAGTTACAGGATTTTTGGGAGAATAAAGGTCATCTATGGAGATCCTTTTAGTATCGGAAGCAAAAAAGACGAAAAATATACCAGGGAAGAGCTCGCAGAACTCAGTAAAGAGATTATAAAAAGAATATATTTACTCGCGGAGGTCTGAGAGTGAAAATTTTGGTGGCCAATACGGCTGGCTTTTGTTTTGGAGTTAACAATGCAGTAAATATGGTATATAATTTATTAAAAGAAACAAAGGGCACGATATGTACGCTTGGTCCGATCATCCATAACGAACAGGTTGTAAATGATTTGCAGGCAAAAGGAGTCAGTGTCATATCTGATATCAGTGAAGCTGAAGAAAATTCAAAGGTTATTATTAGGACTCATGGTGTAATACCCGATATATATGTAGGCCTTGATAATTTAAAAGCAGAAATAATCGATGCAACCTGCCCTTATGTGAGAAAAATTCACAAACTGGTAAGTCAGAAACATGACGAAGGTTATACGGTTATTATTGCAGGCGATGCTAATCACCCTGAAGTCATAGGAATCAACGGCTGGTGTGAAAACAGTGCATTAATAGCAGACAATCCCGAAGATGTTAATAAATTTCCACAATTGGATGGCCCTTGCTGTTTGGTAGCACAAACTACCATCACAAAAGAAAAATTCAACTATATTTATGATAAATTAAAAGATAAATGCAAAAACCTTATAAAATTTGATACAATATGTAATGCAACCATCAGCAGACAGGAAGAGGCAGAAAAAATTGCCAGGAGTTCCGATGTCATGCTGATCATTGGCAGCAGGAACAGTTCAAATACCCGGAAGCTGTATGATATCAGCAAAAAGTATTGCGAACAGTCCTATATTATTGAGACGTACGGTGATTTGCCGCCGATAGACATAAAAGATACAAAAATGCTGGGAATTACAGCAGGAGCATCTACACCGGAACGCATAATCAAGGAGGTTATTGAGAAAATGGACGAATTAAATAAACAGGAGAATGAGCTAAGCTTTTTGGAAGCTTTTGAGAGTTCCTTGGTGACTCTTAGAAGCGGTGAGACTGTCAAGGGCAGGATCATCGGCTTTAACAACACTGAAATCTATGTTGATCTCGGCTACAAATCCGACGGTATCATACCGGTGGGTGAGTATACGGACGATCCTGATTTCAAACCGGAAACGAATATAAAGATTGGCGACGAAATTGAAGTATTTATTGTCAGGGTAAATGACGGTGAAGGCAATGTCATGTTGTCGAAGAAAAAAGTTGACTCCTTGAAGAGCGTTGATTTTATAGAGGAGGCTTATGAAAAAAAGACACCTGTAACCGGAAAAGTCGTTGAGATCACAAATGGCGGCATCGTAGCAAATGTAAAGGGCGTAAGGGTATTCATCCCCGCTTCCCAGATCGCTGAAAAGTATGTCAAGGATCTTGGAGAATATTTGAGACAGACTGTGACTGTAAGGATCGTTGAATTCAACAAGCAGAAAAGAAAGATTGTCGGTTCCCAGAGAATTCTACTTGCTGAACAAAGAGTACTGAATGAAGGCGAATTCTGGGGTACTGTAGAAATCGGAAAGAAATATGACGGCGTAGTGAAAAATTTGATGGATTTCGGCGCCTTTGTTGATATTGGCGGTGTTGACGGACTTGTTCACATATCTGAACTCTCCTGGACAAAAGTGAAGCATCCCTCTGAAGTTCTTAAAGTTGGCGATAAAGTACAAGTAACCGTTCTTGAATTCGACAAGGATAAAAAGAGAATCTCACTCGGACTCAAAAAGGATGAAGAGAACCCATGGTTCAAGGCTGCGGAAAAGTATGTCGCAGGAGATGTAGTGAAGGGGCTTGTTGTAAGGCTCGTTCCATTCGGAGCATTTATAGAATTGGAAAAAGGTCTCGACGGCCTTGTGCATATCTCACAGATTTCTAATATCAGGATCGCCAAACCGGGAGATGTTTTGCAGATAGGTCAGGAGGTCGAAGCCAGAGTCATAGAAGTCAATACCGAGACCAAAAAGATCAGCCTCAGTATAAAAGATGTAAATCCGATCGACCCGAAGCAGACGGCAGCGGAACAGGAACTGGCAGGTTCGGATAACGCCTCGGCCGATGTTGCTATCGAAGTTGAAGCTCCCAATGAGCACAAGGAAGAATTAAGCAATACAATTGGCGATATATTGGATGAAGAAAAGAAATAATCGTTAAAAGAAAAACTTTTAATATGAGAAAATGCAAGGCTGAATGTCTTGCATTTTTTCAATTGAAATACAAAGTGGGACAACCCTCAAGTTAAGAATCAGCTTGATCGGATGGAAGCATGTCCCTGATAATTTTGTAATAAGGGGGATCAGTCATGGATTATGAAGGTTTCAAGACCGAAGTATATAAGTTGACAGATATTAACCTTAGTTTTTATAAAGAGAAACAAATGAAGAGAAGGATAGACTCGTTGATCAGGAAGAACGGGTATGAGTTGTATGAAGACTACATTAAGATTCTTAGATCAGATCAGTCGCTTTACAACGAGTTTATAAATTATCTGACGATAAACGTTTCGGAGTTCTATAGAAATCCCGAGCAATGGGAGGTGCTGAAAAAGGAAATCTTCCCATTGCTGCTGAAAAAATCCCAGAAGCTCAAGATCTGGAGTGCGGCATGTTCCACTGGTGACGAACCCTATACACTTGTGATGGTGCTTAATGAATATATTCCTTTAAAAGACATCAAAATCATTGCCACCGATATTGACAAGGAAGCTCTTAGAAAAGCGAAAGCCGGATCCTATTCAGAAAAAAGCCTGGATAAGCTTCCAAAAGAGTATGTCTCAAAATATTTTAAAAAAGAGGGAAGTATATATACAATAATTGATGAGGTCAAAAGCCGGGTGGAATTTCTTCAGCACAACATGCTGAGAGAACCATATCCTTCTTCATGTGATTTAATCGTATGCAGAAATGTTCTGATTTACTTCACAGAAGAGGCTAAAACCCAAATCTATACCAATTTTAACAAAGCACTCAGAAAAGAAGGTATTCTGTTTGTAGGCAGCACGGAACAGATTATCATGTCTTCCCGATATAACTTCAATTCTCTGAAGACTTTTTTCTATATTAAGGATGGAGATATGTAACATGGAGCGTTCTACAACAAGAGTCATTTTTCTTGTAGATATGAATGCGTTCTTTATCAGCTGTGAAATGTCGATGAACCCGTCACTAAAAGGCCGGCCGGCTGCAGTTGCAGGAGATCCCAAGAACCGCATGGGTATTATTCTTGCTGCAAATTATGACGCAAGGGCATTCGGCATAAAAACGACGATGCTTGTGCATAATGCTCTGAAATTATGCCCTGGACTGATACTGGTACCGCCTTCTCACGGCCTTTATGAACAGAAATCAATAGAAGTAATGAGGATCCTTTCCAGATATACTCCTGTCATGCAGCAGAACAGTATTGATGAAGCATGGCTTGACCTTACAGGGTGTGAGGGCTTATTCGGCAAACCGGTCCAAATAGCACAAAGAATTATGGACGACATTATGAATGAACTTGATCTCTGGTGCTCGGTCGGGATTTCGGACAATAAATTTTTGGCTAAAATGGCCTCGGAAATGAAGAAGCCCCTCGGTATCACAGAATTGTGGGAAAAGGACGTTAAAACGAAGCTGTGGCCTCTTGAAGTACGAGAAATGTACGGAATAGGCAAGCAGACCGAGAAACGCCTGAACGAGCTTGGAATCCTCACAATTGGTGATATTGCAGCAGTCGACAGGAAGCTGCTGCGAACAAACTTCGGCAGATACGGAGATGAACTGGTCAGACTTTCTAACGGTCTTGATCCCTCTCCAGTCACCCCTCATCCAAAACATGAATCCAAATCCATCAGCCGTTCCACTACTTTGGCAAAAGATACGTTTGATATCGAATTTGCAAGGTCTGTGCTGCTGCGTCTTGCCGAGGAAGTGGGTGAAGAAGCCAGACGGTATGAATTCAGAGGTAAAACTGTATCCATCGTGATAAGGTATGATGACTTCAGGACAATTACCCGGCAAAAGGCAATACCGCCAACCTTTCTAACGATGGAGATTTATAAAGTAGGGTCGATCCTGCTTGAGGAGCATTGGGATAAAAGGAGGCCGATCAGGCTTCTTGGCATTGGATTGGGAAACATTGATGAGAATGCGGCTGAGCAATTGTCCATATTCGATATCAATGAGGAACTACCGGACGATAATAAGAGAGAAGAGAAACTTGAAAAGGCGATGGACTCCATAAGGCAGCGCTTCGGCAGTGAAAAACTCAAGAGGGCGAAATTAGTGAACGGAAAGCAAAAGGGGAGGAAGAACGAGCAGTAGAGAAGATTGATCAAAATAAAAGGAAATCCCGGGGGCATCGGGCTATCGTATACTAATCCAGAAGATTTTTGCTTTTAGGTCATGCAGACAAATTCTCCAATTGCAGCATGCAGATGCAGGCGAATTCGTCAGCGAATTGAGCCATGGGATAGCAAAAAACGGAATGTTCGAATTCGAACATTCCGTTTTGGTGCGGGAAACAGGACTTGAACCTGCACACCCTTGCGAGCTCTAGCACCTGAAGCTAGCGCGTCTGCCAATTCCGCCATTCCCGCGTCTCAAGGCAATATTAATTCTACTAGAAATGTTGTATAATTGCAAGTGGTAAATAATAAAATTAATATTCTAAATATGCTGAAAAAAATGTACGTAAATTTTATTCAATATATTTTTACCTGGAGGTAATGGAAAATGAACGACAAATTGGAACAATTTAAAAAAGAGATCGTAACAAAGAGGGTAGCAGTACTTGGTATAGGCATAAGCAACACGCCATTGATAAAATACCTGTGCGGACTTGGCGTGGATGTAACGGCATTCGATATGGCAGAGATGCAGAACTTGAAACCGGCCATGGATCTGTTGACCGGGTGCGATGTGAAATTCAGCCTGGGTAAAAACTATCTGGATTCGCTTCATGGCTTTGATGTGATATTCAAAACACCGAAGGTTCGTTTTGACATACCTGAACTTCTCAGGGAAGCTGAGGCAGGAAATGAAATAACTTCTGAAATGGAAGTGTTCTGCAGATTGTGTCCAGCCAGGATATTCGCTGTAACAGGCAGTGACGGCAAGACGACGACAACTACTCTGATATCCCGGCTGCTAAACTATCAAGGCTATAAATGCTGGCTTGGCGGTAATATTGGAACACCATTGCTGGACAGGATCGATGAAATTGAGAGAAATGACATGGTCGTGCTTGAACTGAGCAGCTTCCAGCTACATACCATGAAGAACAGGATACACACAGCTGTCGTTACCAATGTTTCTCCAAATCACCTCGATGTCCACAAGTCCATGGAAGAGTATACCGAAGCAAAAAAGAATATTTTTCTATATCAATTACAAGAGGACACCCTTATTCTGAACTATGACAATCCTGCAACCCGGAGCTTTGCAAAGGAAGCACCCGGCAAAGCTATATTCTTCAGCAGACAGTCAAGCCTGACGGAGGGAGTATGTCTTGCTGAAGGCTGGCTTGTGTACAGGACAGCAGATAAAGAGGTTAAGATTGTAAGGGCGGAGGACATATTACTGCCAGGTGTGCATAATGTCGAGAACTATATGGCTGCAGCCGCTGCAGTTATTGATTTTATTGCTCCTGAAGCAGTCAGGGAAACAGCCGTAACCTTCAGAGGGGTTGAACACAGGAATGAATTTGTACGGGAATTGAATGGGGTGAGCTTTTATAATGATTCTATCGGTTCCAGTCCGACCAGGACGATCGCGAGTGTTAATTCGTTTAAATCCAGAGTCATTTTGATTGCAGGCGGATATGATAAACATATCCCGTATGATGTTCTTGGCAACACTTTGGTTGAACGGGTGAAATGCCTTGTATTACTTGGACAGACTGCAGGACAGATCGAAAAAGCATTAACGGATGAATGCCAAAGAAGGGGAACGGAGACAAGGATACCTGTTATACATTGCAGCTCACTTGATGAAGCTGTAAAAACGGCATATCATTCAGCTTCGGTAAATGATATAATCATTTTATCTCCTGCAAGTGCAAGCTTTGATATGTTCAGAAATTTTGAGGAGCGTGGTTTGGTTTTTAAAAAAATTGTGAATAGTTTGATTTAGTTTTATGGTTCTCTTGCAGACGATCGCTCAAATCATACGTACTAATTTATATAAAATAAAGAGTTGAGGTAATATTATTGATGGAATACATTTTATCTGCATTTAGAAAGCCCATTATGAAAAAGCTGCTGACACTGACGGTGGTAGTACTGCTGCTTTATATACTGAGGGATATGCTGAATCTGCTGCTGCTTACTTTTTTATTCACTTACCTGATGTATAACCTGCAAAAATCCTTTCAAAAAATGATTCAGCGGATCACGAAATTAAAAATAAGCCGTGTCCTCATAACACTTGTTTTATATGTAATATTCATCGCACTCCTGGTGTTGGCGGTTTACAAATATATTCCGATCGCTGTAAAGCAGATATTAAACATCATAAACGATATCGTGGCAATCATCGTCGCTCAGAAAGGCATGCAATACGGTAATCCTATTCTTGACTTCCTGATCGCGCAGCTGAACACAATCGACATTGGAAAATATATTGGAGGCAAATCTTCCTATCTTTTTAGCATAGTAGGGGATATTGGACAAATTGGTCTTTCTATTTTTCTTTCACTCATTCTGAGTCTCTTCTTCATACTTGAAAAAGACAGAGTGGTTCGATTTGTACTTGGCTTCAAGGAGAGCAAAATAGCTGGTTTTTTCAATGAAGTGCAGTTTTTTGGGGACAAGCTTTTAAATTCCTTTGGCAAGGTTATACAGGCTCAGATATTGATTGCACTATGCAACACACTTTTATCAGTGGTTGGTCTGTCGATACTTGGCTTTCCGCAATTGATCGGTCTGGCAGTCATGATATTTGTACTTAGCCTGATACCGGTTGCAGGAGTCGCAATATCACTGGTCCCACTGTCCATAATAGCTTTTAATATAGGTGGGTTCAAGTATATCATTTATGTAATCGTGTTGATTACGATAATACATGCGGTTGAGAGCTATTTTTTAAATCCGAAACTCATGTCGGTAAAGACTGATCTGCCTGTTTTCTTCACCTTCCTTGTACTGATCCTGTCGGAACATTTCATGGGCATTTGGGGATTAATCATCGGAATTCCAATATTTATTTTCTTACTGGATATTCTGGGATTTAAAATATTGACCAAAAATGAACTGGAGCAAATCAAAAAAAACAGTATTAATAAAAAAGATGTTTGAAGAAGGCGAAAGCATGACTTACAATTAGAAATGTCGGGTGCGCATTCCCAATTGGGTGATAAATAGAATAATCTGGCGAATATTATAAATAATTAAAAAATTAAGCAGATTTTCATGTTTTTTAATTTGCCTTATAGGTATTATAATTAATGAATGTTATCCTGTATTGCTATTAATACAAAACTACATTGATGAGGTAGTTTATTTTTTTTTAAGAATAATTTAGTAAATGAAAATTAATCGGTTATTATCCGGGAGAGTGTTGAATAAATGAAATTCTATGTTGGAGTGGAATTCGGTGTAAAACAGATCGTGGCAGGAATTACTGACAAAAATGGTAAACTACTTCGGAAAGCTTCCTGTCCTACAAATCTGAACAGGCCTTATGAAATACAGTTCGATGAAATCGCGCAATTGATCCGCAGTATTCTTGAAGAAGAAGGGATAGACATCAGAAGCGTCAAATATATCGGCGTGGGCTTTCCAGGCATACCAAACAAAGATAAGGGTACTATTGTAAGAAATTATACGATGAATATTATCAACCTGCCTGTACGTGAAGAGCTTCAAAAACATTTTAAAATTCCGGTGTATGTTGATAATGACGCAAACTGTGCAGCTCTTGCGGAGAGCGTCGTCGGTGCTGCAGAAGATATAGATTTTTCTGTGCTTGTCAGAATTGGTAACGGGATCGGCGGTGGAATCATCATCAATAACGTGATCTACAGCGGCTTTAATTTTGCAGGAGCAGAACTTGGCCACATGTGTATCGCCATGGGCGGAGATGAGTGCAGTTGTGGCAGGAAAGGCTGTTGGGAGGCATACGCTTCAGCGCCGGCATTTATCAGGCAGGTGACCGAAGCAGCACAAAGACACCCTGAATCGCTTATTAACACGCTCGCTCAAAAGGATGAGGCCGGAATTACATTGTTCACGGCGTTTGAGGCTGCAAAGCTGGGAGATACCGTAGCAGCCGAGGCCATTGACAAATATCTGCATTATTTGGGCGAAGGCTTGATAAATATCGTAAACATGCTGATGCCAAATGCCATTATCATTGCAGGTGAACTCAGTAAACTTGGGGAAAGCCTTTTAAAACCATTAAGGTGCATTGTTTGGAAAAGTATATATACACAGGATGTCGAAAAACCGGAATTCAAGATCGCCCAACTTGGAAGTGTAGGTATTGTGGTCGGTGCGGCAATGCTTGGCTTGTACAGCAACAATTCGGAAGAATTGATTTAGGAAAGATAAATACCCGTGAACTTCTCTATACCTCATTGATAAAAAACGATGATAAATGGCATCGTTTTTTTGTCAATGAGGCATGCTTAATTTACTTGTATTTTACTTGCGTTTGAAAACAAAAAAGCCATGTAACCCGCATTGTTATAGCGGTACAAGGCTTTTTAGAAATTTGGTGGAGGGGGATGGATTCGAACCATCGAAGTCACTGACAACAGATTTACAGTCTGCCCCCTTTGGCCGCTCGGGAACCCCTCCAGATTAAAATATCAGTTAGGCTTTTAAAATGTTGGCACATTACTAAAGCAATAGTCTAACTGAGTCAAGCTTTTCTAATGCAGGTGCTTTTCCTAAAGGAAAAAACCTTGGTGCCCAGAGCCGGAATTGAACCAGCGACACGAGGATTTTCAGTCCTCTGCTCTACCAACTGAGCTATCTGGGCAAGTAGTGGAAACAACTTGTTTCCACTTTCGGAAACAACTTGTTTCCGCAGTTCTGGTGGGCCTTCAGGGACTCGAACCCCGGACCAACCGGTTATGAGCCGGTTGCTCTAACCAACTGAGCTAAAGGCCCTCAAAGTGACAAAGACTAGTATAAATCATAAAGAATTTTAAGTCAAGTAATGTTTCACATAAAAAAAATTCCATTTTAAAGGTAATTAACGCTAAAATGTCGAATAACATGTATTAAATATTTTGTGAGGTGGTTAAATGAAAATAACATTTTTAGGTGCGGCAAAAACTGTTACAGGTTCCTGCTACCTGATAGAGACTAAAAACAGCAGATTTATGGTTGATTGCGGTATGTTTCAGGGCAAATCGGCGGATGAGGCACTCAATCATGAACCATTTCCGTTCAATCCTGCAGAGTTGGATTTTATGTTACTTACACATGCACATATTGATCATAGCGGACGTATACCAAAACTCTACAATGACGGGTTCAAAGGGAAGATACATACGACAAAGGCCACCTCTGAGCTTTGTGCAATAATGCTCCCCGACAGCGGCCACATCCAGGAGTTTGAAAATGAGTGGATCAACCGCAAGAGGGAAAGAGCCGGACAACCTCCTGTAAAGCCTTTGTACACATTTCAGGAAGCGACGGACTGCATCAGGCTTTTTGTCAGCGAAAAATATGATGTTGTCATTAACCTCAGTGAGGATGTCAAGGCTCGTTTCAAAGATGCAGGACATATCCTCGGTTCGGCGATCATTGAACTGTGGATCAATGAAGACGGAGAAGAAACGAAGCTGGTATTTTCAGGTGACCTCGGAAACAAATGCATTCCAATCATGCGTGATCCCACAATCATCGACAGTGCTGATTACCTGTTTATCGAATCCACCTATGGAAACCGTCTGCATGCTGAAGTGAACAACAAGGTCGGCAGATTTGTCGATATTATTAACGCAACAGCTGCAAGAGGCGGCAATATAGTTATACCATCCTTCGCAGTCGGGAGAACACAGGAAATCATTTATGAACTGAACAAGGAGAGGGAGAAATATGGAGATAAGCTGAACAAGCTCCTTGAAATCCCTGTGTATGTAGATAGTCCACTGGCAGTTTCAGCAACAAAGGTGTTCAGAAATAATCTTGATTGCTTTGATGATGAAGCAAGGGCATACATACAAAATGGGGATAATCCGCTTGACTTCCCCGGGCTCAAGTTTACTCAGAGTTCGGACGAGTCCAAGTCTTTGAACGATATGACGGAAAGCATGATCATCATATCAGCGAGCGGAATGTGTGATGCCGGCAGGATCAAGCACCATCTCAAGCATAATCTGTGGAGGAAGGAATCTTGCGTCATATTCGTCGGCTATCAGGCAGAGGGAACACTTGGCAGAAGGCTGGTCGACGGAGCGAAGAAGGTTAAAATATTCGGTGAGGAAATTTCAGTAAACGCTCAAATAGAGATGATTGAGGGCTTTTCCGGGCATGCCGACGAGAATGGACTGCTCGATTGGATGACTGCTTTTGATAAAAAGCCCCGCAAAATATTCATCATCCATGGTGAAGAATCAGTGATGAATGAATTTTCTGCTGCTATCACTGATAAACTAAGTATCGAAACAATAATTCCGGATCGAGGAAATACCTATGTTGTCACAAAGAGTACTGTATCAGGAGCAGAGAAAAAAGCACCGGCGGTACAGAAAAAATTGGAAAACAGATCCAAGCGGATTGAGATCCTTGAAATGCTTGATAAACTCAGGATTATGCTTGATGAAGCCTCTGAAGTTGTCAGGAACGACTTGAGGAACCAAAAGAATGACGTAGAGACTGAGGCACTAAAATCGAAGCTTCTTAAGTTCGAAAAAGATATAGTAGACATAATAAAATAACAATATATGAATATAAAAATAAAGAAGTTGAAAATACTTCTTTATTTTTATGCTTTCTTATGCTATAAAAGTATGTAGAGATATTATAAAGCAAAAAATGTGTTGCGTTTTTACAATATCTGTAGAAAAAGAGTAGAACAGCAGAACGGATCCATGCCGGGAAAGGCATGACGTAATATTTGTGAAAAGCGCCTGATCCCATAGGGGGGGAAGTAAGGCTTTTCAAATATAATGAAGGATGGTAGGATGTATGACAATCTGGTCGCTTTTATTGACTTTAATTCCAATTGCACTCATTCTGTGTATGCTGATCGTCTGGAAAAAGCCAGCCGATATCAGCGGAATTGTAGGATGGCTCGCCATTTCAGCAATTGCATTGCTGTTTTTCCAGACAAATCTCGAAGTAATCTTCAGATCAACTCTCGCAGGCCTTATCAAATCATTTGCAGTTTCTCTCATCGTTGCCACATCGTTGTTGCAAATGGCTTACATGGAGAAGACTGGCGCACTCAAACGAATCATTATTTTCATTAAAACGATTGCAAGTGGTAACAGGGCAGTGCAGATCATGATGATTAACATTGGATTCGGTACACTAATGGTATCTGTAGGTGCTACTCCAGTTTCATTATTACCTCCCATACTTCTTGCAATGGGATATTCCACGTATGTAGCCATCGCATTGCCGGCGATCGGTTACGATTCATTATGTACCTATGCACTGCTGGGTGCTCCGATCGTCGTCTTTGTTGATGTTGCAAATGGTTTTCTGGGAAAAGGAAATGAAATCACTCTTTCCCAGGCAGGAAGCATATTTTCCATGTTTCTTCCTATTGTATCCATGTTAATTGGCTTTGCCATGCTCTGGATCGTAGGTAAATGGAAAGGAATTAAAGAGGGGTGGCTGCCTTGTTTAGTTTCTGGCATTGTCATAGGTATTGTGTCATATTTTACAAACAAGGTTGACAATCTGGTAACACTGACAGGACTATTATGTGGTCTTGCCGTTATTATTGCTATGGCGCTTTATCTTAAATTGAGCGGACAAAAGATCATTGACAAGAGCAAGCTTACAAACGAAGAAAGAGAATATGAGAAGAAATATTCTCTTTTAAAAGCCCTGTCACCTTGGATAATACTTATATTGGTCATATTGGCTCTTAATGTACCTAAAAGTATATTCAACTATTTATACGTAACTATGAAGTTGCCGATAACAGGGCTTACTGCTGATGGAAGTCCAATAGCTACCAGAGCATTGTGGAATGCTTATACATGGATATTTGTCAGTATCATCCTTTCAATGTTATTTATCAGGCCAAAAGCTGCAGAAATAAAAGATACACTCAAAGTATGGTGGAAAAGAGCGCCAAGGCCTGTTTTCTCAGCTGCAATCTTTTTTGCAATCGGTGAAGTAATGAATATGTCCGGCTTCAACATGACTGCCGGAAAACCGGCAACAGCCAGTATGGTCAAGGTGTTGGCCGACTATTCATCACAGTTCTTCCAGAATGCTTATGGCGCAATCGTATCTTATATTGGCTTGTTCGGAGGGTTTATTACAGGAAGTGAAGCTTCAACCATTGCCATGTTTGGGAAATATGTTATGACAACATCTACCAATCTCAACTTTGGATTAAAGGGATTGATCATACTTACAGCCGGACTTGCTTTCGGCGGAGGACTTGCAAGTGTTATTTCTCCGGCGAAACTGCAAAATGCAGCAGCATCCATTGACAAACTCGGAGAAGAAAATCAGGTCATTCGTATTGCTTTTGTATTTTCTCTGATATTAACAACGATTACTTCGCTATTTGTCATAATTTTGATGAGTACTTTATAAAGATTTTTTATAAAGATTATAAATGGTATGAGATAAAGAAAAAAGGCTTGAATAAAAATGGCATCAGGAATAGATAAGCGGGGGCTGCGGCCCCCATTATTTTGCATTTTGGATTAATAACTTTCAAAATCTTTAATTTACAAAAATCGCATAACAGTTTAAAATATAATAAACTGAATTAATCCAAGGAGATTCGTATGAAGAAGTTGATGCTTGGCAATGAAGCGGTGGCCAGAGGTGCTTATGAAGCCGGTGTTACTGTTGCGGCTGCTTATCCTGGAACGCCCAGTACTGAAATTACAGAGAATATTGCAAAATATGATGAGATATACAGTGAATGGTCTCCGAATGAAAAGGTGGCTCTGGAGGTCGCTATCGGCGCTTCGATCGCAGGCGCAAGATCGATTTGCTCCATGAAACATGTCGGCTTGAACGTGGCTGCAGATCCCCTGTTTACTGTTTCATACACGGGGGTGAACGGCGGTCTTGTGATCATGGTTGCGGATGACCCTGGAATGCATAGTTCACAGAATGAACAGGACTCCAGATTCTATGCGCGTTCTTCAAAAGTTCCCATGCTGGAACCCTCAGACAGTCAGGAATGCCTGGATTATGTAAAGGAAGCCTTTGAAATCAGTGAGAAGTACGACTGTCCGGTATTAGTCAGACTTTCTACGAGAATAGCGCATTCGCAAAGTATTGTTGAAGCAGGGGAAAGAATGCAAATAGATTTGAAACCCTATGTAAAGAACCCTGGAAAATATGTAATGATGCCGGCAATGGCCAGAGCAAGGCATTTTGAAGTAGAAAAGCGGATGGCAGCGCTGAAACAGTTTGCCGGAGAAACCAATCTGAATACGATAGAATGGGGCAGTACGGATATTGGTGTGATCACTTCAGGCATTTCCTACCAGTATGCACACGAAATATTCGGAAATGTTTCCTATCTGAAGCTGGGAATGGTTTATCCTTTACCGGATAAGCTTATTGCTGATTTTGCAGCTAAAGTAGGTACATTGTATGTAATAGAGGAATTGGAACCGTTTTTTGAAAATCAAATAAAAAAATTGGGCATCAAAGTCACAGGCAAAGACCTTCTACCTGTCACAGGCGAATATTCAGCAACTCTGCTGAAAGAGAAGATATTCGGGAACACCCGGGAGAAGGCCTACACAATCGACAACCAATCACCGATGAGACCTCCGGTAATGTGCCCGGGCTGCCCACACAGGGGAATGTTCCATGTACTCAAAAAGCTGAAGCTCAATGTCAGCGGTGATATAGGCTGTTACACATTGGGAGCGCTTTCGCCGACAGAGTCCATGGATACCTGCATTTGCATGGGTGCAAGCATAGGAATGGCTCATGGCATGGAAAAAGCACGGGGCAGGGAATTCGGCAAAAAGACAGTAGCGATTCTTGGCGATTCCACCTTTATCCATTCAGGTATAACAGGATTGATAGATATTGTCTACAATAAGGGCTGTACCACTGTTATCATACTTGATAACTCAATAACCGGAATGACAGGACATCAGCAAAATCCTACAACAGGATTCACGATCAAGGGAGAACCTACCAAACAGGTGAATCTGGAACTGCTTGCAAGGGCAGTCGGTATTGAAAGAGTCAGAATAGCAGATCCGTTTGACATAAAGGAATTTGAAAAGGTAGTTGCAGAAGAAACTCAAGCGGATGAACCGTCGGTCATCATATCCCAGAGGCCTTGTGCACTGCTTAAAAGTGTTTGTTACGAAGGACCGCAAGTAATAACCGATAAATGTAAAAAATGCAGGATGTGTTTGAAAATTGCCTGTCCCGCCATCGTGGACAAGGGTGACAGGATAGAGATCAATACTGCGCTTTGTGTTGGCTGCAAGCTTTGTTCAGAGGTATGCAGCTTCAATGCCATCGAGAAGGCCGGTGATATAAATGGATAATCTTAATATAATGATTGTAGGTGTAGGAGGGCAGGGAACGTTGCTGGCCAGCAGAATACTGGGGAATGTTGCCTTGCAGAGCGGTTATGATGTAAAGGTCTCCGAAGTGCATGGAATGTCTCAAAGGGGCGGCAGTGTCGTCACTTATGTCAAGATGGGTGAAAAGGTGTATTCTCCGTTAATTGAAAAAGGAGAAGCTGATATTATCATGGCATTTGAAAAGCTTGAGGCGTTCAGATGGGTTGAATACTTGAAGGCTGAAGGCACGATGGTGGTTAATGATCAGGAGATCAACCCAATGCCTGTCATCATTGGAAAGGCAAAATACCCCGAAAACATATTTGACACAATGAGAGACAGCGGAATCAAATTACAAACGATTGATGCGCTCAGTATAGCAAGAGAATGCGGCAATATCAAGGCTGTAAACGTAGCCCTGATAGGACTGATGGCGAAATCGACACATATCGGCAGGGAAGTGTGGCAGCAGGCAATGGAGGAAGTAATTCCAAAGAAGCTGCTGGAGGTTAATGTAAAGGCATTTGATGCCGGGAATCAAAGATAATTGGCCTGTTGCTTTTGCGTGGGGCGGGAAGGTGCCCGCAATCCCTGGAAGCTGTTCCTGTGGAGGAACAGATAGGCTTAGAATAAAGTCAAGGGAGGCTCATCTAATGAGTTACTGGAATCAGACATGCGAATGCATGCCCAGGGAGGAAATGACCAAGCTCCAGAGTGAAAGGCTTGTCAACACAGTAAGGAAGATTTACCACAACGTACCATTTTATAGGGAAAAAATGCAAAAGAAAGGGTTGGAGCCCGGTGACATCAAGGGCGTGGAAGACCTTTCAAAATTACCTTTCACGTACAAACAAGATCTCAGGGATACTTATCCTTACGGACTGTTTGCAGCACCGTTGAGCGAAATCATCCGGCTTCATGCATCTTCGGGCACTACTGGGAAAAAGATTGTTGTTGGCTATACGCGTAATGACATTGAAAAATGGTCCGAAGTAATGGCGAGAACCCTAACAAGCGCGGGAGCTACCAAAGAATCCATCATACAGGTGGCATATGGCTATGGCTTGTTCACTGGCGGCCTCGGTGCACATTATGGCGCAGAAAAGGTTGGAGCATCTGTTATTCCTATTTCTGGCGGTAATACGAAATTACAGCTTCAAATCATGAAGGACTTTGGAACGACACTTCTGGCCTGTACACCATCCTATGCGCTTTATATGGCTGAAGAGCTTGAAGAAGCCGGTATCAAAAAGAGTGAACTAAAGCTGAAGGCTGGTGTTTTTGGTGCTGAACCCTGGTCTGCAAAGATGCGCGATGAAATTGAACAGCGACTTGGAATCCTGGCGATCGATATTTACGGTTTAAGCGAAATAATCGGCCCCGGTGTTGCTGCGGAATGCCCGTGCAAGTGCGGTCTTCATGTTCAGGAAGATCATTTTATACCGGAAATCATCAACCCTGATACGGAAGAAGTTTTACCTCACGGGTCCAAAGGCGAGATTGTATTTTCATCAGTGACAAAGGAAGGAATGCCGCTGCTCCGTTACAGGACGCGCGACATATCATCCCTTGAATACGGGAAATGTGATTGTGGCAGAACTCTTGTCAGAATGAACAAGGTTTCAGGACGTACTGACGATATGCTGATAATACGCGGAGTGAATGTCTTCCCTTCACAGATTGAAAGCGTATTGCTTGAATTGGGGGAGACAGCGCCTCATTACCTGCTTATCGTCGATAGGGTAGATAATCTGGACATATTGGAAGTATTGGTTGAAATGAACCAGGCGATGTTCTCGGATGAAGTCAGACAAATTGAAAACCTTGAGAAAAAGATCAAGAGAGAAATAGAGAATACACTCGGTATCAGCGCAAAGGTCAGACTGGTTGAGCCTAAAAGTATCCAAAGAAGTGAAGGAAAGGCTAAAAGAGTCATTGACAATCGTAAGATTTAATACAATGGTATTTGAGGATATCAGAATACAAGTTTATAAAGGAGGTATATGTCATGCTGGTAAAGCAAATATCCATTTTCCTTGAAAACAAATCAGGAAGACTTGCAGAGGTAACAAGGGCGCTGGGAGAAAATGATATAGACATAAGCGCTCTTTCCATAGCAGATACCACCGATTTCGGAATACTCAGACTTATTGTCAATAAACCAGAGAAAGCTGAAAGGATTCTGAAGGAAAGTGATTTTACTGTCAGCATCACCAATGTTATTGCCATTGGCGTGCAGGATAAACCGGGAGGACTGTCAAAGGCGCTGATAATACTTGACAGAGAAAGCATCGGGATCGAATATATGTATGCGTTTGTCAGTAAAACAGAGGAGGATGCACTTGTGATTCTAAAAGTCGATGATCCGGAAAAGGCTGTAAAGGCTCTTAAGGATAACGGTATAAGTGTACTTCCATCAAGCCAGGTATACAAACTCTAAAAAAACGGACCTGTTTCCGCAGCGGATCGGCTGAGGGAACAGGTCTTTTTTATTAAAACCTGCCAAGGATATATTTAAAAACAAAGTATTTTGATTTGCCCATATTGATTTTAACTTCCTCAAGGAAGCCCTGATGGAAGTCACAGAATAACTGTTTCTCCTTTTCATTGGCTTCCTTCATACTGTATCTTGCTTTTATGAATATATCAGTGATGACCTTGAATCTGACAGGACTGAAAAACATGACGTTATCAATGCGTCCCGAATACTGTATCGGGGTTTCTGCAGGGAGCAGACCATACCCCAGTATTGAAAGCACACGTACATAATAGTCGTAGAATCCCAGTATACAGTTCTTTGCAGGCAGGTTCACCATTTTGTAAAGCTTGACTCTGGCTCTTGTCATATTAAACAGAAGAAGAACGATGAAAATCAAAAGCATGCTTACTGCAATACCTGAAATGATGTAAGCCAAAGGAGTTTTTTTGTCAGCTGTCGAGCCAACGATGTCAATATTTGTATCACCATAGCCTCTGTATCTTTTCATCATTTCCATATAGTCTTCATATGCAGAATTGTAACCGGTTGAAAATACAGCATCCGATTCTTCAGAGGAATAGAAGTTTGCGGAGAACGGTGAAGTTGGTTCAAAAGGCAGCCATCCATAGCCCTCAAAGTAAATTTCAACCCAGGCATGAGCCTGCATGTTGGTTACGATATAGGTAGTAGCGTTCTCTTTGGTCGGTTCAGGCGGCAGCATATAACCTTCCACATAGCGTGCCGGAAGACCTGCACATCTGGCCAAAACAGCCATGGCAGAAGCATAATAGGAGCAGTAGCCCTGTTTCAAATCAAACAGGAAATAGTCCACGAAGTCTCTGTTTCTGGGAGTTGACCTGACATCAAGATTATAGGGGTAATTTGTCGAAAGATATTTTTCGATTGCTTTTGCCTTATCATAATTGGTCTGGCTGCCGGCAACAAGTGAGGTCGCCAGATCCTTGACCCGTTGCGGCAGGTTCTGAGGCAATTGCAGATAAGTTTTATAGATCTGGTCACTATTCTCCTTAAGTTTTGCGACTGCTTCAGGGGAAGGTAATATCGTGCCATTGGAACTGATCATGGTGATGACTGAGCTGTCAGCATTATCATTTGTTTGAGTAAGAGCACCGGATGCAGCGGATGAAGTGCCGTTGACGGAACCGAAATAGTAAGCGAAATTATATTGCGCAAGATAACTTTTATATAAACCCTTCCTGCTCTTTCTTAACACAGCAGAAAAGGCTTCGTTTCCGACATCAGGCACATACATTACAACTGAATAATTAAAGCCCTTTGTGAGTCTTTGCGTTGTTGAAAGACTACCTGTACTATCTACAAAAACTGGAATACTCTCCTTCTTAGGTGAAAAAGCTGCTGTCTTCTCAGGAATAAACAAAGATTTGGTTTTCAAGTTGATAAAGGTAACTGAAATTTTATTCTTAAAGAATAAATTCTTAAGGAAATCGTTATCCTCTGTTAATAATTTCATTCCTGTGAGCATTTCATTCGCATCATTGTATACAACATCATATTTCTTGTCGAGCCGGGATTTTTCAGTTGAACTTTTCGTCCATAACGAACCTGTATAGACGTCCTGGATCGCCCCTTTCAGATACACATTTTTTGTTGTAGTCACCTGCAATACATTCGTTCTGTCAAGCGTGACTCTGCCGCCCAGTATGTTGTTCCTGTCGCCAAAGCCTGAGGATGCAGACAGCGAGAAATAATCAAAGGTTTCATAGTCCATATTTCTGTTGAAATAGTTGTATATGGCGATTACTTTCTTATCGAGCCATTTCCATTCAATTGGCCTGCTGCTTGCATAAAAGCTCGAGGCAACCGCAATTACAAGGATACAGACGGGCAAACTCCATAGGATCATAATGCCTGGTTTTGCATATTCGCTTGAAATGACTTGTGCTTTCTTTTGATAAATATGCTTCAAGTATGAGACAAGTGTAACGAACAGGAACAGATAAAATGGTACCAGACTCGAGAATATACCATACGACCATTGAACCGTAAATATTCCCATACCAAATAGGACTATTACCAGAAATATAAATTTTCTGACGATAAATATATAAGTAAAAACCGACATGAATATGCACAGTACCACGACTGTAATCAACTGATACAAAGAATCAGGAACAGTAGGATACTGTATGAAATCACCAAGCCAGTAGAAATACCCGTCAAAGAATTTGATGACGATGTCAATACCTGGACCAAAAGCGATATGGAGTAATACACCAATGAAAGAACTGCCAATGATGATATACGCAGCAATTGATGTGATCCTGTTGTAGAAAAATGCAAATAACAGCAGGCTGCATAACAGGACAATCCATAGGATATTGAAAGTCGGATAGGTCAGTAACAGGGAAGAAGTAAGGCCATATACAAGACTGAAGGCGGCCAATTGTGCCAGTAATAAATCCGGGATTTTTTCCAGTGCGTCATTAACAGTCATGAATACCTCCTTCTCCTAGCACTCCAGGATTTCCTTTATATTATCATCGATATTAATTTTATAGCTGTTGACACCGATCTCCGGCAGAAATGAAAGTATGTTGTCCGCGTCCTTGCTTTTTTCACCTGTGAGCTTCTCAGGGGAGGTGTAAATGATACTCACATCAAAGCCGGAATTAATGGTTCCGTAAATTTCATTGTATAACTCATAATTAAGGTTCGAAGTAAAAACCAGTATGTTTGTTTTTGTTAACACACTTTTGGAATAAATCGCAAGCAGGTCCTTGACGAATACGGTCTCGTTGAACTTCACCTTCGCCATTATTTCGAAGATCTCATTGAACATCAGGTGGTTCTTAGCCTCAATAGTGATAAGCTTCCCGCTGTAAAAAACCAGTTTAACCGGTATCCAGTTTTGAAGGCAAAAATACAGTACTGAAACAATAGACTCTATAACTTTGTCTTCCAGAATAATATTTTCACCCGAGCTGTAGGGATTCTTTTGAAGATCCAGCAGCATCAGCGTGCTGGTCTCGGAAGTACTCTGGTATTTCTTCACCATTACCTCCCTTGACTTGGCTGTAAGCTTCCAGTGTATCCTTTTCAGACTGTCTCCATAGGCATATTTTCTGACATCACTGATTGTCGACATATCCTCATTGTTTGTATTGAGCATGGAGTGAGACTCGGACATGTAGTCGGTCTTGAGCAAAAATCTGTCCAGATAGACAATTTTGGGGTAAACCGTCACATATTTTGGCTCAAAAATATTGTATCTTAATTTAAACAGACCGAAAAAGTCTTCTATTTCGACAGACTGAATGCCTATTTCATAATTTCCTCTGTAATTGCACTGGAGTTCGAATGAAAAATTCTTGCCATGGAAAGGTTGGAGCGAGAAATTCTTGACCTGAAACTGATTTTCAAAGATCGTTTTTGCTCCATGAAAAAAGACTCTTATATAGGGGTAGATGAAAAAGTCTTCATTATTTATACTGAATATAAAATTGACCTTGTCGCCCTTTGTGACAAACTTTTTATCAAGCTCCTGGCCAAACTTGAAGCGCAGGTAGATGACAAGGGTGCAGGCAAATGATACCAGAGGCAGCAGTATCATTGTATAAAGCAGCATATATGGTACTTTGCCGCCGTTAAAATATGCAAATACAAGAGTTGAAAAAAACAGACAAAGGTAGAGTATCCTACTTTGTTTCATGTTGGCTCACCACCGGAACATTAATTCTTCCAACGATTGAATTCAATATCTCTTCGGGGTTGATCTTTTTAAGCTTCGTTTCCTGTTTAAGCATCAGTCTGTGGGAAAGTACCGGAATAACCATCTTTTTTATATCATCCGGCAGCACATAGTCCCGTTCATTATAATAAGCCCATGCCTGAGAAGCCCTGAACAACGACAGCGAACCTCTGGGGCTTGATCCCAGTATAACATCCTGATGCTTTCTGGTCTGGCTTACGATATCCACGATATAATTTGCGAGCGTACCGTCCATGTGGACATTTTTGATTTCCTCCTGAAGTGCAATGATATCACTGCTTTCAGCTACTGGAAGCAGCTTGTCGAGCGGATTGGAGAACTGAAATTTGGAAAGGATATAGCTCTCTTCTGAATTTGTGGGATAGCCAATCGAAATCTTCATGAAAAACCTGTCGATCTGTGCCTCGGGTAGAGGATAGGTACCAAGATATTCAACCGGGTTCTGTGTCGCAAGTATCATGAAGGGCCTTGGCATTTTGTACGTAACCCCGTCAACTGTGACCTGGTATTCTTCCATTACTTCCAGAAGGCTTGCCTGTGTTTTTGGTGATGTGCGGTTGATTTCATCCGCCAGGATGATCTGGCTCATAATGGCGCCGGGCCTGTATTCAAACTCTGAATTCTTCTGATTATACATTGAAAATCCCGTTATGTCGGAGGGCAGAACATCCGGAGTGAATTGAATCCTGCGGAAGGATGCATTGATAGATTTTGCAAGTGCGGATACAAGGCTTGTTTTACCCACTCCAGGTACATCCTCAATAAGCACATGACCGTTGCAAATCATAGAAATGACTGCAAGCTCTATTGCATAGCGTTTCCCGACGATTACGTTCTCAACATTGCCGATAATATTTTTCAATATCCTGACTGAATCGTTCATAATCTGCAACCCTCTTATCCTTTTATTTACCTGGTACCGGAAGTCTCACCCCCGGAGCTGGTCGTTGACTGTGTCAACTGCTCGCCCATCCATCTGGGTTATTCATTGCAGTTCAATAATATTATAAGAAGGGTACAGAATGAAGTAGTTTTTTTCAGGTCAATTGTCGTCTTTTTTTATTATAAATCCAGATTTTCCTGTTAACAATCTTATAACATTATCATTGTTTGAATTAATAACAAATATTGATATAATAGGTAAGGTGACAGAAATGTAACATGGAAGGGGATGACAGAAAGATGAAAGCAGAAATTCTGGCAGTTGGAACCGAGCTTCTAATGGGACAGATTGCCAATACAAATGCACAATATATTTCCGCAAAATTACCCGATGTCGGGATCGGTGTTTATTATCACGATGTTGTAGGCGATAATCCGGAGAGGTTGAAACAATGCCTGAGCCTTGCACTTTCACGCTCAGACGTCATTATAATGACAGGAGGTCTTGGCCCGACGCAGGATGACCTGACCAAGGAAACCGTTGCGGCCGCCGTTAACAGAAAACTCCTGCTTGACCAGGAGAGCCTTGACAAGATGACAGTATTCTTTTCAAGGCTTAACCGAAAAATGACGCATAACAATGTGAAACAGGCTTATCTGCCTGAAGGCAGTATAATCATCAGGAACAGGAACGGGACAGCACCGGGCTGTATCATAGAAGAAGGCGGCAAAGTCATTATCATGCTTCCCGGCCCGCCATCGGAAATGAAACCGATGTTTGATGAATCCGTCCTGCCCTATTTCTCTGCAAAATCTGAATACAGGATGGAGTCCAGGTTTTTACGGATATTCGGCATTGGGGAATCGGCAATGGAGGATATGCTGATCGACATGATCGACTCGCAGACAAATCCAACGATAGCGCCATATGCAAAGGATGGGGAGGTCACACTGCGAATAACGGCACGTTATTTAAAAGGCAGCACAGGTGAGGACATTATAACGCCGGTTGAGAATGAAATCAGAAAACGACTGGGCGATGCGGTATACAGCAATGAGAACAAAAATATTGAAGAGGTTGCAGCGCAACTGCTTCTTAAAAGCGGAATGACTATTTCTTTTGCAGAATCCTGCACAGGTGGATTGCTTGCTGAAAAGTTTACTGAAATACCGGGGATTTCTGCTGTTTTTGACAGGGCGATCGTCACCTATAGCAATCGCTCCAAGGTGGAGGAACTGGGTGTAAGCCAGGAGACACTCGACAGATATGGAGCAGTGAGCCCACAGACTGCAAAGGAAATGTCAGAGGGGATAAGGAAGAAGGCGTCAACGGATATAGGCATTTCCGTTACCGGAATAGCCGGCCCGGATGGCGGAACACCCGAGAAGCCCGTCGGTCTGGTTTTCATCTCATTAGCCCACAAGGAAAGTGTTGAAGTTAAAAAACTTGAGTTGTGGGGCAGCAGAAACAGGATACGAAATGTAGCCTCGCTCCATGTATATGATATGCTCAGACGCCATCTGCTCTGTTATATGGCATCGAAACAGCAGTCCGAGTGAACAGACTGAGTGAACAGACTGAGTGAACAAAAAGAACAACAAAAGGGGACATTCCTCAGACTACAACGGATAACTTCCTGTTGAGGTGTGTCCCCTTACCTTACTGGGGACATTCCTCAGACTACAACGGATAACTTCCTGTTGAGGTGTGTCTCCTTACCTTGCTTCCGGGAGGATTGGATTTGGATAATACGAGAGGCAGCCGTATGGCTACTGCAGCAATAGTTGTGATGTCTTCCATGGTACTGAGCAGGCTGACTGGTTTCATCCGTGAAACGATGCTTTCATGGAAGGTGGGGCTTTCATGGGTGCAGGATGCTTACGTCGCAGCATTTACAGTACCCGACCTGATCTATATGCTTCTGGTTGGCGGGACGATATCCGCAGCACTTGTCCCGTTCCTTTCAGGTCACCTTGAAAGAGGTGAGGAAAAAGAGGGTTGGAAGGCTGCAAGTTCTTTTATTAATATTGTTTTTATCGGTATGGTTCTTTTATGTACACTGGGTGTATTATTTGCCCCGTTGATTATTCCTGCGGTTGCTCCGGGATTTTCGGATAAAAGCCCGCAAACGAAGGAACTAGCAATAACGCTGACGCGAATACTGTTTCCGTCTGTTTCCTTCATTATGCTGGCAGGAATCTGCAACGGCGTCTTAAATTCCTATCGCAGCTTTGCGGCTGCAGCGTACGGACCTTCAATTTACAATATCGGCTGCGCCTTGAGTATATTTCTTTTTGCCGACAGGAATCCTGGAAGCATGATAAAAGTGGCAATTGGGGTAGCTGTCAGCGCTATGATTTATTTTCTTGTACAGCTGACATTTGCATTCCCGAGGTTCAAACTGTATAAGCCTGTATTAAACCTCAAAGATAAAGGCTTTCAAAGACTTTTTCGGCAAGCTGTCCCATCGCTTATGTCTTCCTCGATCACTCAAGTCAATATAATCATATCCACTGCTTTCGTTAGTCTCTCCCTTTTTGAAGGCAGCCTTGCTGCTTTCAGAAATGCAAACACCGCATGGCAGCTTCCATACGGAATATTTGCCATGGGAGTGGGAACAGCCATGCTGCCTGCATTATCCAGGAAATTCGCGACAGGAGAGTTTGAAAATTATAAAACCATTTTGATGAAATCGTTGACCTCGGTCCTTTTTCTTTCAATTCCTTCTGCTGCAGGCTTCATCATTCTAAAAGAGCCGATTGTCAGAGCCGTATTTAAATGGGGCGGGAAGTTCACCGAAGCAAATGTACCTGTAGTTGCATCCATTCTGGCATTATTTTCTCTGGCCATGATCACCCAATCGATCGTTGCAATCATGAATAGAGCCTATTATGCCCGGCAGGATACAAAAACACCTCTTTTTGTTGGAATCGGTTCTATTATAATGAACCTTGGATTCGGCTCTCTGTTTTATTATTTCACTGATCTGGGTGCCGCCGGTATGGCGTTGTCATACTCGTTGATAAGTACTGTCAATTCCATTTTTCTGATGGTGCTGCTTGATAAAAAGATGAAAGGAATTCATCTGGATAGATTTTACCGATTCATTTGGAGATCATTTCTTTCCGCATTACTTATGGGCGTGATTTTGATTCTGATGGAACAGGTGCATCCGAGGCTCGACACGAAGCTTTTTCAATTAATTTACCTGTCATTGGAAATTGCAGTAGGCAGTGCGGTTTATTTTTCATTGATGCTGCTGACCAAATCGGATGATGCATTATATTTCCTGAAAATATTTAAGCGACAAATCGGCGGAAACAGGCATGAAACGGCGGATTAAAGGCAATTTGCAATCTATTTTAAAATAAATGTAAAAATATGTTATTTTGATATTGACTCTTTTGTAGAAATGTTATATAATTTGTATTAGAACTGATGTTCGCTATTTACATATTAGGAGGTCTGCATGAAGATGATGGAGAAGAAAAAGGCACTTGAAATGGCATTAGGCCAGATAGAGAAACAGTTTGGCAAAGGTGCTGTAATGAAGCTTGGCGAAAACCTGCACATGAATATCGAAACGATACCTACGGGTGCGATAGGGCTTGATATCGCATTGGGAGTCGGCGGAGTACCCAGGGGCAGAATCGTAGAGATATTCGGACCGGAGTCGTCCGGTAAGACCACTGTAGCTCTTCACATCATCGCAGAAGCACAAAAAGCAGGCGGAGATGCTGCCTTTATTGATGCAGAACATGCACTTGACCCTGTCTATGCGAAGAACCTGGGTGTTGATATAGACAACCTGATCGTTTCTCAGCCGGACACAGGCGAGCAGGCACTGGAAATTGCAGAAGCACTCGTACGAAGCGGCGCTATCGATGTCATCGTAATTGACTCCGTCGCAGCCTTGGTTCCAAAAGCCGAAATAGACGGCGAAATGGGAGATTCTCATATGGGGCTTCAGGCAAGACTCATGTCGCAGGCTCTGAGGAAGCTGGCAGGTGTCATCAGCAAATCGAACACCACTGCAATTTTCATTAATCAGTTAAGAGAAAAAGTAGGCATCATGTTCGGGAATCCTGAAACCACACCTGGTGGAAGAGCTTTAAAATTCTATTCTACAGTCAGGCTGGATGTCAGAAAGATAGAGTCATTAAAGCAGGGTACCGACATCATAGGAAACAGGACCAGAGTGAAGGTTGTTAAAAACAAGGTAGCTCCTCCTTTCAAAGAAGCTGAATTTGATATAATATATGGTGAGGGTATTTCGCAGGTAGGTAGTATTCTCGATGTAGGTGTAAATCTTGATATCGTAAACAAGAGCGGTGCATGGTTTTCATACAATGGTCAGAGAATAGGGCAGGGCAGAGAAAATGTGAAACAGTTCCTCAAAGAGAATAAAGAAATGACTAAGGAAATAGAGAAGAAAATCAGGGACAATTACAGCCAAGCCTTCGTACAGAACAAATCCAAAAAAGACGATGAAAACGATGAAGATGAAGCTGATCTTGATATGGAATAAACAGATTGAATAGTGGGGTGGTGGTGTAAGTGGAGATAACATCAGCTGAAAGAAGTAAAAAAAATAAAAACAGGCTCTCTATACATGTTGATGGCAGATTTGCTTTCACCATCTCCGAAGAAGATTATATTTCCATGAATTTGTACGATAACCCTGTATTGACCGAAGAGACCATGGATTATATAAAGAACACGTTGAATTTCCGCGAAGCCAAATCACTGGCTGTCAGATACCTTTCAATGAAGATCAGGACAGAGAAGGAAGTTCTGAAGAAGCTTGAGGACGAGGGGTACGACAGTATATGCGCGGAACAGGTTGTTGATGAACTCAAATCAATAGGTTATATCAACAATAAGCTCTATGCGCAGAAATATGTATTTGATAGAAGCAAGCTGAAACCATTATCAAAAAGATTAATGAAACAGGAACTTCTTATGCGGGGCATCTCAGAAGAGATCGCCGATGAAGTCCTGGATGACTGGAAAGTAGAAGATATTTCAGTTGCAGAAGGTTTATTGAAACGAAAATTTGGAAAATATGACATGACCGATGAAAAGATTATAAAAAAAGCATATATGTTCCTTTTACACAGAGGTTTCTCGTATGACACTTTCCGTGAAGCCTACCATAATATTACAGGAAATGTTCTTTAGCAAGCGGACACGGAAACCCACCACTGCAATACTCAGAAAATAAGAAAGTGCTTCAGCTTTTTGCAGCTACATTTCTATTGAGTATATAGCCTTGAAGGTGTATATTTATTAGAGATATTTTTTAATGCGGTAATTTATTCAAAATTACAGGGAGTTGTATGATTTGAACAGAAAAATCGGGTTGGTATCACTTGGCTGCCCTAAAAATCTTGTGGACAGCGAATTGATGCTTGGGGCCCTTAAAGGTTACGGTTATGAAATAGTCACTGAGACAAGTGAAGCACAGATTATCATCGTAAATACTTGCGGTTTCATAGAAAGTGCAAAGCAGGAATCAATCAATACAATAATCGAAATGGCTGCCTTCAAGGAAAAAAGCTGCGAACTGCTTATTGTTACAGGGTGTCTTGCACAAAGATATAAACAAATGATTCTTGATGAGATTCCTGAAGTGGATGCCGTACTTGGAACAGGGAGCTATTCCGAAATCACTTCAATCATCAATGAGGCTTATGAAGGAAAGCATCCTTCGATCTATGGAGAACTTGAAGGCACGGATTTTTTTGAAGGCGACAGAATCCTCTCAACCGGTGAGGGCTTTGCCTATATAAAAATCGCTGAAGGCTGTGACAATTGCTGTACCTATTGTGTGATTCCTTCCCTTCGCGGAAGGTTCAGAAGCCGAAAAAAAGAGGAAATACTGACAGAAGCTGTAAAACTTGCAGCTTCTGGAGTCAAGGAAGTAATCCTGGTTGCTCAGGATACCACCAGATATGGCCTTGATATTTATGGCGAAAAGAGGCTCGTCGAATTGATCAGGGGGTTAAGCACAATACAAGGGATAGAGTGGATACGCCTTCTTTATTGCTACCCGGATGAAATCGATGACATTTTGATCGATGAAATCGCAAATAATGACAAGGTGTGCAAATATCTTGACATACCCATACAGCATACAAGTGATACCGTCTTAAAAAGGATGGCTCGCCGTGGGAGCAGCCGTGAGGTTGAAATGCTTTTGGAAGAACTTAGAAGGCGAATAAACGGCTTGACTGTAAGAACTTCGTTGATAGTGGGATTCCCTGGTGAAACTGAGGATGACTATAATAAATTAACTGCTTTTATTGAAAAATATAAATTTGACAGACTTGGTGTATTTATGTATTCTAAAGAAGATGGAACGCCTGCTGCGCTTATGAAAGGTCAAATCACAGCTGGAATTAAAAGATCGCGGCATTCCAAACTGATGCGCCTGCAGCAGAAAATATCCTCGGAAAAAAATTCCGATAGGCTGGGAAAGGAATACAAGGTCCTGGTTGAAGGTGTTGCAGAGGATGGTATTTTCTATTTCGGAAGGAGTTATGCAGAGGCTCCGGACATTGACGGCCTTATATACTTCACAAGCAGTGAGCCCCTTGAAACTGGCATGATGGTAACAGTTAATATATTAAACAGCGGTCAATATGATTTAACAGGAGAGGTTAAAAATGAATCTGCCCAATAAAATTACATTATCCAGAATAGGTTTCATACCGATTTTGATGCTTTTTATCATACCGATTCCAGATGTAATCGTTAATGCCGGTTTTTTACATTTCATGCAGTCTCAAATGATAGCATTTAACAGCTTTATTCATTTCTATGGAAGCTATATTGCCGCCGGTATTTTTGTAGTCGCATCTAGCACCGATGCAGTAGACGGGTATATCGCCAGAAAATATAAGCTTGTGACCAACTTTGGCAAATTTCTTGATCCGATCGCAGATAAGCTTCTTGTAACAGCGGCATTAATGGCACTTGTGCAAAGCGGAGATGTTAATGTATGGGTTGCCATGATTATTATATCAAGAGAATTTATCGTTACAGGATTCAGACTTGTCGCAGTCGGCGAGGGCGTTGTAATTGCTGCCAGTAAACTAGGCAAGTGGAAGACAGTATTACAGGATATCGCAATCGTTGCAATGCTTTTGAAAAATTTTCCAATCAGCTTGTTTACCGATTTTCAATTCGACGACTATGCGATGCTTCTGGCTGTTATCATAACCATTTACTCGCTGTACGACTACATTAAAAAGAATCTCCATGTGATTGACAGTAATAAGTAAAGCAGAATAAATAATTCATTAAAAGTATGAAGAGCCCTGTAAGCCATATTGCAGGGCCTTTTCTATCCAGGTTATTTGTCTAGCAAATTGCGCCATGAAGGCGAATTCGCAAAATTGCACCACAAGTGGGGCTAGATACCTTCGAATTTTTTATAGTTTTAGGAATTTTTTTCGGAAATTGTTGCATACTTTGAAAATATATAATATACTTTTAGTATTAGGATATAGCACCAGGTAATAATTAAACAAAGCTTTAAAAATTAAGATTGCAGGTGGGTTAAATCTGGATGAGCAGGTCATCATTATTAAAAAAAGAACGGCAGCAAATATTATCGGAAAAGATCAAGCAGGACCCGTTCCTGACAGATGAAGAACTGTCCGACCTGTTTTCTGTGAGCGTACCTACAATAAGACTGGATCGGCTTGAAATGGGCATTCCGGAGTTAAGGGAAAGAATCAAAACTGTTGCCGATAAAAATTATGGTAAGGTAAAATCACTGCAAAGTAAGGAAATAGTTGGAGAACTCATCGATATCACACTTGGCAGGAATGCTGTATCCGTACTTGAAACGGATGAATCAATGGCCTTTGAAAAGA
>DBTX01000008.1:0-32467 GCA_002307275.1 Hungateiclostridiaceae bacterium UBA1305
CTGAAGACAGTGATCATGGGCCATAAAAGGCTCTGCGATATAATGGATCAGAAGGAAGTGCTATACAGCAAACCGGAGTTTTCGGAAGAAGACGGAATAAAAATATCCGAGCTGGAAACGGAATTTGCAGAGCTTAACGGCTGGGAGGCCGATTCCGAGGCTGCCACGCTGCTTAACGGGCTGGGCCTCAGCGAGGAATTCCATTATAAAAAGATGGGCGATCTGGATACCAGTCTGAAGGTCAGGGTATTGCTTGCCCAGGCTCTTTTCGGCGCACCCGACATCCTGCTGATGGATGAGCCTACAAACCATCTGGATGTACCTTCCATCACCTGGCTGGAGAACTTTCTTTACAATTTTAACAATACTGTTATCGTCGTTTCACATGACAGGCATTTTATGAACAAGGTCTGCACACAGATCGCCGATATTGACTACGGCAAGATTCAGATGTATGCAGGCAACTACGACTTCTGGTACGAATCAAGTCAGCTTGCGCTTCAGCAGGCAAAGGACATGAACCGCAAAACAGAAGCCAAGATGAAGGAACTGCAGGAATTCATCCAGAGGTTCAGCGCCAATGCCTCCAAGTCCAAGCAGGCAACCTCGCGCAAAAAGCAACTGGAAAAGCTTACACTGGAAGATATCCGACCCTCTTCCCGCAAATACCCCTTCGTGGATTTCAAGCCTGAAAGGGAAGTCGGAAATGACCTGCTGACTGTGAGTGGCCTTACGAAAGAAATTGACGGGGTGAAAATCCTTGACAACATAAGCTTTACAATAAGCAAAGGTGAAAAAGTGGCACTTGTCGGACCCAACAGCCAGGAGAAAACCACTTTGATGAAAATATTGGCAGAGGAGCTGGAACCGGACAGCGGCTACTACAAATGGGGTATCACCACCAACCGCGCTTATTTCCCCAAAGACAACACCTCCTATTTTGAAGGCGTTGATCTGACTCTGGTGGAATGGCTCAGGCAATATTCAAAGGAACCGACTGAAACATTCCTGAGGGGATGGCTCGGCAGAATGCTGTTTTCCGGTGATGAAGCAATGAAGAAGGCCAGTGTTCTCTCCGGAGGTGAAAGAGTCCGCTGCATGCTGGCGAAGATGATGCTTTCAGGTGCGAATACACTGCTCTTTGACGAACCGACGAATCACCTTGACCTGGAGTCCATCACGGCATTGAACAACGGTTTGATTAACTGCAGGGGTACTATTTTATTTATATCTCATGACCACCAGTTTGTACAGACTGTTGCAAACAGGGTGATGGAGATCACGCCAAAAGGTTTGATCAACAAGCAGGTAACCTATGACGAGTATTTGGAAAGTGAAGATATTCAGGCGATGAGGAAGGAAATGTACAGTTAGTATAAGAGTTCTATACATCTACAAAATCCAGGCAAAGAACAAATCGCCTGTTTGTTAAATCCCTGAAAATCTTGGAAATAGTAATACACCTGCTGCCGGATGCGAGGGATGTATAGGGTTCTGTTATGTATTTGTTCATTCTTGCATAGATTAGCTCATAATAATATTTTTTCGATGAATGGTCGAATCCTCTGGAAGCTGGTTTGTAAAGCGAGTCCTTTTTGTTATTGAAGCGTTTCAGGCAGACAGTCTCTGAGACCTGTAAACCATTTCCATCGAGAATGTAGGCACACTCGATACCACGGTTAGAATTGACGACCATTTCCAGCAATTCATTAAACCGCTCGAAGTCCGCCTCACAGAATAATTTATATATGCCATCCAGAACAAAATTCATTCCGGAAATCGCACCGTGCCGAACTTTTGCCTTGTCTTTCATATAAATCCTGTAATTCTTCATGGTTTCTTCCATGATTACAGAGGGGATCAGCTTTACATCAGCAGACGGGAATAACGGCTTTGAGAAATAATACCCCTGCTGCATGTGGGACCCGAGCTCCATTGCACTCAGCACCTCACTGATCTGCTCGACTCCTTCGGCAATGACAAGGGCACCTATCCTGTTCGCCAGGCTGATAAGGCTCTTGAATACCTCCTGTTTATATAATATCCGATTCAGGTTGGAGACAAGCTGCCTGTCTATCTTGATGATTTCAGGCCTGATCATGGTAACTCTGTCCAGATTGGAAAATCCTGTGCCGAGATCATCTACAGCAATCAGGAATCCATAGCTTCTATATCTTTTTACGAAATCGACCAGGGAATCCGTATTGGTCACTTTGGATTCATTGATTTCTATGATGATACGTTCAGGGTTTATCCCATATTCCTTCGTTTGCTTCAGCAGGTAATTCGAGCCCCCGACCCGGTCGATTACCGAGGAATCAATATTTAAAAACAACATATAATCCGTGGTTCTGTAATAGTACTCAGAAAATGCTCTGATGGTTTTCCACCTGCACAGCCTGTCAAGTTCGATCGTCATATCAACTCTTTCGGCTGTTTCAAACAGCTCGAGCGGTGAAACATATTCGCCCGGGCTTCCGGTCAACCCCCTTATCAAACCTTCCAGCCCAACAATGCTCCTTTTGGCGATAGACACTATAGGTTGAAAGCACGACTGAACATTTTCATCTCTGATCATTTGAACAATGTCTGTTTTCCCCTCAGTTCTTATGTCATTTATCATTTGTTTCCCCATTCTTGTTATGTTTTGAAAAAAAAAGGCTTTTTGGAAGACATAATCCTGCAAAAGGCCTCATTGCTTTTTCTGTTAGTTTTAATATTCTGTTTCTCTTAAATTATAATAAAGTATTTTACAAATTTCAACAGATTTTTATAGGTGTACGGCTGGCAGGTAATGCAATGAGTGCTGTGACAAATTCCGTTTTGTATGTTAGAATAGTGAAGCAAAATATTGTGCAAATGATATATACAAGATATATACAAGCTCTGTGAAAGGAAATGTACCGTCAGGTGAACTTATTATCAGCCGAGAAAATTTCAAAAGCATATAGTGAGAAGATTCTACTTAACCAGATATCATTGGGTATCAACGAGGGCGAAAAGATCGGTCTCATAGGTATCAATGGTACCGGCAAGTCTACCCTTTTAAAGCTGATTGCAGGCCAGGAAACTCCCGACGAGGGCAGGATCATCAAGGCAAATGGCCTGAGAATAGAATTTCTGCCGCAGAATCCCTCCTTTGCAGGTGATGCCACCGTGCTGGAACAGGTCTTTGCAGGCATGTCCCCTGCTGCGCGTGAAATGGCGGAATATGAGGCAAAAACGCTTCTTACAAGGCTTGGGATTATGGACTTCGATGCGAAAATCGGCACTCTTTCCGGAGGTCAGAAAAAGCGCGTTGCAATGGCTTCTGCACTCACTCATCCGGCAGACCTGCTGATCCTTGACGAGCCGACGAACCACATTGACAACTCGGTCGTAGATTGGCTCGAAAAGATTTTGAACAGCCGCAGAGGTTCGCTGCTGATGGTGACTCACGACAGGTATTTCCTTGACAGGGTGGCCAACAGGATCATTGAACTCGATAACGGGAGGCTTTTCAGTTATCAGGCCAACTACAGCAAATTTCTAGAAATGAAAGCGGAGCGCGAGGAATTGGAGCAGGCGTCGGAACGGAAACGTCAGAATCTATACCGCAGCGAGCTTGCATGGATCAGACAGGGCGCTCAGGCCCGCTCGACCAAGCAGAAAGCCAGGATCGACAGATTTGATAAGCTGGCGGACGAAAAGGCTCCCTCCGCGTATGAAAATATCGAAATCAAAGCTGGTTCAGCACGTCTCGGAAAGAAAATTGTAGAACTTTCCCATGCAGGAAAAAGTTATGAAGATAAATTAATCATAAAGGATTTCAGCTATATCATGCTAAGAGACGATCGGATCGGAATCATCGGTCCGAACGGCGCTGGCAAATCAACGCTGCTCAGGCTGATGGCAGGAATTCTTCCACCTGATCAAGGCAGTGTCGATATTGGCGATACAGTCAAAACAGGTTTCTTCACGCAGGAAAACGAAGAAATGGATGAAACGCGCAAAATTATTGAATATATCAGGGACGAAGCAGAATATATCACCACGCCCGACGGCACCATCAGCGCCTCACAGTTGCTGGAGCGCTTCCTTTTCCCATCCTCGGCGCAATGGACACCCATCTCAAAATTATCCGGCGGAGAAAAAAGAAGGCTCTATTTACTGCGTATATTAATGGGAGCGCCAAATATCCTGCTGCTGGATGAACCTACAAACGATCTCGACATACAGACCCTTGCCATACTCGAAAGCTATCTGGACGATTTTCCCGGAGCCGTAGTCGTAGTTTCACATGACAGGTATTTCCTTGACAGAGTATCTGAAAAGATCTTTTTGCTGGAAGGCAGCGGCGAGGTAGAGAGGTTTGAGGGCAACTATTCCTGGTATGCGGATACAGTGCGGCAAAGAGCTGCAGCAGATAAAGCAGCAGAAGCAAAGACAGCTGGTGGTGCAGGAACAAAAGCAGCTTCCAGTGTCGATTCTGCAGCCTCTGGAATGAACGCCTCCAAAGAAAGCAGCACTTCAGGCTTCAGGAAGAACCGCCCTTTGAAGTTCACCTTCAAGGAACAAAAGGAATTCGAACAAATAGATGACTTAATAGCCGGTCTGGAGAGCAAAATCGGCGATACGGACGCACAAATGGCAGCCGCAGCAACAGATTTTACACGTCTGCAGGAACTGATATCCTCAAAAGCACTGCTGGAGAAACAACTTGAAGAAGCCTTGGAACGCTGGGTCTACCTAAATGAGCTCGCAGAAAAAATTGGACAGAAATAAACCCTCAATTTTAAAATATCTTCATCGTACCTCAGATTCAACAATTAGAAAGTATGCGCAATGAACGTGATGTAATGTAGGAGCGGCCATAGTGCGTGACAAGGGACAGTCCCCTGTCACGGTCGCAAACCAGAGGAACCGTCCCCTTGGTTCCCCCTTGGTTCCAAACCAGAGGAACCGTCCCCTTGGTTCACGAGGAACCGTCCCTTTGGTTCATTTGGTTCATTAGTTTGCAAACTTCTTTCTGAGCAGGAACAATACAAAGAATATTACAGCTGCTATCAGCACGATGGTCGCGCCGGTGGCTGTATTCCAGTAGTAGGACGTGATGAGTCCTGTGATGCCTGCGAACAAGGAGATTCCGACTGAAACGGCATGGTACTGCCGGACATTGTGCGTTACATTTCGCGAGGCTGCAGCAGGTAATACAAGCAGCGAATTGATGATCAGAAGCCCAACCCATTGGATCGTTATTGTCACTATGATCGCAATCGCTGCCGTAAACAGTATCTCGACCAGCAGCGTATTAACACCGCGGCTGGCAGCCAGAGACTGATTGATGCTGATCAGCAGCACACGGTTAAAAATCAGAAGCCACAGTATAATTATCACGATGAATGCAATAAAAAGCATCATGATCTCAAATGGTGCAATGCTGAGCAAATCTCCGACAAGATAGGAGGAATATTTGTTGAAATTCCCGCCCAGAGACATGATTACAAGACCAACGGCTACGGCAGTGGAGGAAAATACTCCAATGATCGTATCAGTAGATGCCCTGCTTTTATTTTTTATTACTGTAATCGTGATGGCAAAAAGGATGGAGAACAGAATCGCGCCCCAGATTGGCTGTATACCGGCCAGCAACGCTCCAAGCGCTATGCCTGTAAAAGCGCCGTGACCGATGGAGTCGGAGAAGAAAGCCATCCTGTTGCTGACCACCATCGTACCCAGAAGCCCAAACAGGGGTGTTAAAAGAAGGATGGCGAGAAGCGCATTCTTCATAAATTCATGATTTGTCCACTCAAAGGGAAGGATAAAATCTACAATACGATACCACAGCTCAAGCATCAGGCCTTCCCCCCTTCATGATCTCCATTGACTTCAGGTCCGGAATTCTGGAGCAGATAAGAAATTCCAAAGGATTTCAACGTCCGCTCATCGCTGAATACCTGCTTTGGCGTGCCGCTGCTGATAACGGTTTTATTGAGCAGGACCACGCGGTCGGCATACTTTGCGACAAGATCAAGATCATGGGATATGAGGATGATGGAAAGATCGTAATTCTGCCTCAGTTCCGATACGGTATTGTAAAACAGCTCAAGGCCGCCCTGATCAATACCTGAAACAGGTTCATCCAACAGCAACAGGTTCGGTACCGGGTCAAGCGCCAGCGCCAGCATGACCCTCTGCAGCTCGCCCCCGGATAAAGCGCCGAGCCTGCGGTCTGTCAAATGCTCCGCTTTTACCTTGGAGAGACCTTCCAGCGCCTTTTTCTTTACTTTCGCAGGCTTGAATATCCAGGCAGGCATTCTTGAACGGCTCGCAATAAACAAATCAAGCACACTTGTTGGTGAACCGCGGTCAAAGCTAAGCTGCTGCGGCACATAGCCTATCAACGGTTTATCGCTTTTGGATCCCTTTGCGTCAAGATATTTCAACTCCCCCGTATGAGGTATTTCCCCGAGCAGCGCCTTCAGGAGTGTACTTTTGCCTGCGCCGTTCGGTCCGATGATCGCAGTGAGCTCACCGCAGTGTATGTGTATATTCACATTTTCAAGAATGATCATCGGTCCCCTGGCTACACCGAAGTTTTCAATCTTCGTACAGCACAGACCGCAGCATTCACCTTCGCATTTCATATGTTTCGGGTTCGCCATATCCTACCTCCGGTTTCACAGAGAATTACTTCAAAGCTTCCTGCAGTGTCTTCTTATTCAACTCCATTGCATCTATATAGGCATCATAAGCATCGGCGCTCATATCTCCTGTTACGACAGGATCAAGCTCATATACTTTGGCTCCCGTTTCGCGCGCTATCGCGTTCGCAGCTTTTGAGGAGTACTGCGGCTCTGCGAACAGGGCTTTGATTTCTGACTTCCCAATCATATCGATCATATCGCCCAACTCTTTGGGCGTCGGCTCCGACCCGGGTTCCCGCTCTATGACGGCTGCGATACGGAGGTTGAATTCCTGTGCAAAATACGGAAATGCCTCATGAAAGGTAATGATATCCCGGGTCTTCAATCCGTCGATCGCGCTGTGCATATCCTTCTTCAGGATTTCAAGCTTTTGAACATAAGCAGCTGCATTTGCCTTGTAACCGTCTGCATGGGCAGTGTCCAGCACGGAGAGCTGCGAGGCGATATTGTTAACATAAGTGACCGCATTTGAAATACCGACCCATACATGTGGATTGTCAACGCCATTATCGTCTTTTAAAAGCTTGATCCCGCTGCTGGCTTCAACAATTTTCAAGTTCTTCTGCTGTTTGATCACACTGTCAAGAAAGGCCTCCATGCCAGCTCCATTAACAATGAATGCATCCGCCTTTTCAAGAGTCTTCAAATCATCGGGCATCAGTGAATAGTCATGCAGGCACCCTGTCTGCGGCTTTGTCATGTTTTTGACTGTAACGCCGGGTATGTCCCTTGTAATATTTATTGTAGCGATATAAACCGGATAGAACGAAGTAACTATATTAAATTCCGAATCGCTGATTTCAGATAATCCGGTTGTTTCTCCCGTAGTATTTCCCGCTGCCCGTCCACACCCGGTCAATACAACAGCACCTATAAAAACAACGGCTAAAAGCCGTCTTATCTTCAAATGCATCAAACTCCTCCCTGGCCTGCTAAACATTTAGAGTTAAAATAAAAAGTATAATATAAAAGCAAATAATAATTATTTGCTTTTATATTATACGCAAAATCTGGGCAGATTAACAGATATTTATTTCAGCTTAACGATTCCGTTCAAACACTTCGTCAATTCATTAGCCACAAGCTTGTTACGGAAGCTTGTTTCCCGCGGCTCTGTATAGCTCATACCATTCAGGTCTGCTAAGCTTGATATCCGAAGCTTTGCATATATCCTTCAAACGGTTGGGATTCATTGTCCCCAATATAGGCTGGATCCTCGCAGGATGCCTTAAAATCCAGGCTATTGCGATTGCTGTATTGGGTACGCCTTTCAGCTTAACCAGTTCGTCGATCTTCTTATTTATTTCCGGGAACTTGTCATTATCAAGGAACACTCCCTCAAAAAAGCCATATTGGAACGGTGACCATGCCTGGATCGTGATATCCTTCAAGCGGCAATAATCCAAAATACTATTATCCCTGTCGACAGATGCGTCAATTTTCATATTTACATTGATGCCGGCATCGATCATTCCCGTATTTGTAATACTGAATTGCAGTTGATTGATGACAAGCTTCTGCTTGACATACCTGCTGAGCAGTTCGATCTGCATGGGATTCTGGTTGCTCACGCCGAAATATTTGACCTTGCCGCTGTCCTTCAGCTTTGTAAAGGTCTCCGCGACCTCCTCCGGCTCTACAAGCGCATCCGGGCGATGAAGGAGCAGAACGTCGATATAATCCGTTTTCAGCCGTTTTAGACTGCCGTCAACAGCTGCCAATATGTTCTCTTTTGAAAAATCCCAATAACCCTGTTTTATCCCGCATTTCGTCTGCAAGAAGATTTTCTCGCGCTTACCAGGCTTCATATCAATTGCCTGGGCAAATACTTCTTCCGATTTCCCACCGCCATAGATATCCGCATGGTCAAAGAAGTCAATCCCCTCTTCCAATGCCGTGCTTACAACAACAGCCGCTTCTTTGACCGAAATACCCGCCATTCTCATGCATCCGAGCGAGATCTCCGAGACATTGAGGTCCGTATTGGCAATTTTAATTTTATTCATCAGTATATCCCTCTTTTCATGTGGCAAATTCTCTTTTATATAGTATCCCCATTTTCTCTTCCTGCAGCAATTGCCTGAACTGCAGCTTTGACCGCCTGCTTTTTATAATCGTTATTCCATCTGTTGACACCGATATAGTCAAATATGATCGCGCCCGTATGTCTGCAGAAACGATCCATTTGATCCAGACAAGTCAGCAGGCCGTTTCCCGAGCCTCCCGGGCATGCTATGATCAATACCTGTTTGTCGCGAAGTGTTCCTGTATTATTGAATTCGCACCTGCGTAATTTATCGATGAAGCTTTTAAACGCTTCCGTAGTTTCCCCCCAGTAAACCGGCGTTGCGAGAACGATCGCATCACATGCCGCAAGACGTGCTTTGGCCTCGTCAAACCCGTCCGAACCGAAGGAACAGTAGTTTTCAGTGCGGCACGTTCCCCATCCGTCGCCGCAAATCTTGCATCGGTTCATTTCATAATCACAGAGTCTGATTTCGTCCACTTCCGCGCCGCCTGCTCTTGCGCCCTCCGCGGCAGCACCGATAACTGACTGGCACAGACCCTCCTGCTTGGGGTTTCCTGACAGAATAGCTATTTTCATTATCATGTTCCTTTCCTCGAAATATACCGTCTGATACACTCTGACAGTGGAATGGTTCGTAGTATATTATACCATTCTCTCCAAAGATGAATCACACATTTTTACAAAAGCGCCATACCTAATAAAATACCGTGTCCAATCGTTTGACGATATCATCAAGCGATTGGACACGGCTGCCTTTCCTGTAAACGATGTCTGTATCAGCAATAACAGTGTCATTGCTGAATTTATGTCTTCATCCTGCTGTCTACCTTGCGAGCCAGCCTCCGTCAATTGCCACAGTATAGCCGTTTATATAATTGGATGCATTGGAAGCCAGGAAGACCACAGGTCCCATTACATCGTCCGGTGTTCCCCATCTGCCTGCAGGAATCCTCTCGAGAATCGCCGCGCTTCTTTCCTCGTCAGCGCGAAGCGGTGCGGTGTTGTTCGTTGCCATGTAACCGGGTGCAATCGCATTTACATTGATATTATGTTTTGCCCACTCATTCGCCATTGCTCTTGTAATACCCATAACACCGCTCTTGCTGGCCGTATAGGACGGTACCCTTATTCCCCCCTGAAAGGAGAGCATGGAAGCAACACTGATGATCTTTCCGCCGGTGCCTTGCTTTATATACTGTCTGGCTGCAGCCTGACTGAAGAAGAAAACCGTCTTGACATTAATATTCATGACATCGTCCCAGTTCTTTTCAGAGAATTCAACCGCGTCTTCCCTTCTGATGATACCTGCATTATTGATCAATATATCAATTCTGCCGAATTCTTTCAAAGCAGCTTCGATAATTCCATCAATCGGTTCAATTGTCATCAGATTCGCTTTTATGCCAAGAAATCTTTTCCCCATTCCTTCAATCGTCGCCTTTGTTTCCGGCATGTCTACATAATCGACACCAACTACATTTGCGCCTGCATCCGCCAGAGCTATGGACATGCCCTGTCCCAGGCCGGTACTGGCTCCTGTTACGATTGCCACTTTGTTATCAAGCTTGAAATTATCCAATATCATAATAAACACCTCCAAATAATTTTTATTTTAAAGCGGTCATGGCTACTGCATCCATATCGGCAAACACCTGGTTCTCACCGGCCATTCCCCAGATAAAGGTGTAATTTCTTGTTCCGCACCCGGAATGTATGGACCAGCTTGGTGAAATGACAGCTTCTTCATTCCTGACAATGATATGCCTTGTTTCCGAGGGCTCGCCCATAAAATGGGATACAACGGCATTATCCGGCATGTCGAAATAAAGGTATACCTCCATGCGTCTTTCATGGGTGTGACAGGGCATCGTATTCCAAACACTCCCGGGTTCCAGTTCCGTCATCCCCATGACAAGCTGGCAGCTCCTGACACCCTTCAGGTGAATGTATCTGTGAATAGTCCTTGCATTGGATTGCTCAAGTGAGCCGAGCTTCTCCGTCTCCGCTTCAGCAGCCCTTATCCGGACTGTCGGGTATGTCTTGTGAGCCGGCGTACTATTGAAATAGAATTTTGCAGGTTTGTCCGTATTGATGCTTTCAAATGAGACTTGTTTAGTACCCATACCAATATATAGTCCATCCTTGTTTCCAAGTACATATTCAACGCTATCTGCAATAACCTTTCCTTCTCCGCCTATATTGATGATGCCGATTTCCCGCCTCTCAAGGAAAAAATCCGCTCTCAGTTCGCTTCCGGCCTCCAGCCTGACAGGCTTTACAGGTACGATACCCCCGGTAATGATCCTGTCGATATGGCTGTACACCATTCTCACTTCATTTTGAACAAAAAGATTCTGCAATAAAAAATCAGTTCGCAGCCTGTCTGTAGTGTAATTCTTAAAATCCAAAGGATTGCATGCATTTCTTGTTTCCATTTTATAACCTCCCATATAATTTAATATGTTCTGTTTCCTGTTATATTCTGTCTCCCGCTATGTTCTTTCTCCTGTTATTTCCCGGAAATACCTGTCACCGCTGCACCCGTCCGGAGCCATCTCCGCCCATAAGCGCCTTGACCTCTGAAAGTGTGGCATGGTTGAAGTCGCCTTCTATGGAGTGTTTCAAACACGAAGCAGCTGTTGCGAATTCAATGGTGTCCGCAGGCGAATAACCGTTTGAAAGCGCGTAAATCAGCCCACCGCCGAAGGAATCACCGCCGCCGACCCTATCTACAATATGTACCGGATAACTCTTTGAGAAATAATAATCGGTTCCGTCATAAAGCATGGCCGCCCATATGTTGTCCGATGCTGAAATACTGCCCCTGAGTGTGATTGCAACTTTTTCGAAGCCAAATCTGCGCCTCAGCTCCGCAGCTACCTTTTTATATCCGCCGTGGTTGAGTTTACCGCCTGAAATGTCAGTATCATCAGCTTTTATTCCGAATACCTTCTCTGCATCCTCTTCATTGGCAATACATACATCAACATACTGCATCAGCTCGCCCATCACACTGCCGGCCTTTACAGGACTCCAAAGGTTTTTCCGGAAGTTCAGGTCGCAGCTTACTTTAACGCCCATTTCCTTTGCACATTTCAATGCCTCAAGAGTCAGCGCCGCAGGCTGATCGCCCAATGCCGGAGTAATTCCGGTGAAATGGAACCATGAAGCGCCTTCAAAAACAGCCATCCAGTCAATGTCGCCCGGTTTTGCTTCCGATATCGCAGAATACTTTCGGTCGTAGACAACCTTGGACGCCCTCTGCGACGCGCCTTTTTCAAGAAAATAGATTCCAAGCCTGTCACCGCCTCTGGAAACAAACTGCGTATCGACGCCAAATCTCCTTAACTCATTTACCGCACTATCCCCGATGGGATTTTCCGGGACTCTGGTGACAAATGCTGCATTCATACCGTAATTAGCCAGAGATACACTTACATTCGCCTCTCCTCCCCCGTATACAACATCAAAGGAATTGGCTTGTACAAACCTCAAATAACCGGGCGGAGACAGCCTGAGCATTATTTCCCCAAAACATACAATCCTCGACATGAACAATACCTCCAACTATAAAAAATTATTTGTATCCCATTCTTTTTGAAATAACCAGTGCAGTTTCCTTAACCATTTTAGCCGTTTCATTGTCATTCTTCTGCAGGAAGACTGAAGCAGGGCCGGCCACACTGACCGAGGCTATGACTTTACCTCTGTAGTCCCTCACAGGCACTGCAATGCAACGTATCCCTTCATCATGCTCCTCGTCGTCAACTGCATATCCATCGGTAGTTACCGCTCTGACCTGGCGTAAAAGCTCTTCCCTGGTCAATGTTTTTGCCGTGAACTTTATAAAGCTGCTCTTTTGCACGATCTCATCTATTTCACCTTCGTGCAGTCCGGACAGCAGGCATTTGCCAAGTGCCGAGCAGTAGACCGGAATCCTCCGTCCAATCTGTGAATACAGCCTTATGTTGTTTAGCACGTCAACCTTCTCAATATATACGGCATCGGTACCATCAAGAATAGCAAGGTGAGTAGGTTGTCCAAGTTTTGACGTAAGCTCCCGCAGATAGGGCGTCGCTTCAGTTTTCAGTTCAACGCTGTTAAGATAGACGCTGCTGATTTCAACGAATTTCAGGCCAACCTTGTACACACTCCGTTCAGGAACCTTTTCTATGTAGCCGCGTTCCGCCAGTGCGCTTACAATTCTGTGAACCGTACTCTTGTGCAGGCTCGTCCTGTTGGCAATATCAGTGACACCAAGCCCATCCTTTTCAAGAGTCAGCAATTCTACTATATCAAGCAGCCTGTCAATCAGCTGAGCACCTTTTTCTGACATACACACCTCGTTTTACATTGTGGAACGTTGTATCATAATATGATTTTACCATAAAAAATGATCAGAATCAATCCATTATTTAAATTCATCAAGCTGTTTCTGTATCTCATCGATTATATTTTGGACACCATTTTCCTTCTGTTCCTTTATAAAATCATCAATATCATTCTTTCCCAATATCCCATTGTAGACCTTCTGATCCAATTCGGTAAATCCCAACCTTCTCATTGTAATTAAGTCCGATACAGCTGAAAAATCCGGTAAAAAACCTATAGAGGGCAGGTACTTGGTTTTCTCCTCTATTACCTTGTTGTAGCGCACAACCTCCTCCTTCAATCCGCTGAAATTGGCACGCTCATATTCTATATTTCTAAAAGGTGCCCTCCATCCCCAATTAAAGAAGGAATCCTGCTCATCAACATCTTCTGGTGGAACGATATAGTCCCCCATATCGGTATAATTCCTGCCTTTCACTCCATACATCAGCAGGTCATAATTTTCCTGTTTGGACTGAAGCCAGTTGATGAACATCAAAACCCTGTCTGATTGTGCTGATTTTGGATTGATCACGAGCGCATTTTCCAATGGGGAATTTCTTGGAGAGATTCCGTTATACAGTGGATATGCAATATATTTGTAATTCCTGATGCCGCCCAATGCCAATATACCATTATAGTTGAACTCATCACCCCAGTTGCCTATGAAAGATGCCCATTTTCCGCTTGTTATCATGTTTTCATCTATTTGTGCAATACCCATGTTCTGAATCAGATATTGCTTGTCATACCAGTCCTGTATCGTTCTAATGCCATCGGCAAAATCCGGTGTCTGTTCCCACGCCATCACTTTCATAGAGGGATCATCCCACTTGTAAACCAGTCCTATTTCATAATCCAGCACCGCATATCCGTTGATTTCGGAAAAGAGTCCAAGGGTCGTATCCCAATAATTCAATGGAATCAGGTCGGGGTCATTTTTTTTCACGGCATTGAGGTAAACCTCGAAATCTTTATAGCTTTTGATTTCCGGTATGTTGTACCTGGTCATTAAGTCATCTCTTACAATTGCGCACTTTATGCTGGCTGCCGGTATCCTGTATGGAATTGCATATATCTTTCCGTCCGTGGAAATTGCCTTAATATCCTCACTGGAGAATTTACCGATATAATTGGGCGCATATTTGGTCAGATCACTGGTCAGTTCCCTGGCAAGGCCATCCTTTGCAAGTTGTCCCAAGGATGCGGGGAAATAGGAAGAATAGGAAAAAGCATCACATGGTTTGCCCGCAGCCATATCCTCTTTTATTTTTGCATAATACTGATCGGGATTCTCCCATATCATTTCAAATGCAAGTTCCGTTTTCAGTTCCGAACGAAGTTTCTCATTGACTGCAGCAAGTACATCAGGCATTACAGTATTCGCTCTGTTTTCAAAGTATATCGTGATTTTTTCATCTTTCAGTCTACTGACATCAAGTTTGCCGGCTGAAGGGATAAACTCCTCGTCTTCACTGGCTTGAACCCCCCTGTTTATTAAATAAACGGCCAGAGCACCGGCAAGTCCTGCCACAACAAGGATTGCCACAATGATAAGGATTAGCTTTTTTTTCATGTACAATACCTCTTAAATAAAATACTGTAAACATTACCTGTAAACATTATTATACCTAATAAAAACCATTTGTGGGACGATTTATTTCAGCTTTCAAGAGTTTTTTTACCGGCACCCTGCACATTCCTGTGAACGATTTCATAGAATGAATGAAATTATCATACTTTGTGGTGAACCTCACATGCCATTTTTGAATACACCGGACATCACGATTCAAGCCATGCAGCAGCCGCTCAACCCAAGCGCCGGACAGAGACGGGTAATGGAGATGAATGCTCTTTTAAGGAACCGGCACCCAGAGGACTTCCCATATATTTCATCCGTTTTAGCTCCATCTCCTGATATAAACAACATTGTCGCTGCCGGAAGCTGCCGTGGTAAAAAGGTTGGCATCATCGGCGGCGGACTGGCTGGAATGGCAGCCGCATTCGAGTTGAGGAAGGCCGGGTTTGATATAACCATTTTTGAAGCAAATTCCGAACGCATCGGCGGCAGGATCTATACATACTACTTTGATCAGGAGAAAAGGCTTTATGGTGAGTTCGGCGCCATGCGTCTGCCAGTGGGACATGAAACAGTCTGGCACTATATCGACCTGTTTGCTCTGAACACCAGACCGTTTATCCAGACAAACCCCGCAGCTTTCATCTATCTGCAGAATATAAGGGTACGCAATGACCCTGACGGTGAAAGTGTACGAAGATATATTTATCCCACCTATGCCATGAATCCCTGGGAAACGGCACAATCCTGGCAGCAGCTTGGGTTCTATGGGATAGAGGCTCCCGTACTTCAGGCGCCTCCATGTGTCCGAAGGGAAATACTTGAGGTTCTGCCTGCATATTCACCGCAAACATTATTCTGGGACGGACTTGATACCAGACAGGCAATGGAACGGCAGGGGCTGAGCCAGGGAGCCATAAGCCTGCTGTCAAACCTGTTCCCGATCGGCGGCAGATTCCTTTATAACAATTACATTGACTATGTTCAGGAATACTTTCCTGCCAATTTCACCTATATGTATGAAATCTCAGGCGGTATGATCAAGCTTCCGGAGGCCCTCTATCATTCCTTTATCAGCCGCAACCCTGGGAAATATTACCCTCAGGTACCTGAAAACAAGCTTGGAAGTGTTGCATGGAAAAATGGCTGCGCTGTCAGCGGTATTTTCATGGACCCTGATACAGGCGCTGTAGCTCTTGCTTACAGAGAAATGGGCAATGGCAGGCATGGCTTCGGCCAGTTTGACTATGTTATCTGTGCTGTACCGTTTTCCGTTCTCAGGGTACTTGATATTCAGCCGTTGTTCTCTTCGTCCAAGATGCAGGCAATCAGGGAAGTCACCTATTCACCCGCTCAGAAGACACTATTCCGGTGTTCCGGACGTTTCTGGGAGAAACAGGGAATTTATGGCGGCGGCTCTTATACGGATCTTCCCTCCAATACAACCTGGTATCCTTCTGCAGATATTGCAGGCGACTCCTTTGCAGCCGCTCCCGCATACCCGGCAGACGGAAGAAGCAAGCGTCTGCCGGGTAGCGACAGTGAAGGTGTATTATTGGCTTCCTACAACTTCAATCTGGACGCTGTCAGAATTGGAAATCTGCCGGATGCCGAACGCTTCAGGAAGTTGAAAAGGGATGTTGAAGAAATTCACGGTTTGAATCCAGGTTGGCTTGACCCAGTGGTGACACAATACAAAACACAGCTCTGGGATAAAGATCCTTTTTTCAGGGGGGCTTTCTGTTATTTCACGCCACAGCAGAAAAAGCTGTTTTCATGGACGATGCTGCAGCCTGAATACGGCAACAGGGTTTTCTTTGCCGGAGAACATACCTCCGCATTGCACCGTTGGATGCAGGGAGCACTGAAGAGCGGTATGGAGGCGGCAAACGCAGTAGCATTTGCTGCACAAGGTTCAGGATTATGTAAATAGAAACAGTTGTATTTGTGCCAATAAGAACTCAATTCCTGAAGAAGGCATATTATATTATATGTAATACAAGTGAAAAACTGGTGACCCAAATCTTTTTTCATTGTATCAAGGAGGTCCGGAAAATGCCATACTATAATCCGTATCAAACTACGCCTGCAATGCAGCAGTACATTCCGCAAGGACAATATGCACCGGTGCAGGGAATGCCCATGCAGGGGGCACAGGTTCCAGGGATACCGACGCTGGGGATGCCTGGGCAGGGAACAATTTTTCCAGGGGCACAAATACCAGGGATGCCGGACATGAGTGACCTGCAGCAGTACATTTACCCCGCCAATCTGCAGGATGCACTGCAGCTGATCGTGGGTGCGGTGGCGGGAGAACGTGAAGACAGGTTGTTCTATGAATATTTGATAAGTACCGCTCCGACAAACGAAGACAAGGAAATAATACGTGGAATCCGGGATAATGAAATACACCATTTTACACTATTCAGGTTGATATACTTTCAACTGACAGGGCAGGTTCTGCCTCCGCCAAAGGAAACACCCTTCACCAAGCCGGCCTCCTATTGCTCAGGACTGGCAAAGGCGCTGCAAGGCGAGGAAGGCGCAGTAATAAAATATCGCAAAATTCTCTTTGCACTGCAGAACAAGATCCATATCAACATGCTCACGGAAATCATCACAGATGAGCTTCGGCACGGAACACTGTACAGCTACCTGTATTCAAAAAACGGCTGCAGGGTCTGAGTGTACTGGAAAGGAATTTGTCAGAGGCCTGTCTTCAAAGGCAGGCTCCTCTTACACAACAAAGATCCTACCCGATCAGTCGTAGGGCAGGATCTTATTTTGCCAGGTTTCATGCTAAAGATATAAGTTTTTCTTATTCTGTCTGGAACAGTGCTGTTGACAGGTATCTCTCCCCTGTATCAGGGAGTAGAACGACTATGTTTTTGCCTTTGTTTTCCGGTCTTTTTGCGATCTGCGTTGCAGCAAAGGCTGCTGCGCCGGAGGATATCCCCACGAGCAGCCCCTCTGTTCTCGCAAGACTTCTTGCAGTTTCAAACGCTTCATCGTTCCTGACCTTGTATATCTCATCAATGATGCTTCTATTCAATACCCCTGGTATAAATCCCGCTCCAATACCTTGAATCTTATGAGGCCCTTTTTCTCCGCCGGACAGTACAGGCGAATCGAACGGTTCAACCGCAACAATCTGAACACCCGGTTTTCTCATTTTCAGCACTTCACCAACTCCTGTTATCGTACCCCCGGTACCCACTCCCGCTATGAATATGTCAACCTGGCCATCGGTGTCTCTCCAGATTTCCTCCGCTGTCGTCTTTCTGTGAGCTTCCGGATTTGAAGGATTCTCGAACTGCTGCGGTACGAATGAATTCGGTGTTTGTTCAGCGAGTTCCAAAGCCCTTTTTATTGCGCCCGGCATTCCTTCAGCTCCGGGAGTCAGCACCAGTTCGGCCCCAAGCGCCTTCATCAGGTTTCTTCTTTCAATACTGAAGGTTTCCGGTAAGGTTATAATCAGCTTATACCCTCTGGCTGCGGCCACGAAGGACAGCGCAATTCCGGTATTTCCGCTCGTTGGCTCTATGATCACGGTGTCCTTGTTGATAAGTCCCTTCTCCTCAGCATCCTTAATCATTGCAAGCCCGATTCTGTCTTTTACACTTGAAGCAGGATTGAAGGATTCTAACTTGGCAATCACTTTCGCGTCCGGATTATTCAATTTATTATAGTTGGATAACTCCAGCAAGGGAGTGTTTCCGATGAGATCAGTCAGACTTTTTGCTATCTTTGACATAAAATCGCCTCCAAAAGTACTATTAAGCTTATATGTTCTCTTCGTCAGAAACAGTTTATTCTTTTCACTGAGCTTCTGTCAATAGCCCCTGTACTTCCATCTTTTTCAGAGTCAGTTCAAGAGATCATATATCAAGTCGTCCGCATCCTCAATGACAATTGAAGGTCTGATCTGATCCGGCATCAAACCAGCCGTTTTTTTGCTCTTCGAGCAACAATTGCGCATGGGTGGTTGATGCGGGGTGTATGCCATAATTTGGCATCGGCAACGTTTGCCATAATGCAATGAATTATTTGACATGTCAATGAAAATACTAAACCATGAAAGCATAAAAGCAAGACCCCGGCGGAATAAATCCCACCAGGGCCTTGCCATATGTTGGATCAATTTGTATGATCAGATTCCAAGCCTGTTGATTCTAATTTGTTCGCCCGAAGTAAAATTGTTCTTTGCAGCATACCCCTTAATGGGCAATATTTTTTCATGGATCGCATCTATAAACCAATCCACCTGCGGGAAGAAATGTTCTTCCATTTCATATGCAGGCGTGATCCAGTTCTTCGCGCCTATGACTACCGGCGGCGCATCAAGGTAGTCGAAAGCCAGCTCGCTGATCGTCTGAGCCATATCCTTCAGATGTGACCCGCGTTCACAGGCGTCGCTTGCCAATAGGATCCTGCCGGTCTTCTTCACGGATTCCAGCACCTTTTCATAATTGAAAGGCACGATCGACCTTGCATCAATAACTTCCGCATATATCCCGTATTTCTCTTCAAGTATCTTTGCCGCATCCAAAGCTCGGTACAGTGTCGCGCCAATGGTCAGGATTGTTATGTCCGTTCCCGTTTTTTTGATATCAGGCTCGCCGATCGGAATCTCGTAATAACCTTCAGGCACCCCTTCCATGTGGAACAGTTCACCGATGTCGTACAATCTCTGGCTCTCGAAGAATATGACAGGGTCTGTCCCCATCAGTGCGGCATTCATCAACCCCTTCGCATCATAAGGCGTAGCCGGGAATACCAGCTTGAGACCGGGTATGTGGGCGCAGAGCGAAGTCCAGTCCTGTGAATGCTGTGCTCCGTATTTCGAACCGACTGAGACCCTTACGACAACCGGCATTTTTAAAACACCTGCACTCATTGACTGCCACTTTGACAACTGGTTGAATATCTCATCCCCGGCCCTGCCAAGGAAATCACAGTACATCAGCTCTACTATAACTCTTCCGCCGCACATGCCGTAACCGACTGCCGAACCAACGATTGCGCCTTCCGATATCGGCGAGTTGAACAGTCTGTGATAGGGCAGCGCTTCGGTCAGGCCTCTGTAAACGGCAAACGCTCCTCCCCAATCCCTGTTTTCCTCACCGTAAGCGATCAGCGTGGGATCAGTATAGAATTTATCAATTATTGCTTCAAATACGCCATCTCTGAAATTATATACCTTATTCTTTGAAACAGGCTTTCCATCCTGTATACCAACCCTGATCTTCTTCGCGATCTGCTGCACCCTTGGATTTTCCTCCATGGGCATCAGCACTTCGGGCTTCCTGTCCTCCATTTTTTCAACTCTTTTATTGGAGAACATCAGATCCCCGATCTGGTTAGGGTTTGCATTCAGGTTCATTCTTGGAGAAACGCTGTCATCGGCAGCAAGCCTGCATGCTTTCGTAATGAGCTCTTTCGTATTCTCAAGTATTTCGGCAAAGGCATCCTCTTTTGCAACTTTCGCATTCTTCAAGGCTTCTTTGTAGCTGACAAGTGAATCCTGCGCCATCCATGCATCGATTTCCTCTTTGGACCTGTAGCTGGAAGCATCGGAGGGTGAATGCCCGGCGATCCTGTAGGTAAGCGTATCCAGAAGCACAGGCCCGGCCTTCTCTTCCAGGATTTTTTTCTTACGTTTCATTGCATCAATGACTGCCAATGGATTGTAGCCATCGATTCTCTCCGCATGCATCTGTTCGGGATTCACACCTGCACCGATTCTGGCAAGCATGTCATAGCCCATGGTCTCGCCTCTTGTCTGTCCGCCCATGCCGTACTGGTTGTTGAAGAAGTTGATGATAAGCGGCAAGCCGCCTCTGTACTCACCGTCCCACAGCTTTTTATACTGGTCCATTGTCGCCATGCAGATGCCTTCCCACACAGGACCGCACCCCATTGACGCATCCCCGATATTCGCTACGATAATTCCCTTCTTTTGATTGACCTTTTTGTATAATGCCGCGCCGACGGAAATATCACCGGAGCCGCCTACGATCGCATTATTGGGGTAAATCCCGAACGGGGTGAAGAATGCATGCATGGAGCCTCCAAGTCCTTTATGGAAGCCTGTCTCACGTGCAAATATTTCTGCAAGCGTCCCGTAAATCAGGAAGTCTACAGCCAATTCTTTCACACTGCTTTTATTCTTCTGCCTGCCTTCGACTACCCTTAAAATGGAGCCGTCAAAGAACTTTTCCATGATGTCCGTCAGTTCGTTGTCCTTCAGCTTTTCAATCGCTGAAAGTCCCTTTGCCAGGATCTCGCCATGGCTCCTGTGAGAACCGAATATAAAATCATCCTTGTCCAGGATATACGCCTGTCCGACGGAAGAGGCCTCCTGTCCGAGGGAAAGGTGCGCAGGCCCCGGATGGTTATAGGAGATTCCGTTGTATTCGTTTGTTGTTTTAATGGAGGTGAGCATGGATTCAAACTCACGGATGATTGACATGTCCCTGTAAATTCGGAGAAAATCTTTTTTAGAAAAGTTTTCCTTTTCCTGTTGAATCGTTTTGTTGTATTGATTTACTGGAATGTCCTGAAACTTTATCCAACCGCTTTTTCTGACCTCATTCGGATCAATGAATTGTGTCTTGGGCATAATTATTACCTCGTTTCATATAAGTTCTACATAAGTCATATATAGTGAAAAAAATTCTTACTCAAACTCAAAGATCGTTTCCCGGATGATCTCACTCACTGTAGGATGCGGAAATACAAGTTCCCTGATATCGTTTACACGCATCTCTGTTTCGATCATCAAAGCCGCGCCATAAATAATTTCAGAGGAATAATTTCCTATCATGTGAACACCGATGAGCCTGCGGTTCGATTTATCCACAAGCACCTTGCAGATCCCATCCCCGCCTTCATTCTCTGCCGCATATCTTCCACTGTACATCATGGGAAGCTTTGCCGTCTCGAACACGATGCCCTTTTCCGCGGCAGACTCCTCTGTTTCACCTACGCCTGCTACCTCGGGGCTTGTATATATTACGGACGGAATAGCGCTGTAACGCATGATGTCCTTTTTCCCAAGTATGTTATTGATGACAACCTCCGCTTCACGGTACGCCGTATGCGCAAGCATGGAAACTCCATTGACATCCCCTGCCGCATAAACCCCGGGAATATTCGTCCTGCCGCGCTCATCCGTCTTTATACCGCCACGCTCGGTCGCAACTCCGAGGAGTTCAAGTCCCAAACCTTGTACTGCAGGCCTTCTGCCGATGCTCATCAGAATTTTGTCTGCCGGTGCAGTAAACATCTTGCCGTCGGTCTCATATAATACTGCGCCTTCCTTCAATTCCGTCACCTTGGAACCCAGTTTGAATTCAACGCCCTTTTTAATATAGTTTTTCATCAAAATGTCTGAAATCTCGCGTTCTGTCGGTCCTGCCACATGATCCAGCATTTCTATAACAGTGACCCTGCTTCCCGCGGTATTGAAATAGGAAGCCATTTCAAGACCGATAACGCCTCCGCCCACAATGACCAGTGAGGATGGTACCTCTTTCAGATCAAGGATCTCGCGGTTCGTCAGCACATAACCCTTTTCAATCCCTTCCTTCACACCAGGTATGGGAGGAATTACAGGTGCGGAACCTGTCGCAACCAACAGTCGCTTTCCGCTGTATGTCTGATCGCCTGCCTTGACAGAAAATCCGTCGACATCCTTCCCAATGATTTCTGCAATCCCTTCAACCAGCTTCACATTGTTCTTCTTTAGTTTGGACTTCACACCCGCCACAAGACCTCTAACAACTTTGTTTTTCCTGTCGATGACCGTCTTATGATTCAGTGCTGCTTTTTCCACAGTAACACCGTACTTTTCACCATGTACTGCACCATCGTAAAGTTTAGCGGAATACAACAGCGCTTTTGACGGTATGCAGCCTTCATTGAGACAGACCCCGCCAACAGCCCTTTTTTCGATCAGCAGTGTTTCAAGCCCGGCATGCCCGGCCCTTTCAGCTGCAAGATAACCCGCCGGCCCGCCGCCGATAATAATTAAATCGAATGCCATTTTTTCACCTCAATAAATATTCTCTATGCTTTTGCCAGTAGTGCACTGAAGTTTTCCAGGCCGGTTTTCAAATCCTTGAGGAACCTTGCCGCAGGTGCGCCATCCAGTGCTCTGTGATCAAATGTGAGTGATAAACCCATTGCCGGGTAAAATTCTATCTTTCCGTCAACTTCCCTTGCCCGCTGCATAATATTGTTCACACCTAAAATACCCGTCTGCGGAGGATTGATTACGGGTGTGAAGCTTTCCACATCAAGGGTGCCGAGGTTTGTTACGGTAAAGGTGCCGTTTTTCAGCAGATCCGGGTTGATCGTGCCTGCCTGGCATTCCTTGACAAGCTTCTTTACCTCAGCAGATATCTCATCCAGCGACATCAGGTTTGCGTTAAATAAGGTCGGTACCATAAGTCCTCGATCCGTGTCAACAGCAACACCAATATTGGCATTTTTAAAGCACAGCAGTCTGTCCTCAAGGAAATGAGCATTCAGTGCCTTGTGTCCGGCTAATGTGCGTGATATCGCATAAATAACGATGTCATTTATGGTAATGTTCCCAAGGCCAAGCTTTTCCTTGCCCTCTTTAAGCTTCTTCCTTAAATCAAGAATCTCGGAAATATCAAAAGAGGTGTTCAAGGTGAGCTGTGCCATTGAAGAAAGGGATTGGTGCATGGTGCGGGCAATTACTTTACGGATGTTCGTCATTTTCACCTCTTCAAAAGGCTGGTTCAGCGGCACTCCTGCCATTACTGCTCCTGGTGTTCCTGAAGAGACTGATGCTGCTGGAGAAGCTGATACTCCTGATAAGGCTGTCGCTCCTGACAATGTCGCAGCACCTGATGTACCCGCAGCAAAAAGGCCACTCGCAAGGTCAGCTGTCGTGATTCTTCCGCCGAGGCCGCTTCCTGTCCGAGTCACACCTGTACCGCCCCTAAGCGCTCCTGTTTCTGCACCCGGCTCTTGCCGGCCTGCATCCCCACTATCCTTCAACTGCTCCTTCAAAGCCGCTGCGGTAAATATCATCCCGGAATCCCGTAAAGCGGTCAGATCCCTCTCGATAATCCTTCCGCCAGGGCCGGACGGCGATGCATACCTGTAATCCAAACCGGATCTTTCAGCTAAATTCTTCGCACGGGGCGAGATTTTGACCATACCGGCGTCAGTGGATGCTACGGCTGCAGCGCTTGCTTGTACCACGTCACTCTGTGCATCATTTGTGCATACCGTGCCATTCAGCATAACACTTGCCTGCAAAGCGCCGTGCTGCGCCTGTATCGCTTTGTGACTGCCGGATGGATCCTCTTCAGACACGGCTATAGAAACAGCTGACGCCGCCTCGTTTTTCGAAGCATTCGGATCGAATTCTGCAATACTTTCGCCTGCATTTCCGATGACGCATACATTCATCAGGCATGGAACATCATCGCCTTCTTCAAAGAAAATAGCCAGCATCGTGCCTGCAGTCTTGGCCTCTTCATCAAAGCTAGCCTTGTCGGTCTCGTATGAAAACAGGATATCGCCGACCTCAACCCTGTCACCAATCTTTTTATGCCATTTTGCTATAATACAGCTTTCTACCGATTGTCCCTGTCGGGGCATGATTACTGGAACAGCCATCTCTTTCTCCTGCCTTCTGCGTTATATTTTAACAGCGTTAGCCAACAAATACCTTTCAGCATCCGCACACCACAAGCCTGCGTTTTTTTCAACAATATCCGCAAGTCCTGCAAGCATTGGATTGTCTTTGCTCTTTTCCCTGAAGCTGCCTATCGCTGTCAATTCCATTCGTATGTTGGTGTAAATCAGCTTCTTGCCCCCCGGTATCTTTGGCAGATTCAGTGTGGTCCCGACCACACAGTCAAGTCCGCCTATATGGGTAACCATAGAAGCCGGGTTGATCAAGCCTGTACTCATCATATCCAGTGATTCCAGCATATCTTCGGTATTCCCGCCGCTTGTGCCCACAACATGTGTAGAGTTATAGTGCACATTATAGAAATTGAACTCTGCCGCAAACGCTGCATTACTTGGCCCCGCAAAGAAATTGAGACAGCCGTCAAATGCAAGCAGTCTGTCGCCCATTTCAACCACTGGCTTTACCGGTGCTAATACAAACACATCGTCATAGCCTTTCCCGTTTGTCAGACTCATGACATATTCATCACCCCTGTCCGGACTGGAAGTGTTTACGTAGACTAGCTTTACGTCATTGCGCGCCGCTTCTTCCACCGTATATATACTGGCCGCCCGTTTTAATCTGGTCTCGTCGATATCCGTCACTACCAGCAAACCCGGCCTTCTTGGACAATGTATGGCATAATCTATAGCACCGAGCCCCATTGGACCTACACCTGCAAGGATGGCCATATTTCCGCCCTCCAGGATTCCCATTTCATGAATATAGCTGCCTTTTTTGGTGTGATAATTGGCATGAAACGTTCCAACGATACAAGACATGGGCTCAGCAAGCGACCCTCCGAAAAAAGCCTTTCCATTATAGGGAAGCAAACACCCAAGCTCCATAACAGCATTAGGAATGACAATGTAGGTAGCACTTCCTCCAATATACCTGAAGGAGTATCCGGGTGCCGCATAGGGATCCGTCTTCTGATTCAGGGCAGGCTGTATGGAGAACCTGCTGCCGGGCTTAAACCGTTCCTTCCACTTGCTGCCGGCTTCAACGATCTCACCGCAGAATTCATGCCCTATGATAACTGGATTTTCCGCAATATCTTTCGGGACCCTCTTGTGCTCATTCCCCTGTATTGCCGCCTTGTAAGAGGACATGCAGATACTGTCCGATATGATATGCGCCAGGATCTCATCTTCCCTGATTGCAGGAAGTTCAAATTCATCAAGCCTTAAATCATTCTTTCCGTATAGCCTTACCGCTTTCGTTTTCATCCGGACCCTCCCCCGCTGTTGCTATAATTCATCTTCTTAAGTAATGTAAAAGAATAACATTCATATTATGTCCCTATTTGAAACAACTTAATAATACCATATAAAAAAAGTAAAATCAACATATTACAACATAATTTTATTATAATATAGACACAAAACAACATTTATACTATAATGATAGTAAGTAAATTGATATTAAAAAATTATTCGAACCATAAACACAAATCAGGAGGATGTTACATGAACCAGAGACTATTAAATCAAACAGCAGTCATCACAGGAGGAGCCCAGGGTCTGGGAGAAGCATTGGCCCACAGGCTGGACGCAGAGGGCTGCAAAGTAGTGGTGGCTGATATAAATCTGGATTCGGCGCAAAAGGTAGCCGCCAGTCTGCATGATGCCATTGCCGTAAGGGTTGATGTAAGCGATGAACAACAGGTTGAAGCAATGGTACATTCCGCAGTTGAACATTACGGCAGACTGGATCTTCTCATCTCCAACGCCGCCATATTGATAGCAAAGCCGGTGACTGAGTTCTCCGGTGAGCAATGGAAAAAGATGATGGATGTCAACCTTGTCGGATATTTTCTTTGTGCCAAAGCAGCAGCGAAGGTCATGATTCCAAATGGCAAGGGAAGCATTATCCAAATAAACAGCAAATCAGGTAAAAAAGGCTCCTCCAAGAATTCCGCCTATGCGGCGGCCAAATTCGGCGGTATAGGCCTGACACAAAGCCTTGCCCTTGAGCTGGCGGAATTCGGTATCAGGGTTAATTCCATATGCCCGGGGAATCTGCTCAATTCTCCTTTGTGGAACGATGGCCCCAACGCTTTATTCAAACAATATGCCAAAAATCAGAACATTACAGAGGAACAGGTCAGGCAGAAATACCTCAATCAGGTGCCTCTGGGCAGAAGCTGCGAATATGATGATATAGCCAATGTCATGGTATTTCTGGCATCAGATGAAGCAAGCTACATGACAGGACAGGCAATCAACGTGACAGGCGGTCAGGAAATGCGCTGACCTCTTCAGTTGCTGAAGTCGTTTCTGGAAGATGAGGATAAAGCAGAAATTCGGAGGTGCTCCATCATGAGCAATGAAAATGAAATGAGCAATGAAATAAATATAGAAATGAATAAGGTTATAGATAGTCTGAATCACCCTGATACAAGCATCAGATTGGATAGCTTGAGACAGATTATGAAAATGATAACGTCGGGTGCCCTTGAAAAACCGATTAAGACAAAGGATGTCAACAATCACATCCATACTTCCTATTCCTTTTCCCCGTATTCTCCGGCAAAAGCAGTTTGGATGGCTTATGCCGCCGGACTTGCAACCGCAGGCATTATGGATCACGATTCCATCAGCGGTACACAGGAATTCATTGAAGCCGGAGAAATAGCAGGTCTGGCAACTACAATCGGCGTGGAATGCAGGGCAGATTTTTCGAATACCCCGATGAATACAAGGAAAATGAACAATCCTGATCAGAATTCCATTGCATACGTTACTCTTCATGGCATACCACACACACAGATCAACATCGTCAGAGAATTTTTCAAGCCCTATTCGGAGTATCGCAATATCCGAAATCGTAAAATGACAGAAAATATGAACAGACTTATTGCATCATCCGGCATTGTAATTGATTATGAAAAAGATATAGTACCGATCTCAAATTACAAATACGGCGGCAGTATTACAGAAAGGCACCTGCTTTTTGCACTGTCGCTGAAACTGATCGACCAATTGGGCAAGGGAGAGGATCTTGTCAATTTTCTTAGGAATGAGTTCAAACTCGACATAAGCGGCAAGATGGATAGCTATCTGAGCGATCCGTTGAATCCTCACTATAAATATGACCTTCTCGGGCTCCTGAAAAGTGAGCTTGTATCAAAAATCTATATCAACGCAACTGACGAATGCCCCGATATAACCGAAATTCTTCGATTATCGGACAGTGTAGGCGCTATTTCAGCTTATGCCTATCTCGGCGATATCGAAAACTCCGTTACCGGTGATAAAAGAGCCCAGAAATTCGAAGACGATTACCTCGATGAGCTCTTCGCCGTACTGCATAATATGGGGTTCAGGGCAGTTACCTATATGCCGTCGAGAAACACCACCTCACAGTTGGACAGGGTAAGGACCTTGTGTGACAGATACGGCTTTTTCCAGATCAGCGGCGAAGACATCAATTCTCCACGCCAGTCGTTTATTTGCACTGCTTTACGCAGCGGCAACTACAGTAACCTGTATGATTCCACCTGGGCGCTTGTAGGACATGAGCTCGCCGCAACTGGGAACCTTGATGCCGGTATGTTTTCTAAAAAGACAATCGCAAAATATCCGTCACTGGACCACCGTATAAAGATATTCAGGGAAATAGGACTGAGCATGGGATAAGTACATCAGCCGTATCCGACATTTTCGATGACAAGCACTTGCCCGTTACAGCCAATTTTGATATTATGATTGGCACAAGTAAAAATAATGATGGAGGTACCGATCCAATGTTTGGTATCGAGAGAAGAAGTAAAATAATGTCCATCGTTTATGAAAAGAGAAGCATCCTGGTTCAGGAGGCTGCTGCCTCCTTCGGTGTGACTGAGGAAACGATCCGCCGCGACCTGAAAGAGCTTGAAAGTCAGGGTCTTTTATCAAGAACCTACGGTGGAGCCGTTCTGGCGGATGACACCAGAGCCGAGGCTCCGCTGGAAATAAGGGAAGGCATTAATATTACCGGGAAGAATGCTATCGGAAAACTCGCAGCAGACATGATAAATGACGGAGATACCATATTTCTCGATGCAAGCACCTCGTCGCTGTATGTAGCAAAGCATATCAAAAAGAAGAAGGGCCTGACGGTCATTACAAATGCAGAACGTATCCTGCTTGAGCTTTCATCCTGTGGTGACATGACGCTCATATCAACAGGCGGCATACTCAGAGGCAGCAGCTTATCCTATGTCGGTCGCGCAGCAGAGAACGCCGTCAGCAATTATTATGCAAACAAGCTGTTTTTCTCCTGTAAGGGTTTTTCGCCCAAAAGCGAACTGACTGATTCAAACGAACAGGAATCGGAAGTACGAAAAATCATGATCCGCTGCTCCAATCAGATCATATTCCTGTGTGATCATACAAAATTCGACAAGGTAGGATATGTAAATACCGCGAGACTGGCAGATATCCACAAGATCATCGCAGACATGCCCTTCCCCGAAAGCTGGTCCGCATATCTGTCCGGATATCCAATAAGCATTGAGTTTGCAAAATAGCCTATATCTCTACTCTGTTACGCCCATTTGCCTTTGCAAGATAAAGCTTTTTATCGGCTTTCTCGATCAATTCTTCCAGGGTGACCGTCTCACCGGCATTTATCACACTGATTCCAAGGCTGACTGTAATCCTGATATCAATCCCGTCATAGTTAATTGCCGTATTCTCTATGGCACTTCTCATCTCTTCGGCTATATGGGTTGCTTTGTCAATTCTGGCGCCTGGAAGGCAGATCAGAAACTCTTCGCCGCCAAACCTGGCAATCCAGTCAATTTCTCTTTTAAGACACTGCTTCAATGTAGCGGAGAAAACCTTGAGCACCTTATCGCCTGCCAGATGCCCGTAGCTATCATTTACTTTTTTGAAAAAGTCGATATCTGCCAGAATAATTGAAAGACCGTGTTTTGAAAGGGCTGCATTTAACATGTCAACAGGCAGTTTCTCGTTGATATACCTCCTGTTGTACACTTCGGTAAGGACATCCATAAAGGCCAGGCTATTTATACCGTCAATCCTCTCCTGGTACATGGATGAACCAAAATCGCTTCCATGCTCGATTAGCAGACTATCCGTTGTGTCTTTCATGAGTTCGACAACAACACGGCCTTTGTTGGATTCGACCGGTATTGCAAGGACTGTCAAAATACTATTCCCTGAATATTCTACCTTGACAAAGGATTTGTTTTCATTATATGCACGCATTGATATGCAATTATCACAAATTTTGTTCTTTCCCCAGTAAATAAAACATTTCTGTGAATATTCACTCACATTTCCGTCATTATATATCAGAATCTGTTTTCCAAGGGGATCGACAAGCCTTACCACATCATACATTTTCTCAAACAATTGAAGATTACTTACGATCTCATTTTCATTATATGCACTACCCACCTTGTCACCTCCAAAATACCTATATATAATATTGAAGTACATTATATATGAAATTGGATTATAACGCATCGGTTCAAAGAAAATTTTTCGGTTACAGAAAAAATTTCTTTGAACCAATACGTTTCAATGAGGCGGGAGATATGCCCGCCGCCTGAAAATCAAAGCAGTACCCGCCATCTATAGAGGTGGGGGACATCTGTATACCCCGTTATTATTCTATAATTTTACCAATCTTTCATGATCATTTGAATTTTCGCAGAAGAAAGAGACATATCTGAGTTTTTACAGGTCTGCCTCTTAATCTGCCTCTTAATCTGCCTCTTAATCTGTCGAAAAAAGTTCAATTTAGTCTGTGATCGGAAGCCGAGCCGGAAGATTTAAGTTGTTAAAGATCTCCTGGATATTTGACCAGATTGTAAAGTAACCAACTATCGTAAGTACAAGCATTATGAGGAAAGTAATCAGGATCGCCCGGGCATAGTTTTTCGTGTTCCTGTTGAAAGAACTGCCAAAAGCCCACACAAAAACCATGACTATTCCTAATATAGGCACACCCATGATCAGGAATATGCCTATGTACTTCCAGACAGGCAGCGGAGTAATTTTCTCCGGTTTTAAAAGCATGGCGGTTTGAGAAACTGTCTGTTGAATCATATTATTTTGCTGCTGTGCGGACATAACAGGCTGCTGGGGTATAGGCCGGGTAATAGCTGGCGGTACCGTTTTAGACTGAGCTTCCTGAGCAGGCTCGGCTGTTTGCTGTACTGGCTGTGGAGCTGCGGGTTGAGATACTGCGGGTTGCGATGCCGCGGGTTGAGAAATGATTTGTGCAGTTTCTTCAACAGCAGCTGTGCTCTCCACACTGACTGCTGCTTCCTGGGCAGCCGTTTCCTGAACAGGTTCACCGCTTTCGTACTTTGTCCCGCAGGAAATGCAAAACTTGCTACCTTCGGCCATTTGACTCCCACAATTCAAACAATACATATGGGTTTCTCCCTTCCTGATAAATTATACACGTTACATCATTATATATTAAATGCTATTATTTATCAAATCTATCATTTTTTATTTGAATCATATGAATCTATATGGCATATATACAATGAGAATATATCCAACCATTCGAAAGCATCGAACCATATGTCAGTAATGTAGCATGCAGCCCTGATCATGATAATGTCTGCGGAAAAAACAACGTCATGTTGCCTGTATTGCTCCCATAGGACAGAACATGATGCACTTTTTACATTTGATGCATTTATCCTGATCTATTTCAGGCAAACCATATCCATTCTGTTTTATCGCATCTGCAGGACACACCCTGACAGCCGGACAGGCATGATTTTGAGGGCATCTTTTCTTATCAACGGTAATATTCATGAGCAATAATCCTTTCATTTTCATATTTTTTTAATTTATTCAATAATATTATATACCCCATATGGGTATATGTAAACAAAAATATAGCTGTAATATATTTACCTAAAAAGGATTTCAACTTCCAATAATTTGCTTGACAAATTAATAACAATATCGTAAAATTGTAATATAACAATATTGTTTTATCATTATGCAGGGAGGTCAATCTATGGGGATAAAAGTAGTCATTATCGGCGGCGTCGCCGGAGGAGCAAGTGCTGCGGCGAGACTACGCAGGCTTGATGAAAACGCTGAAATTATATTGCTTGAAAAAGGTGAACACATATCCTTTGCCAATTGCGGACTCCCCTATTATATAGGAGAAGTTATAAAGGAAAAGGATAAGCTGCTTGTACAAACGCCTGAGAAAATGCGTGAAAGATTCAGGATAGATGTAAGGGTAAACAGCGAAGCAATAAAAATTGATGCTCAAAATAAAACAGTTTCAATTTTGAACAAGGCAGAAAACAAGGTCTATATGGAGGCGTATGACAAACTGGTATTGTCCCCGGGTGCAGAGCCTGTGAGGCCAAGACTTGCCGGAATTGACTCCAAAAGGATCTTTACTCTGAGAAACATACCCGATACCTACCGGATCAAGGACTATGTTGATAAAATGAACCCCAAAAGAGCTGTTGTCGTGGGAGCCGGGTTTATCGGACTTGAAGTAGCTGAAAATCTGCATTTACGCGGCGTGAAGGTCACTGTCGTGGAGTTGGCCGATCACGTGATCGGACCGCTTGATTATGATATGGCAGCTCTGGTCCATCAGCACATGAAGGCAAAAGAAGTGGAATTCTATCTGAAAGATGCTGTAGAGTCTTTTGAGGATGACGACGCTTGCATCGGCATTAAGCTCAGTAGCGGAAGAACACTTAAGGCGGATATGGTCATCATGGGCATTGGTGTGAAGCCCGAAGCCAGGCTCGCTGCGGAAGCCGGCCTGACAATCGGTAAAACCGGAGGCATATTTGTAAATCAATATTTACAAACATCAAATGAAGATATCTATGCAGTCGGCGATGCCATTGAAGTGAAGGATTTTGTCAGCGGGAATCAAGTGCTGATACCGTTGGCAGGCCCGGCCAACAAGCAGGGGCGGATCGCGGCAAACAACATTTGCGGTATGAATGAGAAATTCGAAGGAACCCAGGGAACTTCGATCGTGAAAATATTCGACATCTCAGTTGCCGTAACAGGCAATAATGAAAGAATATTGAAGAGGAATGGGATAGAATACGAGAAATCCTTTACGCA
>DBTX01000008.1:32783-102038 GCA_002307275.1 Hungateiclostridiaceae bacterium UBA1305
TGCTCTTTAAAAAGGATGACGGCAAGCTTCTGGGCGCACAGATCGTCGGTTATGAAGGCGTCGACAAGAGGATGGATGTACTTTCAACCGCAATGCGCGCAGGCATGACAGTATATGATCTCGAAAAGCTGGAGCTGTCCTATGCCCCGCCCTATTCCTCAGCAAAGGACCCTGTGAATATCGCAGGCTTTGCGGCTTCCAACATTCTCAAAAAGGATTGCAGCATATTCCATTGGGATGAGGTCGGCAGCATCGACAGTAGCAAGAGCCTTCTGGTTGATGTAAGGGCACCCGAGGAATTCGACCTCGGAACCATAAAAGGCGCGGTAAACATTCCTCTGGATGAGATCAGAGACCGTCTTTCAGAGCTTTCCAGGGACAAGGAAATATTAATATTCTGCCAGGTTGGCCTAAGAGGTTATCTGGCCTGCAGGATACTGATGCAAAAGGGCTACAGCAATGTGAAAAACCTGAGCGGGGGTTACAAGACTTACCAGATGGCTGTCCAAAAGCAGTCAAATGAAGATATTTATGAATACGACAAAATAATGAAAAATGACGATATCAAACCGGTAGACAGCAGTGATGCCACATGCGCGGCAGATGTCAGAATCCAGCTGGATGCATGCGGTTTGCAATGTCCCGGACCCATCATGAAGGTTTACGAAGCGATCAAATCAATGAATTATAACGAGGTTCTGGAAGTGAAAGCCACAGATCCGGCATTCCAGGAGGATATCAGGACCTGGTGCAGGAGTACCGGAAACAAACTGTTGGGGGTGGGCTTCGAGAATAATTCATTTACAGCAAACATCCGAAAAGAAATGAAGTCTGCAGAAACCATAGGCAGCAAAAAAAAAATGACAAGTCCATGATCGTCTTCAGCAACGACCTGGATAAGACCATTGCTTCGTTTATTATTGCCAACGGCGCGGCTGCCATGGGCAGGAAGGTAACCATGTTCTTCACCTTCTGGGGGCTGAATATCCTAAGAAATCCTGACGGCGCAGGTGTAAAAAAGGATATCCTCTCAAAAATGTTTGGAATGATGATGCCAAAGGGTTCAAAAAAGCTGTCTCTTTCAAAAATGAATATGGCTGGAATCGGCCCGAAATTGATCAGGTATCTGATGAACAAAAAGAACATCTCCTCGCTGGAAGAGCTTATGGATCAGGCAAAAAAGAACGGTGTCATTTTCGTAGCCTGCAATATGTCGATGGATATCATGGGCATAAAAAAGGAAGAACTGATCGATGGCGTCACCATCGGCGGAGTTGCTTCCTTCCTTGGATCGGCGGAAGACTCCGATATGAGCCTGTTTATATAAGCTTGATATAAACTTGATATAGGCATATTGATGTACTGGGACACAAATTATGAAATAAAATAGTCAAAAAGAAACAGCATTCGATTCAAACCGTCTGCTGTTTCTTTTCTCTGCACAAATACATTCAAGAGCGGATCAGCGTGTCGATGGTTGCCTGATCAAAGCCTACAACAATGCTGCCGTTGATATCAAGTACCGGCACGCCTCTCTGACCCGATTTCTGAACCATTTCCATTGCAGCTTCCCTGTCCCGCGATACATCCACATCCTCAAACTGAACATTCTTCGAAGCCAGATAATTTTTTGCCACTGTGCACCATGGACATGATGGAGTTGAATATACTTTGATTGCCATAAAATTAGTCCTCCCTGATTTAAATTTTTGTTATATTTATTTTGAGAATTTATATCGGCTATTATATACCCCACATGGGTATATAATAGCAAATATTTTTTGAATTTGCAAGAAAAACTTCTGTACCCCAAGGGTTATCACCCACAGAGACAGCAATTATTCAGAGGGGTAACCAATACGTGGCAAGCAGGAAAGCAAACATCCTTATATTTCAGTGAAAGGGTGCCTGCTTTCCTGTTTTGAACTTTTGTTCTTATGATCAGTATATCTGCGAATCCGACAATTATAATTGGCTTATGGTTTACACCGGTCTCATTTCGACGTTACCCAGTGTCTGCACCAGTTGGGATATCTGCACCGCTTCCTCATAAAGCATATGGTACTTAATCCGCTTCGCAGTGGCCCAGAGCGCCTCAAAATCGGCCAAATATTCTCCGCCGTACAGTGACAGAAGCATGGCGGACGCACCTCCGTCAATAGGGGTCTCCTTCCTCGCGGCACGCTCGAAAAGCTCAAAATCGCAGTCGAGCTCGTCCCGGCAAACGCGGTACCGCCTGTCTCGGCACTGTATCAGCCCGTCGATACCGAGCGGTGCAAGGTCCTTTTTTAGCTGGGCCAAAGTGACACTTATCAGCCCCTTGACGTTTTGAGATTCCGATTCCGACCACAGGGATGCGCAGAGCTGTTCCTTGGTGGCCCCCGGCTCTCCTGCGTCAAGAAGGAAGGCGAAAAGCTCGCGCTCCTTTTTCGATCTCGTTCTGATCGGGGTATTCCTGTCGTGAGACGAGAAAACGGCAAACTCGCCGAAGGTTTGGACATACGCTTTTTTGACCTTATAGCCCGCGAAGGCCATGAGCTGTTTTGTACATTCCTGCTCAATTGCTTCATCGTACGCGAATTGGAGAACCGGGCCGTAATCGGTTTTTGCCCTGAAATACTCATGGATTCCGTTTTCCACACAGCAACGGAGGTTGATCGCCGTGTAGATTCTCGACTCCTCCCATTGCCCTGTTGCAAGGCAGCAGCGCGCCAGAATACCGTAGGCCAGTGTAGAATGCAGTCGCATTCCGGTTTCTTCACCAACATTGATACACTGCTTTGCACATCGGATTGCGTTGGGGTAATCTTGCGCCGCGGCGAAGTATCCCATAAGCCTTGCCAGAATAATGGACTTGAAATAATCGTTGCAGTCGCTCAGATGCCGGAAAATCTCAGCAATTGTCTGCTCTTTTTCACCGTTCTCAAACATGACGCTATAGCTCAGCCTTTGCAGACGCGCCCAGCGTTGCTGGTAGGTGGTCTTACGGTACAGTGGGGCGTATTCATCAGCCAGAGCGAAATACTTTTTTGTTGTGTCGTAGGACGCCTCGAGTTTGTTTGAGTTGTCGATAAAAACGTTCTGAAAATGGATTTCCGCGGCAAACAGATAGCCAGTCCACATTTCGTCATATTTGCCCCGGCGCTTCATCTGATCCAGTGCGTCGTTCAGCACGGCGATTGACCGCTCCCGGTCACCAAGCATCTGATATGCTTTAGCCGCATAGATGCCCACCCCATGCATGTCCAGATATTCCTTGTCCTCTTCCGGGAGAGCAAGGCTTTTTTCATAATAGTCCACTGTTTCCTTCATCCTGCCCGCGAAGAAGTGGACGGCGGTCAGACAACGCTCCAACCATGCCCTGATTTTCAGGTTTCCCTCTCTGGCGCACCGCTGGATCTCCTGATCCACAAGGGCGTAGGCTTCCGCCACCCGGGAATTCCAACAGAGGTTATACAGCTTCTCCGCGACGATCAGATACCTCGTTTCAGGTTCGCACCCGGAAAGCTTCGGCATCAGCTGATCCAGAAGCTCATCGGAGGCATCGAAGGAGACGGAATTGCGAAGCACACGCACCTTGTGCAGCATGGCCACCAGGTACAACGCCCGGTTTGCCTGATTCAGCAGCGGGATAGCCCTGTCAAGGGCCTTCTGTGCACCCGTAAAATTTCCTGTGCAGGATAAAAACACGCCTTTAGCCGTAAGAAGCTCCGCGCTTTGCTCTCCCTCACCCATAAGCTGGAACCACTGCCGCAGTTCACTGAAGGAGCCGGAGCGGATCAGCGCCCGGTAACATCTCAGAATGATTTGCTCCAGAAGCTCCCGGTCATTCAGTTCGATGGCATAGTGAGCAGCCATCGAAAAGTCCCGCTGATCGAAATAATACCATGCTGCGCTTTTCCGCAATTCTGCCGTTTCCTCCGGTTCCAGCATTTCCATCAAGCTTTTTTTGAACAGCGCGTGATAGCGGTAATGCCCCTCTCCGGTTTTGACGGTGAATAGGTTCCGCGCGGTCAGGCTATTCAGCATCAGCGCGGAATGCTTTAAGCCCAGCACTGCGTCCAGCATGGCGTCGTCCAGACTGTCAAAGCAGGATGAACGCTTTAAAAAGTTCACCGTTTCGGCGGGCAGACGGCTGATGCATTCATAAAGGAGATATGACGACAGCGCGCTGGAGCCCTGCTGCGGAACATCAGCGGGAGAGACGCCGTTTTCCAGCAGGAGTCGGAAAGAGCCGACCGCCAGCGGCCAGCCCTCGGTGGCACGGTAAATATCTTCGTCGGCAAAGCCAAGTACCTTTGCAGTTTCCTGCCGGGTGAACGCCAAATCCTCCTGCCCCAGTTCCAGTATGTTCCCCCGGAGGCTCAGCGTCATGAATTCGGGCCACAGTGCCTCCCGGCTGCCCAGCAGCAGGCACATATGAGCCGGAGAGAAGCGGAGAAAGCAGGAAAGAAAATCCCTGATCTCATGATTCCGGATGGTGTGGAGATCATCCAGCACCAGGACGATCCGGTCTGACACCTGCTCCACGCCGCCAATCATAGCGTTGGCAAGAATGGACGTGAAATTCTCCTTTTCCAGAAATGGCAGGCATTCGGACGTCTGAAAGCCGTACTTCGGGTATGCCTGCAGAATCGCTCTGCACAGGACGTCGGCAAATGCAAGGATGTCCGATTCCCCAGTCAGTGACAGCCAGACGGGGTTCGTTTCGCTCCTTGCCAATTGTGCCAGAAGCGTCGTCTTCCCATAGCCTGCTCCGGCGTGTACAAAGACAATCCTCCCTGCGCAGGCTTCGATCCGATCCGTCAGCCGCTTCCGAAGCATTTCGCCCGACGCTGCTTTCGGCACTGTTAGCAGCGCGCTTGCACCTTCCATAGGTCGTCCTCCCATCCGTTAATATCGACTTATTATAGCATAGAAGCATTAACGCCGAAAAATAATTTTGGAAATAGTTGAAAAATGGCGTTTTCGTTAACGGTTTCGTTAATGGTGCATGTTTTATAATAGAGAAAAATGTCGAAAGAGGTGACGGCAATGAAAAACCGTGCAGTATCGGGCGGCGGACTGGAGCCGCACTGCGGTGTCAGCGATGGGAACTTCCCTTGCCTGGGAAACTGCTGTGATGCCCGGAAGGGGACATTTGGACCGGAGTACAGGAGCATCTGCCCCTGTTGCACAGCCATGACGCTCCCGCCCAACAGCTCGACGCTAGAGATTGCGACATTATTTGAATGCTCTCGTTATGGCTACGGAAGACGGATGACGGATGCAAGGCCGCCGGAGCAAACAAAGCCTAAAGAAAACGGAGGGGAAATTTAAATGAAACATATTGAAATTAGGAAAAAGGCACTGAGCCTTATTTTGACGTTCTGCCTGCTGCTCAGTCTGCTGCCGGGGCTGAGCCTGACAGTATGCGCGTCATCGAACTCCGCGCCCACAGTTGCCAACACATCCGTCACGTTACCGACTATTGCGGAAGATGTGACCGACAGTTCAAACGCCGGTATAACCATTTCCTCTATTTTAAATCTCGCTGCCGCGTCGGACGTGGACGGGAACACAATGGGTATCGCGGTCACGTTGGTGGACGATTCCAACGGCATGTGGGAGCTCTGTGACACAGAAGGCACTTGGTGGTCCATTACAAAATATCATGATGTTACTTCCATTACAGATTCAAATGCATATCTGATTCCGGACGGATTCTCGATCAGGTTTTTGCCGGGTGCCGACTTCAACGGGCAGGCTTTCTTTACCTTTCGAGTGTGGGATGGAACCTCCGGCTCAAGCGATACTGTTGTTGATACGAGCGGCAGCAATCACGCCGGAAGCACGGCCTTCAGCGCCGGCATGGCAACCGCAGCGATCACCGTTACCGCCGTCAACGACACTCCTCAGATTCATAAGTACAGCACGGGCAATGTACTTAACTTCGACGGCAGCAATGATTATGTGTCGGTTCCTGATCCAGGCCTGAATAATGACTCATTCACTGTAGAAGGGTGGATCTACGCAAGATCCGCCAATACATATTCCAGATTCTTCGATTTCGGCAAAGGCCCTGGGGACACCGGTGATGATGGGCGTAACATTATTGTTCAAATTGACGGCACCGCGGAAACAAAAGGTGATCTTAGGTTCGAGGTGTGGAACGGTACCGACAGAGCGACCGACATGAGCATGATTGAAACGAGCAGCCCATTTACCTTAAATCAATGGGTTTATGTGTCGGCGGTTTATAACAGTGCCACCCAGATGGGGTATTTGTACTGCAACGGCAGTCTGGAGGCAAAAGGGAGTATGAAGCTGACTCCAAACACCACTATTATCAGGGACAAAAGCTATTTCGGCAGGAGCAACTGGACGGCTGACGAATACTTCAATGGTCAAATGCACAGCATTGCCGTCTGGAAGGAAGCGCGCACGGCTGGTGAGGTTGCCCGGGATATGAACGCCAGCTTCAGCGGAGCCGAACCAAATCTAGTCCTGTTCTATCCGCTGAATGACACAGCAAGCTCGACGACGGCCCAAAGCACAACAGGCAGCAACTCGGGCAGCCTGTTGAACTATTCGTCGTCCGGCGGCACGGAAGCTTCAACGGCAAACGAAGCAATGATCGTTAATGACAGCACCTTTGATTATCAGGTTTCGGATTCTGCCGGGGTTAACATCCCGGTCGGTCAGATGTACTTAAAAGACGTTGACGCGGGAGCCGCCGGTGTCGCGTTGACGCTTTCCGCGACAAACGGTACATTGGCGTTAAACACGGTTGATGGGGTCTCCATCACTGGAAATGGCTCAAGCATAATGACAGTGTCCGGGACGATTGACGATCTCAACGAAGCGCTAAAGACTCTGACATATCTGTCATCCGCCGCCTGCACGGATATCATCACCGCCACCGTCACTGACGTCGGTAACACCAGCTCTGGTGGCTCACTGTCGGCTTCCGAGACTATCGGTGTAACAGTCAACGCCGCGCCCGACCCGGCAACGACGCCGACTATAACCGTCCAGCCACCATCCAGTGTTACTGTGGCATTGGGGCATGAAGCCAATTTTTTAGTTACCGTTGCGGGGCCGACAAGCGGTAGCAGCTACACTTGTCAGTGGCAGGTAACGACGGGCTGCGGCTCGACCTGGTCGAACATATCCGGAGAGACCGGCAGCAGCTATTCGATCAGCAGCACGACAAAAAGCGATAACGGAACCCAATACCGGTGCTATGTATACGACGCCACCGACAACACGTCCGCGACATCGGACAAGGCGACCCTCACCGTCCTTTATCCCATCATGAAAATGGCGAATGTGACGCCGGCAAACAGCTCAACCAGCATTGACGTTAACACGCAGCTTGCAATGACTTTCAATGAGGATGTATCAGCCAATTCAGGAAATATATATATCGATGGCCCATCGTCGACGGTTTATACAATCCCCGTCACAGACAGCAATGTCGTAATCAATGATAATATAGTGACCATCACCTTGCCGGGGAGCCTTGATTACATTACAAAGTACCATATTCTGATCGACCCAGGCGCGCTTGTTGATACATACGGCGGTGCTTATGCCGGGTTAATCGACAGTATGGCATGGAGCTTTACGACCACCGCCGTGCCGGTGTCCTCTTCGCCGGCAGTTGTCCTCGGGAACACAACGCTTAATTCTTCAGACAGCAGGTATTATTTTGACAGTGCGGCGGTTGGCGGAAACAGTATCCAGACCATTCTGATCAGTTTCTCCAGCGGCGTGGCAAGCGGTGATGCGATAAACCTGCCGGCAGCGCCGGGCGGCTTTACCGTGTCCTCAACATCGGCAAGCAACAGCTATACCAAACGTATCAACATCGATACCGCAACAACCGGGACAGACAACGCCTCCGCTGTCCAGTCCTATCTGCGGGACATAGGCTTTGCGCTTGATAGCACACACACATCACAGTCGGTGAAGGTAACGCTGACCACAGAAAATGTTCAATGCGACACCTTCTACGATATCGATACGCAGCATTACTACCAGTTCATACCATATTCATCTGCTGCAGGCACGACTTGGGTGGACGCTTACAATTCCGTAAAAAGTATGACATATATGGGCCGTACGGGTTATCTTGCAACCATTACGAGCTATGGTGAGGACACCCTTGTGAACTCGCTCTCCGGCGGCATGGTTGGGTGGCTCGGCGGCACAGCGCTGAAATACACAGATACGGAACCGGTGCAGGGTTCGCTCTATTACGAAGGCTTTGACACGACAAATATTAACAGCGGCAGCAACTGGTACTGGGCCTGCGGCCCGGAACGCGGAAACATCTTTTACAATGGGCGTTCAAGTACCCGTAATGGTCAGACCGGTACAGAGCCTTATTATAACTGGGGTGCTAATGAGCCAAGCAACAGTAACAACAGTGAGAATTGTCTTACGACGCTTGTCCTGGGTTTTAATGGAATACAAGGCACAGCTTTTTCATGGAATGACATATCCTACGGCAGTAAATATAGTACAGGAACATACGATCCCAAGGGCTGTTTTGTCGAATACGGCAATCTGGCCCTGGGCAGCAACGAGATCGTCGACACAACCAAATACGCCAGTGACGGCGGTACCATCATCAAATTGAGTTATGCGGCGACGATAAGCGGAAGCCCGGTGTCCGGTCAGACGCTGACGGCAACGCTCACCGGAGCAAGCGGCTCGGAAACACTTGCCTACCAGTGGATGCGCGAAGACACGGCCATTGACAAAGCAACGGGAGTGACATATAAGTTGACCGACGACGATGTGGGTTATAAAATTGCAGTGAAAATTACAGTGGATGGCAGTGCTGCAGTGACAAGTCCTGACGTAGGACCGGTGACCGCCGCACTCAAGCCCACACTAACGGCCACAGCGGACAATACGCACAACTGCGTCAGCCTGACCTGGACGCCCGGGGGCACCGCCGACCATTACATGGTCTATCAGAAGGACAGCAGCGAGACCATCTGTCAGTCAATCCCCGTTAGCACAGTTATCAAGGTTCTGAACGTGTATCCGGATATAGACGGCTCGGACAGCCTGAATAAGTGGATGGACACAAACAGTCTTGGAAGCCCCAAAATCAACGGTACGCAGTATACCATGACGGTTACAAAGACATCTCTGACAGAATTCAACACCAACTACGCCACTGATCTGAAGATCAGCGGCGGGTCCTATAACTACGATGTTATCTACTTCGGAGCCTGGGACGAAAACAACAAGCTAGAACTGAGCACCAATGCGATGAAGGCTGTAAAAGCATTCATCGATTACGGCGGCGGCTGCCTGCTTGGTCACGATACGGAGAGCTTTACGCATACAAACTTTATAGATTTGGCTAGAACCTACCTTAATATGGATGTGGACTACAAAGGCGACTGGGATACCGGTGGAGCGAGCTCAGCCTACCCGCCGATCGGAGACGAAAAGGTGCTCGTGCATAAAAAAGGCATGCTGACCAACTACCCTTATTCGCTCGGAGACGTTGGCACTATGCTAAGCACGTCTTTGTCCCACAGTTATTATGAATTTGCCATGGGAGACGTATGGTTTACCTATCCGTCAAACACGTTTGGTAATCAAACACCACTTGCAGACGCCGAAAAAAGTGTAAGCAAAGGCGGGGTTGCCGGTACAAACAACTTTTACCTGACCACGTGGAACAACTGCGCGGCCATACAGACAGGACACAGCAACGGAGTGGCAACTCCGGATGAGCAGAAAATCCTCGCCAATACCCTCTATTATCTGGCCCAGGCCACAAAAAGCACTTCGGCAACGGACCACATGGCGCAGGATTTGGCCGCACCGGATGATGTGATTTCATCCACTGTGGCTGTGCAGACCTCCGGCGACACGGCGCTGAACTGGACTGCGCCCTCGGACAACGGCAGTACATACGACTATTATGTCAGGGAGTTCTCCTCCGCTGACGGAAGCAGCTATGTGGATTCCGACACAAAGAGCGCCACGGTGACGGCAGGGGTATCCAAGTATTTTTATTTAGTCGATCAAAGCAGTAATAACCCCACTGCCAGTGAGGTCAAGGCGGCAAACCATGCGACGGCCGTTTCCACAAACATCAATGCCGGAACTCTCCCGGCTGGAAATTATTATGTCCATATTATGGCCGTAGACAATGCGGGCAACGAATCGGGTGTCACCACAGCTTCCTTCACCGTTCAGTCCGTGCCACCGGTGGCTGGCTCAGGCGATGCCCTGGGCTTTGACGGCACAGATGATTATGTGGATCTGGGGGAAGGTAACAATACTCTGATACTCGGGAACACTTTTACCGAAGAAGCATGGGTCTACCCGTCAGAAACAGATGATGCATATCACGGAATTATTGGCAACCAAATCATCGCCGAATCATCTACACGAGCACCGGGCATTTGGGTTTATGATTACAATAAAGTCCATATGGGGTTTGGCAGCGGAACAGATTGGTGCAATTTAATTGATCCTGACGCTGTTCTTACGACAGATGAATGGAACCACATCGCGGCCGTCTATGATGGCAATACCTATTACCTCTATATAAACGGCGTACTCAAGGCGCAGAAAACTTTAAATGCGACGCCGTGCAATACACCCGTTAGGTTTATAGGTAAAGTTGACAACTTTTTTAACGGCCAACTCGACGAGGTAAAACTATGGAACACTGCACGTACGCAGGCGGAAATTCGATCCGATATGCACAGCCACCCGTCTTCCAGCGAAACATGCCTTGTCGGTTACTGGAACTTCGACGAAGGTTCGGGCAGCACCGCTTCCAATTCATCCTCAAGCGGCGTTGACGGCACGCTGACCAATATGAATACCTCAAGTGTATGGATCAGCTCATCGGCGTGGCAGAGCCGTGCGACGGCACAGGATAGCGCGCTCGTCATTGACGCAGGATACGCGCCGGACGGCGGAAGCATTACGCTTGCTACCGGAAGCAAAGCTCCCGGCAATGGAACGCTTAGTTACAACGATGAAAATAGAACCGTGACCTACATTCCAACCGCGGGCTATTATGGCTCGGATTCCTTTATCTATACCGTGACTGCGAATGGCGTGACAAAAAGCTATGAAGTACACATGACAGTTGTGCAAAAACCCGTCATGACGGGGCCGACAGGTGTAACCGCCGCTGCGGGAGCTTCAGCAACCTTTTCGGTGACAGTTTCCGCTCCGTCAACAGGCCTCAGCTATCAGTGGCAGAAATATGACGGCAGCAACTGGAACAACATCACCAGCGCGACAGACGCGACATACACCATCGGCAGCGTAGCGGCGGGCGACGCGAGACAGTACCGCTGTGTGGTGATAAATACGGATGGAACCATATCGGCGCAGACCACGTCGGATACGGCGACACTGATGGTGACATATTCCGTCACCGTGACAGACAACGGGAACGGTACGGGAAGCGCGAGCCCCGCCACCGCGACACTGGGCGACGATGTCACTCTGACGGCAACGCCAAGCACCGGATACCACTTTAAGGATTGGCAGGTCATCAGCGGCGGTGTGACCGTAACAGGCAACAAGTTCACCATGCCGGCTGAGGCGGTCGAAGTTAAGGCCGTATTTGAGAAGACCAATTATTCCGTCACCGTGACAGATGACGGAAATGGTACAGGAAGCGCAAGCCCCGTTACCGCGACATTGAACGATGAAGTCACTTTGACGGCAAGTCCCGCCACAGGATACCACTTTAAGGATTGGCAGGTCATCAGCGGCAGTGTGACCATAACGGGCAACAAGTTTACCATGCCGGCTGAGGCGGTGAAAGTAAAGGCAGTTTTTGAGATTGACACCTATACTGCTACGGTAAATGTAAAAAAAGATGACGCTGCCTCGTCCGAGCCAGTAACAGGAGTAGTGGAACTGAAGCAGGGCGGAGATACCAAGGCCACGCTTACGGGCGGCAGCGGGATTTACACCGATTCCGTCATAAACGGAATATATAGTGTCTATGTGAACGGTGAAGATACTGGAAAGACAATTACAATTGATAATGATACCGCAAGTGTTACGGTGGATTACTATACGGTGAGCTTCTCCGCGACGGATACCGGCGCGGCCTCCGGCAGCAGCATAAGCGCTGCGGCGGGCGGGTCGGGCATTTCAAGCGGCACAGCTGTGCTGGCCGGCAAGCAAATAGTGCTCACGGCTACCGGCACAGGAGCAAGTTATTACGAATACTTTTGGTCTGGTTCAGGCGCAAACGGTCAGACCGCTGATTTTGTGACCATTTCTTCGCTGAGCTTTCAGGTCAATGTGCTGTGCACCGTTACGGGCAGAGCGACCCCGGCAACTTATTCCGTTTCGCTGAATACTAACGGCGGTGCCATTGGCAGTGGAAGCATCCTCTCTTATACTTATGGCACCGGGGTGAAGCTGCCCTCCGATGTGACCCGGGAAGGTTTCATTTTCGCAGGTTGGTACACCGGTTCGAATTTTTCCGGCAGCGCGGTAACGGAAATCAGCGCCGCAGATACGGGTAATAAGACCTTCTACGCAAAATGGCGGTACTATACCGTCAATGGTACCGTCGTCGATGAGGACAGTAATACGGTTCATGGCGCAACCGTCACAATCCGCGGAAACAACATTACAAAGCAGACGACAACGACGGATGCGGACGGGAAATATTCTTTCAGTGATATTCCGAAAGGCGCGTACAACATTATTGCGACATATGAGGTCGTCACCACAACGATCATTATCAATGTGGTGGACGAAGACATAAGCGATGCGGAAATTGTGATGCCGTCGGTCGGCACAGAAAACAGCGTCTTGACAGTCTCGGATGATACCCCGGACGTGGTGGTGGGCTATCTGGATCAGCTGTTCAACAGCTCGGATGATACCTATGTCGGCCAAGACAGCGGCAACACAGTGGAAATTAAACTGGCCGTGAAGGAACAGAGTGCGGATGATGCGGATGGTGGTACAGAGATCCTATCCCTTGCGGGTGGACAATCGATTGGCATGTATCTTGACATGACTCTGATAAAGACCATGACCGGCACAACAGATTCCACCAAGATACTCTCCGAAACAGACAGCCTGCTGAAAATCATTATTCCCTATGACCTGTCAGACAAAACAAATATTAAAGTCTACCGCGTCCACAACGGAACAGCCGAAGTGATGACAAAACAAGCATACTCTACAGATCAGCAAACCTCTGAGTGCTATATGGTGAGCACCAATGAAAATCAGGTCATCGTCTGGGCACGTAACTTCTCAACGTATGCAATTGCCTACTCCAATATAGCCTATGACAGCGAAAGCACCAAATACACGGTCGAAGCAACGGCAGGGACAGGCGGAAGCATCAGTCCAAGTGGCAGCGCCAGTGTGACTGCAGGAAGCAGCAAAACCTTTACTGTTACTGCGGAGGATGGCTATGCCGTCTCCGATGTACTGGTGGATGGCAAGAGCGTCGGCGCGGTCGGCAGCTATACCTTTATTAACGTCAAGGCGTCGCATACCATCAGCGCGGTTTTCGCCAAGGTTAAGGGGCTGCCCTATTATCTGGACAGCATCGGCGGAAAGCTGTTCATCGGCTTCGCGGAGGACAAAAGCGGCGAGATGAAATACATCGCACCGGAGGCAAAGACGGTATTATTCACGCCGAATTCCAAGAACTTCACGGATATCTCGGACCATTGGGGAAAATCCTACATAGATTTTGTCACAGAGCGGGAAATCTTCATCGGGACAGGCAGCAACATTTTTTCGCCGGACAAAGGTATGACGAGGGCCATGTTCGCCACTGTGATCGGCAGGCTCTACGAGCGCAGCTACGGCACACCGGGCGTCTCCGAGGTTCACGCTTTTACAGACTGCGATTATGAGAGTTGGTACGGTTCTTACATTGACTGGTGCTCGGAAAACGGGATCATTAATGGTATTGGCGGCGGGCTGTTCGAACCGAACCGTGAGATCACCCGTCAGGAAATGGCGGCGATCCTGTATCGTTTCGCAGAATTAATGAAAGTATCCGCCATTCCGGCAGGTGCGGCGCTGAGCTATCCAGACTCTGTTAATATTGCTGCCTGGGCAGAACAGGCGGCTCTATACTGCCAGGAAGCAGGTATCCTTAAAGGACGCGACGGCAGTAATTTCGCACCAAAGGGAACGGCTACAAGAGCAGAGGTAGCGGCCATTTTGGAACGGTTTATTGAAAAAGTAGTTTAGCTCGATTGTTATCAATCATGTCAATGCGGCAAATCAACCTGGCAACTGAAAAAACAGCGGTCTGTAAAAACTCCACAGACCGCTGTTGTCTTATAACGCATCCGGCGGCTCGTGTCCGCCTGATATCCTTGTTCGGCAGATCCAAAATGTTGTTCGAAGTCAAACCGTATGAAAAAATTCCGTCAAGGAGTCTCGGTGTCGTATGGCTGAAGGATTCGCCGCTTTCGAAAGCATCTGAGGAATTAATAAGCTATTTCGATGATAATAAGATATCAGAAATTTAATCAGGATAAGTTCTCTTGCTTCTCTACGAAATAATACAAACCCTGTTGAGGCCTGTCAAGTAGTTTTTCAGTCAAAATGAAATGCGCTCCGGATATTGTACGGAAAAGTTCAATATCCGGAGGTGCACTTTTAATGTGGGTGTTATAACACATCGGTTCAAAATAAAATTCTCCGATTGTAGATAATTTATTACCCAGGTTGCAAAATTTCCTCAATAAATTTTACACCTATCTGCGTTTCAACGAGGCTGGCCGCAAGCCAAGCTTGCTGGCTCACCCATGCATCCGGGGTCGGGGACATCTTTCGCTTCGTTATAATACCTTAATATTGTGTTCCGAGCGCAAACGCCGCCGGACGTTCACAAGGGCTCTTCAGTTCATAATGTCTTCCTTCATTCGATGCATCATGGAAGCCCTGCATGATATCGAGCACATGGTAAGCAACTTCTCCATTCGCCCTGTGCTTTCCGCCGTTGACCATCGCATGGGCCATATCCGCGACACCCAGTCCCCGGCTGTTTTCATTATAACCGTAAACGAGCGGTATCTCCTTCCACTCCTCCTGTCCGTGCATGCGGAAGGAAACAGGACCACCGAAGGTGTTGGGGTCGGGCACCATCATGGAACCCTCGCTGCCATAGATCTCGATCCTGGGCAGATTGGCGTTCCAGACGTCAAAGCTTGTGATGATGCTGGCTACCGCGCCATTTTCAAAATCAAGGATACCGGCTACATGAGTCGGCACTTCCACATCAATCTTTTTACCGTATTTCGGCTGACTGGTTATTGTCCTCTGCGGGAACGAAATCCTTGCAGAGCCAGTGACCCTCTTTGCAGGACCCAGCAGTGCAACCAGTGCAGTCAGATAATACGGGCCCATATCGAACATCGGACCGCCACCGGCCTGATAATAAAACTCAGGTGCCGGATGCCAGCTCTCATGCCCATGGCAGGTCATAAATGCTGTTGCTGCAACCGGAGTTCCTATCCAGCCGTCATCAATAAGCTTTCTGCATGTCTGAAGCCCACCACCCAGGAATGTGTCAGGCGCACAACCAACCAGCAGACCCTTTTCCTTTGCTAACGCAAGAACCTTTTTGCCATCTTCCCTGTTCACTGCAAATGGCTTTTCATTATAAACATGCTTCCCGGCATTCAAAGCCGCAAGGTTCACTTCGGCATGCGCCGCAGGGATCGTCAGATTTAATACGATTTCAACCTCAGGATCAGCCAGAAGCTCTGCAACTGTGCAGGTCTTTGGAATATTGAATTCCTTCGCCTTTGCTTCTGCATTTTCCATTACAATATCTGCACAGGCAACGACTGCTGTATTCTGAAACATCTGTGTCAAATTCTTCAAATAAATACCGCTGATAACACCGCAGCCTATGACACCAATTTTTACCTTTCTCATTCGATCACCACTTTCTATAAAATAAATCTTTTTGCAACTTAATATTAAAACATTTTTGCGCTGCTCACAAATTCGTCCGCGCTTAGTCCGTCACGTACCACTATATCCTTGCCTTCTGCGGCCCAAAGGAATCCTCTGCGCATCATCTCCAATGCAGAGGGACTATCGAATATATCAGCATGGTGCCCAAGAGAATTATAGAAAACACGTCCGTGTCCCCATCTTTTTGTCCAAACCACGGGCACGTCCACCTGGCCATTCGACGAATGATACCACTTCACAACAGGGAATCGCGTCGTCGCAAGAACCTCTATCGCCGGATCGACATGCACATAATATTGCTCGCTTTTTACAATGAAATCATCAATGCCTTCAACAATCGAGCCGGATGTCCTGCGAACATCAACACTGTATTCCACTCCGTCTCCGCCCGGATGAGCAACCCATTGGCCTCCGGTCATAAATTGCCACTCGACACACTCGCGGAAGGAATCGCACATACCGCCATGACAACCGACAATACCCACTCCCGCAGCGACAGCTTCGATGACCGGCGTTACCTGCTCTTTTGTTATTTTGCCCATTGTCCAAACCGGAACAATAAGGTGCAGGGACTTCAGCTTATCCGCATCAAGAAACGAATCCAGCGTATCACTAACCTCAACTTCAAAATTCTCATTTACCAGGAGCTTTCGGAACACCTCGGCCACCTGCACCGGCTCATGCCCATCCCAGCCGCCATGAACAATCAAAGCTTTTTTCATCCAGAATTCCTCCTTTTATAGATCATGCAAAAAGAATTGCAATATCAAGTTTTTGCATTTATCCTAACTTTCTATACTTTTATTACATGCATATGATTATATAAAAAATGCATGTGTGAGTCTCGCCACATTAATATTTTGCATAGACATATTTTGCTCTATTTTGATATAATGTAAGTGAAAAAAAGGGGGGAACCAAGGCCATATGAAAGCTTTTTATCAAAACAGGACATATAATAAGGAAGTACCGGTAAGTGCAGCCTTGATAAAGGACCTTGACTTTGTCGCTCACTGGCATACCGATATTGAAGTGTTGTATGTATGCGAGGGAAGCATAGGAGCGGGCATCAACAGCGAGTACAGGATCCTGCAGGCCGGAGATATTTCGATATGCGGAAGTAATGACATCCATTATTATGATAGTGAAGGAATGTCTTCCAACGTCGCACTGATCATCTTCCGTCCCGATATTCTTAACGCCTTCAAGCACTGGCTTTCCAGCCTTCAGCCACGTTCAATATTTATAGGCAGGGATTTGCAGATCTCTGAGATAACCGGCAGCGATTTTTCCGGTCAAATCAGACAGATCATCAACAGTATCATCAGTGAAATGGGACAAAAGAAGGAGTTGTATCCCCAGTTTACAGATCTGCGTATATTTGAACTGTTTCTGGCGCTTTTCAGACAGCTTCCGTCCTATTATGCCGATTCCGTGCGGAATCCTGATGACTTTCAGACTGCATCGGACATCAAACCGATGCAGAAGGCGCTTACATACCTTGAAGAAAATCATGCACAGGAGATCACGCTGGAACAGATATCCAGCGAAGTTAATCTCAGCCGCTTTTATTTCTCCCGCCTTTTTCGCAAAACCACAGGCATGAATTTCAATGTCTACCTGAACCGGATCCGCGCGGACAAAGCGGAGGAATTGATCAGAAGCACCAGAAAATCCATCATCGAGATTGCCTATGAAACCGGCTTTCTAAGCATAAGAACCTTCAACAGATCATTCAAGGCAATCAAGGGCTTTACGCCTCATAGCCTGCGGCGGGCCTGGTGATTTAGAGCGCATTCCTAGATCCTATACGGGTCTTCGTCGATCAGATAGGCTAATATCTCACCTTTTTGATTACTTTCAACGATCCATTTTCTGATTTCCTTAAGCTTTGCATAATTATCCTCGCCAAATTTCCTGCTGTAGCTCTCCCTAAACCTCTGGGCAGTCATTTCCTTTCTGATCTTTTTTTGCCAGTCGGAGGTAAAAAAAACATTGACTTGATACTGCAGGTTGTGACCGACTATAGCTTCCCATTCACATTTATCAAGCCACAGGCCGTTGCAATAGGCACAATGATCAACATAAAACGGTATCGCACCTGATACCTTATACTTTATTAGTATCCTTCCGCAGTCCGGACAAAAGTTGGCTTTCCTGTTGTCATACGCCAAATTGTAATCCTGATTTTCAACTGATAAATCACTGGATTTGCTGCTTTCTTCCTTCCATAGCATATAATCATGAAATCTTACCCAGTTACCCGAGCACTGGTTACATGTATGGCCTTTCAAACCCAGTTCCAGTTCCTTATCGTACAGTACTGCATTCTTGCACACAGGACAAAGCATTATGTTCTCCAGCTTTCTTGAAATATTTCTTTAGTAAAAGGAAATACCTTTTCTATTATATAGATTATCATTCCAATGGGTCTTTGCAATATACAAAAATATCAGGTACAAACACGACATACTGCTGTCCTGTTCCTATGGTATAATTGGAATCGGAGGTGTCTCCTTATGGAAAACAACGACATCAGCGGCTATTGCTTAACAAAACCCGGCGCATATGAGGATTTTCCGTTTGGAGAAGTTCCTGTATGTTACAAGGTTTGCGGGAAACTGTTTCTGCAGCTCTATCCAATACTGGATAACCATAAAATAACAGTCAGCTGCGAGCCCATGATGGCCGACTTCTACCGCATGCAATATCCCGGCATTGTCGTACCCGGATATCACTGTCCGAACCGGCTCAGACCATATATGAACACAGTATATCTGGACATGGATATTGACGATTCCCTGATTTTCAAGATGATAGACCATTCGTACAAACGTGTGGTGGATAAACTGACACGCCTTGAAAAAGCAAGGCTCAGTGAGATTAAGGAGGACAGAATATGAAGCTCGACCGTTTACTTGGCATTCTGACAACGCTGCTCCGGAATGATCGTATCAGTGCGCCGGTTCTTGCGGAAAAATACGAAGTCAGCCGCCGCACAATCAGCCGTGATCTGGACGCCCTGTGTCAGGCGGGTATCCCGATTGTGACGCAGCAGGGCGGGAATGGCGGCATATCCATTGCTGAAGGTTACAAGCTTGACAAAAGTGTGCTTACCACAGACGAGCTTTCGAACATGATCGCAGCGCTCAAGGGACTTGGCACCGTGTCGGAAAAAGCGCAGATCGAACGGATGCTGGATAAGTTCTCGGCAAACAAAGATACCGTGGTATCATTACGAGAGAGCGTTATCATCGACCTTGCCTCCCATCACAAGGGCAGTTTGACCGGAAAAATTGAGATAATTAAGAAAGCCATCCATAAAAATAGACTGATCGAGTTCAATTATTACTATGAAAAAGGCGAAAGCTGCCGCCGCATCGAGCCATATTTCATTGCATTTCAATGGACCGCCTGGTATGTGTTCGGTTATTGCCTGGAAAGGCAGGACTGGCGGCTATTCAAACTTGCCCGTTTGTGGGACCTTAAACAATGTGATGAAAGCTTTACACCGCGTGAGATACCGCCTGAAAAGCGGGATTTCAACGCACGGCTCACCGATCATCTGAGGCTTACAGCATTGTTTGACGCCTCGGCCAAATATCAACTGATAGAGACTTACGGACAGAATTGCTACACTGAAACGGACAGCGGCAAGCTGCGCCTTGAAATCGGCTACACCAGCCGGGATTATATATTAAACTGGCTGCTCGGCTTCGGTGATAAGGTAAAAGTCCTGGAACCTGTCGATATAGCCGGGGAAATATGCCAAATAGCAAAAAACATTGTCTCTCTATATAATATATAATAAAAAATGAATAACTATAAATGAACAGGACATATAGTTGTCCACTTCGGATGATATACTGGAAGAAAAAAGAGAGGTATAAAAATATGGAAATCACTTTAAAAGCAGCCGAAATGCTCACAAAATGCAGCGAGATCTCACTCGCGTCAATCAGCGAAAACGGCTATCCTCGAATCTGTGTGCTTTCAAAAATTAAGTCAGAGGGCATAAAAAAATTTTGGGTCGCAACAGGTGTGTCATCCGTAAAGGTCAGGCATTTTAGCGAAAATTCAAAAGCAGGCGCTTGTTTTTACAGCGATGGCAATAGTGTAACCATGGTCGGCAAGGTATCTGTGATACATGATCGTGCAGTCAAAGCCGAAATGTGGCTTGACTGGTTTATCAATCACTTTCCGGGAGGAATCGACGACCCTGATTACTGCATCCTCGAATTTGAAACCGAAGAAGCGACATTGTGGATCGATAATGAATTTATAACCTTACGGGGTGAGCAGATATGATCGACTCGCGCTGCGGACTCCACTGTACCGGCTGCAAATGGAAGGAATCCCACGGTTGCGGCGGTTGTATCGAAACACAAGGACATCCGTTTCATGGTGAATGTCCGATTGCCACTTGCTGTCAGAATAAAGGACTTACTCACTGCGGCGAATGTGACATCCTCCCTTGCGATAAGCTGTATGCTTACTCCTACCTCGATCCTGAACATGGCGACAAGCCGCAGGGTGCAAGAATCGCAGTCTGCCGCCAATGGGCTGCAGAGAGTTTGAGAAACAGGCAAGAGAATCCAAGTATCATTGATTATTGACAGATCAAATGAAAAAGATAGCAGCTATCCTACCTAACAGGTTCGCGAATCCAGCCTTGAAGAAATTAGATCCATGCCGAAAATAATACTTACAGCCTTTTTCAAGCCATCCGTTGTCGTGCCAATATTTATAATCAACAGAATTCTTATCGATTCCCGCTCTCATCCAACACGCCCGCTGGACAGTAAATTGCAGCTGCTGACCAGTGATACAATTTTCATCACATTCCGCCCCTATGCCTAACTACTTATGACATAATATTTATGGTCCCTGCATATCGTTTATGCCAATGCACCCTTCTCCAGTTCGCTCAGATATATCTTCGCATAATCAACATCGGTAGGCACAGGCACATACTCCCTGCCGATCTTCTGGCGTGTTTCATTGCCCTTGCCCGTAATCAGTATCACTGTCCCGGGTTCCGACGTCAGTATGGATTCCCTGATGGCCTCTCCCCTGTCGTCTATGATTTCGCAGTTCCAGTTGTTCTGTCGGACGTACTGCGCGATGTCCTCGCTGATGTCCCTTGCATTTTCGGGGCCGGGATCCTCCGCCGTCAGAAACACCCTGTCGGAATGCAGTCCAGCCAGCAGCCCAAGGTCTTTTCTGCGTATAAAAGCCTTTCCGCCGGGACAGCCGAACACGGTATAAACCTTCCTGCCCGGAAATTCAGACTTGACTGCTTCATAAAGCTTTGTGAAGCTCAGCTTGTTGTGAGCATAGTCTACGATAACGATCCTGTCTCTGTTTTCATTCGTATAAACCTCCATACGCCCGCTTGAACGCGCTCTGCGGAGGCCGGAATACATATACTGCTCGGGGATCCTCAGGGAATATGCGACAGCGATTGCAGCAAGAGCATTTTCTACATTAAAAAGTCCAGGCATCGTAAGAAGGAAATCCCTCTCGAACCTGTCACATTTAACGCTGAAGATCGTATCAAAGCCTTCCTTCCTGATATTGCCGCCATAAATATCGGCAGTCCCGGAAGTTCCGAAGGTCAGAATCCTTTTAGCTTCTCCGGCAGCCTCCATGATTCTTGACAGGTTGTCCGAATCCAGGTTCACCCAGGCCGTCTTGCAGTGGCTGAACATTCTAAGCTTGGAGGTAATATAATCCTCCATGTCACTGTGTTCGATCGGGCTGATATGGTCCTCTGAAATATTCAGAAAAACACCGACATCAAATTCAACACCGTGCAGCCTGCCATATTTCAGAGCCTGGCTGGAGGCTTCCATGATCATGTACTGAAGACCGCTTTCCACGGCATTATTGAAATGCATCTGCAATTCGAGGGATTCGGGTGTGGTCAGATGGGATTCCTCATTTATCACACCGTCAAAGGTGTTTATGGAGGAAATGATGCCTGCTTCCGGCTTTCCCTCGGCACGCAGGTACTCATCCAATATGTATTTTACATAATATGCCGTTGTCGACTTTCCCTTTGTGCCGGTGATACCAACCAGTTTCAGCTTGTTTGCGGGATTATTGTAATAGATGACCGCCGCAAGCGACAATGCTTTCTTTACATCATTGACAAGGAGGCACGGTATACTTTTACCGTAATCCTTCTCACTGATATAGGCTATCGCGCCTTTATCAGTTGCAGCGTCCAGATAGGCCTCCCTAAAGTTGGTCCCCTTGCAGACGAACAATGTATTCTGCGTAGTTTTATTGGAGTCGTATGCGATATTCCTTATGATCTTTACACCGGTTTCACGTGTACAATTGTGCTGCAGCAGCAGATTCTTTTCCTGTAGCTGCTGCATGTATTCTTCCAGCGCGTATCTTTCCATCTCACCCTCGTATTGAAATTAGTCTGTTCTACTTTCGAGTAATCTATTTTCTCGTACGGATAAACTGTTAATCTGTTTTTTCATCACGACATGCTATTTTGCTATCGGATATGCTATTTCTTCTCCGGTTGGCTGTTTCTTCCCCGGTTGGCTGTTTCTTCCCCGGTTGGCTGTTTCTTCTACGTATACATTATTTTTCTTCAGGATAAATTGTCAGAAAACCGTAGTTCTTATATTCGCTGTCGTCGAAATGCCACCATTCCGTCTTCAGTGGCAAGAAACCGCAGCTCTTCATCGTATTTTCCAGTATAAGTGCATTTTTCTTCTGTTCAGGCGTAGCCTTTGCATAGGTCCTGGCAGCCTTTGTCGACTGTTCATCAAACCCGCTTGGCATATCCAGTTCTTCACCCTTGCTATTTACAAGTGTTATGTCGACTGCAGCACCTCTTGTATGGTTGGAGCCGATCGTTTTGGGATTTGCAAAATAATTTTTGTCAGTCGCGCTGTCGTACAAAATCTGCTGATATTTCTTAGCTCTGTAGGCATCCCATACCTTTATCCTGTAGCCCTGCTTCAGAAGCAGCTGGTTTGCCTTGTTCAGCTTGTCCGCCGTGCCTTTCCTGAGATAGGCCGTGTTGGATTCGTATACCGGCTTTCCGACTATATTGTCGGAGGATGCATACCTGAGATCGATCACAATATCCTTTACCACGTTGTCCAGTATCACCATAAGCTGTTTGTCAACCTTTCCTGCAGAGATTCCCGCAGCAGCACTATTTCCTGCAGATGTGGAATTTGCTTCTGCTGAAGGAGTGAACTTGAGTTTTCCCAGTACACTGCTGATCTGCGGTTCTACTGCAATAGCCGGCTTATAATTGTTAAAGCCCTTTGCCGATGAAACAGAACAAGGTATGACCGTCGGTGCCTTTATCGGCTGCAGCATCTTGTCGGAATCAAATACAAAAGACTGCTGGTATATGGCTGTATCATAATCGTCGGGCTTCTTGACCCCCCCGAAGCAAAAATTGCCAAGGCTGTATGCGATATATTTTCCCTTGTAAGTCGCAATAGGTTCCAGAACGTGCGGATGATTTCCTATGACAAGGTCAGCCCCCGAGTCTATTGCAAGAGTCGCAAGCTCCTTCTGCAATGCGTTGTACTGATACTGGTATTCCTTGCCCCAATGGAAGTTGGCAATGAGCAGGTCGCATTCTCCCCTGAGCTTCTTCGTCATGTCGACGACTTCCTTTTTAAATACGTTCATATCCAGTCCCTGTTCCACATTGCCAAGCTGGTTAAAGCCGACCATCCCGACTTTTATGCCTTTCACTTCCCTGATCAGCACATCCGAATACCCGAAATAATCGACGCCTGTTGTCTTCAGAGCATTGCGCGTTGCGTCATAGCCCTTCTGCCCGTAATCATATGTATGGTTGTTGGCAAGGTTGGCAATTTCTACACTGCCCGCCTTGAGTATGTTTGCATATAAAGGATTGCCGTTGAACCAGTAATTGTTGCCAATATCATATTTTTCAGCTTTTTCTGTCTCCGTACTCAGCGTTGTCTCTAGATTGGCAATGGTCAGGTCATCTTTTGACAGTATGTCGGTTACATTTGAAAAGAAATAGTCATAATTGCCCTTTTGCTTGTCAAAAACGTAATCAAACGAATCCGTGTTGTTGTATCTGTGATCCTGTCCAAGGGCAACATCACCAAGCGCGCTGATTTTAATGACAGTGGCCTCCTTGACATAGCTGCGGCTCGCGTTGCTTTCCTGATTCGCTGAGCTTTTTGAAGCACTTGCTAACGGCGTTTGTTCAGCAGATGCAGTTTCGCCGCTTTTTTGCTGTTGACCGGCATCTGCCGAAGTTTCCGTATTTACAGCAGCTATCTGTCCTGTACTATCCTCCGCGGCGTTCCTGTCTGTTGCTGCCATATTTGCATAAACAGTAAATGTAACCGCTGCAATGATTGCTACAAAAAAAAGTGTTCTTACAAATACCCGAAAGTTCATTGGTATAATATTCCTTCCAAATATGATATAAAAGTCTGATCAGTAAAATTTCAGTATTTTATCAATCTGTTTATATTGTACTACAAATATCCTCCAAACGCACGACTTGTCAGGATATTTACTTATTAATATTCTACCCTTTTCATGGACGTTTAGACTTACATCAGGGTACAATAGTTGCGGTAATCCATATAAACAGCTGTGGCAATTATCGCTGTAATGGTTAATAATCCGTTAATCGGACTTGAAGCTGTGAAATAAAAATGTTAAAATGACTGAAAATAAGCGATTGTAAATTTTCTATACCAAAAATACAGATAGTGTAATACAATTGAAAACTCAGCAGTCCAATTATCTACGCCGTGTGTTTGTGGAATATTTTTCTTTCCACGGGATATAATGTAAAGGCTTTGATAAATAGCTTAAAAACCATACTCGACGAATTTACTGGAGAACATATGAAAAAACTTCTATTAATTATATTCATATTCATACTTCTATTTTCCTTCCCGGCTACAGCTGTAGCCCAATCTATCAGCATACCGTCCGATATTGCTTACATTTTGATTGATTCCAAAACAGGCCAGGTCCTCGCCGAACAAAACGCCGATCAAAGATTGGAACCTGCAAGTACGACAAAGATCATGACGGCAATATTAGCGTTGGAGAAGGGTGATCTCAGCAAGGAAATGACCGTTTCACTGCAAGCCGTAAACGATATCGGACGCGGCGGCATGAACGTCGGCATCATGGCAGGTGAAAATGGACTTACACTGGACAACCTGCTTCATGTAATGCTGATCAAATCCGCCAATGAGACTGCCAACATCATCGCTGAGAATATAGCCCCGTCCCGGAGCGAGTTTGTCGATATGATGAATGCAAAAGCAAAGGAGCTTGGGGCAGTAAATACCACCTTTAAGAATCCATGCGGCAAGGACACCGAAAAAGCAGATGCAGGCCATTTGACCACAGCGAGGGATCTTTCAGCCATAGCCCGATATGCCATGGCTCTTCCGAAGTTCAGGGAGATCGTCGGCACAGAGTATTATAAAGACATGCCGGTTACCGACAAACACGATGACTGGGGAATCCTGCGAAATACAAACCAGTTCCTCTGGAATGACAATACTTACCCCTATACGATTGACGGTACAGAGCATAAATATACCGTTACAGGGATGAAAACAGGCTATACGGTTGCAGCCGGAAACAATCTCGTGACCTCGGCAACAGGCGAAGACGGAATGGAAATCATCGGTGTTGTCATGCATGTGACACAGCCGAACAAAATCTATGGATACTCGAAAGCACTTATGCGGTATGGCTTTGAGAATTATTCAATGCAAAAAATATGCACCGCCGGACAAATCCTATCTAATGAAACCGTAGAAGGTGCGAAAGATGGAATCGTCAGTATCGGCTTGCAGGCCGCCTCTGATATAAGCAGCGCACTGCCGATGGGAATGGACCTCAAGGATATTGAAACAAAGGTGAATGTACCGCTACCGATAAAAGCACCTGTAAACAAAGGCGATATCCTGGGGAAAGCGGAATATAGAAATAAAGGCGTACTGATCGGAACAACCGAAGTTACTGCAACGAAATCTGTTGAACAGTCGCCGGCTGCAGTAAAGGAAAATACAGCCTCACAGACACAAAAGTCTCAGCCGAACCACTCCTATTCCTACATTTTGCTAGGCATCCTTGTCATCCTGTCAGTACTTGTAATCACACGCATGATCCTGCGCAGGGTCTCAAGAAAAATGCGAAAGAAAAAATATGATCAGCAATATTACAGTCCTCGGGAGTATGACTAAAATTTGAATTCTCAACTGCTATGACTTACTTGATCAGATACTTCTCCAGCATCGGGATCTTCATGGTAATAGCCAAAAGTTTGCCGCCTTGCGGGAAGCTTCTGATATCGTCTGCTGTCAGGCCCTTTGCAACGATCATCAGCAAATAATAGATGATGCCGCCTGCTGCAATTGCCAGACTGCCGCCTGCCAGGTTTTGAAGGAATGATGATTTGGTCAGAATTCCTGTCATAAACGTAAACCCCTCGTAGGAGAGATAGACAATCAGCCCCATAACGATCGAAACACTGAGCGGCCTGTTGAAGAGCTGTTTCACATTCAGCCGCACACCGGTAAGTTTTTTAATGGACCTGTAGTTCATATAACTGGCAAAGATATAGCAAACAGCATTTCCGACAAGTGCTCCCTTTATATTGATCGACTTTATTGAAATCAGATTATAATTGATAACCAGTTTGAGTACAAGCCCTATCACGAGATGAATGGTAGGCACATAGGTCTTTCCGATGCCCTGCAGAATCGCTGTCTGTATGGATACCAACGATATCAGTATCAGTGTCCACGAGCCCAGCATCAGCAAATCCCAGCCATCGGGCGCCGTTGGGAAAAGTATTTTTACAATAGGCTGTGCAAGCACTGTCATTCCAACTGCTGCCGGTACCGAGATCATGAGGATTGTTTTCAGGCTTCTGGATATCCTCCGTCCCAGTAAAACTCTGTCATTGACCGCCGCTGCTGAAGAAATGCTTGGAATGATTGCTGTTGCAAGGGCTGTAGCAATTGTGACGGGGATGAACAGCACTTTAAGGTACTGTGTTGAAAAAACACCGTACCTGGCAGTTGCTTCAGTAATGCTAAAACCGCCGGCTACCAGCCTTCTCATCATAAAACTAAGATCTATCAGACTTGCTGCATAAATCGCAGCAGAACCCAGTGTGATTGGGATGGAGTACTGGAATATTTTCCGGAGTATCATTTTAGTCGTATATTTGAACTGCTCGCTTTGTATCGTTTCCTTAATCTCTTTTAGAATTCCAGCCTTCTTTTTCAAAAATGTCCAGAAGAGGTAGATTGCACTTGCAAGCGCACCAAGGGAAGTCCCGACTGTTCCGCCTGCCGCAGCAAATTTTACAGCCTCCAGGTTTATTTCATTCTCTCCGGTAATACCGTGCGTGAATGCATAATCCCTGCCGTAACGGTACATGATCCATGCGAATAATATGGTAAGCGTTGAATTGACTGCCTGCTCTATGACCTGCGAAATACTCGTAGGCACCATATTGGACCGTCCCTGGAAATATCCCCTGAAGGTGCAGGACACTGCAGTGAAAAGCATGGTTGGCGATAGGGCCAGAACCGTCATATAGGATCCCGGAGCGCCGACCAGAGACGAAAGCTGCCTTGCGAAAACAGCGGTCAGTATACTTGTGCAGAACCCTATGCTGATAAGCAGAGTACCAGAAACCTTCAATGTTCTGTAGGATACATCATACCGTGATGAGGCCAGCTGCTCTGAAATCAGTTTTGAAATGGCAACAGGTATTCCGGCATTTGTAATGACAAATACCATGATGTAAATGGTGTAACCGGCGTTGTAGATACCATTTCCGACATTGCCCAGAATGATCGTCAAAATTGGAAGATAAAGAACACCCAACAATTTGTTAATCACACTGGCAATGCTTAATATGGTAAAGCCCCTGGCATTAGACTGCTTGTCCACTTTGATACCCCTGATACACTGTAAGTTTAGAGGTGACAGTGTATTTGCAATAATGTCTTTCCTATTTTCTCTTATATACTTTTCTTCTCAATTCCCTGAAGACAGCTACGCCTTTTTCCGCGCAGAAAAAAACAAACGGATTGAATATGTAGTCGAGCATTCCGACAAATTCGGTGAATTTACCCTTGAAGCCAACCTTGAACTTGTAAAGCCCGTACATGGGATTGCTTTCATCAATATTTCCCGGGACGCCCCTGAAGTCGTACATGTCGCTGCCTGATGCGACAGCCCACCTGATCATGCTCCATTGCAGCAGATAATTGGGCATCAGATTGCGGTGTTCGTTCTTGCTTGCCCCATAAAGGTACCAGCACTTGTTGCCGTAAAGAATACCAATGGTGCCCGCAATCGGGCTCCCTTCATATTCAGCGATATATACGCGAAGATGCTCCGGAGCCAGGCAATCGAAAACCTTCTCGTAATATTCCCTGCCCCTGACAACAAAATTATCGCGTACGCCCGTTTCAACGATCATCCTGTGGAATACCGCAACATCTTCCCTTGTGCCGACCCTTACTGTGACACCCTTCTTTTCCGCCAGCCTGATATTGTAGCGGACCTTATGGTGAAAGTCCGCAAGGACTTGATCCTCTGTCTTGCCCCTCAGATCAAGTCTGAAAACAAACCGCGGCTGGATTCCTTCATAATTCTTGAGACCGCGGCTCACTTTGAAACCCAGGTTTTTTACAGTTTCCTCAAAGACTGTATCCTCTATCTCGATATCCGGATCCATTTTGAGCACATAGCTCCTGTGCTTCTTCGCAAGCTGTCTGCATTTTTCAAGCAGCGCCTTCAGCGTTTGTACATCATGAGGGTCGCAAACCGGCCCCCGCGGAGAATACATCAAAGTGAAAGGCAGAACTGGAATTTTTCTGATCAGCAGGCTCATCGCCCCCTTGATCCTTCCTTTTTCATCCTCCACCGTGACGATCTCGTTCTTCCAGAAGGATTTCACCTTCGCCCATTGCGGGGACTGCATGAAATGGCCTTTGGCATGTCCCTGCAGAAACTCCTCATACTTATGTAATGCCTCGGCATCGCCGGTTTTCATATCCTTGTTATCGCTCAATTTTCTACACTCCCAATTTATAGCCTTTAGTTTTCAACACCCATCCGTAATTCTGCCGTCTGTATACTCGCAGCCCGCCTATTGTTCTGCCGCTTGCGTATCAGTTACCTGTCAGGTGTACGAACCTGCTTAATCCATGTATTTCCTGAACTTAAAATAATGGCTCATATGTGACTTGTATAAAAAAAGCATTCTCCGGAGCTTGTTATCACCCTTTAAAAACAGCGGGTGAATCACTTTTTTCTCTTTGACCAGCTGTCTCATCTGTTCAATATTCGTTTCACCCTTCACATATCTGAATGCCACCTTCAGCGGAATCACCGACCAGAGATTCCTTGCATTTGCGATCTCCAACTGCTGTTCTTTTTCATAGATATAATCTTCGACCACATATTTCGCAAGGTTGTTCCCCGCACCCGTTACGTAATAATTGCTTCTGCCCTGTCTGAGATTGACCTCAAGGATTTTGAACCGGCCGTCTCTATGGTCGTACTTGACATCAAAAGTCGAATAGCCTGTGTAACCGACATTTTCCAGGAACCTCCGGAGCATCCCGGACAGCTCTGCGTTATATTCATTTGTCAGTACAGCTGTGTTGCCCAATCCATGCGGTGTGTGCTCCTCAAGCATGACGTGGGCCAGCGACATCAGCTTCACCTTTTTGTCTCTTCCAGAATAGCATATCATAACGCGCAGCTGGGAATCATCGCCCGGAATGAAGTCCTGAATGATCAGCTGATCATCATAGCCTGCTTCATATATCTCACTTATAACACTTTTGAGCCTCTCCGCATGATCTATTTTATATACCTTATGCTGCGTCGGAAACTCATGCTGCCAATATTTGATCCCGTTTGAAGGCTTCAAAATGACCGGGAATCCGAACGGCAGAGAAAAGTCATCTTTCATTGAACGGTCATAGATGAACGTGCCCGGGTAGTTGATATCGTGCTGATCGCACATCTGGTAAAATTTCAGCTTCGTCATGAGGCTGTCCATCAGTTCCTCGTCGACATAAGGCGTAATGATGTCTGCACCCAGCTTTGACCTGTTACGGATAATCAATTCTACATAGTCGTCACCACAGCCCATGAGGATTATTTTTTTGCCGGAAAATTCATGCGTCAGCCCGCCGATAGTTCTGAGAAAGCCCTCAGGCCTTCGTATGTCCGGCACTGCACGAAAATCAATGATCCTGCTGTTGCAGCTCGGCCCTATATTGAATTTGCCAATGACGATGGACTTCACCCCATACTGTTCGTAAAACGCTCTGGACATACTGTAGGTGTTTATATCGCTTCCCAGAAATACGGGTAAAAACTCTCTCTCAACTATGTTCAAACCAGATACCCTCTCAATCCACAATTCTGCAAAACTGCCTTGTTATAACGCATCGGTTCAAAATAAAATTTTTCGATTGTAGAAAAATTTTATACCAGGCTGCGTTTCAACGAGGCTGGTCGCAAGCTAAGCTCGCTGCTCGCCCATGCATCCGGGACGGGAGACATGCTCGCCGTCTGAAAACCAAATCGGTACCCGCCGCCAAGGCTTTTCCCGAAGCAAAAGTGCCATTGAGGCGGGGGACATCTTTCGCCTCGTTATTTCCCGAATGCATACAATTCCGAGCATATATCACGTTAATTCTAGTATATTGACTGCCAAAGTTCAAGTTATTTTTCCCATGTGCGCTGCAACCTTCAGCGTCAGCCATACAGGCGTATCACTGCTATCCGTCCTCATTCCGTTACAATATGCTTCATCACTCCAAATAAAAAGAGTACCAGTTGGATTATAACCAATAAACATACCAATAAATACAATATTGACAGATCAGGCATATCCTTAATCATAACTCCGGCAAGAAATGTTCCAACGCTGGTTCCTGTGTTCTGGAGCAGTAGTTTCAATCCTGAAAAGCTACCCTTTTCATTTTCAGAAACCCGTCCGAGCATCAATCCGTCGATCAGCCCAGCCATCATACATTGCATTGCAGCTGTGACGATTATCAGTATCAGAAAAACCGGACCATTGGTAACTATCATCACTGCATAAAGAAAAACCAGGCAAATCATTAAGAAGACATTTGTTCTTGCACGTCCCAGTTTACTCGTTACAGCAGGAATTGAAAAAATCGCGATTCCGGAAACTAATGTCATCATTCCTGTTACTAAGCCGGTTATTCCATCTGAAAGCCCCATCTTGCTTTTGCATACCACGTTGACCATGGAATATGCCAGAAAGTAACAGCAATAGCCCAACAATTCATATACAAGGTATACTTTGATATAGTTCTGCCGTGGAAAATATAATTTTGTGCTGAATACAGTCACTTTTCCCGGCCTGGCGGGAAGAAAAAATCTTAAAACAGCTACAAAACATACTATAACGGCGCTTATAAGGATCATGGCCCCATATGACCTGAAGCTTTCTGTTAGAATTCCCGAAATGATGTTGCCAAGAAAGAGCGAAAGCATAGATGTTGAAAGTAAAAGGCCATATACCATATTCCTGGATTTTTCATCGACCAGCGAAGTTATATACGGATATGCACATACCATTACAAAGCAGTCCCCCAACCCGTTAATCCCCCGCAGTAAGTACAGGAGCATGCTTGCCGGAACAACAGCTGTCCCTGCCATTGCTAGCACCTTCAGCAAAAATCCGGCCAGCATGCATCGTTTGTATCCGAGACTGTCGCTCAAACCCCCAGCAAATATTGCAAATATTGCAGTAGAAAATGTCCCGACTGACACAACCAAACCTATTTGATCTGAAAGCATTCCTCTGGACAAAAGAAAAAAATTAAGATTCAGGCTCCAAATACCCATACCCAATCCCATAATAATTTCTGTTATTATGAAAAATTTTACACTGCCGGGCAGTTTTATGATTTCTTTGATATATCCCTTCATTTGAACCTCCTGTAAACAAAAAAAACAAAGGGTTGAACCTTTTCCCTTTGCTGTTTTAAATATTATTGGAAAAAGCAGTTGCATCCTGTCATTAATGATCCGAATTAATTGTTCAGCCATAAAAGGGCAAACTACCCCTTCATTTAGCTAAATCAATTGTGAGGATTTCATAATGACACATATGCAGCCCATTTCTCCTTGTCTACAGTATCGCTATATTATACTTCTATATTGATTCAAATGTAAATATGTTTCAATCTTTTTATAGGAACTATCTTTATCTATCTTTATCTGATAAAACCCTTGAATAGTTATCTTTAATCTTACTTCATTTCATGCTCGTTATTCCCGTTATAAGCGGTCCTGTAAATCGTCTCAAGCTCGCTTACCAGCGGCAGTCTTGGATTTGCTGTCGTGCATTGATCTCCGAAAGCCTTATCCGCAAGCTCGCTCACCTTTTCATTGAACCTTCTGCTGTCTACCTTGCATTCAGCTATGGTCATAGGCATATTCAATTCCATCATCAAGGCCCTGACTGCCTGAATCAGACTCCGCACTCCCTCCTGCACCGTTGAAGCCGGAAGGCCAAGTGCTTTTGCTATTTCTGCATATTTTTTATCTGCGATGAAGGTCTCATATTTCGGGAAAGCAACAAATTTTGTTGGCTTTTGAGCATTGTATTCTATGACATAGGGCAATAACACCGCATTCGCCCTGCCGTGCGGAATATGGAATTCGCCGCCCAGCTTGTGAGCCAGACTGTGATTTACGCCAAGAAACGCATTGGTAAAGGCCATACCTGCAATACAGGAAGCATTGTGCATTTTCTCTCTGGCAAGACGGTTGTTCCCATCCTTATAAGCTATGGGCAGGTATTCAAATACCAGTTGGATCGCTTTGATTGCAAGGCCATCGGTAAAATCCGAGGCCAATATGGACACATAGGCTTCAATCGCATGCGTGAGTACATCAAGTCCGGTATCTGCCGTTACGCCTGGCGGTACGGTCATCACATATTCCGGATCGATGATTGCCACATCCGGTGTCAATTCATAATCAGCCAGAGGATATTTCACATTCCGTTCCGTATCTGTAATAACCGCAAAGGAAGTCACTTCGGAGCCCGTTCCTGAAGTGGTCGGTATCGCTACCATTTGGGCTTTCTTCCCTAATTTCGGGAACTTGTAGACTCTTTTGCGGATATCCAGGAATTTGATCTTCATCGAGTTGAAATCTGCATCCGGGTGCTCATAGAAGAGCCACATCCCTTTGGCTGCGTCAATTGCCGATCCGCCGCCCAGAGCGATGATCACGTCCGGTTTGAACCTGTTCATCTGCTCACAGCCCTTCATGATGGTGTTCACGGAAGGATCCGGCTCAACCTCGGCGAATATTTCACAATGAACATACTGCTGCCGCTTTCTCAGGTAATACAACACCTTGTCAACATACCCCGCTTTCACCATATATGGGTCGGTTACGATGAAGGCCTTTGAAATGTCGGGCATATCAGTCAGATACCGGGTTGCGCCGAATTCAAAGTAAATTTTCTCTGGAATCTTGAACCACTGCATATTTACCTTTCTCCTTGCAACCCTCTTTTTGTTGAGCAGGTTCACCACAGAAACATTCTGCGTAGTGGAATTCTTCCCGTAAGAACCGCAGCCCAATGTCAGCGACGGCATGGTGGTATTGTAAATATCTCCGATGGCGCCGTGGGTGGATGGTGAATTGACCATCAGACGGCCGGCTTTCACTCTGTTGGAAAACTCATCAATGACGTTCTCATCCTGTGAATGGATAACTGCAGAATGGCCCAGTCCGCCGAACTCGACCATTTGTTCCGCTCTATTGATACCTTCACTGGAAGAATCAACGATATAATAAGCCAGAATCGGGCTTAGCTTTTCCCTTGACAGCGGATACTCCGGTCCAACCTCCTCCTGATAGGCAATCAGGATCTTTGTGGTTTCAGGTACTGTCAGCCCAGCCAGTTCGGCTATCGTGAAGGCAGATTGTCCGACCACACTTGGATTCATGGCGCATTTGTCCTCATCTATGGCAGTTTTGGCAAGCTTCTCTGTTTCCTCCGGGGTAAGAAATACACATCCGTTTTCCTTCATAAAAACTTCAAAATCCCCTGATATTTCCCTGTCTACGATAACAGCCTGTTCTGAAGCACAAATCATACCGTTATCGAAGGTTTTTGACAGGATAAGATCCGTTACTGCTCTCTTCAGATTGGCTGTTTTTTCGATATAACAGGGCACATTTCCGGGTCCGACACCAAGAGCGGGTTTTCCTGTGCTATATGCCGACTGGACCATTCCGGCTCCTCCGGTCGCAAGAATCAGAGATATATCCTTGTGGTTCATCAACAGCCGGGTAGACTCGATGGAAGGTTTCTCGACCCATTGAATGCAGCCTTCCGGCGCTCCGGCTGACAATGCTGCTTCTCTCAGGATTCTTGCCGCCTCTGCGCTGCACTTCTGAGCAGAAGGGTGGAATGCAAATATAATCGGATTTCTTGTTTTTATGGCAATCAGCGCTTTAAACATCGTTGTCGAGGTTGGATTGGTTACCGGAGTAACGGCTGCTATTACACCAACGGGTTCTGCCACCTCATTGTAACCTTCGTTTTCATTTTCATTAATTATTCCGACAGTCTTGATATCTTTAATACTGTTATAAATGTATTCCGTAGCAAAAATGTTTTTTGTGATTTTGTCTTCATAGACTCCCCTGCCTGTTTCCTCCACTGCCATTTTGGCAAGCCTCATCTGGTCATTCAGCCCTGCGATTGCCATGCTCTTGACGATTTCGTCAATTCTCCCCTGATCGAAATGCATAAACTGCTCAAGTGCCTTTAGTGCCCTGGAAGCCAAATCGTCAATGGATGTTTTTACTTCCAACGAATCATTGTTTTCCTGAGTTTTCATTTTCTCTGACATTTTCTATTACCTCCTGTCACGATATTATTTCCAACTATACAGATAATTTATTTGATTGCACCGCATTGTTAATTAATTAACAATTTAATTATAGTCCATTTGTTAATTAATTGTCAATGTTTTATTAGAGAAAATAGCAATAATCTGTTTTCAAGTCGGAAGATTTAGAAATAGCTGCATGGAAATTGTAGAATAATACAGCTATAATGAAAGACAGTGAAATTGGTGAGGCACATTGTTGAGTGAATGGTTGGATACGCAGGATGTGTATTGAAGTAAGTCTGATAGAATTATAGTAAATTTTAGCAAATTTTAGGTATAAATTATTCTTCTATATCATCTCCGAGGTTCAATTGAACTTCGACTGAAGCAGTCAAATTTTCAAGTTCATCACCGGATTTTTCATCCATATGCAGGATATAGTTCAAATCAATAAAATCGCCGTTAGTCAGTCTAAAGCTTCTCATTGTGGAATAATTTTCGTCAGTATTGCCATTGTTCGCTTTCATAAGCTGTAAAAAACTTCTATCTTTAAAAAGAGTCTCATTGAAAATCAGGAGTTTACCCTTTTTTATAGTCAGTTTCATATTCTCTAAAAATGAATCATATACCAAATCATAACCCATGCCATATTCAGAATTTTTTAAGGTAACATTGACATTCAAATCCTTCAATATAAGCGACTTGTAATTATTATAAACCCTTATCACACCATTATACTCTTTTCCAGGATACCATAATTCGTTACCCAGCAAGTCCCCTTCACAAACAGTCCGACCCTGCTCATCCACAGTAACTGTAACATCCGGCTTATTCAAATCAGCATTTGCATAGGTAATACTTAAAACACCCTGAAATAAACAAATGGCAACTATTACAATTAAAATAATATTCAATACTTTTTTCACTGTATCTTTCCCACTTTTTATCACACATACCACCTCGCATATGCTTAATATTGTAAATTAATTCGCACGGTTTTCACCCCCACTAAAAAATAGTTTGAAGTACTTCATTGTGATTATCTTAAATAGTACATATGTAGTATCTGTGTACTTCATTAAAATCAGGATGAAGTGTTTTCACCTGTAACCGGATTAGGTTTCATGATAATGTGTTCATGTTCACCCTGGTCTTTATTTATTTTGCTGATATATTCCCACAGGTCAAACAAGTACATCCTTTCATTATCATAAACAAAAAACCATGAAATGCTGCTGTATTCGGAATCATACCTGTATAAAACCGGTTTCTGGATCTCATCTGAAATCCTGATCAGGTCGTCGATCGATCTGACCATTATGTAGTTGCAATAATCATCAGATTTTGCATTGCTCAAAGCTGCAAGTCGATTCCCATATTTTTTGAAGATTTTATCCAATGCCTTTAAATAATCACTCTTTCGAGGCTTGGTTGCAGTAAAAAAGATTATAAATACCAGCAGAATTACCAGCAAACCTGCACCTGCACCATATGAGATTAAAAGCAAGGTATTCACAGGAAGCAGCACCTTTTTTACTTCTTCAATTGCTCCCGGTTTCTCCGGCAACTCATTTTTCGTTATACTGAAGCTGTTACTACCTAACGGAATAACTATGGATTGGGATGCCTTATCTTCGATCAACCCTTTACCCGTATCGGCATGCAAATTAATATTCATTGTGACTATAAGCCTTGTTTGAAGGCTTAATTTCGAAGCTTCAATCACTTTTTGGGCAAAGTCGTTGTAATCTGAATATTTTAGTGAAACATTCTTTGTGATCGAAACAGCTTTGTCCGTCAGTTCCAGCGAAGACTCCGGTAAAAGATTATATTCCTTTTTCCATACTGCTTTGACTGCCGATTCCGTTTTATCTCCACTTTCAACAACTTTTGCATTATCTCCGGCCTCATTCTGTCCGTTCTGGTATCCCTCTATCACCGCCACAATATTATAATCCGCCTTAATATCGGCTTGCTTGTCTCCATTGAATTCATACGAGAAAACAGCCTGGATGATATCGGAAAATTCCGTTATATACACTCCCCCTTCCTCCTGGCTGGGCGCCGTATTTAAAATATTCGGTTTTAGTAGGACTTCGTAGTTTATGTTCCCTTTACTGCTCCATGTAAAGGCTTTATTTTTTACATTCTTGAAATTTGGTGTAGTTAACTCAAAATAAAATAAAAATGGCAAAACTATTATCAGCACGCTCGCAAGAGGAATAACTACCCTCTTCAAATTTCTGTTAATACCTGTTTTCATATTGTACTCTCCTCAAACTAGTCCATAATAATCCATCCGTCTTCGATTCTACCATATTATGTAATTTTTTCAAAGGGGAATATTTATTTTTTGGAAAATATGTCAGCATACAGGTTATACTACTAAAGTAGCATTTACTGAAGCAATTGCGTTATCAAAGTTACCTCCATTGTACCAGCGAAAATTATCCTTTTATACGCCGCAATGGGACCAGAAAAATTTTATACTGTTAAAGGATGCTGCAATAAGCAGAAAATGCTACGCCGGCAGATAGTTTCCTGATTATTGCGGTTAATTATGATCATTGAAAATTAAATTTGAAAAGGAGATTTCTAATATGAAAAAGACAAGGTTTTTAGTTCTTGCCCTAGCCGTAGCTGTAATGCTGATGGGCGCTGGTTATGCATGGTGGAGTGAAACCGTTACGATTACAACAGACGTTACAACAGGGTATTTGGATGTTGATCTTGCTGCAGTAACACCAAATACAGCGAGTTCTGATTATGTGGGTGTAACAGTTACACCTGTGTCAAGCATTGAAGGCAATGACAATGGCGAAGTTTGCAATATCGACGTAACTAACTTATACCCTGGCGCTTTTGGCTCAGGTATAGTCGCTGTTAAAAATACTGGCACAATGAAGGTCAAACTTGGCAAGCCAATTGTAACCTTTACAGATAACAATGCCGCAGTTCGTGGTTATGATTATGTTGGCATCAGCTACAGCCCGTCACTTACAGATGATAGTTCTCCAGTTTCTCTTTCCATAAACCCTAACAACGGAGAGTGCACCTTCTCCGGCGACGTATTTCTTGTTCCCGGCGAAACCTGCTATTTTACAATCACAGCATCCATGCCTTCAAACGAACAAGGGGATGAATTTAAGAGCGATTTATCATTCAGATTTGCACCTGAATTCCTCCAGTGGAATCAGCAGTAATATTTGTTCAATTACGCAAAGCAGAGGTTCATTGCCTCTGCTTTGTCGATTTAAATCAAGTGCCCAGCTCCCTTGTTTACTAAAGTTATACAGGAAAGCTGAGCACTTCATTATATGAAGAAGGGAGGAAATTGCTATGAACCAGGTTAAGCTTCTTGCTCTCATACTTTTACTTTCACTCTCTATTTTAGGAGCAGGGTACGCGTATTGGAGCGAAACTGTAACGATAAACGAAACTGTTTCTACAGGAGAATTGAGTGTGGAATTTGAACCCTATGATAATCGGATTGAAGTAGAGGATCCGATGGTTCTTTATAACAACAATCCAATAGATTTTCCGGATTGCAGAGTAGTACCGTTTACTTTACAGGATGCCAACCATACGTTGTCTGCAGGATTTGTCAACGTATTCCCTGGACTATATTACAGTGTACCTTTTAAAATAAAGAATAATGGTACAATACCAGCTATTTTCAAACGCTGTACTGTAACCAGTGATATGGATGACTCATACATTCATCCTGGAGAAAGCGAGGCAGATTTACTATTACAACTCAATGAAAACTTAAAGATAAGCAGTCTTTATTTTAAGATTTTTGACAGTAACGATAATAAGATAGGCCAGACAATATACTGCGTTAGTGAAACTACAATTAGCCTTGGTCAATTGGATAGCCAAATAAATTCGGTTCTTGGAAATGGCAATATTAGGCTTGAGCCTGGTCAATACCTTCAGGTGGTAAGCGATCAAGGTCAAAGTACCGTCAACAAACTGGGTGGGAAAATAAAGTTTTTGTTCAGTTCGGCCTTTGGAAATGAATTCGAAAACAGAAGGTTTAGTGTCAATATCCATATGGAATGGAAGCAGTATAATGAAATTAACTAAGATCGCTCCTAAAGGTAAACTATCTTAAAAAGCCAGCTTAGCCTGGCTTTTTTGTTTAGATCTTTTATTCAAAACTCCACCTTCTCCAGAGGCACATCTGTCCTTTGTTTGACCAGCAGAGTCGGCCAGCCGATCTTTGGAACGATCTGAACAATTTTACCTTTTATATTTTGCTGAAGCACCAGATCCGAATCAGGGGTATTGTTATTGTCTCCCTTTGTACGATAGCTCCTTCCGCTTTTTCCATCCACTATTCCGATAATTCTATGTGATACAAGGAAATCTTCCATTTTAAACTGAATAATATCTCCTTCAGACAATTTTTTCAAATCCTCTTCCTTTTGAATTTTTTCTACAAGGATCACATCTCCAGGCATTATTAGAGGCTCCATGCTGCCTGTTGCTATTACTGAAGGATAAACGGGAAATACACCTACGGCAAACCAGATGACGCCAATTGACAGTATGACTGTGACCATCCAGCCTGCGGGGTTTTCCTTAATTCTTTCAGATTTTTTGATAGCTTTTGTTTCCCTGAGATATATGCTTTGCATGACAGAAAAAAAGAAAATAGGGCACATAATTCCAATTAGCGCTGCAGTAATCCACTTAAGATTTGGCAGTATTGGAGACAGCCATTGAAATGCCTGCAATATGCCCATGTATGCCGCAGCAGGGGCAATCCCTCCGATAAAAGTCAAATAAGTGGCAAATAAATTATGACAAAAGTCTGGCACAAGATACTGCGCAATAAACTTTACAGCTTCTTCGGTATTTTTTAGTCCGGTAAATCTGGAAACCGGATAGCCAAGTAGTGTAATAAATAGTGAAATAAATATTAGCATAATAAAATTTTCTTTTTTGACAAGGCTGACTGTAATGGTTCTTCTGGCCACTTCTCTGCCTGCCACCATTGTTCCCACAGTCAATACATTCAGCAAAATACCTGTGGCCGAGTGACTGAAGGGACTCTTCCCCAAGCCGTACAAGAGTCCTGCACAGACCTGAACTGCTATATAAACTACGGAAAATATGACAGCCCACCAAAATATATTCTGTTTTGTTCTCTCAGGTATTCCAGGATGGGCCCTGGGGAAAAGCCATATGATAAAAACCAGTAATACCCATAATAATGGCTTGATGATATTGCTGAATATCCCATAATCGATATACTTGCTTACCGGAAGGTTGTCCAATAAATAAATAATCAGCATGAATAAGACCAGCAAAAGGCATCTGCCCTTTGTTGGCCGTGTTGGTAAATATCTCTTAAGCATTACACATTTTGCCTCCATTATAAATTATTTACTGAATAGTAGAACTATTCCCTGCATTTTCTGTTTTTACAGATTCACTTGAACCGTCTTCCGTCCCGGTCTGTGCCGGAACTGGTATTCCGTTATCTTCACTTCCCGTAGTAGTCCCTTCAGAACCATTACCTTCTATACTAACTGTACCTGCAGCAGTTCCTCCCGTATCAATACCCTCTGTAGTAATTCCAGCTGCATTAGTGCCTTCTGTATTGCTGCCTTCTGTATTGCTGCCCTCTGTATTGCTGCCCTCTGTTGTAACTGCACCTGCATTAGTACCTTCTGTATTGCTGCCCTCTGTTGTAACTGCACCTGCATTAGTGCCTTCTGTATTGCTGCCCTCTTCGGTAACTGCACCTGCATTACTACCTTCTGTATTAGTGCCTTCTGTATTGCCGCCCTCTGTAGTAACTGCACCTGCATTAGTGCCTTCTGTATTGCTGCCTTCTTTATTACTGCCCTCTGTGGTAACAGCATCTGAAGTAACGCGATCCGTAGCTATGCCGCCTTCAGTAACAACTTCAGTGACTATGCCTCCAGGCGTCACACTATCCGCAGTAATTGCTGCAGGCGTTAGTTCTACAGATGGCTTTTCCTTCAAAATTGTCTTTGTTTCATATTCCGGTCGTATCACTGTTATATGGCCTTTTATTGTCAGTCGCTCATCCCACAGACCATATCCCGCATTAACCAGCAGGAAGGCTGCCAACGTACAAAAAAATAAGATAACTAATTTGGTTCTCACATGCACACCTCCGTTATTTAGGCTGATTAAATGTATATTCTGCATTAAAATCTATGGTATCTTTATCTGCGCCTGCACTGATTTGGATCTCCTGATTCATACGATTGCCCCGATTGTCTTCCTGAGGAAAGAGTATAGTATTTTTGCTATCCGAGCAATTTATGACATTGCCATCAGCATTCTCCAGTATACTGTCCACAAGTTCTGCGGGAACCCCACCCTTGTTCACTATTTTAAACTTGAGAACTCCATAATGGTCGGAATATTCCGGTCTGATTATCGTCATTTCTTCAGATTCCTCTGTGACCTCTTTTACGGCTTCCTCAATCGTCCCCTCCACTAATAAGGTTTTGGAATCCTGAAATGTAACTGAGAGGTTCCCACTTCCATTTACCACCTCATATTCAGTATTAGGGTCGAACTGCACATCCAGATCGCCTGTGCTTACCAATGCCGTAATGTTCATTCCGCTGTTCCAGTAAGCATAGCTGATCCCAGCCGTACTCAAGGCAATTATGACACAGGCAATTAATATGTTTTTTCCAATGAATCCATCTCTTCTTATTTTTCTTACCACTAAAGCACCACCCCGTATCAAATTACTTACTCACTTATTCAGTTTCGTATTGTTAACAAATTATTGGCATAAAGCGCTGCTTCTGTTCTATGGTTTAATCCCAGCTTTGATAGAATACAGCTTATATGCTTTTTCACAGTATGTTCCGATATAAAAAGCTCGCTGGCTATCTGATTATTGCATAAACCCTTTCCAAGTTCATATAATACTTCCTGCTCCCTGACTGTAAGCATGTCCATATTTTGCACCGTCTCATCCGTCCTGAAGTGCAACACTTCCGGATCAATAAACTTCTTCCCTCGCGCTACAACATGAAAGGCATACACTATATCTTCAATAAAGGACTCCTTAAGGATGTAGCCTTCAACGCCACTATTCTGAGCATGGAGAAAATCTTCCTTTTTCGAGGAGGAGGTCAGTACAATAAATCTTGTCGATAATTTTTGGGCTTTTACGGAACTGACAATTTCCAGGCCGTTCTCATTACCAAGTCTCAAATCTATTATGGCAATATCAGGATTTTGTCTGGATATCAGACGCACAGCTTCCTCAACATTTGAAGCTTCCATAACAATAATACCGTCTTCCATGGCTAATGCAGATAAAAGCCCTTTTCTAACCAGAGGATGATCATCTACAATCAATACCTTCATATAATCTGCTCCTTATAGTTTTGATTATTTGGAAAACCAATTTCTATTTCTGTGCCTTTCCCAGGCTCGCTGTCAATACGTATACTTCCGTCAAGAGAGTATGTCAGTTGATGAATATTGTTGATACCCAGACCCTTCCGCCCATTTGTCCTGGCATTTTCGACGTTGAAGCCCACTCCATTATCATAAATTTTGAGTATTGTTTCTGTTGGCCAGACTTCAAGAGTGACATCGATTTTACTTGCCTTGCCATGATGAATTGCATTTCCGATTCCTTCACATATGATTCTGTACAAGGATTTCTTTTTAAAAACGGAGAGCTGTGATGGATCCCCATTTACAATAAAGTTGATCTCATTTCCGTTCATGCTCCTTATTTCATTAATCCGGCTCCGCAGATCAGGCAAAAAGTTGTCAGTTCCCTCCTTTTGCCAGCTGAGTCCATAAATTGTTGTCCTCAGATCCTTCATAATATTCCTGATGGAATTTCGTATTAATTGCAAATCATCATTCATCTGAACCCTGCCGAGCCCTTCCTGCTGTCTGGCTAAAGTGAATATGCCGCAGGATATGCTGAAAAGCCTTTGCAGTACACTATCATGAATCTCACTTGCAATGCGGTTTTGTTCTTCAGCAATCAACAACCTCGCATTCACATTCTCAAGCTCAATCTTTTGAAGAACTATTGAACTAAGTCCCGATAATATTTTAAGTTGTTCGACAATTGACATGTATTCATCAACGTCTTCCTGCTGCATTATTTCAATTCCCAATATCCCATATATTATGTAACTTGATTTTACAAATACCAGTAAAAACTCCTTTCCATAAAATTTCATATTAATTGGCATATCGGCATCTATACCCCTACCTGGCAATTCATCCAGCTTCGCTTTCAGTTCTTCCCTTTCAATCTCACAGCTGCCGTCCGTATCAATAATTAATTGTTTTTGATCATTTGTTATTGAATAAAACAAAACTGTTTTTGCCATTGTGGATTTTTTTGCATAGTGATTGATTAGTTCCAGAACCTGATTTGTATTATTCTGAATTGAAAGTAAATTAATTGCCTGATATAGTTCCATAATATAAACCATGGATTTTCTAATTCTTTGGTTGGCAGTATTAAGCTGTCCAACAACTGCAGAAAGTTTCCTGCTCTCCTTTTCAATGTCGCCGGCATATTTTGCAAGCAGCTGCATGGCTGTTGTGACAAGAATAAAGCTGAGCGTCAAATTTGATTCATTATTTAGTGCTTCAATAAAACTGTACGGTTTTTTAGTCAAGACAATTTGTGAAATCCAGTTTGCAACCAGAAGGTAAATAAAGAGATTCGCCCAGCAATATCGTTTTTTTAATTCCACTGATGCAATCAGAATTGTGTTCAGGCAATACCATACATACGGACTTTTTATTCCGCCTGAAGGTATGAGGAGTAATATGTTTCCTAATGTTTCGATTGAAATCAACAGCAAAATATGAGCAGTATCACCTATATTTTTTATATAAAGGTTGCTTAAGATTACAGAGGATAAGGTTATACATATGATAATAAATAACTTTCTGCCAATTGGATGACTGGTGACCCCGATAAAATAGAATGCAGAAGTACATATCAAGGATATATACCTGTAAAGATACATTAGCTTGATGATTTCCGATTGTCTTTTGAACATTTGAAACCTGTCTTTCAAGCTCAACATTAGCAATCACCCGTGTATCTGTCGACTTGTCTCTGTGGTATCCTTTTGGAAAGATTATATCTTTTTTCTGTAATTATTGCCTTAATATGTAACTAATAATACATTAAGCAAAAGAATTATTTTGTAATATTGTGAACAAGTCACTATAAAATTTTAATTTACTTTTCGACAAACTAGCTTCTTATGAAAGATACCTCATTCGCTTTTGATAAGATTTATACACTGTCCCATTCTGTAAATTAACAGAAAAACTAAAAAATATTCTTACCATTAAACTACATGGATGTTAGTAATACTACATTTATTATCATTCATGTTATAATGGAAGTGTCATAGTCACACGTGGGAACTAGACATATGTTGAGGAAGGTTAAAGATGTTTACAGATCCATCTTATGAAAACAGTGATTTTTCCGGCATAAAAGCCGATTTTGACGAACTGCACAAGGTGAAATTCATAAAATGTTCTTTCAGGAGCGCTGATTTTTCTGATGTCACACTGAATAACTGTTACTTTGATGCATGTGATTTTACAGGCTCGAAGCTGAATGGCTCAATCATCAAGTCCTCAGCCTTTGTAAACTGCATTTTCAGATATGCCAATTTCTTCAGCACTACTCTTGATGACTGTAAAATGACCGGCTCCTCTTTCCCGAGCACTACCTTCAAAGCCTTCTCCATAACAGCGGGGAACTGGTCCTATACAATACTGACCGACGTTGATTTCAGCAATATGAAGCTCTACAACATCAATTTTGAATATGCGAATTTATCCAACTGCAACTTTTCCAAATCAATTGTCAGCGGCTGCAATTTTTCCAATGCAAAGTTGAACGGCTCAAGCTTCAAATCCGCTGATATCAGAAACAGTTGTATCGAAAATGTTGAGATCATGCAGCTTAATCTGAGGGATGCAAAAATAGATATGGAACAAGCTATTATCATAGCAAGGGCTTTAGGAGCAAAATATGTACCGTAATAAGTTGAAAAATTTCAAGTCAATGAATAGAATACAAGTGAAATAATCGTTAATCCTATTTTTTTCATTTTATATAATTTACGAGGTACGACATGGCCAGAAAATCCTATATCACAAGCATGCCGGACAAAACAGGGGCATTCCTGCTGGCATCGAAAATTATTGCAAGGCACAACGGCAACATTGTGCGCGTGAGCTACAACAAGGCGGTCGACCTGCACACGCTCTTTATCGATGTTGAGGCATCCGACAGAGATCTCGGGGCGATAGCGGACGAATTGGAAAGCATAGGTTATTTAAATAACAAAATATCAGAGACCCGGGTAATTGTTGTTGAAATCAAGATACCTGACGAGCCCGGGGCTGTCCTTCCCATACTTAAAATTCTCGACAGATACGACGTCAACATTTCCTATATGAATTCAAACTCTAATGACACAAGGTTTCAGAACTTTAAGATGGGGCTGCTTATTGAAAATCCCAGGATAATAAAAATGCTGCTCGACGATATCAGCGAGCTCTATCAGATCGATATCGCAGACTATGACGATTCTGAGAAAACGCTTGATAATACGATCTTCTACATCCGGCTTGCAAACGAAATGCAAAAGCTCATGGATCTGGATACGGATAAAACAATGGAGTTCATCGCCGAATCGAACAGGATATTGCAGACACTTGAAGAAATCGGTGAGAACCCGCATAAAGTCTTTGAGTACATCCGCCGTTTTGCATACTTTATCAGCAGACACCGCGGAGAGCATTACAGAGCTGAAACAGCAAAATACATCATAAACGATACGGTCACCCTTTATGCAATACACCCCCCCTGCGGAAGCAACACTTATGTTCTGGATTCTCAGGAGGAACTGCTACTGATCGACACCGGATATGCCGTCTATGCGGATGAACTGATGAGTGCCCTGGACAATCTGTGCCCCGGCTGGAAAAGCCGCTGCAGGAGGGTTCTGATCACACACGCGGATGTCGACCACTGCGGTCTGCTCTCCAAGCTGGAAAACGTCCGGATCTGCCTGAACCGTAAAAGCGCCGACAGCCTGGAGCGTCAGATATCAGGAAAACCGGATTTCAGAGAAAACAGCGAATTGAATCTGGGATACAGCAAGCTCAGCAGGATCATTTCCGGATACGCGCCGCCGGATGCCACCCGTTTTGAACTGTTTGACAAGGATACACCCCAGGAGCATGACACATTGCTCCATATCGGTAGGTTCTCCTTCTCCGGTGTGGATTTTGAAGTGTTTGAAGGCAGCGGAGGCCATCTGGATGGTGAAATGGTTTTTGCATGCAGAGAATACGGCATCCTTTTCACAGGCGACAATCTGGTCAATATCAGCGGCTTCTCGGAAGAGATGTCGGAATTCAATTCACTGGCTCCCTATCTGATGCGAAGTGTCAATATCGATTCGCAGAAGGCAACGGATGTGAGAAAGCAGATCAATGAACTGATCGAAGCTATACAAAAAGGTCTTCAAAAACCGGTAATGGTCTGCGGCGGACATGGACCTGTTTTTAGCCGTTAAATAATTTTTCCCATATTTATTTCAGACACACATAAAAAAACGACGTATTATCCCATGTTCACGTAAATAAAATCCCGGGGGCATCGAGCCCGACCGGATTTAGGAGCAAGCCAGCACTATGCTCCGCAAAAAAACGAGCAGGAGCATTCAATGGGAATAATAGTCAAGTATGTTTTGAGAAATATAATTGAAAAGAAACTAAGGACGTTTTTAATACTTTTTTCGATCCTTCTGTCTTCCGCCCTCTTCTTTGCATCACAAGCCGTGACCGACAATGTGGTGAAAATGTTTCTGGCAGACGCCAGGCAATTCTATGGTTCTACGGATATTATGGTCTATCCTGAAAAGGGTTCCCCTTCTCCTTATTTGAAAATAAGCCAGATGGACTCCTTTGCTCCAAAGACAGAATATGTCATTGGTGCTTTGCAGGGATCCGCTTATTACAATCATGAGAGAAGGGAAACCGTTACAATAAATCTTCGCGGAACCACCCTTGAAGATATGAATATCATCAATCCGGTATTCATTGAAGGCACGACAGACGAGGGTTCCTTCAGCGGCAGAAAGATCATCCTCAGCAAAAAGGCTGCTGAGAAGTATGGATACAAAATAGGCGATTCGATCAAGTTGGAAATACAAGGTGAATTTTATAGATTCACTATCTATGCAGTTGCCAACCCTGAAGGCTTTTTTGCAGAGAGTGGTCAGACCGTGCATGCCCTGTTGCCAAAATCCACATTATCTTCCATCTATGGCGGCGGAAACAGTAACCTGAACAATATCATTTTTGTCGGATTGAAGGATGGCATCGATCTGAATCAGAGTACGGAAGAACTGAAGGGCATCTATAAGCGGTACGGTGTAGAAGAACCGGTACCTGAAGAAGATATGAAGCGGAATGTACAATCCATGTCGGTCGGCTTTATGATGATGACTCTTGTTGTTGGATTTATGAGTATTTTTATCATTTACACTTCCTTCAAGGTCATCACACTCGAACGCCTGCCGATGATCGGAACCTTCCGCAGCATTGGAGCAACAAGGCGCACCACCGATCTGGTGCTTCTGGCGGAGAGCCTGCTTTACGGGGTGATTGGCGGCATCATCGGCTGTGTTTTAGGCGTGGGCATCCTTTATCTTATTGTGTCGTTTATAACGCCCTCCTATATGAAAGGATATGGTTTAAGCCTTGTCTATACTCCGGCACAAATGGGTTCCGCATTCCTGGTAGCTGTGTTGATATCTCTTGCAAGCTCAGTCATACCGATTATCAAAACATCAAAAATACCGGTCAAGGATATCGTATTGAATTCAATGGATAAAAAGGCGAAAAGCAAGTTCAAAAGGTATCTTCTGGGTGCTATTCTCCTGGTTTTATATATTCTTCTTCCTCCGTTGGTGCCGGAAAAGCTGGCTATCGCTGCTGACAGTATCAGCATGATGTTTTCCCTTATAGGTGTCATACTGCTGCTTCCGCTTATCACATCAGGTTTTGTTCTGCTTTTTGAAAAAATATATGTACTGCTCTTTGGCAATATCGGTGTCATCGCTGCAAAGAACCTCAGACAGAACAAAAATATTCTCAATAACATTTCATTGCTGTCCATAGCCATTTCAAGCCTTTTAATGATCACAACCATCAGTGACAGCGTACTGCTTGAAGTTGCCAGCTTTTACACAAGAAGCTCCAATTTCGACATCTACATGTCCATGCCGGGCGCAGGCAGATCCTTTGAACAATCGCTTACCTCAGTCGACGGTGTGAAGCAGGTGTGCGGAAATATCAGCACAAATGGAATAGAGGTAGTCGGTAAAGATTATAAGCTCGTAAGTGCCTATGGCATCAATACGGAAAAATTTCCTGATTTTTTCCTTTTTGATATGGAAGGGGATAAAAAAGCTCAGTTTGAAGCTCTCAATAAAGAGCGGAGCCTGATCATGTCCAATAATCTCCGTGAAAAGCTGGGTTTTAAAAAAGGAGATATGATAACACTTAAAATGAATAAAGGGGATGTGGCTTACAAAATAATCGCTTTCCAGAATACCATGCTGGACAATGGAAGCAATGTAATGATCTCGGATAAATTTTTCAAGGCGGACACCGGAATTCAGACTTACACGGAACTGTTCATCAGATCCGAAGGTGATCCGGATAAAACGGTGGCAGCCATCAAAAAGAAATATATCCGAAATCAGCCAACCATCACTACAATGAAACAGATGGAAAAGGAAAACTATGAAATCAACAGCAGCGTTTTCCGCTCCATGGAGGCCTTTGCCTACCTGACACTGATCATTGGTATATTCGGCATCATCAACAACTATATCATCAGCTTTATCGAACGCAAACGTTCTCTGGCCATGTACCGTTCAATTGGCATGAGCAAACGGCAGACCATTAAAATGATGATCGTGGAGTCTGTCACCAGCGGTCTGATCGGAGCAATCATGGGAATCACTGCCGGGTTGATGATGATATACACGGTTCCATATGTAATGAAGGCTTTGTTTGCTCCAATGCCAATCCTGCTGAACCCGCTGACATTTGTTCTTTCATTCCTGCTGGGTGTGGTAATAACATTTGTCGCTTCTATCAGCCCGATTATGAAATCATCAAAGCTGAACCTGGTTACAGCTTTAAAATATGAGTAAGAAAAAGTTAAATAAAACAAATCGATAAAAAGAAAGGGAGATCATATAAATGCCTGCAATTATTGAATCCGTAGCCCTTAACAAGACATATACCATGGGCAGGGTTGACGTCGAGGTACTAAAGGACATCAACATAACGATAGATGAAGGGGAGTTCGTCTCAATCATGGGACCGTCCGGTTCAGGCAAAAGCACGCTTTTGTATCTGATCGGCGGGCTTGACAAACCCACCTCCGGCCGAATCAGGATCAAAGGCCGTGAGATGGCCGATATGAAGGATGAGGAGGAAAGCAAGCTTCGCAGACAGGAAATCGGATTTATTTTTCAGTTTTACAACCTGATACCCAATCTGAATGTGGAAGAAAATATCATGCTGCCGATTCTTCTGGATGGAAAAAAGCTGAAAGATTACAAAAAAGAGCTCGATAATATCCTGGAAATCGTCGGGCTCACCGACAGGCGGCACCATACGCCGAGGGAATTGTCAGGGGGCCAGCAGCAAAGGGTTGCCATAGCGAGAGCTTTGATCAATGAGCCCGATATCATTCTGGCTGATGAGCCCATTGGAAATCTGGACTCAAAAACAGGTATGGAGGTCATGGAGCTTCTTGCCAGAATCAATAAGGAAAAGGGCAAAACAATTATTCAGGTGACCCATTCAAAGGAAGCGGCTGAATACGGCCAAAGAATCATCAATGTAAAAGACGGAAAGGTGAGTGAAATAATATGAAAAAAATATTATTGGTATTATTGGCAATAGGACTGCTTGCAAGCACGGCAGCATGCGGGAACGAGGCCGCAGCGGCACCTGTCGCTACTGCAGATCAGTCGCAGAATCAAAATGTGGAGGCTTTCGGCGTAGTAAAAGCCACTTCAGTAAAAAACATCACCCTGGATTTCCAAGCACCCATAACAAAGCTGTATATTAAAGAGGGCGAACGTGTAAAGTCAGGCCAGCCGCTTGTCGCACTGGATTTGTCGGAAATGGAAAATACGATTGGAAACAAGAACCTCTCCCTTGCCGCGGCAAAAAGCAATCTGAACCGCACACTGTCCAATACAGACCTGAAAAAGCTCCAGAATGACCAAAAAAATGCGCAAACCATTTATGACAAGGACGCAAAGGAACTTGAGACAAAAGAATCACTTTATTCTGCAGGGAGCATTACGCTCAATGACCTCGACAGCTTCAAAAAACAGGTAGATGGAGATAAAAAGAGTTTGCAGGATATCGCCTATGCTATCGAAAATCAGAAAACCAGCAAGGGTACTGAAAATGATCAGAAAATCCTGGAATCCTCCCTTCTGGAATCCGATCTGAAGCTGCTGGACAGCAGGCTTGCCAAACCTTATATTAAGGGATCAGATGTTATTTCGGATATAAATGACGGACTTGTTTATGACCTTGGTTATACACAGGGCGATATTGCAGGACCGCAGAAAAAGCTCTTCAGTATCATGGATCTTAACACCCTTGTCGTGGAAGCAAATATCCCTGAAGAATTCATCAATGATGTGAAAGTGGGCTCAACTGTGAGCATTATTCCAACAGCAGACAAAACAAGGAAGTATACCGGCAAAGTATCTTACATCTCGGGAATCGCTTCAAACAACAATGGTGAAACGCAGATACCCGTGAATATAACGGTAGACAATATGGATGATTTCCTCCTCCCCGGCTTCAATGTGGACATCAGCGTCACTGTGGATGCCAAGCCGGGTAAATAGTAGTTTTAAAACACACTTCTCAACTCAAATGGATGGGTAAAAAAAGAAGGGGCCAAAAAACAAAGGGGGATGGTTCTTGAATTGAATTTTTGAAAAAGTTCATGCCAAGAATCGTCCCCTCTAATTTTATCTCTATAATTGCTATTACTTATATTCTGTTCACGCCTGACTTGATGGCAGCAGCAGCAACAGCCTTTGCGACATTGGCGCCGACCCTTGGATCAAATGGTGCGGGAATAACATATTCCGCAGTCAGTTCTTCATCGGAAACAAGCTCTGCAATTGCCCTTGCAGCTGCAATCTTCATTTCATCATTAATATCGCTTGCCCTTACATCCAATGCACCTCTGAAGAGGCCAGGGAATGCAAGCACGTTGTTGATCTGGTTCGGGAAGTCCGAACGGCCTGTGCCCATTACAGCAACACCGGCTGCTTTTGCTTCGTCCGGCATGATTTCGGGCGTAGGATTAGCCATAGCGAATACAAGGGGATCCTTTGCCATGGTCTTCACCATTTCCCCTGTCAGCATTCCTGCAGCTGATACACCGATAAATACATCTGAGCCGACAATGACATCTTTCAAAAGACCCTTTTTCATATGCAGGTTGGAGATCTTGGCCATTTCTGCCTTTTCAGCGTTCAGGTTGTCTCTTCCTTCATAAATGGCGCCCTTTGTATCGCAAAGGATAACCTTCTTCAGGCCCATTGCCATTAAAAGCTTGGTGATTGCAATACCGGCCGCACCGGAACCATTGACAACAACTTCGATGTTACCGATATCTTTTTTCGTAAGCTTCAATGCATTCAGCATGGCTGCAAGCACTACGATAGCAGTTCCGTGCTGGTCATCATGGAAAATTGGGATATCGCATTCCGCTTTCAGGCGTCTTTCAATTTCAAAGCATCTGGGTGCCGATATATCTTCAAGATTAACTCCGCCAAAACTGCCGGCCAATAGTTTAACCGTCTGTACGATATCTTCCACATTTTTTGAACGGATGCAAAGGGGGAATGCGTCAACATCGCCAAAAGTCTTGAATAGTACGCATTTACCTTCCATTACAGGCATTCCGGCTTCAGGTCCTATGTCGCCAAGGCCAAGTACTGCTGTACCATCGGTAACCACGGCAACAAGATTCCATCTTCTTGTCAGTTGATAGGAAAGGTTCACATCCTTCTGAATTGCAAGGCAGGGTTCAGCAACACCCGGGGTATATGCCAGTGAGAGATCATTTTTGTCTTTGACAGGAACCGTGCTGATAACTTCGATTTTACCCTTCCATTCACCGTGAAGCCTTAAAGATTCTTTTCTGTAATCCATTGAACACACTCCTTAAAATTTTATCACATACTAATATCTTTCATTATGATATTACATATCTTTTACTTCATTCAAAATAATCTTAAGCTGATCAGCCGAATACCTCAATGCAATCAGCTCATCGTCAGTCAGATTCAAATCCTCTATACCTTTTACACCGTTGGCATTTACAATGGAGGGAAGGCTCAGTGCGACATCCTCTATGCCGTAATTGCCATTGATCATGGAGGTTACTGTTCTGATCGTGTTTTGATTTTTAAGAAGAGATTCCAGAATGGTGTTGACAGTGACTGCTATCGCATAGTAGGTCGCACCTTTTCTCTTGATGATCTCTGCACCTGCAGTCTTGACATTGTTAACAATAGCAGCTCTTTCCTCATCGCTGAGACCATTGTTGAAATATTCCCTGATATTGCGTCCTGCAATGTGGGTCGCGCTCCATAACGGGAGCTGGGAATCGCCATGTTCGCCGATGATATATCCGTGAACATTTTTTACGTCGACATCGAATTTTTCACTTAGCAGATACCTGAATCTTGAACTGTCAAGAACAGTTCCGGTTCCAAGAACTCTGCCATTCGGCAGACCCGACCATTTCTGGATCTTGTAGGTCAGAATGTCAACTGGATTTGCTACTACCAGAATAACGCCGCGTGTGTAGTATTTCATAATGTTGGCCGTAATTTCCTTTGCAATGGCGACATTTTTCTTCGCGAGGTCAATACGTGTCTCCCCCGGCTTCCTATTGGCACCGGCAGTAATGATAATGGCATCACAATCCGCGACGTCCTTGTAATCTCCGTCATATACGTTCATCTGACCGACGAACGGCAGACCATGATTGATATCCATGGCCTCTCCGGCAGCCTTATCTTTAAAAACATCTATCAACACCATTTCATTTGTCATCTGCTTCAGCGATAATGCGAATGCTGTTGATGCCCCAACAAAACCTGCCCCGATAATTGCTACTTTAGATTTGTTATTACCCATTTTGAACCATCCTTTAACTATTTTATATCACTTATTATGATCTTTATTTGAGCGATTATTTTAAAGAATAGCAAATTTTCAACGTGATATCAATACATATTTGATAAACTTTGTGATAAATTTAACATCTTTATTTGTGCAAGATTACAAAACGCTATATTCCAGGCAATGAGTTTCCGGCAATCTGGAATCAATTATTTTAATCAGAAAACAATTTTCCATAATCTTTCACTGTTATTCTGCAAATAAAGATTGCATATTGTATATAAAAAGCACATATTAAGAGTATGCACTTCTATGCTTCATTTCACAGCACCATCGAATGTTACATGAAAAAATCTAAAAGGAGATGCCGAAATGTTTGGAAAAAAGAAAATTCAAAAAGATAGATACATTATTGCAGTTAAGGACTATGAAGCTACATTAAAATCAATGAAGGAAGACAAAATCAAATTGCCGTTTGACAATGCTATTTATTTGAAGCTGCTGGGTGGACTGGATTCCAAAGTTGACAATTTGGATGATCTTAAAAAGTTTATAAAAGCAAACAATAAAGAAGTAAAGGAATATCTGCATTCCTGGGAGGGCCTTATTTCAGGAGGCTATACAATCATGAATGTGGAATATCTGGAGAAAGTACCTTCTCTTGATAAATTGTGCAGCAGGGATACTGTAAAATTTGTGTGTAATGCCTGATCAATAAATCAATAGAATTAAATTAAGCATAGACCTATAATAAGCATTCCGGATGCATGGGCGAGCAGTTGACTTTAGTCGGCGACCAGCCCCATCAGAGTGCTTATTTTGTCTTTTCCCCTCCAAAACGGTAACCGACCCCATGTACAGTAAGCAGGTATACCGGTGATTTAGAATCATCCTCAAGCTTTTGCCTGAGATTTTTGACGTGTGTGTCCACTGTCCTTTCAAAGCCTTCAAAATCATCACCGAGAGCCATATCCACAAGTTCGCTTCGTGTAAATGTCTTCCTTGGATATTTGATAAGAGTCATGAGTATCCTGAATTCATTCGGCGTCAGGTTTGCAGAACTCCCGTTTTTTATCACCTCATGCTTGAGACTGTCAATAATCAGGTCATCATTATTAAACGAAATTGTGTTCGAAAGCGGCACAGGATCCTCCGCGGATCGGCGCATTATCGCTGCAGCCCTTGCTACCAGCTGCTTCGGACTGAACGGCTTGGTCACATAATCATCCGCGCCAATATCAAGTCCCCTGAGAACACTCTCCTCTTCAACCTTTGCAGTCAGCATGATGATCGGCACCCTTGATTTTTTTCTAATCATCCTGCAGACCTCTTCACCTGTAATATCGGGAAGCATGAGATCCAGTACGACCAGTGACAGTTCAAGCCTTTCAAACAGTTCAAGCGCGTGTTTGCCGTCAAAAGCCGCATACACCTCATACCCGCCATGTTCAAGGTACGATTTGATTACCTCAACGATCTTGAGTTCATCATCCACAACCAATATTTTCTTCAAACCATTTGCCATATCAACATTCCATTCCCAATTGAGCCATGATGGAACCCTCTAAAGGATCAGCTTTGGTGTATTCTTCATACAATTGATAATATCCTGCATGTCCGGAATAGCAGGGATGGCTCCCTTTTTTAACGTAGTTAGCGCACCCATTGCGTTTGCAAAATCCACCATATTTTCAATCTCATCCTTCTTCAGCGATTGCAGATCTTTACGACTCCTGTCTTTTAATTTATAGAGAATCCCGCCCAGGAACGCATCACCCGCGCCTGTCGTATCTACCACGTCCACAGCATATGTATTCAGCTTCCCTGTATCTCCATGATGCCTGTAGAACGTCCCTTTCGGACCAAGTGTTACAAAGATCAGTCCAATCCCCATATTATCGAGTATTTTAGTTCCTTTTTCAAGGCTGCTTTCCTTTGTAATAAATTCAAGTTCCTCTTCGGAGATTTTAAGAACATCGGCATATTCGAGTCCGATCCTGATCCCACGTTCGGCATCGGCAAGTGACCTCCACAGCGGCGGTCTGAGATTTGGGTCATAGCTGATGATCAAATCATGGTCCCTGGCAATGTTCAGGGCCTTAATCGTCGCACCTCTGGATGGCTCATCCGTCAGTGATATGGAACCAAAGTGGAATATTTTTGATCCGGCAATTACGCTTGCAGGTATATCATTCTTATCAAGCATCATATCTGCGCCCGGATTGCGGTAAAAGCTGAAAGATCTGTCCCCTGAACGGTTCAGGTGTACGAATGCCAGCGTCGTATTTACAGTATCACATGTTTTCAGACCTGTTACGTCAATATGATTCTCAACCAGATACTCTCTCAGGAAGCTGCCGAACTGATCATAACCGACCTTTCCTATAAACGAGGTCCTGGCGCCCAATCGTGTCAATGCCGCCAATACATTGGCCGGTGCTCCTCCGGGGTTTCTCTCGTAAATGGTATTGCCATTTTCAGACAAGCCCAGAGGCGTAAAATCGATCAATAGTTCACCTAACGCAGTTACATCAAACATAATACCCTCCATTATACCGAAATTAGCATCATAATATTCCAGCCCAATGCTAAACAGCCATTTTCCCGGAAATCAACATCCTATAGCTATATATTAACATATAAAAATCCAATTAAAAACAAAACCCCATCCCGGTGAAAATCCCGGGCAGGGTTCCGATTAAGTATCAGACCTGCGGCTTATATTAAAAGGTATCCTGCTATGATCTGCAGAAAATCAAGAAAATCAAAAAAAACGCCAAAATCATTGTTATTTCTACAATGGGAAACATGACAAGCGTTTATGATGCCAAAGCAGCAGGAGCGTTCGGTTTTATCATAAAACCGTTCAAGGAGAACGATATTCTGAAGAATATGAGCAAGATCTGATGAATCATGTCACATAGAATTTTAAGGTTAATACAAGGCATATTGTTAAAAAGCGTATCGGACATTTGATCCAATACGCTCTATTATTAATAACTGCCGCTGCTCCCGCCGCCGCCGCTGCTTCCACCGCCTCCGGACGAACCTCCGCCACCACCGCCGCCCCAGCCGCCGCGACCTCCCCAGCCACCCCGGCCGCCGAAGATTCTACTATAGAAAGCTATTCTCATTAATGCCATCGTCATTCTAAATCGGAAGAAGATCCCATCCACCAGCAAAAATGCAATACCCACAACCATGTAAATGATATTGCGGCTTGTCCTTGACGATGTGCGTGAACTATCGGTGGCAGCACGTGCCTGGCTGTTCCCGTCAATCGTCACACCATATTCCCTGGCCACTGTTTCTACGACTGCAGCATACCCGTTATAAATTCCGTTGTTATAGTCCTCATCTTTCAAATACGGATTCATGTATCCGGTTCTTATCTGTGCGGTCTGAACATCCGTCAGGGCACCCTCAAGGCCATATCCTACCTCGATTCTCAGCATTCTCTCTTCAACGGAGTCCAGAATCAGGACCCCGTTGTCCTTGCCCTTCTGACCGATCTTCCATTTTGTATAAAGTTCATTTGCATAGCTGTCTATATCCTGCCCGCCAAGAGTATTTATCGTCACGACTACAACCTGTGCCGTCGTTTTATCCTCAAGCTCTTTCCCAAGGACTTGTATCTTATCCTGCGTATTTTGATCCAGCACATTTGCAAAATCATTTACAAAAAACTCAGATGTAGGTGAAGGGTAGTCTTCCGCAGCAATTACCGCAAACGATAACATGCTTGTTATTATTAATGCTAAAACGATCACAGCTAAAAGCTTTCTCACCAGACACTACCTCTTTCCCTATCTGAATTACTTCATTTATGTTCCATTCTTTTTCATACGCAAATGACGATATGCAGACTTCCTGCTTCACTGTCAGTATGTCCTGCCAAGTCCCGGAACGTTCTGCTTAGCTTCCGAAATCAACCTTTGGCGCTTCCTGAGCTTCCGGGCTGGCCTTGAAATAATCCCTGGTTTCATATCCCATGAAACGGGCAAAAATATTACCGGGGAATCTGATCACTTTTGTATTGTAGGCCTGAACCGAATCAATAAAATTCTTCCTTGCAACTGCAACCCTGTTTTCAGATCCAGCGATATCTGTCTGCAAATTGGTGAACTGCTCACTTGCCTTCAGATCAGGATAATTCTCCGCCAGCACAAGCATACCTCTTGCTGAAGCTGCAAGCTTTTCATCAGCGGCAAGCTTACTGTCGATATCTGTTGATCCGTATAATGCTGTCCTGGAAGCTGCGATATCGCCGAATACTTTTTCCTCATGCTTCACATAACCTTTGACAACAGCAACATCATTGTTAATCAAGTCTGCCCTTCTCTGCATCACATTCTCGACCTGGCTCCATTGGCTTTGCACTTCCTGATCCGCAACAGCCAAACCGTTATAAGAGGAATATGATCCGATAACAAGTATCAATGCTACCAGAGCAAAAACACCCCATTTAATCCATCTTCCACGATTGTACGAATTATAACTGGTACTCATATTAATACACCCTTTCCTGAACAGAGTCATTAATCTTCATCTATAAATCCCATAATAGTAGGATTATATGAAGATTTAGTGAATTTTATATATTCAACGCTGAAAACCGGTAATTTGTCTGACGCAAAAGGTAAGTTTAAAAATGGAAAAGAGCCTTGCGGCTCAATTTCAAGATGCTGGCTATGTTGTAAGGATTAGTAGATCTACTCCGTGTAAGCAATCAGAACTATTTTGCTTTTTAGATTTTCTGATAAATCCTTCTCCAGTTTCGAGATCTTATCAAGTACATCCTTGTTATTTTTTATGTCTGCATGCTGATATTTCGTTTCCATTCGAAACCCTCCTATATATCTTTTAGTACCAATTATTTACTAACAGAGTGGTTTTTATTCGTGATGAAATTAGTATCAGCCGGATTTATCATTTATCGCAGTTATAGCATTCAACTATGTTTTCTTTTGTTCCGGGACAAAATGATATTGCATATACTTACTCCTTCATGCCCTTATTCCAATATCTCCAATTTCTTCAATCGGCTCCTGATCGAGCCTGATGTTCTGCCATGCAGCTGACTGATCTCTGATATGCTAATATTCTGTTCATATTCCGTTCTCAACTTTTCGTCTTCCTCTTTACTCCAGGCATTATATGCGCTTAACTTTCCTTGCGATATCAACCTTTCCTTATACTGGCGGAAAACATTTTTCGAGTCGTTCTCCTGATCTGAAAAATCTGTGCTGCTATGTTTTATCTGCTTCTCTTCATTCTCATCCGTATAGGCCCTTATTTCTTCAATGAATAATTCTCCGTATTTTTCCAGTTTTGCCTGTCCGACGCCGTTCACGTCCATAAACTCTGTATGGTTCACCGGCAGTTTTCTGCACATATCCCAAAGTGTTGCATCCGAGAAGACAATATAAGCAGGGACACGCTGGTCTGCTGCTATTCTGTTTCTCAGCAATCTCAGCCTCTCAAACAACTCTTCATTAGACTTTTCGTCTTTACCCCTTGTTTTTCCGGATCGACTTGCTTGTTTTGCTTGCCTGCTCATCTTTTCCGTCTTCGTTTGCTTCTCTTTCTTATCTTCATTCTCATCTATGTATTCATCATATTGCTTATACTGTTTCAGTATTTTCATTTTCACTCTGCATTCAGCCAAAAGCACTTTTGATGCACTCGCTTTGAGCCTGACCACCGGATACTCGGAATTTGTTACTTCAACAAAACCCTGCAGGGCCAAAAAATTTAAAATATCACGGATCTTACTTTCCGGATATTCAGCCATAATCGCATATGTTGTAAGTAAATTAAGCTTGTTTGATATCAGTTTCTGATTTTTACTACCCCTCAGGATATCAACAATCATTTTTATTCCAAACCGCTCACCGGACCTCTTGATGCAGGATAATATTTTCTGAGCTTCCTCTGTAACATCCATCTCCTCAAAATTAGAACCGCAATTGGAGCAATTCCCACAATAATTGGATGGTCTCTCTCCAAAATAATTCAGGATATATTCCCGCAGGCAGTCATTGGTATGGCAGTAAAAGGTCATCAGCTTCAACAGCTGACGGTCCTTTTCCTTTACAGCAGCGATCGTTTCCGCATCCAATTCCTCATTTTCACCGGCATTTTCAATGAGAAACTGGTTGGTTATCACATCCTGTCCACTGTAAAACAGCAGGCATTCCGCCGGTTCTCCGTCACGTCCCGCTCTCCCTGCCTCCTGATAATAGCTTTCCATGTTCTTTGGCATATTGTAATGAATCACAAAAGAGACATTCGATTTATCAATTCCCATACCAAAGGCGTTTGTGGCCACCATGATATTGGCATTGTCATAGATAAATGAATCCTGATTCTCCCTGCGTTCCTTTTCAGATAGTCCTGCATGATATTTTGTGGCATTAAAACCGGAGGAAATCAGTCTGGCACATACTTCATCAACCGCTTTTCTTGTCGAGCAATATACAATTCCATATCTGTTCTCCCGGCCCTTCAAATATTGTTTCAGCTCAGCAAGCTTGTCCTTTGGCTTGGTTACGGAAAAGTACAGATTCTTCCTGTCAAAGCCTGTGGTCAGGATATGCGGCGTCTTCAGCTTCAATTTAACCACGATATCATCACAGACCTTTGAAGTGGCTGTTGCAGTAAAGGCAGACACCACCGGCCTTGTTGACAGGCTGTCTATAAACTGCGTAACCTTCAGGTAACTGGGGCGAAAATCCTGTCCCCATTGCGATACGCAATGAGCTTCATCAATTGCCACCATCGCAATTTTCATGCTTTGGGCAAAGGAAATAAATTCCTGTGTCTGCAGTCTTTCCGGAGCAATGTAAATGATTTTGTACATATTTCCGGCCGCGTTCTGCAGTGCTTTTACGTATTGTCCATAGCTCAGTGAGCTATTCAGATATGCAGCACTGATGCCAGCCTGATTGAGAGAATAGACCTGGTCCTTCATTAACGATATCAATGGTGAAATCACTAACGTTATACCATCAAAAATCAACGCGGGCAGTTGATAGCAAATGGACTTTCCTGCTCCCGTCGGCATGACTCCCAGCGTATCGATCCCGTTCAGGATATGGTCAACAAGGTCTTCCTGCCCTGTTACAAATGAATCATAACCAAAATATTTCTTTAAAGCACTTAATTTTTCCATTTCAACCCCCTGATGCAACTTATTACATCGACATTCATTCTATCAAATTTCCCAAAAATTCGCTAGAAAATAACTTTTTGTACAGGCACAATTTGACACAAAAGAACTTCTGAATTTTCTTTGTGCATAAATTCTTAGCTAAATTTTGATAAAGCCTATGCATAAAGACTGCCGACACAGGTCAATCAGCAGCCCTTGCTTTTTCAATTGGGAACACTCACCCACTAACTCTTCAATGAGAATGAAATATTCTCCCTGTTTATGTTGAAGGGTTCGCTCTACCATGGTTGATAACATTGTTACCGTAATGTAATTTCACAAATCGTTTGATTATTTGGATTCACTTCTCCAAACCCTTATTGTTTGTAAAATTCAACAGCAGATAAGCCTGGACCGGCAAAAAATGCTGAAAATAGCTGAAAGACTTCTGTCAACGTTTATCATCTAAATGTACAATATTGTTGAACAAATCTTCTCCATAACTGGTGTGAAGCGGGCATCCCGGCTTGATGCAAAACGTCCTGCTGCCGTCTTCGCTTCTTTCCGCCCTCAGGAAAAGTGCTTTGGGCAAATTGAGATGACACATGTGTTCTGAAAACTCGAACAGATGTGTAACAAGAAGAACCTTTACTCCGATTTCATAAAGTGCAGTGACTATTTCTGAAGCAATTTCCGAGCCTTCTCTTTCCGTTGTAGTTGCAAGAGGCTCATTGACAAGCAGCATGGAGTCCACGGAAATCAGATCGATGATACTGCTCATTCTTAATAATTCTTCGTCAAGCTTCCCGCTGTTCATACAGGCATCCTCTTCCCTTGTGAAGTGTGTGAAAATCCGGTCACATACATTGGCGGCAAAATAAGCTGACGGGACAAACATCCCGCACTGCATGAAGAGCTGGGCAATCCCGATGCTTCTCAAAAATGTCGTCTTGCCTCCCTGATTCGCGCCTGTGATAACCAGCAGGGTTTTTTCACAGGCTTTCAAGGCATTGCCCACGGGCTTCTTTTTTTCGCTCAAGGCCAGGCTGACATCATATAATCCATCAAACATAAGACTTCTATTGCTGATTCTCTCCGGCACCGGAAAAGTCACCGGAACATTTATCTCCGAAAGGCTGGTATGCAGATTGGCACACCCCAGATAGAACCCGGTTTCATAACGCAGTAGCTGGAAATAATTCAGCATACTGCTGTTAAAATAATTGATCAGCCGCAGGATATGAATCAACGCCGCATCTTCCATCTCTCTCGCGCTATTTGCCAGACGGTTGTTATCAAGAGGAATCTCATTGCCTGCAGCAGACTTTTTCACTTTTTTTTCAGAATTCTCCCGCGAAGTGTATCTGGAAATCCTTCTGAGTATGTGGCCTTTCCCTTTCATACCGGTGCCGATCCCCGATCCGATAATAATCCTGCCTCCTTCGGACAGATATTTGAGATCAGATATATGCTGTTCCAGATTCATAAAAAATTCATCCGTCAAATAACTTGCCTGCTGATTGAAAAACCTGGAGAACCCTTCCGAGTGAAAATTATTTTCCGCCTGGCGGGATATGGCCCGGAGTTTTTCAAGCTTTACGATCAGACTCTCGAACAATGCCACGGAATTCATCAGCTTGGTAGATGTTGAGATGATTTTCGAATAACTTGGCTGCATATTTTGCACGTAATCAGCGGCTTCATTCAATGCATCCGTTGCTATAGAATATAATCTACCTGTCACAGCCTTATTGGCAAGGCAATCCTGCAGTACCTTCTGCCTGTATATCAAGGTGCTGATGTCAGTCAAACTGTTCAGTACAATGCTCCTGACGGTACTGTGAAGAAATTTATCCTTTTGGGACATGGCCTGAAAGATGACCGATAAATTCAGATCCTCCGTCAATTCATCTTCATTCAAACCTTTTCCAGGATTTTTATCCTCATACACTTTATATAGTAAAAATGGTTTCATCGTCCGATACGCTCCTTTATCCGGCTAAAAGACAGATCATATTTCTCAGCGATCGTATTTGCATAGGCTAACCCGTCTGCAGGCTTTCTGACAATTTTATAAGTGCGCAGGACATCCTTTCCGGGAATAGCCGTGGCTGCAAGACTTATCACTTTGTCGCTGATGGAGGCAAGCTCGTGAATATGTGTTACATAAAGGCAAATACAATCGAGCGAAATGAAATGCTCCAGAATTCTTTTACCCATTGTATAGGCATCCTGAGAAGTGGTGGTTGCAAACAATTCATTCAATACGATAATACTGTTTGTTGTTATATCCTTTAAAATGGAATTCAACCGGATTAGTTCTTCCTTCAACCGGCCGGCATTTGACCCTGGACTTTCCTCAGTTGAAAAGTGAGTAAAAAGTCGGTCAAAAAGAAAAAGTCTGGCTTTTCTGCATGGCACAGGACACCCGATGGAAGCCAGAAAGAGAATTTGTCCGAAGGTTCTTGCAAACGTGGTCTTTCCGCCCTGATTAGGCCCGGTCAGAATGAAAATCCTTTCCCTGCTTTCCATAGTAAAGTCATTTGGAACGACAGGCATCACCAAATCCCTGTTTTTATACGCCAAGGCCATATCATACCCTCCTGTTACCTCAAGCCTTTTTTCCGAAGTCACCTCGGGATATGCGAATTCCAGCCCACGACGCCTTAATTTCCCTATGTACTCCTGATACGAAACATAGAACTGGATCTCCCTGTCAAAACACATAATTACCGTGTCCATAAAATCAACATGCTTTTCCGCATATTCATCCAGTTTTTCAAATACATCAATATTCGACTTCCTGACCATTTCAAGGATCTTATTTTCCAGTTCACACATTTCCAGTTCGGTAAAGAATTGAATCCTGTAATCAAATGCCACATCGCAGAACTGTTCGAATGCTCCGTTAATGGCAGCACAGTAGTCTTGGGTATCTGTATCGGCATCTACAGTCAATTTGCCGCTTTCCAGCTGAAGGCTGTATCGGATTTTATCAAATGTATTTATCAAATCACTGGTGCTTACAGAAAGTATTTGAAAGCTTTCCGAACGGATGTAGTCAGTCAACCAGCCATAAAAGACGGATAAACCCCTTGAATGCAAATGAACTGCCGTTAATGACCGGTTCAGGTCAATAATGGAATTGCAATACAGGTTTGCCGCATCAAGAAGCCACTTTTCGCGCTGGTAAGCATTGTGGACTCTACGGCTGAAGCCTGTATACTCCCTGATTTTCTTCATTTTCGCAGAGAAGGCAGCGATGCTGCTGAATATTTCAGTATTTTCAAGCTCCTTCATAATATCGAGCCTGTAATGAACCGTTGAAGCATCCTGCAAGCTCTGGAAGAAAAAGGGCTTCAGGTTATATTCCTCTTTGCCGTCTACGATCTCATCAACAATCTGGTCCAGATTTAAATTCGTAAAGAATTCAGGTTTATTGCATTGATCTTGCGACAATCGCAGTGCAGCTGCAGATTCAAATAAAATGCTTTGGTAATCCATGTTGTTATTGAACATTTTCAATACCTCACTATAGCCAGAGTGCTTCGGAAAGGATCGTTTCTGTTTTGATATTCTCAAGGCAGACCAGTCTTGCCATTTTATAAGCGTCCGGTGGCTCCCCGCCATCTTTTTCATTCTGCTCAAGCTTTGAAAAGGCGGCAGACTTGATTTTTTCAATGTTCTCAATATTGAATCCGGCGATTTCAATCTGGTTCTCCCAGTAATCCTTCATCGTTTTCATGGTATTGACAAGTTGCCCCGGATCCAGTCCGTGATCCACAAGCTGTTTAATACCAATCAGCTTGACGCCGATCGCCTTAAGTACAAGAATCGTGTTCAGAAGAGGAAGCTGATCCGCGGCGTAATAGCGGTATCCGGTTTGTTCATCCGCATGCTCCGGACTAAATAGCCTCATCTTATCATAAAGCCGTAATGCTCTGATCGAAATATCAAACATCGCGGCTATCTCACCTATTTTAAAATAAACCACTGGATTATTACACCCCCCTGCATAATCAAGCATAAGTCATAAGCACAATAAACCTGATAACAAAAAAGCAATACAGCTCATTTACAGAATAAACCATAACTCATGTGTAGAGTCAAGAGATTTTATTATGAAAATGAGAATCCAGGAATCGCTCCCATATTTTCTATCATCGCCTTCTTTTGTTTATGATTCAAGATAAAATTTCATTATTCTGCTTGATAATTTACTTTGACGATGCCGTGGTTCCGGTGCTTTGGTGTGCGCACTTAATAATGATTATTTTCGTACACATAGTCCGTATTTTTCGCACAACTATATTGTATTATATCGTGCGGCATGGTATTATTAGATTGGAGGTGATACCATGACATCGATTTATTATAAAGAAGGAGTTTCCATATCAGCGACTGAGCTCAAACAGAACCTGGGCAAATATCTCGATCTCGTTGAACAGCAAAACGATGTGGTAATAACCAAGAACGGCAGTAAAATAGCCAGGCTGACTCCCTATGTGACAGACATCGAGCAGTATTTCCTGGTGAAGGAAAACGCACTGGACTACCAATACGGCGGTAAAAAGGTATCCTATGAGGAATTTTTGGAGATCTCTGAAAAAAGCACACTGAGAATGGAATTGCTCAATGGAGAAATCTATATACTTGCATCTCCGAATATCGGGCATCAGGAGATTCTAGGAAGACTGTACATAATTTTCAGCGAATATTTCAAAGGAAAAAAATGCAGAGTATTTCTGGCTCCTTTTGATGTCCGTCTCAAAAAGAAGGATATTAAAACACCTGACGTCTTTCAGCCGGATGTGCTGGTAGCCTGTGATCTTGAAGACAACGTCAGCGAAAAAGGACGGTATATGGGAACTCCGACCCTTGTTGTGGAAATCCTTTCTGAAAGTACGAGAAACAAGGATATGGTCGATAAACTAAATACATATATGTTGTCCGGAGTGAAGGAATACTGGGTCGTTGACACAAAACAGGAATGCATTTTAATGTATGAATTTAATAATTGTGAGATTGACAAGTATAATGTATTCAAGAAGGGCAATGCTGCCAATTCGCTCGTTTTCAATGAATTATCGGCGGATGTCGGGGACTTGTTCAGTGATTTGCTATAAACAGCTGTAAATTATTATAGATCATTATAAAAAGAAGAGTATATTGATATTTTTCAGTAAACACTGTCTTGTAAGCTGTATTTAATAATGAACAGGAGAATTAAGTGAAACATGACAAAATTCAATGTCACCACCAATAAATCCGCCGAAATGCGGAACATCACCCGCGAAGTACAGGCATCTGTGACCGAAAGCGGCATTATATCCGGGATCTGTACAATTTTTGTACCCCACACAACAGCAGGTGTCACAATCAATGAAAACGCCGATCCCGATGTAGTGCGCGACATCCTGATGGAGTTGAACAAAATCGTTCCCCTGAAAGACGGCTATCAGCATATGGAGGGCAACTCCGCCGCACACATCAAAGCCGGCATATTCGGCTTCTCCCAGCAGCTGATCGTAGAGAACGGCCAACTGGTACTCGGCACCTGGCAGGGTATCTACTTCTGCGAATTCGATGGTCCGCGTCAGAGGCAGGTGTATGTGAAAGTGATGTGAAATCGTGGGCTGACCATTTATTATCATGCGAACAGGCCGGGAGTTGGCCCATTCGCATGATATTTGACCGTATACCCGTCAATCACATCCGATTTTACCAATAACTATAGCGTGTACAACAAGGTATCAAACATTTTTCCGTCCTCATCCAAAATCTTCAGGCTGAATCCGATTTCGCGGCCGCTCATCTGCTTCGGATAATCCACGGTGCATTTTACTAGGCATTCGTTAAAGCCCTTGTTTAGACGGAAACCTTCCTTAGGAATTTGTTTCGGCTGTATCCCTGATTTTTCAAAAGTCCTGTTGCCGTTGATCCAGAGGGTAAACGAACGCTCCGCAGCAAATTCAAACAAGCAGTCGGCTTCTCTTGGGCTCCAGATCCTGAATCTTGCGTAACCCGCGCCTTTGCCATTCTTCATCGGCTGCATGCTCATCGGACGCATATCCACATAACCCCAGCAATTATAGCTGACAAAGTGGTTCCATGAGATCCTTCCATCCGAGGCGTCTGCAGCTGCACCGCCTGAACTGAGTTCACCGTCATCACTGTTTTTCTCCGATAGTCCGGCAGATGCTTTTCTATCATAGCCGGGCTTGATGATTCCCGCTTCAATCTGCTTCATGATGTCTGCATCAACCGTATTTTCCTGATCAAAAAATCCTATTATGGCAGCCTGGTTCAAATAACCCGTGCCCCAGGTCATCTCCTTCACCACATGTTCAATTTTACCTTCAGCGGCGATATTTACAGAGAATATGGCTGTATGCTTCAACGGCAGTATTTCCCGGATCGGTGTGAATTCGAACATCATATCAGCTACACCCCGCTTTACAACAGCCCCCTTGTTCAAAGGTGTTTTTCTGAAATATACGGGCGCATCGGTCAGCCTCCATCCGGACGGTACCTCGACGGTATAATCGTATGCAGCTTCCACGTCCAGGGTATCGGCGGTCAGGTGTATCCTGCAAACGCCATCGGTATTCAAATCACTGTCAAAGTTCAATGCAGCAGAAGCTGCTCCAATTCCACCAGTATGGCGTACAAGCTTATATTTTCTTCCAGCCGGTATAAGCTTGTCGTTTCCTTCCAGCAATACCGATGTCAAGTTGTCACCGTCAATAAACAGCTTTGTTTTGGCATATGCTCCGCCTTCATAGTCATAGCTCACGCCGTCATCCTCATATAGGATATATTCGGCGGACCTGTCACCGTAAACGTGAACGTAAAGGTTGTCCATGGGTTTCTCATCAATGTAATTCACACAGTCGGCCATCGGTATCACTGCACCTTCTCTTATATAAAGCGGGATGCGGTTTAATGGGGCGGCGGCAGTTATCGTTCGTCCGCCGATAAGCTTTTTGTCCGTCCAATAGTCATACCAAACGCCTTCGGGCAAATAAACCTCTCTCTGTCGGGCATCCTTGTCCAGGACAGGTGCTGCCAGGATGGACGGACCAAACATGTATTCATATTTCTGTCCACATGCAATTTCATCCTTCGGAAAATCAAGAAACAGCGCTCTCATCATTGGCTTTCCGGTTTCCGTTACATCCCTTGCACAGGTATAAATATAGGGCATGAGGCGGTAACGCAGGCGTATATAGTCTTCAAATATTCTGTTCGCCTCTTCGCCATGAGACCATGCCTCATTTTCAGGTCGGGTGCCGTGAGTACGGAACAGCGGACAAAATACTCCCCATTCCATCCAGCGTACCATCAGCTCGGGACTGAACCTGTCGTCAGTTGAAAATCCGCCGATGTCAGTGCACCAGTAAGGCAGTCCCGACATACAGACGCCAAGCCCTGCCGGAACCTGATCCTTCAATACCTCCCAGGAAGATTCGATGTCATTGGACCAAAGTGCCGCGCCATAACGCTGGATACCTGCATATGAGGTCCGGGGCAGTGAAAACACACGGGTTTTCAAATCCCTGCGATGGCCTTCATACAACCCTTTTGCCCAAAACAGGGAGTAAAGGTTGTGGACATGCTCACGGCTGCCGATATGACAGGTGGTGCCCTTCCAATGGTCACGAGGCTCGCCCATGTCGATCCAGTAAGCATCGATACCCTGTTTTACGAATTTAAGCGTTTGCTGCCACCATTCCTCCCGTGCTTCAGGATTGGAGTGGTCAAAAATGGGAAGCTTTCCGGCAGGCGTATCCATTAAAAAGCCTTTTTTGCGGAATTCCTCCACTTTCAGGCTGTCTTCATAAATAAAGGGATGATAGGCCTGCATGACATGAAAACCCATATCATGGATTTCCTTCAGCATCTTCTCCGGTTCCTTCCAGTTTGATTCATCCCATTCCATATCGCCGAATTGATTGAACCAAAGCCAGTCCAGTACAAGAGTATCGCATGGGATCCCCTTTTTCCTGTAATCACGAGCCAGCTGCAGGAATTCCTCGCTGCTGCGGTACCGGTTTTTACTCTGCATATATCCGAATGCCCATTTGGGAGGCAGAGGTACGGCGCCGGTGAGCTCCGTATAACCACGGATGGCTTCGTCGCAGCTTCTCATCACCAAATAGACATCCATCCTGTCATTTTCAAGAATCAATGAAAGATCATCGGGATCCTCTTCTCCCGAATTGATTCCCCATTCCCAGGGTCCCTTTGAACGTTCAATACTGTGAGCCGGCGGCGGATTGGAGACTTCAGCGCTGCCGACGGCAAAGCGGGCCGGCCATCCGTTATTCAGCAGCAGGCCGTATCCCCCGCTTGACAGATAAAAAGGGAGCGCCGCATTGGCACAAACATGGAGACCTCCCCATTCGTTCCACATTCTCCGCTCGTGATCGCGCTGATTAATAACTCCCATGGGATCCTGCCCAAGGCCGAAGATTTTTTCCTCCCTGGCAAGGGAAAGCCGAAGAACGGCCTGTGCTTCATCAACATCACCAAATGCCGATTTTTTACTGTGAACGATGACACGTCCGTCCGGAGTGCGCGCTTCCAGTGTGACAGGCCGGAAGCCCACCAAAAGGCAAAAAGCCTCCGTAGTGATTCTCAGGCCATTAGCTTCCTCATGTACAAGGAAACAATCCATGGCTGAAGTTTGTTCAACAACCATTTTATCGGGGTCTTCCCTGAGATCCTCACCTATATTGAAACGAAGCCGCAAAATGTCTTTCTCCGCAAAGGACATCCCAATTACCGCATCTTTTCCGCAGTGAAAGACAAGCTCGTTTTCCTGCCGGCTCCAATTGGTAATAGTATAAAGTTTCATAATTTGCTCCTTACTTAATTATTATTTGTTTAGTTAATTGCGAAACTCAAAAC
>DBTX01000048.1 GCA_002307275.1 Hungateiclostridiaceae bacterium UBA1305
TTAATATTATGTTACATCGATAATGGAGGGTAGAGGTGCTAATGAAAAAGGTACTTATTGTGGATGACGCGGCGTTTATGAGAATGGCTCTGAGAAATTTACTTGAAAAGAATGACTTTGAGATAGTAGGGGAAGCCGAAAATGGTGCTGTTGGAGTGAGAAAATACAAGGAGCTTCATCCCGACGTGGTGACTATGGACATAACTATGCCGGAAATGACAGGAATAGAAGCTCTTAAGGAAATCAAAGCTTTTGATCCGGGTGCAAAGGTAGTTATGGTCTCTGCATTAGGACAGGAATCCTTTGTGAGAGAAGCCGTGTTAAACGGAGCAAAAACCTTTATTGTAAAGCCTTATAAAGAAGATCATGTGGTTACGGCACTTAAAAAGATATGTGAGATGTAAGACTTGAATATCTGCAAAGGGGGGGCTTAAATGTGACAGATAACTTTAATCGGGAACCTATGCTTGAAATGTTCATTTTCGAAACCACGCAAAATGTGGAGCAGCTTGAACAATTAATATTGAACGGAGAGAAAAATAACGGTTATTCAAAAACAGCAATTAATGAAATATTTCGGATCATGCATACCATAAAAGGTTCGTCGGCCATGATGCTTTATAATGATATTTCGACTCTTGCCCATTCACTGGAAGATATGTTCTTTTTTTTGAGGGAAGAAGAGCCGCATAATGTAGATTACCATGCAATTTCTGATCTGGTGCTGGCAGGTGTGGATTACATCAAAACGGGACTTGAAATGATCAAAAATAATCAAAGTATTGATGAAAATCCCGATACTCTCAATAAAAGCATACAAGGTTTTCTTAATGCTTTGAAAGGAGAAGGATTAACAAAAGAAGCCATAAAAAAGCAGGATGCTGTCCGGCACATTTCCTTTCCGGATGTATTTGGCAAAAGAATTTTTAAGGCAAACCTTTATTTTGATGATGGTTGTGAAATGGAAAACATCCGTGCATTTATGGTTATTCAGAAACTGAAGGAGATTGCAAACGAAATCCGTTATGAACCTGAAGACATCACAGAAAATGATGAATGTGCGGGAATCATCCGAAGCGAGGGCTTCAAAATATCCATTGGTACAGACAGTGAGTATAATGAAGTCCATAAAGTACTTATGGACACACTTTTTCTAAAAGATCTGGAGCTGGTCGAAATCAATAAAAAGGAAGAATCGATGCATGAGGCGGGAAATATTCAGGCTGTTTCAAACATACGAAACGCAGATATCCCGTCGGGCTCCTCCCATCAAAGTATTATCAGTGTTAATGTCACCAAGCTTGATATGCTCATGGACCTGATCGGTGAATTGGTTATTTCCGAAGCTATGGTTGTCCAGAACCCCGACCTTGCGGGTTTATCTCTTGATAATTTTCAAAAAGCGGCAAGGCAGCATCGCAAGATTATAGGCGAATTGCAGGACATTGCATTGTCCATACGAATGGTCCCGCTATCTGCTACATTCCATAAAATGAACCGAATTGTCAGGGATATGTCCCAAAAACTATCAAAAGAGGTGCGACTTGAAATTATTGGAGAAGAGACGGAAGTCGATAAAAATATCATTGAGCATATTTCGGACCCATTAATGCACCTTATCAGAAATTCCATCGATCACGGTATAGAACCGGCAGAAGAGAGAAAAGCAAAGGGCAAGCCGGAAATCGGAACAATTGTTCTTGAAGCGAAAAATGCAGGGGGAGACGTACTCATCATAGTTAAGGATAACGGCAAAGGCTTAAACAAAGAAAAGATACTTGCCAGAGCGAAAGAGAGCGGGCTCCTGGGCGGTCCAGGAAGCGGACTTACCGATAAGGAGATATACTCGTACATATTTCTTCCCGGTTTCTCCACAAATGAGCAGGTTACGGAATTTTCCGGCAGGGGCGTGGGAATGGATGTTGTTACGAAAAATTTAGAGGCTGTCGGTGGGAATGTTTCCGTTGACAGCGTACCTGACAACGGGACGACAATCACTCTGAAAATACCGCTGACCCTTGCCATAATGGATGGAATGACTGTCAGGGTAGGCAAATCAACTTATACAATCCCCATCATAAGCATCAAAGAATCTTTCAAAGTCAAAGAGGACGATGTGATTACCGACCCCGCCGGTAATGAAATGATTTTGATAAGAGGCCGGTGCTATCCGGTATTGAGGCTAAATGAAAGGTATGAGGTAAAGACTGATGTAACGAGTATTCCTGACGGAATTATGATCATGGTTGAAAATGAGGACAAGGGGATTTGTCTTCTTGCAGATGAACTGATTGGTGAACAGCAGGTAGTTGTAAAAGCGTTACCCGATTATATCAAGAACATCAAAAAGGTTACAGGATTGGCGGGCTGCACATTGTTGGGGGATGGAAGCATCAGCCTGATACTGGATGTCGCCGGGCTTATTAAAAGTGAAAAGAGCATGAAGCTCTTCGCATATTAAAAAAACATCAGAAAAGGAGTCGTAGGTATGGCAGAGGTATTGGAAGAAATACTATCGGATCAGGAAGACACTCAAAAGAACAGGTTTCTCACCTTCTCACTTGGGAAGGAAAGCTATGGCATCGAAATCAGGTATGTAACCGAAATTATCGGCATACAGCCCGTAACAGAAGTGCCGGAGCTTCCGGAGTACATACGGGGAATCATCAATTTGAGAGGAAAGATCATCCCTGTCATGGATGTGAGATTAAGGTTCAAAAAAGCCTTCAGAGAGTATGATGATAGAACATGTGTGGTTGTAATCGATATTGCGGATATATCCATAGGACTCATCGTAGACAGCGTATCAGAAGTTCTCTCAATATCGGAGGAAGAGATTGTTCCGCAACCGGAGATGAGTAAGGCTGGGAATAAGTATATAAAGGGAATCGGTAAAGTCGGCAATGAAGTAAAATTGCTATTGGACTGTAATGCTCTCCTTAATGAAGAAGTCGTAGAAAACATATCAAATATATGATCAGGGAGGATTTTTAATATGAAATCATTTAAAAGCATGAAGATAAGCGCAAAACTTATAATTACTTTTATTATTCTGACAGTTATTTCAGAACTGACGGGCTACTTCGTACATACAAGCACGGATAGCGATACAGGCTTAATTATTGCCATGCTGGGTTCATGTGCCGTTATGGCTGTTGTATTTGGTATCTTTGTGTTCATATCAGTGAGCAAACCTATCAATGAAGTCCAAAATGCATTGGGCAAGATGGAAGTGAATGACTTTACAACGAAGTTGAAAGGCAATTATGCCGGGACGATGGGAGAACTTGTTGCAAACGTAAATGGATTGCACAACAGGCTGCTAAGCGTACAAGACGCCTTTGAACGTGTGGGAAAGGGAGATTCAAGCAGACTCGAAGAGTTCCAGAAAGTTGGGAAGAGATCAGATAATGACAGGTTAATGCCTGCCTGTGTATCAGCACTGAAGTCGCTTCGCGAACTGATCAATGAAGCAGGTGGGCTTACGAATGCTGCTGTAAACGGTGACTTGAGTGTGCGCGGAGATGAGGATAAATTTGAAGGCGGATATAAGGAGATTATCAAAGGGTTCAATAATACACTTAATGCTGTAGTTGAGCCGTTGAACGATTCCATGACAGTTTT
>DBTX01000035.1:0-3844 GCA_002307275.1 Hungateiclostridiaceae bacterium UBA1305
GTTCGAGTCCCCTATGGGTCACCATTGAAGCAGGAGGACGCAAGTTACTTCGGCCTCCTGCTTCTATTTCATTTACTTCGGGAGCTTAGCTCAGCTGGGGGAGCACCTGCCTTACAAGCAGGGGGTCATAGGTTCGAGCCCTATAGTTCCCACCAAAAAAAGAAGGATTCCAAGACTTAAAAATCTTGAAATCTTTTTTTATAGTAAATCTATGGCAATACATGAAAATGTATCCAGAAATACAAACAAACTATTCGATAAGTCTATCCGCTAAAAAACTTTGGTTATAAAAACAGTGTAACTATTCAGAGGTCTCATATATTAGAATATTTACACAATAGAAAGTATACACAACATATTAAGTATGAGCGGTGAACGAGGTGTAAGAAATCAAATGTAGGGGCGGCCATTGGCAGTCCGGTTATTATCGATTATTTCTTTTATAAAATTCAAAGCAAGATACGTCCCTTCTTTGAATTTCTATGTTACCGGAAACCATATGCGGACCAGACTGTCCGAAAACTATTTTTGTGAATTTATTCTAAACTGCAATAGTATATTTCTATATGCTATTGTATGTTATAAGGCTTATCAGCCCATTATATAGTCCAAATGGCATTACCGAACAGTTGGTTTGATGAAATGAAACTGGTGAATATGACAAAGATTAAAACCGGAATTTTACCTTGTTATTATGAAATATGACAACCGAGAACTATCAGGAGCTAAGAGCCGAAAGGCTCTTAGCTCCCCGATCAGAATAACTGCACCGGTTTCTGGTTTCCAAAAACGTTGATGTGCAATATTGTAGAAATGTGTAATATCAAACCAACATACAATTAGTACTTTATTTTCACCCCTGAATAGTTACAAAACAGCATCAAATCAGTGCCGCTTTACTCTGTTTTTTCTTTTATTTTCAAACTTGTTTTGCTATACTGGAATTATTTCTTGTATCAGACTATTTCTATATAAACTATAGAAATAATTTGATACAGAGGAAGAAATGTTTCGAAGTATTTGAAGCGAAAAGGTGGAAGTGTTGTCTGTGGAAAATGGTAATAGCTTCGATAATAGCAAAAAAGAACTCATCGCGTTGATTAATCCGGAGGGCTTCGAAATTGACTGGCAGGTAAATGATGAGCAGGCAGAGGAGCGGGTAGGGGAGCAGGTGGGCGACAGTCAGATCCTTACGCAGGAAAAACAGTATGCGGGGTTTCAGGAAGATTCATATAAAGAGCTCTTTTATCTGGGCTTTTCAAATCCGAACATGCCCATGTCTGATTCAATCCGTTTCCTTTACATGATAGCTGCATCCTTCGTTAAGGCGCTGGCAAGGAATCCGGAAATAGAGTTTTTAAGAGAAAAAATCATTGTCGAGCCGGAAACTGAAGAAATCGACTATATTTTACACAGTGCTCCATACATGAATGGCATGGAGTACTTGAATAAAAGTTGGATCAGGAGAATCTGGAATGGGCTGAACGCTGTTTTCTCAACAGAAATCAGGGCATACAAGGGGTATGTTGCAGATTTTTTCACTTCACAAAACCCTGACATACATCCTGTTGGACGAATCTTTTTTCATCTTGTTGAAAGCAGGAAGGAGGACTATCCTTTTGCTTTTCTGGCGACTTATTCCACCGGTATCGGCAATGATGGAAAGTCAAAGCACCTTCCCCTCAAAAACGCATTAATTGAATATAAGGACGACAACAAAAAACTGCTGGAGCTATTGTCGACAGTAAACAAGGCGTCGCAAAAAAGTGTTTTCATCTCGGAACTTGTAGATTCCGGAGAGATATTTCACCCAATTGGCCTGACAGGCAAGGAAGCATATACTTTTCTGAAGGAAATCCCGCTCTATGAAGAAGCGGGTATCCTGTGCCGCATGCCGAACTGGTGGAAGAACAAATCGAATTCTCTGCGGTTGTCGGTGAGTATCGGTAAAAACGAGCCTTCCCGTTTGGGGTTCAAGGCACTTGTGGATTTTAACGCCCGGTTGTCCATCGGAAATGAGAAAATAACGGTGGACGAATTGAAAAAATTACTATCGGAAACGGAAGGACTTGCTTTCATAAAGGGCAAATGGGTGGAGGTAAACCACGAGAAGCTGAGGGAGACGCTGCTGGCTTTCGAACAGGCGCAGAAGCTCACGGGCAATGCCGGCATGAGCATGATGGAGGCCATGCATTTTCAATTGAATGCCTCGGAAATAATGAAAATTCCAGGAGAAGCCTGCGAGCTTGAAGTAACCAATGGGGAATGGCTTGACACGGTTGTTTCCAGGCTGACGCATCCTGATGAAATAGAAGTTGCTTCGTGCGGCGGAGATTTTCATGCGGAGTTGAGAACCTACCAGCAAAGAGGGCTTTCCTGGCTGAACTTTATGAAGACGCTGGGACTGGGAGCGTGCCTTGCAGACGATATGGGACTTGGAAAAACCATTCAGGTTATTGCGCTTCTTAATTATATCAAGGCTCAGAAACATGAAAAAACACTCCTGGTTATCCCGGCGTCGCTCATAGGAAACTGGATGAATGAAATTTGCAAATTCGCTCCTTCATTGAAATTCATGGTTCTGCATCCTTCCGAGAACACAGTTGTAATCGATAATAGCGGGGAACTTCCGGAGGGATATGATGTATTCATTACAACATATGGCATGTTGTTAAAATATGAATGGCTGAAGGAGATTACCTGGAATACATTAATATTGGACGAAGCCCAGGCAATTAAAAATCCCGGGACAAGGCAGACAAGAGCAGTGAAGGAGTTAAAAGCCGAATATAAAATAGCAATGACGGGAACGCCTATTGAGAACCGCCTTTCAGATCTCTGGTCCCTGTTTGACTTCCTGAACAGGGGGCTTTTGGGAAGTCCAAAGGAGTTTACCGACTTCACAAAAAGGCTGAAGGAAAACCAGGAGGGCTATTCCAGGCTGAAAAAGGTTATAAGCCCGTTTATGCTGAGAAGGCTGAAAACGGACAAAGCTGTGATTGCAGATCTGCCTGATAAGATAGAAATGAAAACATTCGCTGCACTTTCGAAAAAACAGGCTGCATTGTACAATGCACTTGTCGAGGAGATTAAGAAGAAGCTTGAAATGTCGGGGGAAGGCTTGGAAAGAAAAGGGCTGATCCTTTCATCCATTATGAAATTCAAGCAAATATGCAATCATCCGGACCAATATCTTGGACAGAACATCTACGCTGAAAATGAGAGCGGAAAATACGATCGACTGAGGGAAATCTGCGAAACTATTTATGAAAAAAGGGAAAGAGTTCTTGTATTTACTCAATTTAAAGAAATCACCGGACCGTTGAGGGAATTCCTTGAAAAAGTATTTAATCACAAGGGGCTTGTTCTGCACGGCGAAACGCCTGTGGCCAAAAGACGTGATATTGTTGAAAGGTTTCAGGGGCATGAATATGTGCCGTTTCTTGTGCTCTCCATCAAGGCCGGCGGCATTGGGCTGAACCTTACGTCTGCGAATCATGTGATCCACTTCGACCGGTGGTGGAATCCGGCAGTGGAAAATCAGGCGACAGACAGGGCGTTCAGAATCGGACAGCAAAAGAATGTTATAGTACATAAATTCATAACAAAAGGTACAATTGAAGAAAAAATAGATTTGATGATAGAGGAAAAGATCAAATTATCCAATGACATCATTCCCGATGTTCAGGAAAATTGGATCACCGAAATGGACAATAAGCAGCTGATGAATTTATTCAGGCTGACAGTGTAGCAATGTAGGGGGACACACCTTTCAATGTAAGGGGACACACCTTCAAAGTCCTTTGCAAGGAATGTCCCCTTTTGAATTAAAGTCCTTTGCAAG
>DBTX01000035.1:4149-24505 GCA_002307275.1 Hungateiclostridiaceae bacterium UBA1305
GAATTAAAGTCCTTTGCAAGGAATGCCTGCTTTTGAATTAGAGTCCTTTGCAAGGAATGTCCGCTTTTGAATTTGTGGCCAGAAGTCAGAGAGCAGCAGGCAAACGTGAGAAGAGGAGGATGTTTATATGTCATATTATGGGTTTCCGGAATATGTTACGGTAGCGGAAAAGAAAGCCAGAAATCAAAAGAGTGTGGAAAAGCTCAAGAAGAAAAATCCTGATATTACGCCGGTGGTGTTAAGTGGCAGGAAGCTGGCAGCTACATGGTGGGGGAAAGCATGGGACGACAATCTTGAGAGCTATTCCGACTATGCCAACCGCATGGGCAGAGGACGCAGTTATATCCGCCATGGAGCGATCCTTGACCTTAAAATCACTCCGGGAAATATTACTGCCCTTGTACAAGGGAGCGCGGCAAAACCGTACCGAATTGACATAACCATTCAGCAGCTGGGCAAAAGTACATGGGAATCAATTATAAAAGCCAGCGAAGGCAGGATAGACTCATTACAGGAACTGATCGACGGAAAATTTCCGAAGGCCCTGGGTGAACTGTTTACCACCAGAGGAAAGGGACTTTTCCCCGCTCCAAAGGAAATCTCCTTTCATTGCAGCTGTCCTGACTGGGCGAGCATGTGCAAGCATGTAGCTGCAGTCCTGTATGGTGTGGGAGCCAGACTGGATGAAAACCCCGCTTTGTTTTTCATTTTACGTAATGTTGATATAGATGAACTTGTTTCAAAGGTTATTGTACAAAAATCAGAGACGCTTATTGGCAAGTCAGGCAGGAAAAGCGGCAGAGTTATTGAGAATGATGACATTTCGGCGATGTTCGGGATTGAGATTGAATCGGAAAACGAAAAACCCGCGCCTAAAAAGAGAGGGAGAAAGAAGAAAGCATAATAAGAATTGTACTTTTAATACTTTGTATGAAAGAAAACTATGCCTGTTGTCAGCTTGTTTAACAGGTAGTTCCAAGTAATCAGCCTGTTTTTACATATCTGCAATTTCTATAAATATATCTAGTTCAATATAGTATGAATTTTAAAAAATTTAGACTTATATTGCCATATTTATTATATCATATTGACTTAAATCCGCGATTTAGTTATTATGTACTTGTTAGTTGATTTTACTAACACATTCATGAAAAAATGCTCTTCATTTATGTAAAATGCACATAATGCATTATTATTTTTATCATGTTCACAATAATATTGATCGGAGGTGAAACATAATGGGCAGGAATAATATTTCCTCCTTTTTTAAGCGCAACACCGTAGCATATTTGTTTTTGCTGCCCTGGCTTATAGGTTTTCTGGTTTTTACATTATATCCAATGTTGTATTCACTTTATCTCGGATTTACCGACTATGATTTTACGAAACCCGGTTCGACTGCATTTATTGGTTTTGGCAATTACATTAAAATGTTCGGTTCGGCTTTCGGCATCCAGGATTTCAAAGCTATAACTGGCGAGGCCATGCGTGTTGATCCGTATTACCTCAAATCTGTCTCAGTTACATTTTTCTATGTGTTCGTTTCCGTACCACTCAAATTGGTCTTTGCGCTGTTCGTTGCATTGCTGATGAGTCAGAAGCTCCGTTTTATTCCGTTCTACCGTGCTGTTTACTATATTCCGACGTTGCTCGGCGGTTCAGTGGCTATCGCAGTGTTGTGGCGCAAACTGTTCGAAAAGAATGGACTTATCAACGATATACTGGGCTATATGGGTTTCACGGATCTGCCCGGTTGGATAACCAATCCCAAGTATGCACTGTCGACATTGGTTTTGCTTACAGTCTGGCAATTCGGTTCAAGTATGATTATCTTTCTGGCGGCACTTAAGCAAATACCCCCTGATTATTACGAGGCGACAAGTATCGATGGTGCGAACAAAGTGAAGCAATTCTTTGCCATAACACTTCCTTTCATATCGCCCATTATATTGTTCAATCTTATAATGCAAATGATTTCTGCATTTCAGACGTTTACGCAGGCGTACATCATCGGAGGCGGAAAAGGCGGCGTAATGAATTCTACTCTGTTTTACAGCCTTTACCTCTACATTCAGGGCTGGACTTATCATGAGATGGGGTATGCCTCGGCTATGGCATGGGTATTGCTGTTGATTATCGGCATCTTTACTGTCGTAATCTTTAAAACCTCAGGCAAATGGGTATCTTACGGAAGCGGCGAATGAATTTCACTCTGTTTTAAGCAGAAAAGTATACGTATTGTAATTTTTGACTAGCGAGGTGTCATTATTGAAAAGTAAAACCAATTCATCTATTCTTAAAATACTTACCCACATTTTCATAATTGTCCTGGGCGTCGCCATGATTTATCCTATTATCTGGATGGTTTCAAGCTCGTTCAAACCCAATAATATGATTTTCAGCGATACGGGCCTGATTCCGAAATCTGTTACACTCACCAACTATGTCAGCGGTTGGAAGGGTTATGCGGGTGTGACCTTCGGAAGATTCTTCGAAAACTCGCTTGTTATGTGCTTAGTCGCTATCGCTGCCAACCTGGCTTCATGTTCCATGGCGGCTTACGCATTCGGACGGCTTAAATTCTCGGGAAAGAAATTTTGGTTTGGAATCATGATGATTACGCTCATGCTTCCCGCACAAGTTACGCTTGTGCCGCGCTATATTCTGTTTAACATGTTTGGATGGGTTGGCACATATCTGCCTATCATCATACCAAAATTTCTTGCCACGGACGCGTTCTTTGTATTCCTGCTTGTACAGTTCATACGAGGACTACCCAAGGATTTGGATGAAGCGGCAATTATAGACGGCTGCGGGGAGACCGGAATATACTTCCGTATAATATTACCGCTTGCAATTCCTGCGTTGATCACAACCGCGCTATTCACATTCCTGTGGACGTGGGACGATTTCTTTAATCAATTGCTGTACCTTACAAAGCCGGAAACATACACCGTTTCACGAGCACTCCGTACATTTGTGGGAGACTCGGGCTCAGTTTCCAACTGGGGTGGAGCGCTTGCCATGGCAACACTGTCCATGATCCCTTGCTTTGTGTTATTCTTCTCGCTTCAGAAATATTTTGTCCAGGGCATAGCAACGTCCGGCATTAAGGGTTAGGTTGCAAGGGGTATTCCCCTGTAATAAATATATAATATTAAATAGGAGGTAATTCAGATGAAAAGAATTCTTAGCGTAATTCTTGCGGTAGCAATGCTAGTGTTTGTCCTTGCCGCATGCGGCAGCAACAATGATAACGCTGCCACGACTTCCACAGCTGCCGGCACAGCAGCAACCCCTGCTTCAACAGTTGCGGAGGCAAGCTCGACTCCGGCTGACACAGCAAGCACCAATGGATATCCCGCATACACGGGTGGGCCTGCAGAACTCCGTTTTGCATGGTGGGGCAACGATGACCGCGCCAAAATTACCAACGATGTTATCGCCAAGTTTATGGAAGCCTATCCTGAAATAAAGGTTACAGGTGAACCCAGCGGCGGCACATCTGACCATTTTGCCCTTATCGATACCCAACTCCAGAGCAATAGTGCTCCCGACCTCATCCAGTTCGGCGGCAACTACCCTGACTACAAGCAGTATTTGCAGCCTTTGAACGATTATATGGGCAAACAGCTTATGATCAACGCACCTGAGACATTTGACCAGACCGCGCTCGTTCCTGCTACATTAGACGGAAATCTCTACTGCGTGAGCCTCGGAACAAACACCCTCGTACTCGCTTATAACAAAACAATGATTGAGGCCGCCGGTGTTGCGCTTCCGAAAGACAATATGACATGGGACGAATTGAAAGCATATGCGCAAGAACTGAAAGGCAAGCTGCCTGCAGGCGCATTCCCGCTTGTCGACAACAGCACAAACCAGGCCAACTATATCAGCTATTACTATCAGCAGCAGGGAACACCCATCTGGACCAACGATGACGGCGGCAAGTCCTACGCAACAGTTGATTCCGCTAAAAAATGGCTGCAGATTTGGGCTGACATGCGTACTGACAAATTAATCCCTGACGCTGATACGACTGCAACTTATGCTGAATCCGGAGCAGACACTTCCGCTCTTGTAGCTGGCAAGGCTGCAATTGGTATGATCTGGAGCAACCAGCTCAGCGCGTATCAGGCTGCTATGACAGACACCCTCGGTGCAACAACATTGCCCACAGGCGGTGAAAAATCCTACACAATCCAGATGAGCCAGTACATGGGAATAAACAAAACCGGCAAGAACCTCGAAGCCGCAGCATTATTTGTCAATTTCTTTGTTACCAGCCCCGAAGCCGGAGCAATCCTCGGCACAAACCGCGGCGTACCATGCTCGCCTGCAGTACGTAAGGCAATAAGCGCAACTGCTACGCCTGTTGACGCTGCCGTATACCACATTTACGACGCAGTTGCCGACAGATCCATACCGCAAGGGCCCAACCTGCCTAACGACCAGGAGTTCGTCAACGAACTGACTCTGCTCGGGCAGAATGTAGCATATGGCAAAGCAACGGTTGATCAGGGTGCGGCAGATTTACAGGCACTCATTGAAAGAATGATCGTCAAGAAATAATTTTAAAGAGGCTGAGGATGTTGCCACAATATCAGCCGAAGGGCGGCACCCTCTTTCCCTTTCTGGTTTCGCTGCACTTTTTACGGAAGAAATATGGCCTTTTGAAATTAACCGGAGATGAAGAATGTTGATTGACAGAGAAAATTTAGTAAAACGGCATAACCCCATACTGACGAAAGTCGATTTTGAAAACCCCATTTCGCTGGGCAACGGTAACTTCGCTTTGAGGGCATTAACTTTTCCGTATAAGCTATTTTTGTTTATTGCGTACCTTTTGATTTATTATGTGCTGCTTTTTCCGGTATTTCAGGGGCGTTGTTTCGGTATATTTTTTGAAAACACGCTCAAAGTAGGTAACGCTGTTATAACCCAGGCTTACTGAGATGTCGGCTATGCTCATTTCGTCCAGTTCCAAAAGCTGCTGTGCTTTTTTTACGCAATGGATATTTATGTAGTCTTGTACGGTAAACCCTGTAACCTCTCTGAAAATGCGGCAGAGATAGCTTTTACTTATGAAAAAGCGACTACATATGTCATCCAGTGTTTTTACCCTGATTTCGCCCTGCGTTATGAACGCCGCAATTTTGTTGATCATTTGATGTTTGGTTTTGTCGGACATTGAAAGATTGGAAGGAATAAGCCCGTCGGAATGGAAACGACGGACAAAAAGCAGAATTTCCGTAATTTTCATCATTATAAAAACGGGATAGGCATCAAGCTTTTTTTCCGATTCCTCCATAATATCGTTAAAGCAACGTTCTATCCAGCCCTGGGATTGCTCGTCAAGCTCAAGTATACAGGAATATCTGGAAAAGAACTCTGCAAGGCTCATACCGCTGATGTTTTGAAAGAAGGAGGAAAAAGGTTCGATATTTAATTCGATAAGAAAACGGTCGTGAAAATTTTTACCCAGCTCGCTGGTTTTATGAATGTTCATTGAATTTACGAGCACAAGGCTGCCTTTACGGACGCGGTACGTTCTATTTTCTATAAAATAATACCGCTCCCCGTTGAACATATAATAAATTTCAAATTCAGGATGAAAGTGCATCTCCTGCATAACAAGCTCTTCATTGCGTACTACTCGTTCCAGTGTTATGCCGTCAAGCACGCATTCGCAAATTTTTGTGTTCATACTGCACCCCTGACTGTTTTTAATACCCCACAACTATAAAGGAAAGGTGATCTTTATGAAAAAAAAGGACATAGGCAATCTTAAAATAGCATATATAGGCGGCGGCTCGCGTGCCTGGGCATGGACCTTCATGGCAGACCTTGCGCTGGATAGAGACGCGGGCGGTGAAATCCGTCTTTACGATATAGACATTGAAGCTGCAAACCATAATAAAATCATAAGTAACAGCTTACCGGGAAACTGGCGCTATTCCGTGTACAAAACCCTGCCGGAAGCACTTGACGGCGTTGACTTTGTAATAATATCCACACTTCCCGGCACATTTACGGAAATGCATTCCGATGTGCATTTCCCGGAAAGGCTGGGCATCTATCAGTCTGTCGGCGATACGACCGGCCCTGGTGGAATAATACGCGCAATGCGTACCCTTCCCATGTTCGCCAAATTCGCGGAAGCGATCCGCAGCTATGCGCCGGATGCATGGGTCATAAATTATACAAATCCCCTGGCACTTTGCCTAAGGACATTATATCATATTTTCCCCGAAATAAAAGCCCTTGGTTGCTGTCATGAGGTTTTCGGAACGCAGGAGCTTCTTGCGGCAATGGTTAAACGAAAACTTGATGTTGAGGATGTAGAAAGGCATGAAATAGATGTAAATGTTTTGGGCCTGAACCATTTTACGTGGTTCAGCAACGCTTCTTATAAAGGCTATTGCCTTATGGACATGTACCGCGAATTTTCAGAGGAATTCTATGAAACGGGCTTCAACGTCAAAGAGACCGAGCTTCTGAACCAAAACTTTACGTGCGTGCATCGCGTCAAGTTTGATCTGTTTAAGAGGTTCGGGTGGATTGCTGCCGCAGGCGACAGGCATTTGGCGGAATTCATGCCTGGCGGTGAATATTTGAAAGACGAAGAAACAGTACGGAGATGGGGATTTTACCTTACGCCTGTGGATTGGCGTGAAACCGACCTGAAGAGCAGACTTGAAAAAAGTGCCAAGCTTGTTTCCGGTGAAATTAAAATGCCAATGCGCTCCTCCGGCGAAGAAGGCGTGGCTCTTATTAAAGCTCTCAGCGGTGCGGGGAGAATGATAAGCAATGTAAATCTGCCCAATTATGGCGGTCAAATTGCCAACTTGCCCAAAGAAACCGTTGTGGAAACAAACGCCGTATTTTCGTTGGACGACGTTCGCCCAGTCTATGCAGGCGCTCTTTCCGATGGCCTTTGTAAACTTATCAGGCCGCATGCCGAGAACCAGACTGTTATACTCAATGCGGCGATGAACTGCGACAGGAACAGCCTTTACGAAGCATTCAGACAGGATCCTCTTCTTATCGGGCGGGTGAGTGAAGCAGAATTACGTGCCCTGGCCGACGATATGATAAAAAACACCTTGAAATATTTGCCGAAGGGTTGGGAGTAGAATGCATGCAAGCGAAATACAAATACGTGACCCATTTATTTTAAAACATTCTGACAGATACTATATGTTCGGCTCCAGTGACAAAGACATATGGCGCGGCGCAGGTACGGGTTTCGATGTTTATACAGGCAGAGACCTCGAAAATTGGAGCGGTCCCATATCTGCATTTAAGCCGCCTGTGGGCTTTTGGGGGACGGACAATTTCTGGGCGCCCGAAGTTTACGAATACGGCGGAGCATTTTATATGTTTGCTTCGTTTATAGGAAAGGGTTACAAGCGTGGCACAGCGATACTTAAGGCGGAAAAACCCGAAGGTCCGTACCTCCCCCACTCTCAAGGCCCTGTAACGCCTAAGGACTGGATGTGTCTGGACGGAACATTCTATGTTGACAATGATAAAAATCCATGGATAGTTTTTTGCCACGAGTGGGTGCAAATAAGCGATGGAACGGTATGCGCGGCGCGTCTGTCCGACGACCTGACAAAAATAGTATCCGAGCCTGTAATACTGTTCCATTCAAAAGATGCGTACTGGAGCACCGAGGTGTACTCTCCCAGCAATAATATGCACGGATATGTAACGGACGGCTGCAATATGTACCGTATGCAAAACGGAAAGCTGTTGCTTTTATGGTCGTGTATGGGAAAACAAGGTTATTGCATAGCCTACGCCGTTTCGGCAACGGGCGAAATAGACGGACCATGGAAGCAGGCAGACAAGCCTCTTTTCGACAAGGATGGCGGTCACGGCATGATTTTTTTGTCCTTCGACGGCCGGTTAATGCTATCCATACATTCACCGAACGACACTCCTAACGAACGGGCGCTTTTTGTAGAACTTAAGGAAACAGAAGAAGGCTTGGAAGTCATACGTTGAAAATTATTGGCAACTATGCTTAATTTTTAAGTTGCCTCAGACGGCAATTTTGTTATTAATGCTAAATATGACTTGTATTGGTTATTATATGAATTCGAAAGCAGGGGATAACATCCGATAATATCCAGCATTAAACATTGAGAATGGAATAACGGGGGTGGATATGATGGTTTGGATAAATCTTTCTGACTTCATCCAGGGAGAAAACAGTAACATTGTTGTGTCCTTTCTGGTTTGGCATCCGTGCTAAAGACCTGACGATAATTCGTAATCCATTTAAAAAGCTATCTGCGGAGCGCATGTAGAATGGCTATGTTTAATTACAGTGTCATGAAATGTGCACAGCATTGATAGCCTTTTATAGCTATTGCAAATTTCAGGGACAAGATGGTATCAGATCCCGGAGGCATCCGTTTGTGAGTGGAGCATAGCGAAACAGGTTGGTTTTAAAAAAGCAATATGTAAGAACTGCATTTATATATAGCAGGATATGGCAGTGGCTTCAAAAAATCAAATCAGTGCAAAGGAGGAGGACTGTGACAATAAATAAATTTACATAATCCTGCAATCAGAAAGTGCAAGTAAAGTGCAAGTAAAATGCAAGCAAGAATATGAAAGGAGAAAAACATGAAAAAATTATCCAAAGCCCTGGCAATTTTATTAACCTTGCTGCTGGTACTCGGGGTTATTCCAACAACCGCCCTGGCAGCGTCAACTGATGGGTATGCCTACGATCAACCGGGCGACAAAGACTACGTGAGCAATACTAATGTTCTCGAACGGGATTCGGCAAACAACAAGAGTACAAAAATTGCTGTTACCAGAGAAAAAGCAAATGCCAAGTTTACCACCGAAGCTATTACGGTTGACGGTGTAAAGGAAGCAGCCTGGGACGAAGCCCTCTCATACCAGATTGACAGCAGGTTCAATGCAGCCATGACGGCAACCGCGCCGGATGCGACTGCACAGGGTACTGTACGGTATTTGTGGGATGGGCCCGTACTCTATGTACTGGTAGAAGTAAACGGTGATTCCACACAAAGCGATACCAAAACTCCGAATTGGACCTCCGGTGTCTTCAATCCAAACGATGCAAATGCATCAGACGGGTTGGTGGTCGACATGGACGTATTCAACGACCAGTGGGGTATTGAAACCAACACACAGGGTGTATTCTTCCTGCCCGCAAACCCGAACGCCCCGGTGACTTCCTATACCGGCAGCCCTGTGACCGGCATTCCTTCCCTCGGATCGTTCTTCAATACGAACAACCAGGATTACTCGAACCGATTGAAGGCATACAAGTCTTCAGGATACAAAACCGGATCCGGTGTCAACTATACCTATGAGTTTGCTTTGCAGACTGAAGGTATGGGCGATGTATGGGACCGCGAACTGACAAACGGCACCAAGATCGGAATGGAAGTCGGTATTTTCGATCAGGGCAAATCCTTTACATACTGGAGCAAAACGCAGCTAAACGCGGGTAACGAGGGCAGTTCCAATCTGCCGAACTCCGAACGCGTCAGGAACCGTGACTGGGGCGAAGTAACCCTGACCGGCTGGAATGGTACGGATCCGTTCGCGTACAGCGGCTGGCGTGCCGATGAGGACATCCGCTTCTGGAATTCCAGGAGCAATCCCGGAGGTTCCGGAAACGGTACCGACACTGGTAACAACGGGGACGGAAGCCTTGTTTGGACCAAGGAAACAAAGGATCGTATGATTGCGGCCAAAAATGCATATCTTGCAATAAAAGACACTTCCACTGCCACACGTGTACAGAAGGAAACAGCCATACTGGAGGTCTGCCAGGCTTTTGCCGGGCTGAGATGGGCTGACACGAAGTACCCCGACCCCCATGACCTGACTGCACTGAACACACTGCCTGATGTCTACCAGTTCTTCGACTCGTCGAAGGGCACTGATGGCAAGGTAACAAACTCTGCGGAGTGGGAGCAGCGTAAACAGGAAATTCTGGATTTGGCACAGTTCTACGAATATGGCTATAAGCCGCAGCTTGGTGTGGATTACACAGTTAAAGTGACTTCAAACAGCTTTGACGGCACCGGTAATCCTACTGTAACCGCGCAGGTAATACCTACAAATGTCAACTTTTCTGGGGGTATCCCACAGAATGTGAATATATCCATCACTCTGCCAACAGCAGGACTTCAGGACGGACAGAAAGCGCCGATCTCTTTCAGCGGCGGATACACTGCCAACGGTATTGCCGATATTACATTCCCGAACTGGGGAGGGGATAGCCGTACTGACGCCGGAGCGTGGGGCAACCCCAACCGTACCGGTACATTCTACACTATCTTTCCATACAGCCGCAACAGCACTTCTGCGGACTGCAGCATAGAAATCGCCAATGCCACGGCTGTTTCAGCCTATCTGGACATACTTCAGGCGGCAGTCGAACAAAACCCCTATCTTGATGCTAAAATTGACCCCGCACGGGCAGTCACCAAGGGCTTCTCCATCAACGGCAAGCTTGCCTTTGTTGCCGCTGTTTTTGACGAGCGTGTAAAAGCGGTCGTTGCAGGCGGAGCAGGCGCCACAGGCCCCGCCAACTGGCGTTACAACGCTCAGGGTCAGGAATATAGCTTCACAGGTACTCCCTATTATAACCCCGGAGCCGATGCGATAGTTGCACACGGTACCGAAGGTCCAGGCAACAGCTATCGTCATAACCGTGTTCGTGAGACCGAGCTGTTCCGTCATTTCCTGCCATATGGCCACGAATATGTACATGAAGATGGTTCATACGCATATGGCGGCATTACCAGGCTGCCGTTCGACCAGACATCGCTGGTAGCTACTCTCGCACCGGATCGTGCGATTATCATCGATACTAACTTGAATGACTATAACGACGGTGCTGTCACAGATAATATGAGCCTTGAGATCGCAAAATCCGTTTACAAGGCTTTGGGCGCCAACGGAGATGACTACGTCAAGTTCAACAGCGGCAAATATGTGTCTTCCGGAGATCCGCACGGCGTCGCCAGTGCAACACCGGAAGGTCATTATCTAAGCGACTTCTTCTACGGAACGCACACTTTGACCGGTGATGAAGCTACTTGGCTGAACATGGATCCGTATAGCCTGAATGTCAGTAACAACCAGACTGAAAACCCTTATGATTACTACTGGGGCGGCTACAACATAATAACTGGCGGAACCGGCGGAGTATCAGGCAACAATGGCTGGTATTACCATACGCTGGCTTTGCCACCGGAGATATTCATCAACGTACAACCTGCTAAAGGGATGGATCTGGCATATGGAAATTCAGCCGGACATTCGCTTTCTGTTAAAGCGGAAAACAGAAACGGTTCAGGTGCGCTTTCTTATCAGTGGTATTCCAATACGACGAATTCCAATACAGGCGGAACTCCAATTCAAGGTGCTGTTTCTTCCACATTTGAAATCCCATCTAATTTGGGAATAGGAGAGTATTACTATTATGCGGTAATCAATTCCACCAGTGGTGCGACGGACTGCACCTCCAGCGTAGCGCCGGTTAAAATTCACACTCCAACGATTGATACGGCAGTGAAAAGCATCACATTGAAAGCGGCAAATGTCAATTACAACTGCACGCTGGATACCACCACTACCGCAACGCTTGTATATAAAGTTGAAGTCCCTTATGGAACAAATCTGAACAGTTTGGCGCCGACGGACTTTACTGTGGTACCACATAGCCCGTTCGCAACCGTTGGAACTCCGGTGAAGCAAAACAATGGCGCGGTTTGGATTATCCCGGTCACCTCAGATGACGGTATAACGACAGCCAATTACACAGTCTGTATAAGCGCGCCCTTTTACCCCGTTACCTCCATCGCGGGTGTGCCGGAAAAGATACAGGCAGGTGTTGGGTTAAAAATCTCCGAAACATGGGCATATGGATCCTTATACAGCCTGAAAACAACGTTGGCACCGGCTAACGCTTCGTTCAAAACCATCACGTGGGATCTCAAGACCCCTGTTTCCGGTATAAGTGTCACTACCTCCGCCGGCAGTTTTTACGGTTATAACACGACTATTCAAAGCGTCAAAGCTGCCACGACTGCTGCAGGTGTGAAATTTGTACTTACCGGGACCGTCCAAAACGGTGCGTCCCCAAGTACAAATTACACTCAGGACTTTAACGTTGAGGTAATCGAACCTGCATCTTTCGTACCTGTCACCAATATCACTGATGTGCAGTCATCAGTATTGGGACAAACAGTTACGCTTGCGGGAACTGTCAATCCTGATAATGCTACAAATAAAGCTGTCACATGGACTGTCAAGGCTAGCGGCACAACCGCTCCCAATGCCAGTATCACAGATGGCAATATCCTGTCTGTATCAGGTCCTGGCGCTGTGGTTGTCACGGTGACCGTTATGGATGGCACAACAATGACGGGTGCGGCAGCTGGAACGAGCTACACGAAGGATTTTACCATAAACTTCATTGATCCGGATAATGCGTTTGTAGATGCCGCGGTATCGGCGATTGAAAGCGGAACGTACAAAATACCGCTTGCCAACCAAAGCAATCAATCTGCAAAGACAGCCTGGGTTCAAGCTGCAGTTACCGCACTTATTCCCTCGGGAAATGGCTCGACTGCAACGGTCACCTACAATAATGGATATTTGGTATCTGTCAGTAAGGGAGATGTCACGAAATCTGCGGCCATTACCGTGACCAGGGAAGTGTCCGGTTCGTCCGACTCTGATGAAGATAACAGCAGCAATAATTCGAACACTTCCACTAATACTGCTCCAACAACTCCAACTACAGTTCCTTCCAACGGTACGGTAGAAATGCCGGCGACATTGGATGGAAAAACGGGCGTAGTGAAGCTGGATGATACAAAAGCAGAAGATCTGATTTCAAAGAATGCTACCATTGTAGTTCCGGAGGTAGCCGGAGCAAATTCGTACTCGGTAGGTATTCCTGAAGCTTCCTTGTCAGGAGGCAAAGGTGATGAGAAATTGACCGTTTCCACAAAATACGGCAACATTACAATACCCGATAACATGCTGGCAGGTATATCCGGAATCTCGGGCAAAGAAGCTGGAATCAATATAGGGCAGGGGAACAAGGCCGATTTGCCGGCTGATGTAAAAACAGCTATAGGAGACAAGCCACTTATTCAGATATCCCTCTCCATAGACGGAAAACAGACCGAATGGAACAACCCGAATGCATCGGTAATTGTATCCGTACCCTACAAACCTACGGCAGAAGAATTGAAGAATCCGGACAATATCGTGGTATGGTATATTGACGGCAACGGGAAAGTGGTAACAGTTCCCAACGGACGCTATGATGCAAAAACCGGAATGGTTACCTTCGGTACCACGCACTTCAGCTTGTATGCGATAGCATACGTGCAGAAGAGCTTCAGCGATCTCGGTAAATATGCCTGGGCTAAACAGTCCGTTGAAGTGCTGGCGGCAAAAGATATCCTGAAGACCTCGGGTGATGTTTACAGTCCGGCTGCCAACATCACAAGAGTGGATTTCCTGTATTCACTAGTCAGAACAATGGGAGTGACTGCAAAGACCAGCGGCAATTTCAGCGACATCGGAACAGACAAATACTATTATAATGAGATTGCAGTTGCCAAGACTCTAGGTATTACAACTGGTATAGGAGACAATAAGTTCGGACCCGATTCCAGCATTACAAGGCAGGATATGATGACGATGACAGAACGGGCCCTGGAACTGGTGAAAAAGGTTGGCAACAAGGGTCAGACCTCTGTTCTCAACAAGTTCACAGATAGTAAAGACATTTCGTCCTATGCTGCAGCCGGCGTTGCTTTCATGGTGAATGAAAGCCTGATCGTCGGTGACAACAACAAGATCAATCCGAAAGGAAATACAACAAGGGCGGAAGCAGCTGTATTCCTGTACAGGATCTACAATAAGTACTAAACCAGGGCTATTATATTACATTGAGCATTTGTGTGTATTTATTGCCAGATAGACTTGGATGCCAATAGCCCCAGAGTTGCGATACAGACTGCATTTCAGATTCAATTGATTCAGGATGGGCATACTTGGATCGTAAACCCTGCAGAGTCACTATAATGAGTGATTCTGCGGGGTTTTATATTTATTTTACAGAGTTGAAAGTCAGCCTTGACACGTACCTCCATGGCCTGCCTTATGGAAAATCGGAAATCTGCTTATGCCGGATGTACTAATTCCATATATATATATTTATTGGGACTGCCGGCGATACATCGTAGTACATGTCTACCGCCTGAACCATGTATCTGTACGTGCTGCCAACCTGCAAACCGGTTCTGTCGAAGTAAAAATCATCCTTTGTTTGTGCAATGAATCTACCGTCTTTATAAATATTATAGCCTATAATATCTATTTCCCTGTTTTTGAACCAGGCCAGTTTTACGGTCATGGACGATATATTGTAACCTGTTAAATTCCTGGGACTGGATGGAGGCATTACCAGATCCAGATTCCGGCACCAGCTTGCGTCCATGCGGGTATAACCTCCAATAACAGCTGTCTGAGTATACTGCCAGATGTTCCAGCCCTTCCAGCCGCCAAAATTAACCGGAGTATCGGTATGATACAAATAGTTGTTGAATTCGTAATATTCAGCATTCATAAGTGGTAAATTCTTTACTGTATTGATCTCAGAAGTTACTCCCCAGTCCTCCCAGAAAGACCTGTTGGTATAGATCATTATTGTTCTTCCGGTATATAGCTTGAATTCATCGCAGAAAGCTCTGGCCCAGCTTACGATCTGATTTGGCACAAGTCCTGTTTCTACATCGCTAAGAGCAGGTTCAATATCCAATAGCGGCATTAAATCGCCATAATTATTATATCCTGCCTGATTCATCAAACCGATGATATGATCAGCATACTTTTTTGCCTCTGTTTTTGCTTTATTTATATCGTAATCCTGGCTGGACCAAAGCGGTATAAAATAAAATCCAACAGGTAGACCAACAGATTTTATTCCAACCGTGTGTCTGGCTGCCATTATATCAGGGTCATACCCTGTATATAATTTGGTCCCTCCTGCTCTGACATATGCAAACTTGATACCATCATTAACAATTCTTCTCCAATCCAATTCAGGTGTATATTTTGATACATCCGTACCTCTGACATACCCGCTGTATTGATTTGCTTTTGCCCAATAGATTATGCCCGGGGATTCCGTAATGTAAATTTTAACGATATTGCTGAATGGCGTCAGCCTGCCGTCTGCTGCGATACCTCTGACTTTGTATTGGTAAGTCCCTCCGATTTTAACATTATTGTCGGTATAGACTCTTTGTATAACTGTAGTTAAGAGCGAATTATCCCTATAAACCTCATAGGCTCTTATGGGCTCAATCATACGGGCAGGCTCCCAAAATAACATTACGCTGTTTACTGTATTTCTCTGAACAGTTAATTTCCTTGGGGTTAAATAAGTTAAATCGAGGTCTGGCATAAATAACACTTCCTACAAAATATTTTCCATGCATTACTATTTGATTATTTAGTCAATCTATTATTTCAGTATATTCAATACACTTACGGATGTTTACATAAGTGCCAAAGTATAAACTACAGTGCAAGTATCCAATTTATACCGACACAAATAACTCTATATGGCACTAAGCATGTAATAGCGACCACAAAATTGATGGCTTATGCTGTCAGGAATAATCACCAGGATTTACAGCGGCGGAAGATATTTTATACCTTTTTGATGTACTGAATGACTTTAAGGACGGTATGATAGAAAATTATATCTGTTGTCAGCTTGTTTCCAATGGTTATAGTTATTTCTACTGGTTAAGAACCACTCCAACTTTGATTTAAAATCGACCGGCCACATGAGTCAAGCGGTTAAGCAGACAACAAATAAAGCATTACTCCTGCGTAGTTATTTCAACACCCAATATTTTAACATCTTTTAATGGTTTACTACTGTCGGAATCAACTTCAACAGCAGCAATCCTATCAACGACATCCATTCCATTGAAAACTTCTCCAAAGACAGTATGCTTGCTATCAAGCCAGGGTGTACCCCCAAGCTTCATGTATTGATCAATCACATCATTGGGGAATCGCTTGATGGCAGAGAAGTGGACAGCGAAGCGGAATAGGCTCTGCTTGGTGTGAAGCTGGCGAGACTTTTTCCGCCGGACAAGCAGCACCTGAGATGGAGTGATTTCAAGAACAGGGATTCACAAACCATGTATCAGATTGTTCAGCAGGAGGTATTCGCTTTCATTAAAGGATTGAATACCAATAAGGATTCTGCTTATTCCAAATACATGAAGGATGCCATGTTTATCATCCCAACGCCTTTGCTGCTTGAGAAGGTCGTAACCGGTGTATCGGAACTGCCTCTGAAGGACAGGGACTTAAAAGGCGATATCTATGAATACATGCTTGGTAAAATACAGACACTGGCTGACAGACTGGCCTTGAACGGACAGGTCAAGAAGAAGTTTTCCGAATTCCTGCCGCACATATCGCAATGCAATCTTGCTGCCAGAAATGATGCTGACTATAACCCTAGTACGAGAATCGTTTTTTCCACAGACGATTATGAATGCCATTGACGGCGAGAGGGCGGAGGATGGCGGCTGGCTTTTGACCTGTGCCCACTTTGATCTGATTATCATAGATGAAGCGCACAGGAGCATATTCAGAAAATACCGTTCCATTTTCTCGTATTATGATGCGCTGCTGCTTGGAATGACCGCAAGTACCAAGGATCTGGATGCCTATAGGGTTTTGTATATTTTTGATCAGTTTGTTCTATTGACTTTCCTTCTATACTGACTGGGAGATATTTTTTCATGCTTTTTAAAGAACCTTGTGAGATAATATTGATCGCAGAATTTGTATTCCGATGCGAGCTGCTTGATGCTTTTATCTGAAATGATAAGCTCCTGCTTTATTTTATTTAGCAAAAGCTTTTCAATATAGCATTTGAGACTGCAGTGAAAAACCTTTTTGAAATTCTTTGACAGCATAGCAGCATTCCAGCAGTACTTTTCGGCAATTTGAGCGACTTTCAATTCACAGGATAGATTTTCTTCGATGTCATTTAGGATGGACCTGAATTTCAATATACCGTTATCCTCTATCCGAAAGTCGTCTTCCATAAACAGAGAGATTGCCTTGGATACTTGACCCTTGATATAAAGCAGGTTTTTAAGGCTCTGATGATTTGACGCTTTTATCATCCTTTTTATTTCTTCGACGGGGAATGGCTGTTCCCGTGGCTTCTGTAGATGTGAAAAAATATCATAACCGGGGATTGCTTCAACATTTACATCTACATAAAGTTTGTGGATATGGGTATCGCACCAGCAACTGAAAAGAGTATTTGCGGGAATAAGGTAAGCGTGCCCATGCTTCAACTCCAGAGTCTCCCTGCCAACACTGATGTGCCCATCACCGGCCATTACAAAATACAGAGTATTGTATGGATAAAGATTTAACTTATGATTCCAGCCTGCATCGGATTTATAATCCACACACCTTATAATTTTTATGTTAATCTGGTCGTAAGTCAAAAAAACACATCCTTTTGCACTATAAATTCATTGTATGTGCAAATCTACTATACTATAATGAGTGCGTAAAATAAAGGATATAGATGTATTTTTAAAAAAATGGTGGAATGCTTTACAGCATGTGTGTCAAATAAATACATCTTTATTTATGATCCCAAAAACTACAATTCAGAAAGCAGGTGTCAACATGTTTGAGTTATCACCACGTCAGATTCATTTGGATTTTCATACTTCAGAACATATTCTGGATATTGCTGCGGACTTTGATGCCGGAAGTTTTTCAAAAACCATAAAGGAGGCAAATATCAGTTCAGTTACCGTATTTGCCAGATGCCATCACGGATGGATGTATTATCCGTCTAAGAAATATCCGGAACGGATTCATCCGAATCTGCAAAAGCCGGAGCTTATGCTGGAACAGGTAAAAGCTTTACATAAAGCGGGTGTACGTGCACCTGTTTATATAACGGTTCAATGGGATTATCAATCTGCAACGACGCATCCCGATTGGCTTGTCCGAAAAAAGGACGGCTCCCATGAAGGCCCGCCGTTTACCGAACCCGGGTTTTATCAGTCATTGTGTGTAAACACGACCTACTATGATTTTCTTGCAGCCCATACTGCCGAAGTGTGTGAACTGCTAGGAGATGAGCTTGACGGTGTATTTTTTGACATAGTGAGCATCCGACCGTGCTGGTGTGCATCCTGCCGCGCAGAAATGAAGGAAAAGGGCATTGATGCGTCCGATGATGACGCTGTAAGGAGGTTTGCAAAATTTGTACTTGACCGCTTCAAGGAAAATCTATCCAAGCTTGTGCGCCTCTATAACAAAAAGTGCTCCATATTCTACAATGCCGGACATATAGGACCTTGTACGAAGGAAAGCAGGGAATGGTATACTCATCTTGAACTGGAAAGCCTCCCGTCCGGTTCCTGGGGCTATCTGCATTTCCCTGTTACTGCAAAATATGCAAGGACCCTTGGCATGGATTGCATGGGCATGACCGGAAAGTTTCATACCTCATGGGGAGACTATCATTCGCTAAAAAACCTAGCTGCTTTGGAATTTGAATGTTTCCGCATGCTAAGCTACGGCTTCGCCTGTTCTATCGGCGACCAGATGGAGCCGTGCGGCGTATTGAATCCAGCTACATACAAGCTTATTGGAAAGGTCTATGGACAGTATGCCGCGATGGAGGAATGGGCAAGGCCTTCCAAAGCCTTGACGGAAGCAGCATTAGTGACATCTGAGAAAAGTTTCGTGGAATCTTGCATTCCCGAAACGGTCTTGGGTGCCGTGCAGATGCTTGATGAGCTTGCTCTCCAGTATGATGTGATCGATATGGACATGGAGCTTGGCTCTTATAAACTCATCATTCTTCCGGATGACCTGGCAGTAAACGAGGATTTTCAGCAGAAGCTTGACATATATGTAAAAGGTGGCGGATGTGTGATATCTTGTTCAAAGGGCGGTCTGGCAAAATGTACCGGAGATGGAAACGCACAATACTGGAAGTATCCGGAATGCTTTGGTACGGATTATGCCGGAGAAGCGGAAAGATTTCCTGATTTCATAATTGCGGAGGGTGAACTTGGCAAAGGCCTTGAATCAGGCAATGAATATGTGATATATTATCGGGGCGTAAAAGTTGTACCTGCCGGTGCTGAAGCCGTTCTTAACGCAAGGGCTCCTTATTTTAACCGTGAAAAGGAGTGGTTCTGCTCGCACGAATATACTCCTTCCGCAAAAGGAGAGGTCTATCCTGTGGGATTGAGAAACGGCAGGGTGATCATGTTCAGTCATCCTATATTCGGGCAATACAGGAGCAATGCTCCGGCATGGTGCAAACAGTTCATATCCAATGCAATTGATTTGCTTCTACCGTCCAGGCTAATACGCCACAACGGACCTTCAACGATGACAGTCAGTCTGTTGGACCAGCAGCAGCACAATCGTGTGAATGTCCACATCCTTTCGTACATACCTGTGAGAAAATCTGTAACAATTGACATTATTGAAGAACGCACAAAAGTGTGTCAGGTTGTTCTGGACCTGAACTTACCTTATGAAATAAAGTCTGCGAGGCTTATTCCGCAGAACCGGGAGCTCAGGATCGAAAACGGAAAGGTAATGATTCCGGAAGTAGACGGATACTCGATTGTAGAACTACGTTATTGAATGCCCAGCTCCGTGCAAAGGCCACAGAACCCAAAGTCTTTGATACTTTGTGCGGAGCCTGGGATTAAGCAAATTATGCCAAACCGGTTCTGCTCAGCCAGCACCTTCTAAATTGCTATTTAGCATTCAGTCATTTCTTCAAACACCTTATGTATCTCAAATCCCGACTTCTTATATTAATTATTTCAATCATTGTTTAAGAAATTACCTATACCATTTTGAAGTTTTTCATCATTTTTTTAAGAATGTAATCTTACTAAAATGTATTTGAAGACATATAATGCAAATGTTGTGAAAACCCGCCGGATTTAAAGCATACCAAAGTTTTTTAACCATGTCGATCTTTTTTTCAATACTGCAGCCAGGAGGAATGAAATTATATGTGCAAGGATGTTGAATTATATATTTCAACCGAAGGAAACGATATGAACTCCGGAAGTAGGGAGAAGCCGTTTAGAACTTTTGAAAGGGCAAGGGATGAAATACGCGGATTGAAATGCGTCAAAAACGGCAGGGCTTTTACCGTATTTATAAGAGAGGGAACATATTATCTTGACAATACTCTGTTGTTAACCCCTTTGGATTCGGGCAG
>DBTX01000032.1:0-31783 GCA_002307275.1 Hungateiclostridiaceae bacterium UBA1305
TATGGCCCATGATCACTGTCTTCAGAACTTCGACCTCATCAAATTCAAAATGGTTCTGCTTCAGTACTGCAAGCCTCTTACCGCGCTCAATGGTTACATCTCCGCTGTTGGCCTCCATTTCACCCGACAGAATCTTCAAAAAGGTGGACTTCCCGGAGCCGTTCGCGCCAATAAGGCCATAGCAATTGCCGGGAGTGAATTTGATATTGACATCTTCAAATAATATACGTTCCCCGAACCTCAGGGAAATTCCAGTGGTAGAAATCATAACCTGTTACATCCTTTATTCTATATTTATTTACTTTTTGCCTCGCAAAACTATTTTTGCCTCATTATTTTAACACAGAAAATGCGAATTGTCACAATGCCAGCAATAAATTGCTTGAGTTGCAAAAATAAATGAAAAGATTTCCCCAAAAAATAATAAAAATTTCCTAAAATTTATTGACAACTATATCGGACAACGATATAATTGATACAGATATAACGAAAGACGATATAACGTAAGTGGGTATAACGACGCGCGAAGTAACGGCTAGCGATATAATAAAAACAGTATGACAATGTTAAAAAGCAGAAAGTAAAAAATAAAACCTACAGGAGGTAGCATATGTCGGATAATCAGGAGCGCAGTGCTCTCACAGAAGCTGTTTACTATATTCTGCTGGCTCTGCACAACCCAATGCATGGGTACGGGATCATGCAGTTCATCAGGGAAATCAGTAAAGAAAGGTTGAACCTGGGCGCAGGTACGCTGTACGGAGCACTCAATACGCTGATGGAAAAGGGATGGATACGGGCTGTCGAGAATGAATGGGACAGCCGTAAAAAGGAATATGAGATTACGGAAAGAGGCAAGCAGGTCGTTCAGAATGAGCTGTTAAGACTGCAGGAACTACTGGACAATGGAAGCAGGATCGTGAGGGAGGACAAGAAATGAAACATACAATTCATAAAGTGATGGTCAATTACGAGAAAGAGGAAAAATGGCTCAATGAGATGGGTGCTATAGGAATGAACTTTATCCATTATACATGGTGCACTTATTTATTTGAAGAGGGGAAGCCCGGAGAGTATATCTACCGTATTGAATTGCTGAAGAACAATGCAAGGCATCCTGAAAGTGTTGCCTATATAAGATTCATGGAAGAACTGGGCATAGAATGTGTGTCAACCTGCTTAAGCTGGGTATATTTCAAAAAAAAGGCGGCCGATGGACCTTTTGATCTCTTTTCGGATTATGATTCCAAAATAGCACATTACAGTAGGGTTTCAAAATTTTCAGCAGTTGGATTTGTTATAGTCGCTTTTTGGGGGGTGTATAATGTCATTCTTCCTTTTGTGTTACCTGGAAACGTAATAAGCTCACTCAATCTGATTCTTGGTATTATGGACCTGATTCTTGCGGCTGCATTAGCTCCAACCTATTTTTCCTACCGCGGTAAAATGAAAAAATTGAAAGCAGACAGGCAGCTACGGGAATAGAATGACTGGAAATCGTATGAACGTTTATGAAAATTGCAGAAAACAAGTATGATACGTTCACTTTAATGTCTGTTAGCCTGGAAATAAAAAGGACTTCGGAAGAAAAACGGCAATCGAAGTTTGACTAAAGGTTGTATTCATCAAGGGCGCATAGGGAGCAGAAACATATCAGTGGATAAATGAAGCCTGTCGGTTAACAACTGGCGGGCTTTTTGCATATGATGTAAGAGGACACACCTCAACAGGAAGAGGTTCGAAGCAGCCTGAGGAATGTCCTCTTCTGACGCTAAGCAATTTGGAAGCATTTTAATGTAAAGGAAGGAACCATCATGGCTAATGTTTATGTTTATAACAACAGAAATGATGCAATGGAATATTATACACTGGCTGAAAACGATGCAATGCCCTACAATATCGGCAGAACGCTTACAGTAGGAGAGTTCAGAGGCAGCTCGCGCGCAGGTACGCTGTGGACTACAAGACGTGCCATGGAGGCATTCAATGTAACAAGGAACGCCTGGGGCAGGCCTATTTCTGTAGGATTTGCGTTTAAACGGATATGGGAAGGCGGGCATGACCCGATGTCCGAACATTATGCCGGAGTAGCCTTTGATGCGGGTCAGAATCTTGACAGTGTAACGAGGGATCAACTCCGTAATACGGCAGCATCGACAGGCGCGTGGTCATATGTCGAACCGGCATACCTGACTCCGACCTGGGTGCATATGGATGCACGCCAAACTCCTGCCGCCTGCCCGAATGGGGGATACCCGCTGGTGAGCAACGGCAGTGCAGGGGTTTACGTTCTTGTAGTGCAGGATGCTCTGAATGCACTGGGTTACACCGGGTCCGGACTGGATGGCTACTTTGGCAATGGAACGCGTAATGCCGTAATAAACTTCCAGCGTGCCCAAGGCCTGACAGCAGACGGCATCGCAGGCTGCAATACGCTTAACAGACTCACGAGTCTGGCTGCGGGCATTGGACAGACCCCAACCGTGGTTAAACCATAATAACGGGGCAGAAGATGTCCCAATTATTATGGCTTGCGGGTACTGATTAGGTTTTCAGGCGGTGAGCATATCTCCCGCCTTGGATGCATGGACGAGCAGTCTCGCTGAAACGCAGCAATAGCATAAAATGTTTCTACAACCGAAGCATTTTCTTTGAACCGAAGCGGTATAATCTGATTACGGGTCAGCCATAAGAGATGTCTTTATTGGCGAAACTGTTCCGATTCATAAGAAAAAGTAATAGTGCTCTCAAGCCTTGTTTACAATAAATGTAGGAGCAAATTTGGGAGACTTGCCCTTGATCACATTATGGTAATATTCATAGGAAAGCGGGAACTCTTCTGTAAGTATTTTGGCCTCGACAGCCTCTACCAGGAAGATGGTATGCGTTCCTGCATCCATTTTGTCAATTACCCTGCCTTCAAATACCGCAACCGTATTGTCAACCAGTAGCGGAACACCGGTGGCGCCGGTCATGAAACCGATGCCTTCGAGTTTGTTTATGTTACGGCCTGATTTGAAACCGAAGTTTCCGATGAAATTAAAATCCGTCTCCTGCCTGAGTGCATTGACGCCGACACAACCTGTTTTCAGAATAATTTCGTGAGTCAGGCTTTCCTTATTAATGCCAAGAGTCATCTGCACTGGCTCCGCCGTGACCTGGCAGACGGCCGTTGCAATCATGCCATTCAGCTTATCTTCGAACTTCGTCGTGATGATATAAACTCCATATGTAATTTTAAAAAATGCATTCAGGTCCATAATATATTACTCCCATTATGTAAATTTTTGTTTATTATTTCCATAACTATAAACTAATATTGTATTTACCCAAAAAAGTTTTGTTTAATCATACCAGACTATTTGTTTTTACTTCAATCCCGGCTCCTCTAAATTTCATTATAACATTTACTATTTTCAAAAAAAGTACTAGAATCATTGCAGAGATATAAACCATTTCACTGGGGACGAGGTCTGCAAAATGCTTGAAATGCTTACGGTAAAGCAAGCTGCAAAGGATATAGAGAACAATCGGACAAAGATAATCAATAGCCTTTCAATTACTTCATCTACTTTGAGAAACCCGCAGCTCAACTCTATTTCCACAGCTGACCTGACCCTGCTTTTTAAGCTCTATGATGAGGTTTTTCTTCAAAACTGGTTCAGGGATCATTTCAAGGGGAAGGTGAAGTTTTCCTTGTCCAGAAAGATGACGAAGAGTGCGGGAAAGACGATGTGTCCGAAAAACATTGGCCGGATCAGGCAGGAGGAGCTTGTGCTTGAAATCAGGCTGGGGGTCGATTTTTTCCTCGATTACGGGCATCACTCTCAAAGCAATTCCGTATGCGGCATAAAGACAGGAAGCGGTCTGGAAGCTCTCCTGCTGGTTTTTGAGCATGAGCTTTGCCATGTGCTTGAATTCCTGCTGTTCAACAAATCCAGTTGTAAAGGCAAGCGGTTCAAGGCAATGGCGAACAATGCGTTCGGCCATACCGACAGCTATCACAAGCTGCCCACCAACAGGCAAATCGCAACCAAAGTATTCGGCTTGAAATTGGGAGACACCGTAACATTTGATTTCAAAGAGAAAAAGCTGAAAGGCTTTCTTCACAATATTAATAAAAGGGCGACCGTGTTGGTGCCCGACAAAAAGGGGCCACTTGTGGACAAACATGGCACGAGGTATTCGAAATACTATGTGCCGTTGACGAGATTGCAGGCTGTCGGCGGAAAATAATAGAAGCAGCAGGCCTCAGCCGAAAGATACTCTGCCAGTATTGCGCTTTTTATCCTGTTGAGTTTCCTGTCGCAAAAGTATCTGCTTGATTTGGTACCATCAGACTTCAGATTTTATCCAGTCCTGTTTCGGTCCTTTCCTGACGATAGCAATTCCTGCTACACAAGTCTGCTGCCGAAATAGATAATCAGTCCAAGCACAATTACGTAGACAACGCAGAACTTCGCGGTGCTCTTCAGGATCTTGCCTTCGTAGCCTGCCAGTCCGGTTGCGGATGTGGCAACTGCAATACTCTGCGGTGAGATCATTTTCCCTGCCGTGGCGCCTGCCGTATTTGATGCCGCAAGCCAATAGGGATTTGCACCGATGGAGGTGGCAACTTCCTTCTGAAGCGCGCCGAATAGTACGTTTGAAGAGGTATCACTGCCTGTGATGAAGGTGCCGAGCATTCCGATCATCGGAGATACAAGAGGGAAAAATGAGCCGGTAGCTTTGACGAGCACTGTTGCAATGACGGTAATCATGCCGCTGTAGGACATGACCTTCGAAGCGGCAATGATAGAAAGCACGGTGATCGTAGAAGCAGTCATCTGTTTCAGCGTTGCAATGAAAACTCTAAAGATATCCCGTATTTTCGCACCCTGGACAAGGCCGCCAATGATAGCGGATATGAAAATCAATGTGCCGGGAGAACTCAGCCATTTGAAATTGAGATGGCCGGGATTTTGCCCAGTGTATACTGTAATACTTGTTTTGACATGTTCCAGAAGCTTGCTGAGAGCAGAGAACAGGGGGCTGGTGAGTATAATCAGCAGGAAGATCAGGATATAGGGCAGCCATGCGATTATTGCCTGTCTAATGCCAATAGGTTTGGAAGCAGCGGCGCATTTATCCTTGTGAAAGATCCGGGCCCACAATATTGTTGCAGTCAGGCTGCAAAGACTGCCAAGGAGGGTTGGCATAGCCTCTCCCAAAAAGTATGCTGCCACCAGCTGTGGAATTACAAAAGCCAGTCCGGATACCAGGGTGATACCGATGACACCCTTAAGCCCCTTTATACTCTTTGAAGTTATAATTACCAGAATAAACGGCATCAAAAGGATGAACGGCGACAATTGCAGTGCGATAAACCAGCTCAGATGCTGCGTTTCCAGACCGGTAACCGCCGACAGTGTAGTCACTGCGATACCTGCAGCACCGAAAGCGGTCGGGACAGTGTTTGAAATAAGGCAGATCACAGCGGCGAAAATTGGGTCAAAGCCCAGTACAATAAGAATACTTGCCGGAATGGCAACCGAAGTTCCATACCCTGATATGGCTTCAAGAAATCCCCCGAAAGCCCAGGCAAGTACCAGTACCTGTATTCGTCTGTCAGTGCTTATGTTTGATAGCATCTGTTTAATCAAGTCCATACTTTTGGTATGCACGGAAAGTTTATAAGTGAAAATAGCCGATATGATTACGATCATGATCGGCCACAACCCGAGCAGCGCACCTTCAAGAGCGGCAGTAAGTGCATTGATGACCGGCATTTGCCAGATCACAAGCGCCAGAACAATCGTGATTAAGAGCACGCTAAACGTTGCGATATGCGCCTTCAGCAGCGAAGCACCCATGGATATGACCAGCCAAAGTATAGGAACCAGAGCAAAAATAAACAGTATGTAAATATTCATGATTCACCTCGTTTCATATTATACCACGAGGACTGCATTTTTGAAGGTTCTTTTTATCCTATCTGAATATTGAAATTGCCGGGAAAATAACATATAATCGTTGTCATCGTTAACATGTATGATATTCAGGTTTGAGGATGTGGGAGGCTATTGCCATGAATGAACTGATGCTGCCGCGTTTCATGAGCTGTGACGCACGCATGGAGGATGCAGAGATCGTCGTCTTCGGTGCAGGCTTTGATGGGACTGTGACGTACCGTCCAGGCTCACGCTTCGGGCCGCAGGCCATGCGTTCTGAATTCTACGGTTTGGAAACCTATTCGCCGATGCTGGACAGGGATCTGACCGAAATAGCTGTGTGTGATGGCGGTGACCTGGAACTGCCCTTTGGCAATACCGGTTCGGCACTTGATATGATAAACCGGACTGTAACTGGAATAGTCGAAGCAGGAAAAAAACCATTCATGATTGGCGGGGAGCACCTGGTTACATTACCTGCCTTCAAGGCTGTTCAACTGAAGTACCCGGATGTCTGCCTCCTGCATCTTGATGCACATACGGATTTGCGTGAGGATTACCTGGGGGAGCAGCTGTCCCATTCCAGCGTTGTACGCAGGATCTGGGAGATCGTAGGCGACGGCCGTATCTGGCAGCTTGGAATCAGAAGCGGATTGAAAGAGGAATTTGCCTGGGCAGGGGAAGGACATACCAGTCTGCGCCCGTTCGATCTCTCTGCTGCTGCTGAAGCGGTTAAGTCACTGAGCGGAAAGCGTGTCTATCTGACAATCGATCTGGATGTGCTTGATCCGTCCATTATGCCGGGTACCGGTACGCCCGAACCGGGAGGCGTTTCCTTCAATGAGCTTCAGAAAGCTCTTTGCAGCTTCGGCAGGCTGAACATAGTTGCGGCTGATGTAGTTGAGCTTGCACCCAGACTTGATAATTCAGGCATATCGACGGCCGTGGCCTGCAAGGTCATGCGCGAACTCCTGCTTTTAATGGGGAAACCCGTATTAAGAAATGACTAAAGGAGTTATTTGGAAGTTATATTTGAATGCTTAATGAATTTTATATGTCTGTCTTATGATAACGTGTGTGTGAGCATCCTTTCACTCTCCTGAAGATCCTGTTGAATGTCATAAAGCTGTTGAAGCCTATCTGTTTTATCGTACTTATCATATCAAAAGGGGGATGGTTACTGGCTTGAATTTCATATGTTAAATTCAAGCCAGTAACCGTCCCCCTTTGTTTTTTATGACTTTTTAATACTGCAATTGCATCCTGTTTCCGGTCACTTCAAATCTTGCTTTTTGAACCTTGGCACCTGTCAGCTCTTCGCTTCTTGCATCAGGTTGGCTTCCACCGATGTAAATATCAAAGCTGCCCGGTTCAAGCACAGCCTTGCCGTCATTATCTATAAGTGCCAGCTGTCTTGGCGTTAGAGAGAATTGTACCTCAATTTGCTCACCAGGTTTGAGATTCACTTTTTTGACGCCCCTGAGCGACCACTTTGGCACTTCGACACTGGCGTCCACATCCTTGAGGTAAAGCTGCACGGTTTCTTCCGATGCGCGTTTGCCGGCATTCTTCACAGTAGCGCTGCAATTGACGGAATCTCCTGCCTTAATACTGCCATCGACCTTTATGGGGCTGTATTCGAATTTCGTATAGCTCAATCCGTATCCGAAAGGATAAAGTGCTTCAACTGCCATATAACGATAGGTCCTGTTCTTCATTGCATAATCGTGAAAATCAGGCAATTCTTCAGTAGATGCGTAGAATGTTACCGGAAGCCTGCCTGAGGGGCTGTAGTCGCCAAACAACAGTGATGCCACGGCTTCTCCTCCGCGTCCGCCCGGATACCATGCCTGTACAATGGCCGGCACATGCTCATCCGCCCATTTCACTGCCAGTGCGCTTCCGGACAGGAGTACCAGAACCACCGGCTTGCCCACTGCGACAATCTGCTCCAACAGTTCCTGCTGCAGACCGGGAAGATTCAGGTCCACCTTATCGCCGCTGGCAAATTCGTTCGAGGTGTCGCCTTCCTCGCCTTCGATTGTCGCATCCAGACCGAGACACATTACAACCACATCCGAACTTTCTGCCACTGACAATGCTTCCGCAAAGCTGCCGCGAGGTTCGCTCAATCCCACTTTCTGCTTGTACAGGTGGCAGCCTTCCGAATAGAAAAGTCTGATATCCTTCCCTGCCTCAGCCCTGATTCCGTCAAGTACGGTCACATGTCTGTCAGAGGTACCGAAGTAATTGCCCTCAAGAGCGGTCCTGCTGTCGGCATTCGGCCCGATAACGCCAATTGTCTTTAGCTTTGATTTGTCCAACGGCAGCAATCCTTCGTTTTTCAATAATACAATCGACTTCTTTGCCACTTCAACGGAGAAATCACTGTGCTTCTCACAACTGACTACATCGTAAGGTGTATCTGTATAAGGCACTTCTTCAGGCTTGTCAAACATGCCGAGCTTCATCCTTGTCACAAAAAGTCTGACCAGCGAGCGGTCGATCGTCTCTTCTTTCACGAGTCCCTCTCTATGAGCAATAAGAAGGTTGCCGTACAGATTGCCGCAATTTGTATCACATCCGTTATTAACAGCAAGTGCACAGGATTCCGGTGCGGTTTTAGTCACCATGTGTCCCTCGTGGAAATCCTTGATCGCCCAGCAGTCGGAGGTAACATGTCCTTCGAAGCCCCATTCGTTGCGCAGGATATCCTGCAGCAGTGTCCTGCTTCCGCAGCAGGGTTCGCCGTTGGTCCTGTTGTAGGCGCCCATGACGGCTTCTACGCCGGCTTCCTGTACGAGTTCCTTGAAGGCGGGCAGGTAGGTCTCGCGCATATCCTTCTGTGTTGCGACTGCATTAAACTGATGTCTTTCACTTTCAGGTCCGCTGTGAATGGCATAATGTTTAGCGCAGGCAGCAGCTTTCAGATATTTCTTATCCTTGCCCTGGATGCCCTTTACGAATGCTACTCCAAGTCTCCCAGTCAGGTAAGGGTCTTCTCCGTAGGTTTCATGGCCGCGCCCCCATCTCGGGTCTCTGAAAATATTTATGTTCGGGGACCAGAAGGTCAGTCCCTTATAAATATCGCGGTCGCCCTTTTTTACGCTTTCATGGTATTTAGCCCTGCCTTCCGTTGAAATAATATCTGCAATTTTATATATGAGATTTTCGTCAAAGGTAGCAGCCATACCAATCGCCTGGGGAAATACAGTAGCTGTACCGGCCCTTGCGACACCGTGCAGGGCTTCGCTCCACCAGTTGTAAGCAGGGACGTCCAGCCTGGGTATTGCGGGTGACTTGTGGAGCATTTGCGTGACCTTCTCTTCGAGCGTCATTTTGGAAACAAGGTCTTTTGCGCGCACTTCAAAGCTGAGCTTCTCATCCAGATATGCTGGTGTTTTGGACATTTCAAATCCTCCTTGTATTTCGTTTTATAAGTATATTGATAACATATGAGTATTTTTTACCCTATTTTGCACGAACAATAATATAATATAATATTATCTGTTATTTTATAATAAATCACGTTATTTATTGCTTAGTACTGGCCTTTTTTTGCTGTGATATAATGTGGTATAGGGCTGCAGAAATAAATATCAGCCGGGGATTGGCCTATTAAATTAAAAAGGGGTGATTAGGGACATGGATAAAATTCAAAATGTAAGTACGTTATCTGTCACCTTCATGGCGATTTCAGCATTCCTGTCAATTGTAGTACCCATTGGCATCATTATCTGGATGGGCGTTAAAAAAACATTGAATGCAAAGGCGCTTTTTTTCGGTGCCCTGTTATTCATTATCTTCTCATTAGTGTTGGAGAATCTTACGCACGTGTTGATCCTGGGGAAGGACCCGACCCAGAATGCAATTTATAAAAACATTGTGCTGTATATGCTTTATGGTGGTTTTGCGGCGGGAATTTTTGAAGAAACGGCGAGATTGCTAGGTTTCAAATTCCTGGTAAAGGTCAGTGGAGGCGAAAGTCTTAACACAGGCATTTCTTATGGCCTTGGGCATGGTGGCGTTGAGTCGGCGCTACTGGGTGGATATATCTCGATCAGTTATCTGCTTACCTCAATCATGGTGAATGGCGGTATGCTGAAGGGAACGACTGCTGCCATGAACGAACAGCAGCTTGCGAGCTTTAATCAGGAAATCAGTGTTCTTACCTCTTCGCCCTCAAACGTATTTCTTGTGGTAGGTATTGAAAGAGTGGTCGCATTGACGCTTCAGGTAGCATTATCGCTGCTTGTGTTTAAAGCTGTAAGGGATAAGAAGTGGTTGTATTTCATCTATGCAATATTGATTCATGCGGGTGTCGATATGGTCGCAGTTTTAGGCCAAAGAGGCTACATCAGCAATATGTTCGTACTGGAGGGCATCATCCTGCTTATGACGATTGCAAGCATTGTATTTGCATTGAAAGTAAGCAAAAGAGTGAATGCAGAGCAATAGCAATTTTCGTTTTTATTAAGCTAGTGCAGTGAAGATTGATTTATGGTATAATACTGGAATTATCTTAACAAAACGCTACGTTTTACTGCATATGAAAGGTGGAAAATCAATGCCGATCAAGATACCTGATAGTTTGCCGGCAGCAGAAGTGTTGACTGGAGAAAATATATTTGTCATGTCGGAAGCAAGAGCCGAAATGCAGGACATAAGGCCGCTCAGCATTGTGCTTCTGAACCTGATGCCTACGAAAATAGCTACTGAGACCCAATTGCTGAGACTGATCGGAAATACCCCGATTCAGGTGGATGTCACCTTTCTTCATCCGGAATCCTACAAACCTAAGAATACACCTGAGGAACACCTTCTTAAGTTTTACAATACCTTTAGCGAAATCAGGGAGAAGAAATTCGATGGTCTGATCATAACCGGAGCACCCGTGGAGAACATGGCTTTTGAAGAAGTCGATTACTGGGAAGAACTCAAGGAGATCATGGAATGGAGCCTGCATAACGTTTACTCCACCTTCCACATTTGCTGGGGTGCACAGGCGGGCTTGTACTACCACTATGGCGTGCAGAAATACCCGATTTCGGAGAAGATGTCGGGTGTGTTTGAACACAAGGTTATCAAACAGAATGTAATGCTGATGAGGGGATTCGATGAGAAATTCTTCGCCCCGCATTCCAGACATACGGAGATCAGACGGAAGGATATTGAAAAGGTTGAGGGACTCAGCATTCTTTCGGAATCTGATGAAGCAGGTGTGTATATCGTTTCTGCGCTGAAAGGCAGGCAGATTTTTGTTACCGGACACTCAGAATATGACCCCCTTACGCTAAAGGGCGAATATGAACGGGATATGTCAAGAGGGCTCAATCCTGTACTCCCAAAGTACTATTTCAAAGATGACGACCCTGGGAAACCACCGATCATCAGATGGAGAGCGCATGCAAACCTGCTGTATTCAAACTGGCTGAACTATTATGTATATCAGGAAACTCCGTTTGATCTGGCAGAACTGAAATAGGAATATTGTAGAGCAGAATTAAGGTATAATGCAGAATATAACGAGGCGAAAGATGTCCCCCACCTCTATAGGTGGCGGGTACCGATTTGGTTTTCTGGCGGCGAGCCTATCTCCAGCCTCGTTGAAACGCAGCAGCTGTAATAAAATTTTTCTACAATCGAAGAATTTTATTTTGGACCGATGCGTTATAAAAAATGAGTCACAAGAGGTGAGTAATTCGGATGAAACTCTCAACAAAAGGTAAATACGGTCTGGAAGCAATGGTTGACCTGGCAGTACATACATCGGAAGGCCCGATAAGTTTGAAAAGTATCTCGGCCAGGCAGAATTTGCCGGAAAATTATTTAGAGCAGATATTCCTTGTTCTTAGAAGGAGCGAATTGGTTAGCAGTATACGCGGCGCTCAGGGCGGATATCTGCTTGCAAAGCCTGCTGAGAAAATAAGCGTGCTTGAGGTGCTGAATGCTCTTGAGGGACCACTTGCTCCCGTTTCATGCATAATAGAGGGGAACAGCGGAACTTGTGCCAGATATGCCCGTTGTGCTTCGAGAACACTATGGGAAAAGGTTAAGGCATTGCTGGATACGACTGCCTCTTCCATTACGCTGGGTGAACTTGTCGACAAATACAGGGCAGCCAATCAGGCTGATAATCAAATAGAGTACTATATATAAATTGGAAGAGGTGCCGGAATGAAGCTTTCTACAAAAGGCAGATATGGCGTCAGGGCTCTTGTGGATATGGCTGTATATGCAAAAAATGAACATATCTCTCTTTATAGTATTGCCCAAAGGCAGGATGTTTCAGAGAATTATCTTGAACAGGTGTTTTCTACACTGCGCAAGGCTGGTATTGTGAGAAGTGTAAAAGGGGCGCAGGGAGGTTATATCCTTGCCGATCTGCCTGAGAATATTACAATTGAACGAGTATTGAGAGCGCTTGAGGGCGATATTACAATTGTTGATGAGGATACAGGGATCAAAGCTGCAGACAACAGCAGCATCAGCCGATTGCTCAAACAGCATGTCTGGGACAGGATGACAGCGGATATTAATAACCTTGTCAATTCCATCACTTTGGGGGATATGGCGGATGATTACAGAAAAAAGAATGGTTTGGCAGAAGAGATGTATTATATCTGATGGATTTTCTGACTAATAATTTTCTCGCAAAATGAAAGAGCCGCTACAGGTGTAAAAAACCTCATGCGGCTCATTTTATGTGTTATAATTGCCGCCTATCCGTTAACATTGGTATTTGAAGATCCGGTGAGAGTTCTTTTCAACACCAGATAGCCTAGTCCGCCAAAAATCAATGCACTGAAAAGACTTCCCCAGGAAAAGTAATGTCCGTACCTGAAAAGTGTTATGATCAGACTAAGTACACACATTGCTCCATAGCCGAGTAATCCGATGTAGAGAAACTGTTCCTTCATGTTTGCATAGGTGAGCAGCAGTCCAAGAATGAATGCCCAGTAGGCCAATGAAGAGATAATAGCTCCAAAATTGATACTGAAGATACTACCCAGAATTAAAATCACCAGCCCTGCGAAAAGCAGAACCATGTCAATAGGAAGCAGGATCCTGAAAAATTTGTTTGTGCTGAAGAATGCCCTTAGTTCACCACTGATGTTGGAATAGGTATTCACATGCATCGCTCCTTCCAAAATGGGTATAGTTGATATTGATAATAATGGTAAAACTTTGAAATTTAATTATATTATATAGAAATGTTCACCATTTATCAATTATATTATATAATTAAATTTTAGTATATTTGCCAAAATTGACAAATATATGGAGGCATTGTCCATGAAATTCGGATATTTTGACGACAGAGCCCGTGAATATGTCATTACGAGACCTGACACGCCTACGCCATGGATCAATTATATAGGCAGTGGGAAATACGGCGGTATCGTATCGAATACGGGCGGAGGATACAGCTTTCACAAGGACCCACAAAACAGAAGGATAACGAGATACAGATACAACAGCATCCCCATGGACAGGCCCGGAAGGTATGTTTACATCAGGGATGCTGGAGAAGATGAAGAATGCCATAAACGGGTCCTGCTGGGATGGAGAATGGTATACGAGGGTGTTTGATGATGAGAGCATGCCGATAGGGGCCAAAAAAAATACCTTTGGAAAGATATTTATCAACTCGCAGTACTGGGCAGTCCTGGGTGGTGTTGCGGACAAGACTCGCTCCCGCAAGTGCCTTTATTCTGTCAATAAATACTTGAACACCAAATACGGCATAGTGGCGATGTATCCGGCCTATACTCAGTACGAGGATTCCAAGGGGGGCATAACCACTTATTATCCGGGGGCGAAGGAAAACGGGGGCATATTTTGCCATACGAACCCGTGGGTGATGATTGCAGAGATCATGGAAGGCAACGGAGACCTGGCTTTCGAATACTACGGCCAGATATTGCCGGCGAGACGCAACAATGATGCTGAACATTTTGAGGTAGAGCCTTATGTCTACCCGCAAAACATCCTCGGCAAGGAGCATCCGCAGTTCGGTATCGCCAGAAACTCCTGGCTTAGTGGTACGGCTGCATGGAATATGGTCGCATCGAGTCAGTACATATTGGGAATATGTACTGATTACGACTGTCTGACTGTTGATCCGTGTATACCTCGTGCATGGGATGGTTTCAGGGCTAAAAGGGTATTCCGAGGTGCAGTTTATCATATAGAAGTGAAGAATCCGGCACATGTGAATTGCGGAGTAAAACGTATCCTGATAAACGGCACGGAGGCTGATAGAATACCTGTGCAACAGACAGGCAGCAACGTTCATGTTGTTGTGGAACCAGGATGAGAATGCGGTTCGAGTATATTGAATATGCACCGGAGGGAATGTCGTGAAGTTTACAGATAAGTGTTTTATAGGCATTATATGACAAAAACCTAAAATTCTATCAAAAAAACTTGATTAGTTGAACTTTGTGTAATATAATGTAAATGCTCAGCATATAAAGGCATTTGTTGCCGATGTGCTGCAATATTTGCTGCGGTAGCAGAAAACTACTAATCTTTCTGAAACGAGGGGACTGTAAATGTTCGAAGACAAAACGTTGGTGTGCAAGGATTGTGGGCAGGAATTTGTTTTTACAGCTGGAGAACAGGAGTTTTATTCAACAAGAGGTTTCCAGAATGAACCCGGAAGATGTAAAGAGTGCAGATCATCAAGAAAGTCCCAGTTTAGCAGGGATGGCTCTGCAAAAAGGGAAAGAGAAATGTTTGATGCTGTTTGCGCGCAGTGCGGAAAAGAAACCAAGGTTCCTTTCAAACCACGCTTGGACAAGCCCGTATATTGCAGCGATTGCTTTTCCAATCGTTAATGTGATTTCTGACTGATCCATTTTTAATGAAAGTTTTTAGCCCTGTGTATAACTATACAGGGCTATACTTGTATAATGGTGTAATGCTGAAATCTGTAAGCACGCAGGCTGTTTGGTTTACATAAAACCGGAGAATTTAAACAAAGTTATCCATAGGCTTATACACATTCAAAGGCGCTTTATTGTAGTTATTCACAGGTTTATCCACATAATCCACAGGATTTATATTCACAAAACACTTGTTTTGTGAATATTTTTCAAAATACCGTATAAAGCTTGAATCACTGAATTTTGGCAGATTTGGATGATCAGAAGGTATAATTTGCAGATAAAGTTGTTATAATTCTAACAGTGCAGGAAGGATTTAATAAACACATGTTGAATACATATATATGCTTTTGAATAAAAACTGTTAAGGAATGTACCACTTGGGTAATAATATTTTAGACATAGTCCGTAATCTGTATAGTACTTGTATTACAATACGAAAAGGAAAGGGGCAATGATTTATGAATTTCATAATAAGCGGTAAAAATTTGGAGGTTTCTGATGGATTAAAGGAAAGGGTAAACAAAAAACTCGGGAAACTTGAGAAGTTTTTCAGCCCACAGACAGAGGCGCATGTGACGATGAATGTCCAGAAGAACAGACACATTCTCGAGGTGACAATACCCTCAAACGGTATTACCTTACGCGCTGAGGTTTCCAGTGATGATATGTATACTAGCATTGACAAGGCTGAGAATATACTTGAAGGTCAGATCAGGAAATATAAGACACGGCTGGAGAAGAGGCTGCATACTCCTGCATTCCAGGCTGAGAACTTCAATTCCGACACTGCAGTGGAGGAAGAAAAGGAATTCATGGTAGTGAGAACCAAGAGATTCGCTATCAAGCCCATGCCTTTGGAAGAAGCCATATTGCAGATGAATCTGCTCGGACATGAGTTCTTTATGTTTTCAAATGCTGAATCAAATGAAGTGAATGTTGTATATAAACGCAAGGATGGAAATTACGGTTTGATTGAACCCGAATTTTAGAAATTTTCCATAGGTTGACATACATAAATCATTCAAACTCACAGCAGTGACGTTTTCAACGTCACTGCTGTTTTTAGATGCAGTACTGGAGGCAGCCTTGCAGTCCTGCTGTCGTGAATATCAGCAGGTAAAAAATACTAGTAAGAGGGTCGGATTTATGCTAAGGTTGATGTGGAAGAACCTATTTTGGAAGGTAAAATTGTGAGCTTTTCAAGGAGAAATGATGAAACCCGTATTAAAGAAAATTTATACTGAAAATAATGATTTCCAACATATCGAAGTGATTAAAAGGAATCGGGAAAAAAGAATAAGGCATGGCGAATTTTTTGTTGAAGGAGTAAAGGCAATAAATTATGCTCGTGAGTACAACTGGAAGATCAACACGCTGGTATATTCGACAGAAAAGCCGCTATCCCGGTGGGCTGCGGATATCCTTGACAGGTCAGGGGCTGATGTCCATCTTGAGATCCCTTTAAAGCTTATGGAAAAGCTAAGCGATAAAGATGAGGAATTTTCCGAGATTCTTGCCATTGTATCAATGCCGGCGAATGACCTGTCACGTATAAGAATCGGCTCCAACATGCTTGTTGTAGTTTTTGACAGACCGTCCAGCCATGGCAATCTGGGCACATTGATCCGTTCCTGTGAGGCATTGAAGGTTGATGGAATAATTGTTACCGGCCATGCTATCGATATTTTCGATCCGAAAGTGATCAGGGCGAGTATGGGAACGTTTTTTGCCCTGCCGGTCATCAGGCTGGAGTCGCATAAGGAATTGCTGCCGTGGTTTGATAGAATTAAAATGGAATCCGGCAATTTCCAGATAGTCGGCTCAACTGCAAAAGCAGAATATTCCATAGATGAGGTCAAACTTGCAAGGCCAATGGCGCTGCTGCTTGGAAATGAGACGAGCGGGTTGAGCAGCAATTATAAAGAGGTATGCGATACACTTGTCAAGATTCCCATGTACGGTAAGATAACCTCATTCAATGTTTCCTGTGCTGCGTCTATCATTTTGTATGAGATAGACAGACAGCAGAGAGGTTAAAGTTATGAAATATATTGATCTATCCCAGAAAATAGATAATGGAATCCCTGTCTATCCGGGTGATGGAGGCGTTTCACTTGTACAGGTCAAGCGGCTTGCGGAAGACCATTATAATGCATATGCTCTGACGACCGGCTTGCACGTGGCCACGCATATAGACTGTCCGATGCATTTGCTGGAGAGCTCGATCATGATGGCAGATTACCCTTTGGACAGTTTTGCAGGCAGGGGCTGTCTGATTGATGCCAGGGATGGGAAGGACATAGATTATATTGAGGAATACGCTAATAGGATAAAAAAGGGAGATATTGTCCTGATCTTCACGGGAATGGATGCATTTTATGGAAGCGAAAGGTATTACAGCGGGCATCCTGTTGTAACCGAAAGAATGGCGTGCTTCCTGCTATCCAGGGAGATCAGGATATTGGGGATGGATATGCCGTCACCTGATCATCCGCCATTCCCCATCCACAAAAGCCTTCTTGGCAAAGGAGTATTTATTTTGGAAAATCTGACCGGTTTGGAAAATCTGCTGAATATCAAGGATTTTGAAGTAATTGCAGCACCGCTGAAAATCTGCGCTGAAGCCAGCCTGACCAGAGCTTATGCCAGATGTCTTTAAGCCAAGGGGACGGTTCTCCTGGTTTTTTGATTCTGGAAACCAAGGGGACGGTTCTCCTGGTTTTTTGATTCTGAAATTGTTTTTTTCACATTGTTTAGGCACATTCTTCTATTCACTTGCTGCGCATACTTTGTAGTTGCTGCAGCTGTAGAAAACCCAAATGGACATAATGATAGGCTGATTATTTTCAATTGCGCATTGACAATTATTATCGATAGTGCTATCTTTAAAATAGTTTATACGTATAAGTGAATGATGTTTCATGATTCAAAAATTTATAGGTAAATGCCACAAAGAGCATAGGGATAGCATTATGAATGAAAAGAAAAGTATTTCAAGCCGGGATGTGGCGCGTGAAGCTGGTGTGTCCCAGGCTACTGTCTCATATATACTAAATGATGTCAAAAACGTCCGGATCAAGCCTGAAACAAGGGCTGCGGTTCTGGAAGCTGTAAAAAAGCTCAATTATCACCCTGATGAGATCGCCAGGGGAATGAAGCTGAAAAAGCCCATGTCCATAGGGGTCGTAACCGATCGGAATGTTACAAACTTTTATTTCATGAAGACACTTGAGGGAATCAGGGACGGAACGCAAAAGAATGACTATTCTATCACGCTGCTGTTTAATAAGCCGGAGGAAATTGCAGAAGCCGATTATATAAGGTATTACAATTCAAACAGACTTGGCGGGATTATATTTGCATTTGCATCGTTAAGTGATGAGATGGTAGAGTATCTCACAACAAACGGTATTCCTTTCGTAAAGGTCGATCCGGTTCAATCCTCCACAGACATGTGCCAGGTGTGTACAGATCATCTTAGCCATATACCGGCGGTCATCAAGCATTTCCTGTCAAGAGGGATGAAAAGGATAGGATATGTCGGTCCCTCACCGCTAAATGAAGAACATGGCAGGTTTGAAGCCTTTAAAGAGGCTATGGCCGACTCTGGGCTTGCAGTTGATGAAGGCCTTATTGCAACCAGCCCTTTTAACGATGAAGAAATGACTGTTGTAATAAAAAAGCTGCTTTCATCAGATAAACGCCCGGATGCGCTGCTTGCAGGTTCGCCGCGCTTTGGTCTGATCTCGTTGAGATGTGCCTTAAGCATGAAGCTGAAAGTACCAGAGCAGTTAAAAATTGTTACGCTCGGTTCCTCCAACTTTTTTGGTATCGTATATCCATCAATGTCTGCAGTAGAACTCCCATTATATGATATGGGCTTTCGTTCCGCAGAGATGCTGTCCGAGAGAATGAAGGGGAATGAAATGCCGAGATCCATTGTTCTGCCTTCAGAACTGGTTATCAGGGATTCCAGCTGACACAGGTTTGCATTTAACAGATATGCAATTACAGGATATAGAGGTGGAAATCGAAGTTATATATTTAGCCCAGTGGATATGTTTAGTTTATTGGAAATGGAATTGTTATAAATGATCATGAATATCCTTAGGGCGTAAATAACTTGTGTATTGTAACATCTAAATGTTTGTCATTTTGAGCGCAGCGAAGAATCCTGTCAGGCTAAGATCCTTCGCTAACGCTCAGGATGACAGTGTAAGCTGTTTTATAGAAGTTCTAGAGTTTACAGTGTACCAGAATTATTTTGCGATATATTTATACGTATAAGTGAGGTTAACTGATGAAGGCCAGACAAATTCTGATCGATTTTATGAAAAACCATGCAATTAGCTACATAGCCGGTATACTAATTCTTTTCGGCACAACATTTTTAGCCATGCTTATACCCAAGCTGCTTGGGATTATCACCGATGATCTGAACAACAAAGATTCGACTCAGAGCAGCATTGTCCATAATGTATTATTGATGATGGCTATTGTAATTGCCGTATTCATTCTTAAATTCCTATGGAGATATTTTCTGATAGGAAACTGCAGATCTATAGAATGCTATCTCAGGGACCATCTTTTCAAACACATGCAGACCCTTCCCCTCAGCTTCTACAGCAACAGCAGGACAGGAGACCTTGTGGCCTATGCGATAAACGACGTGCAGGCAGTAAGGATGACCTTTGGATTCGGATCGATTCAAATCCTGGATGGATCCACTCTGGCTATCATATCCATCATATTTATGGTTCAGACCATAAGCCCGGTTCTCACAATAATGGCGCTTGCACCTGTGCCGATTGCCATATTCATCATGGTAAATGTAGGCAGACACATAAGAGGCAGGTTCAGGAAAGTTCAGGAAGCATTCGCATCGATTTCGGAAAAGGTTCAGGAAAATATCTCTGGCATTCGAGTAATCAAGGCCTTTGCGCAGGAAAAGGAGGAGGTCGACAATTTTCTGAAATACAGCCAGCGCAGAGTTGATACACAGATGAGCCTGACAAGGATTTCAGCACTGTTGGGTCCCTGCGCGCAGCTTTGCTTTGGTGTAAGCTTTTTGTTGTTCATTGTGTATGGCAGTAAGCTTGTTATTGAAGGTACGATTACCCTTGGAGATTATGTTGCATTCAACACATACATGCTTGCTATCATGGGGCCTGTTACAAATATCAGCCGTATCATCGATGTCTGGCAAAGAGGTCTTGCTTCCTACAGGCGGCTTGCGACCATTTTTGACAGTCCTCCGGCTTCAGGACTCACATCGGAGGACTGTAGTGTATGTGATATAAAAGGCAGACTTGAAATAAAGAATCTGAACTTTACATATCCAGGAGCAAAGAGGAGGGCATTAAAAAACATCAACCTTACTCTGGAGCAGGGCAGAACCCTTGGAATAATCGGAAAAACGGGAAGCGGTAAAACTACGCTGATCAATCTTCTGCTCAGGCTTTACGACATTGATAACGGGCAGATTTACATTGACGGAACGGATATTAACGACATACCTGTGGATATTCTACGGGAATGTATTGGCTACGTCCCACAGGACAATTTCCTTTTTTCCACTACCATCAGACAGAATATTGAGTTTTTCAAAAGCATTTATACGGAGGATGAAATTGAGGAAGCAGCCAGACTTTCAGGAGTATACGACAACATTGCCTCTTTCCCTGAAGGCTTTGATACGGTTATCGGTGAACGCGGCACGACTCTCTCCGGCGGGCAGAAGCAGAGGATATCCATTGCAAGAGCGATCATCAAAAACCCTTCAATACTGATTCTGGATGACAGTCTGTCTGCAGTAGACACGAAAACCGAGGTGGAAATTCTGGGGAATATTAGAAAGCTGTTGGATGACCGGACTGGCATTATCATATCACATCGAATATCGACGATCATGCAGGCTGACGAAATATTGTTCATGAGCGGCGGAAGAATTGTGGAAAGAGGATCGCATGAGCAGTTGATGGGATTGAAGGGACTTTATTATGAATTGTATAAGGCACAGAATGTACCTGCTTCAGAGGAGGTGGCTATATGAGCGACGGGGTGAATGGCAAAATGAGCAGCAGTGTTACACGTGACGAATTTACGATAGAAAAGAAGAAATTTCAATTCTTCAGGCTACTGTCTTATTTCAAGCCTTATATGCTGATTGTCCTGCTGAGCCTTTTCCTGGCGGTTCTTGTCAACGGAGCGGTGTTGGCAAAGCCCTACATTATCAAGCAGGTAATCGACGGTTATATTGTGAAGGACGATTATAACTTCAAGGTCATGTTCCTTATGGGAGTATTATATCTTCTTGCAGTTCTGCTTAGTGTGGGCTGCGGTTACCTGCAGACTTATCTGCTGACCTATGTGGGGCAGAAGATTATGTATAACATACGAAACAGCCTGTTTGAGCATATCCAGAATATGTCGATGACCTTTTTTGACAAAAACTCTTCGGGCAGGATATTAACAAGGGTCACAAACGACGTTGAGGCATTGAATGACTTGTTTTCGGGCGTTATGGTGGATATCTTCAAGAATATCATCATGATCATCGGTATCATAGTCGTCATGTTCGCACTGGATACTGAAATGGCACTGGCGAGTATTAGCTGCATACCAGTCATTGCAGGCATCATGATCATTTACCGGATGGCAGCCCGTAAGAACTTCATCAGGATGAAGGGAATGCTGGCGAAGATAAACGGGTTTCTGGCTGAAAACATTTCGGGAATGAAGCTGGTACAGGTTTTTCACCGTGAAAAAGAGAAATATAAGGAACTGACGGATCTGGACGGAGAATTCTTCAAATGCAGCCTCAGGGAGGTCATATTGAACAGTTTTAGCAGGCCTCTCGTTGACATCATAAATAATGCAACGATTGCGGCTGTCATCCTGTTCTGCATGGGCAGACTTTTACACGGGAATCTTGAAATCGGTGTGCTGTTTGCGTTTATAACTTATATAAAACAGTTTTTTGATCCAATCAGTGATCTGTCTGAAAAATATACAACCATCCAATCTGCAATCATATCATCAGAGAGGGTTTTTGAAATACTTGATACCGTGAATGTCCAGGAGGATATGGATAATGGAATCCAGACGGGCAAGCTGAAGGGTGAGATTGAATTCATTCATGTCTGGTTTGCATATAATGACGAGGATTGGGTGTTGAAGGATGTCAGTTTCAAAATTATGCCGGGTGAGGTCGCCGCGTTCGTAGGCGCCACGGGTTCGGGCAAATCTACTATAATCAGCCTGATGGCACGTTTCTATGATATACAAAAGGGGCAGATATTAATTGATGGCACCGATATCAGAGAATACAACCTGAAAGAGCTCAGAAGGCAAATATCGGTGGTGTTGCAGGAGGTTTTCCTATTTGCAGGCGATATCAGGTCGAATATTCGACTGAATAATAAAGAAATCTCGGACCAGGATATTGAATATGCAGCTCAATATGTAAAGGCAGATGGGTTTATCCAGTCGTTGCCCAAGAGTTACAGCGAGGAGGTCAAGGAAAGAGGTTGCACCTTCTCGGCAGGGCAAAAGCAATTGTTATCCTTTGCGAGGGCTGTCGCGTTCCAACCCTCAATTCTGGTGCTGGATGAAGCAACTGCGAGTATAGACACGGAAACCGAAATGGCGATTCAGGAGGCCATGACGAAGATATCGAGCGGCAGGACCTCCATAATCATAGCTCACAGGCTTTCGACCATAAGGAATGCGGATAAGATCATGGTAATTCACAAGGGCAGGCTCAGGGAGAGCGGAGATCATAACCAGCTTATGCAATTAGGCGGCTTATACAGCAGGCTTTACAGGATTCAGCTGGAGAAGTCCGCTGTTGTTTCAGCAGGATAACCTGATTAGTTTTATGGACAATTTTATCCAGGGGTGGAGCCTACTGATACTGTACAATACCTTCAGTCTTTACATTAAAGGCTTCACCCGGCCTCATCAGGATATGTCCTGATTCGTAGGGCTTTCCTTCAATTGTGATAATGACCTTGCTTTTTAGATAATAATCACCGAAGGTGCTTGTAATACTGTTAAGCAGCATGCCTTCAAATGAGATGCCTGCATTCATCTCCTTTATAAAATCGGAGGATAAATCAACTGTTACTGTACCTTTGTCTTCATCTACTTTGATACCCAGCACTTTCGTGTTTTTTGTAAAAGTTTTTGCCAATCCGCCCACATCAGGGATGATCTTTAGCTCTTTCTGAAACTTGAATTTCATATCCTCGTTTGTCTTTATCTCCACATCACGCTCCATATAAACAATACATACATTACTTTACATGATCAGAACTTTACGAAATCAAAGCACTACGCGATTAAATTCAGTATGGTTTATTGACGAAAATGGCTGCTGATTGTTCCAACGGAGGATTTCATTCAGGACAGGAGTTATGGAAACAGGCTTTTTAAGCTTACTTCCAAGCCATCAAAAGTATAGGAAGCTATTATTTCAGTATTCGTAAATGTCTTGTTCTTCAGCACATCATTATTTTCAAACAGAAATAAGGTGACATCCTTGTTAAAAGGGTTCACGATCCAGTATTCCCGGACACCGGTGGACATATACAGATCCAGCTTCTTCACTGAGTCCTTGCCACGGGAGCTTTCGGAAAGGATCTCCACCAGAAGTGTGGGTACTCCCATATAATAATCTCTTTCGTTCAAGTTCTTCTCCAGGTCGCAGATGACCATGAGATCCGGCTGAACCAGGTTCTTATCCTCCGGAAATCTTCTTAATGTGATATCGAAGGGCGCCAGCATGGGCTTGCACTGCTTTCCGCTGAACCAGTTGAAAAATAAACCGTAAAGCTCGCCCAACACCTGCTGATGGACAGCTCTCGGTGACGCCAGCATATAGATCTCACCATCTATATATTCAAACCGGTCATCACTGCTCTCTGTCAATTGAAGGAATTCTTCAAAAGCGGCTTTGCGTGGGTATTGTGCGTATAATACCGCCTTCTCCCGGAGGTAGTTGTCGTGAAACGCTGCCAGTTCCGCATCCTCATATGCCGTCAATCTGGCGACTTTTCTGCCGTTGCTGGTGATTATCACTTCTTCTCTTGCAGCAGCCCTGAGGTATTTGCCCAGATTATTTTTCAGATCGGTAGCATTGATGATCATATAGGTTCCTCCAAATAAAATCGAATTTACGAAAGCTATATTAGCCATATTAGCGATATTAGCCAGATTAGCTAATATAATGGTATTTCATAATGATGAGATTGTCAAAACATTTCCTAATGATACAAAATACCTCTTTTTAGATTTTCTGCAGTTATGTCACACAGTATAAAAGATAGAATCAATAGATGGCTGTCCTGTAAAAGACGGGTTATGATATAATAAATGGTAAGTGCGAGCTGTGAAAGTGTACTGTATAAGTACTGATATTGAGTATGTAAAAGGAGTGCAAGCGAAATGCGATTAACAGTTGTTGTTGATAATAATACACTTATAGGTGAAAACTATTGCGGCGAACCAGGATTATCATTTTATATTGAAGAAAATGATATGAAAATTTTATTTGATGTGGGATATTCAGATGTTTTCATAAGAAATGCCTATAAGATGGGCATAGATGTAAATGACGTTAACCTGGTTATTCTATCGCATGGACACTTGGATCATACATGGGGACTTACCTATCTTTTGGAAAATCTAAAATTGTCCAAATATCAGGATGCCGATCAAAGAATAGATATTTTAGCTCACCCGTTGGCTTTCTGCGCCAAAATGGATCAAGGGGAGCCGATAGGGTTCATTTATTCAGAAGCTTTAATAAGTAAATGCTTTAACGTAAAATCATCGCAAACTCCGGTCTGGATAAGTGAAAAACTATGTTATTTGGGACAAATAGAAAGAACGAATGATTTTGAGAATAAAAAACCTATAGGTACAACATTTACTGACGGAATAGAGCAGGATGATTACTTATTGGATGATACTGCATTAGTTTATAAAAGTGAAAATGGGTTAGTTATTATTACCGGATGTTCTCATTCAGGGATTTGCAATATTGTAGAATATGCAAAGAAAATTTGTCAGGAAGAAAAAGTTGTTGATATTATTGGGGGATTTCATCTACTTAGTCCTTCAGCAGAGCAACTTGAGTATACTCTTGAATATTTGAAGAATTTGAATCCTGAGGAAGTACATGCCTGCCATTGTACGGATTTATATTCTAAAATTGCATTATCACGGGCTGTTACGGTTAAGGAAGTCGGAGTTGGCTTAACCCTTGAATATAAGTAATACAGGAAGGTGTAAAAAATTGAGTAAAAAACTTTCAGAAATGTCAAATGAAGAACTGTGGGGACTTTTCCCAATAACATTAAAAGAATATAATCCTGAATGGGTTAATTGGTATAATGACGAAGAGGAATTGCTCTATAAAATTATTGGTAAAGATAATATAATGCGGGTAAATCATATTGGCAGCACTTCAGTTGATGGATTACTTGCGAAACCCACCGTTGATATACTACTCGAAATTTCTTATGATTTTGATGTGGATGAATTAATTAGCATATTGGAGCAAAATGAATATATCTGTATGGTAGAGCGAAAACGTAATCCACTTGATTTAACACTTGTAAAAGGATATACAGAAAGAGGTTTTGCAAGTAGAGTATTTCACATTCATATAAGATATCCTGGCGATTGGAATGAATTATACTTTAGAGATTATTTGAGGATTAATAGTGATGTTGCCGTTCAATATCAAAATCTAAAAATGAATCTAAAAAAACAATATGAGCATGATAGAGATGCTTATACCAATGCTAAATCAGAGTTTATTTTAAAATATACGAATATTGCCAGAGGGGTTCTTAAGTGTAGATATAATCAAACTAAATAATATTTTTTTTGCATGAAAATATTCTGCTTTTTGAAATAATGTCTATCTTTCATATCAAAAACAACTTTTTCCGAAAGTATGTTCTACTTGTATAGCAATATGGTATACTGAATGCTGAACATAAAGCGGCCGGATAAATGGGGTTATCTTCGATGGCCTTTGACGGCGCTTTTAGAAAATATATAGGTGGGTGCTCGCCGGATGCTAAATGATAATAATATTCAGGAATTTCTGGAATTGCGAAAAAAAATAATTGAAAGCCAATTCAAAAGATTGAACAGTCCGCAGAAACAAGCGGTATTTCATATTGAAGGACCTTTGCTTGTATTGGCCGGCGCAGGCTCAGGAAAGACCTCTGTCCTGGTAAACAGGATTGCTTATATGGTCAAGTACGGTAATGCGTATCATAGCGAATTTATACCTGCAGGGCTTACACCGGAAGATATTCAGACAATGAGGGAGATTGCTGGCAGCACGGGCAACACTACAGGAGCCGGCAGCAATTCGGATAAAGCAAGTACCCTGCCGGTCAGGATCACGGAGCTCATCAGAGAGCGTCCCGTGCACCCGGCTTCGATCCTGGCAATCACGTTTACGAACAAAGCTGCGAAGGAAATGAAGCAGAGATTGGGAGACATTGTCGGCGAGAGTATTAATGATATGTGGGTCAGCACCTTTCATGCATCCTGTGTCAGAATACTCCGCCGTGATATAGAAAAATTGGGTTTCGGAAGAAGCTTTGTCATATTTGACACCTCCGACCAGCAGACGCTTATCAAGGATTGTCTGAAGGAGCTTAACCTCAATGAGAAGAATTTCCCGGTCAGGGAAGTGCTTTCAAAGATAGGACAAGCCAAGGATGAACTGATCGAACCTGATGTTTACACAAGGATGAACGGTTCGGACTTCAGACTGGGTAAGATCGCAAAGATTTACGAGCTGTACCAGAAGAAACTTAAAAACAACAATGCATTGGATTTTGACGATATCATCATGCTGACGATCAAACTCTTCGTCGACAACCCACCCGTAATTGACTATTACCAGAGAAAATTCAAATATGTCCTTGTTGATGAGTATCAGGATACGAATACGGCGCAATATACACTGATAAGCCTGCTGGCGAAGTATTACAGGAACCTCTGCGTGGTGGGCGATGATGACCAGTGCCTCGTTGAAGGGGCACTTGTTCAGACACCAACCGGAACAAAACCTATTCATAAAATCAAAGCAGGTGATACGGTGGTCTGTGCTGCCGGTCGCGGAAAATCCATCATGGGCATTGTCGATAAGGCAACCTGCAAGGATTATAAAGGCGTTGCAGTTAAAATAACCACTATGTCCGGTAAGGTCCTGAAGGGTACCCCTAATCATATCGGATTTGCAAAGGTCAATGCCCAGCAGGGTGTTTATTATGTATACCTGATGTATAAAAAGGGTCTTGGATATCGCATTGGACAAACACAAGGCGTCCGCAGCAGAAACGGCGAAATTGTAAATGGATTGTTTGTGAGGCTGAATCAGGAGCACGGCGACAAGATGTGGATCCTGCATGCAACGGATAATAAGGAAATGGCATCGTATTATGAACAGCTATTGGCTTTCAAATACGGGATACCAACAACAGTGTTCAATTGCAGCGGAAGAAGCATTACATTGTCGCAGGAATCCATTAACGCCATATTTGATCAGATCGATACGGGATCGGCAGCAGAAACACTTTTAACAGACCTTTGCATGTTTTCCGAATATCCGCATCACGTGTGTAATGCAGTCATTCGTGGTCAAACGACAAGGCAGATCATTAATGTTACAGCATTTGGAGGCAGGCAAACCGGAGCTGAATCAGGGTGGCACAGTCACAGGATCTGTTTGAACACCTCCGGCAATGATTTGAAGGGTAAGGCCGGCTCAGCCTCTTTACCGGTAAGAAACGGCGACCACAGTACATGGAGGATTGAGACGGAAAGATCGGAATATGACGAAGCGGATATTTTCGCACACAAGATATCCCGGCTCGATGAGAATCTTGAGATTATTAAGAAGGCACGGCTGACGGAAGAGCTAAGTTATTCCTATATGCCGCTGTCTCATATGAAACCGTCCATGAGCGTGGCTGTATGGGACAATGGCAGGATTGTCGGGGATATTATTGAAGCAGTGGAATTCGAAGAATATGAAGGTAAGGTTTACGATATATCTGTTCCGCACTTAAGGCAATTTGTCTGTAATGACATTGTCGTCCATAACTCGATTTATGGATGGAGGGGCGCGAATATCCGCAACATTCTTGATTTCGAGAAGGAGTTCAAGGATAGCACGGTTGTTAAGCTTGAACAGAATTACCGCTCCACCAAGACCATTCTGAATGCGGCAAACAGCGTGATAAAAAACAATGCGGGAAGGAAAAGCAAGAGTCTGTGGACCGAAAATATCGAAGGAGAAGGCATTCAGATGTTTGAAGCCGGGAACGAGCATGAAGAGGCGGCTTTCATCGCCAGTGAGATTGAACGTCTGATCAAATCCGAGGGCAGGAGTCATAAGGATTTTGCACTGCTTTACAGGATTAATGCACAGTCGCGCGTGCTTGAAGATGCGCTGATGAAGGCGGCTATTCCTTACCGGATATATGGCGGACTGCGGTTCTACGACAGGAAAGAAATCAGGGACATTATCGCATATCTCAGATTGATTCAGAATCCCTCTGATGATTATGCCCTGAAAAGGATCATTAACGTCCCTAAAAGAGGTATTGGCGCTACTACACTGGAAACTGCCGAAAAGATAGCCTTAAGCAGGAACTGCAGCATATTTGCCGTCATAGCCTCCGCGGCCGGGGTGCCGGAGCTTCAAAGGGCATCCGCAAAGCTGTTGGATTTTGTATCGATGATTAATGGTTTCAGGGTGGTAGTGGAGTCTACAAGTGTTTCAGAACTGATCGGAGCAGTCATTGAAAAATCAGGGATACTCCCTGAGCTCAAGGCAGAGGACACGGTTGAAGCCCAAACAAGAATCGAGAATATCGGTGAGTTGGTTTCGGGCGTCATGGAATTTGAAGCCCAGAGCGAGGAAAAAGGGTTGGAAGCATATCTTGGTAATGTTTCACTCGTATCCGATATTGACAATCTTGATGGACAAAATGATCATGTCGTACTCATGACGCTGCATAGTGCAAAAGGCCTCGAATTCCCTGTGGTCTTCATACCGGGCTTTGAGGAAGGCGTATTTCCCGGTTTGCGTTCCATGGGCAGCGATGATGAACTGAAAGAAGAGCGGAGGCTTTGCTACGTGGGTATCACGCGTGCAAAGGAAAGGCTCTATTTTACGAGCGCCTACAGCAGGATGCTTTTTGGCAGTACGACCTACAATAAGTGCTCCCGGTTCATGAAAGAGATACCGGAGGATTTTCTCGTCCTCAAAGGAAGAAGTGAGAAAAAGGCAGATTCCTTCCTGAACTGGCAGAACAGAACAGGGGCAGGTGTGAGAGATGGGCTTGCTGATGCAGGAAAAAATGGATTTGGCGGCGGCTCGGTCAATTTTGGTACAAGCTCTACAGGTTCAAAGGGGACTAGTTTTGAAGGCTTCGGAAGAGCAATGGGAAAATCAGGGACGCCAGGTGGGGGCAACATTGCAGGAGTATTGGGCAATGCTGGCGGAATATCAGGCAATACCTTTACTACATCGGGCAGTACCTTCCCAGCATCAGGCAATACCCCCGTAACATCGAGCAAAGTGCCTGGATCGGAATTTAAGGCGGGAGATAATATTGTTCACAAAAAATTTGGTGTGGGTAAAATTACTTCTGTGACACTTGATAAAGAAGATTACGTGATAGAGATAGAGTTCAGAAATTCAGGTATGAAACGGTTAGTGGCTGCTTTCGCGAACCTCACCAAATTGTAGTCCCGGGAATTCCTGTGCCATAGCGGTGATGCAAGCAAGAGAGTTTATAGTTGAAAGATATGGAATGCAGGAATTTTACAAAATTAAAGATAAGGGTTTATGTCAATAATAACAGCTTTTGAATCCAGCCATTCACCTGGCATTTCAATTTGCGCAATAAATTCTATTTTGCCTCCGCCTTGTATAGCGGAATGGATACCCAAGGTGACTGAGCCTGCTTCTTTTTGATCGCCTTCTTCAGCTCTTCATAAATTGCCATTGTTTTTGCTGAATCTTCAAAATTAATGATGGTATATTTACCGTCAACCAATAGATAAATAAAAGGACTTTTTTCTGAATGAACGAATAACCTGCAGGTTCCAAGGCCTTCTACCTCATAAACATGCACAGAAAGTTTTTCCAACGACAGATCCGAATTTTTTACAAGTCCCTTTCCAGCTTCTATTTCTATTACGACAGTGGCAAGAGTATGAGTTCACCCATAAAATTGACGATCCCATGCGAATGACTCATTGTCCATCGGTAAATACTATCGGTATATTGGAGAAATGGCTATGCATGCACTTGTTATAGAAGATGACAAAGCGCTTTCAAATACTATTTGCGGCAATATAGGCAGTATGTTTGAATGCGAACAGGCTTTTGACGGCGAAGAAGGCTTGTTTCTGGCAGAACAGAATATTTACGATGTGATCGTGCTTGATTTAATGATTCCTAAAATGGATGGGTATAAAGTTATTGCCTCTCTCAGAGAGAAGGGCGTCAATACACCTGTCATTATGCTGACAGCAAAAGACGGAATAGATGACAAAGTCAAAGGCTTCAAACTTGGCGCAGACGATTATCTTGTCAAGCCCTTCCACCGGCAGGAGCTTTCAGCCAGACTGGAGTCGCTTGTGAGGCGGTCGGGCGGATCATTGAAAGAAAATATACTGAGTTTCAGGGATCTTACTCTCAATCTTGGCAACAGGTCGGCAAGAGTCGGAAATGAGGACCTGGCTTTTCAAGGCAAGCAGTTTGATATACTGGAATATTTGGTGAGCAACAGGGATACAATTTTAACAAAAAAGCAGATTTTTGATCGAATCTGGGGGTTTGATTCCGACACAACAATGACAGTCATAGATGTCTACACCAGCAATATTCGCAAAGTGTTGAAAAGCAGCGGCTATGATAAATATATAAGAACAATAAGGGGAATCGGATATATGATCGCCGATAACGGGGATGAAAATGAGTGAGACCAGCATTATCCGAAGACAGCGATCAAGAAATATGTTGTACAATCTGGTTGCATTTACAATCATTTTTGTTACATTCGGATCAATTATTTTTAATCAAGTCAAAGCTTCCTTATATTCAAAGCTTGATTCAGAGCTTAGAACATCATTAAGTATCATGAAAAAGCGGATTGCCGATAAAGATATTGATTACACCCAAAAAACTGACATGGCAGAAGGATCAAAAGACGATTTGATCACATATCCAAGAATAATTCCAATAATCAGAGATCTGGAGGGAAAGGTTGTAAACTTCGGAAGCGTAAATGATTCGTATTATGAGCAATACCTGAAATATCTGGATTTTGATAAGATGAATCCTGATATTATTGTTCCGTTAAGAATCCGGAATGAATACTATTTCAGAAGCATTACAACTTCGGTGAAAGCCGGAAACGGCGAAGAAATGTACATACAGCTGGTAATAAATGCAGATAGCGAGCAGGCGTTATTAAATCATATAGGGTATATCTTGTCCATATGTATCGCAGTATTTATTATACTATCCATCCTGGCGAGTTATATTTTATCTCAGAAAACAATGAAACCTATTAGAAAGTCATGGAGAAAACAGGTTGAATTCGTGGAAAATGTATCCCATGAATTAAGGACTCCTCTCACTATTGTTCAAAACTCACTTGAAATGCTCTTAACGACACCGCATGAAAAAATAATAGACAGATCAGAGAGCATAGCTCTGGCTCTAAATGAAACAACCAGGCTCTCAAAACTTGTAACCGATATGCTTACGCTAACGAGGTCGGATTCTACGATGACGGAAATCACAAAAGACCTGTTTTCCATTGACGTGCTTGTAGAGACAGTTTGCGAACCCTATGCCGAACTGGCTGAAAGCCAGAATAAGATTTTTAATTATAGTCTCAACTG
>DBTX01000032.1:32087-69984 GCA_002307275.1 Hungateiclostridiaceae bacterium UBA1305
GATAATGCTTTGAAATATACCAATGAGAATGACAGAATAACAGTCACAACAAGTCTCAAAGACAATAAAACTTTTATAACAGTTGCAGATACAGGCATAGGTATAGCAGATGAAAGCATGGGAAAAATATTTGACCGGTTTTATAGAGAAGATAAAGCACGTTCACGGGAAAGAGAAGGAACAGGCCTTGGTTTATCCATTGCAAGCTGGATTGTCGATAAGCACGGAGGAACGATTAAGGTCAAACGCAATGAACCTAAAGGAACGGTGTTTACAGTCAGATTGCAAAAATGAAAATATTTTGTTCATAAATTATTTATAATTTTTATTGTTACTTTAAGGTTGGCTTAAAGTTACTTTAAGATTTCATCGTTATACTTACTCCCGTAGTCGAAACTTCCAAAAAACTTTAAAAGAATCTGTTCCGCATTAGATGCGGTAGAAAGAGGTCATTTATGAATATTAAGGCGAAACGCAAGAAAACAAAAAAGAACATTATTATAGTAAGTGTTTTATTGGCGGTAGTGATAGCTTTGGCATTGGCAATTCCAACGATCGTGAGTGCCGATGATAAGAAAACCGAAGTAACATCCGGAGAAACAAAAACAGTAACGGTTGGCACCCAGGATATAAAACAGGTTGTTTCCGGATCAGGACAGATCGTTACAGGAGATGAGGAAGTTCTGGAGGTTGATGAGGATGAGGAGGTCGACGAAGTCCTGGTTGAAGAAGGTCAGGCTGTCAAAAAGGGAGAGGTGCTGCTTGAATATGATGACGGCACTGAAATGACGGCTCCGTTCAAGGGCGTTATTGGAACTGTTTCAGTTACCGACAGTGATGACGACAGTTCGATGAATTCAACCGCAACTGAAAGTATTACCATAAAGAGCACTGAAACCCTTGTAACGGAATTATCAGTAGATGAAACAGACCTGGCGGATATAAAAGTGGGTCAAAAGGCGGAAGTTACGGTAAATGCCCTGCCTGATACCGAATTCACAGGAACTGTAACAAAAATCAGTGAAACCGGAGAATATGACAATGGAAGCTCCAAATTCAATATCGTTGTAAAGCTTGATAAAACCGCTTCAGTAAAAATAGGCATGTCTGCGGATGTGGTGATTAATGTGAAAAGCGTAGAAGGAGTGGTTGCCGTGCCGATAGAAGCTGTAAAGGGTTCAGGAGAAAATGCATCGGTAATGGTGGTGAATAGTGACGGTACAGCGTCATCGGTTTCTGTTGAACTGGGACTTGCCAATGATGCTTATGTACAGATAGTAAGCGGTCTTTCCGAAGACGATACCATTCAATATACCGTGGCGTCCAGCAGCTCAAGCACGAGCGGCAGCGGCTTTGGAAGCGGAACCATGTTGGGTAATGGCGGGGATATGCCAAGCCGTGACAGTAACAGTGGCAGTGTGCCTGGTGGCAGCATGTCACAATCAAATTAATAATGAATTTTATAATGAAGGGAGTGAGTGTAAATTGATTCGGATGAAAGATATATCTAAAAAATACGTTATGGGCGATACGGAAGTAAAAGCTTTGGACGATGTAAGCTTCAATGTTGAAAAGGGCGAATTTGTCAGTATAGTGGGACCCTCTGGCTCCGGGAAATCAACATTGATGAATATGCTGGGATGCCTTGATGTGCCTGATGACGGAGAGTACCTCCTTGATGGGATAGACATCAACAATTCAACAGATGCAGAGCTTGCCCATATAAGAAATAAAAAAATAGGATTTGTATTCCAGAATTTCAACTTGTTATCCAAATTGAATGCAATTGAAAACGTAGAGGTTCCGCTGTTGTATAAAGGACTGTCTGCGAAGCAATCCAAAGAATTGGCATATGATTATCTTGAAAAGGTAGGGCTGAAGGGACGGGAGAAACATACTCCCAAAGAGCTTTCGGGAGGACAGCAGCAGCGTGTGGCGATTGCCCGCGCCCTTGCCTGCGAACCTCAAATAATGCTTGCCGATGAACCTACCGGCGCGCTGGACCAGAAAACGGGAATGGGAATCATGGAAATGTTGAAGGATATGAATGGAAGAGGGCAGACGATAATACTCATAACACACGATGTCAATATAGCCAAACAAGGGAAAAGAAGTGTAAGCATTATTGACGGACGTATAATAGATGAAACGAGGTGATATGGAATGATATTTGCAAGAACCATCAAGCTGGCTCTTAAAAACATTAAAAGCAATAAGCTCAGGTCAGCGCTTACGATGTTGGGACTTATTATAGGTATTTCATCGGTTATAGCTCTTGTTGGATTGGGAACGGGTACCACCAGCGATGTAACGTCGCAGGTATCCTCACTTGGGACGGATATTCTGACAGTTAGTATAAACTCCGACGAAAAACTAAAGCTGGATAGCATTGATGAAATGGATGAACTGTCAGGAATCGATAGTGTGGCGCCTTATGCAAGTGTTAACGCTACTGTCTCCAAGGACGGTACAGCTGCAAGTTCGGTATCTGTACTGGGTGTGGATGAAAACTACCTGGAGATTCGGAATTATTCTCTTTCCAGCGGCAGGGGCATCTCCTTCATTGATACGGAGAATAAGAGCAAGACCTGTGTCATCGGATCCGAAATAAGTGAAAGTTTATTGGGATATTCGGATCCCATTGGGAAAACCATTCGAATTGCAGGAGACAATTACACGGTTGTGGGAGTCCTTGAGGAACAGGGCAGTTCAATGGGTGTGAACGCGGATAGTATGGTTCTGATACCGATTACTGCCGCAGAAAGCATTTCGGGAAGCAGCGGCATATCTTCCCTTTATATAAAAGCAGATAATGAAGACAGTGTTGAATTTGCACAACTTTCTGTTGAAAATTATCTCAAGTCAAATTTGAATGCATCAAGTGACGATATTACTGTATCCACGCAGGAATCCATGCTTGAAACCATGGAGTCCATACAGGGCTCCCTCGCATTGTTAATTGGAGGGATAGCGGGGATTTCACTACTCGTAGGGGGAATCGGCGTAATGAATGTCATGCTGGTATCTGTAACTGAGAGGACAAAGGAAATTGGCATAAGGAAATCCCTGGGGGCAACGAGAGGAAACATATTGGTTCAATTCCTGATAGAAGCTCTTGTGCTGAGCCTCTTGGGAGGTATCACAGGGATACTTTCCGGAATAGGTATTGGAAGTATGGCAGAGTTTTTTGGATTAACCTTTACAAATTCTATGAATATAGTTATCATATCCTTCGGAGTTGCAGTGCTGGTAGGTTTGATATTTGGAATATTTCCGGCTTACAGGGCATCGCGTTTGAACCCTATAGATGCGCTAAGACAGGATTGATGCTATTTTATATAAATGAGGGCCGGGAGTACTTCACTCCCGGCTCTTTCTGCTGTAACAACAATAAACCCCCGGCTTTGCCGGGGGGAGGCAAAGAGCTATACATGAAGAAAACTACCAATGTTAGAAGCGTGTGGGTTTGCAAGCGCATATGTCCTGAAAGCAGAAATAGCACGCCAATATAGAGCAAACAGCAATAGGCATCTCATCTAAAACAGTATATACTGCGAGCTTTGCGTGAATAATAGGCTCTGTAGCATATGCTGTTTTTAACTGTTGGTTTTATAACACAATTGAGTATTAGAATTCAGGAGGAGAGTATGGACATTTACGATTATAATGAAGAACATCTTTCCATGGTGGCGGGTAACTGTAAATACATGAAATACAAACAGCCCCCGACACCTCCTCAGATCGTTTCGGGTGTATCCTGTACGGAATGCAGGAGTTGGACCGGAAGCGGATGCAAGAGGCAGAACTATGATAATATTGCCTCGGAACTGCAATTGGATTGAAATGAGTTGAAGCAGGCGGCCGGTTTACAGGCTGCCTGTCGTTCAAAGCAGGTCAAGTATTGTAACAGGGTCGGCTATCAGCATTTTTGCCCCGCTTTCTACGAGCTCCTCAGCCTTACGGAATCCCCAGAGAACACCAACGGGATACATTCCGGCAGATACCGCGGTTTTCATATCCACTCCGGTGTCTCCAAGATAAAGGCACTCATTAGGCAAAATACCAAGCGTTTCAGCAATTTCAACTGCACCGGATGGATCGGGTTTTTGGGGGACACCCTGCCGTTCGCCGAATACAAGTTCAAAATGGCAGTCTGGAAAGAACTTGCTGACCATCAATTTTGAGAAGTGATCAGCTTTATTCGACAAAACTGATATTCTCATGCCTTTGTCAGCCAGTCCTTTCAGTATTTCCGTTATTCCTTCGTATGGCCTGGTTTTGTTATTCCATCTATTTGCATACTCGTCACGCAGAGCGGAAAGTCCGGATTCCACGTTTGCGTCATCCCTTTTTCCTTCCGGCAGTGTTCTCTGCACGAGGGTTCGCATACCATCGCCAACGAAATATTTATATTTCTCCACCGCATGTGTCGGGTAATTTTTCGCTTCCAGAACGCTGTTCATTGAATCTGCCAGGTCATCCAGAGTATCAAGCAGTGTTCCGTCCAAATCAAATACTACAGCTTTAAAATTCATGTTGGTCTCCTGTGGTTTGTTTATTCCCGTAAATTATATACTATGGTTATCATGTTCACTATGGAGTAATCATGTGTAATATAGAAATTATACATTTAAAGCCTGTAGGGTTCAACCGGCTTTAAATGTATAATCAATATTTAAAATCAATTAATTGTGTGGTACAGTGAGACATAATTACGTGGGTTACAATGAGACATAATCATGATTCGTTCAGGTTCTTTAAGGTTCGTTCAGATTCTTCAGCTTCTTCAGATTCGATCAGACAGAGTAAAATTAATAGTTGACAAAATAAAAAGTGTAAATTATAATAGTTTCAATTCATCTATTTATCGGTTTAGCGTATTAAAGCAATAACGTGACGAAGCGGCTAAAATGTGATAATGTATTATTTGCAGGAATACAATAACGAAAGAATTCGATAAAGTGGCAGAGGCTCTGTAAATATGTCAAAGAGAGGTGCGGGAATTGCCAAAATGGAAAATTTACACTCCGGATGGAGTACAAGATATTTTATTTGATGAATGTCATCTTAAAAGAAGCCTGGAACAGAAGCTCAGAACATTATTCAGAAGCTGCGGATACAATGAGCTTGAGACGCCGACAATGGAATTCTATGACGTATTTGCGTCAGACGGCGGTGCCATGCCGCAGGAAAATATGTTCAAATTCTTCGATCAGCAGGGCAGGATCCTGGTATTAAGACCGGATATCACAGTGCCGGTAGCCAGGATCACTGCAACGAAGTGCAGGGATGCGGCTTATCCGCTGCGTTTCTCTTACATAGGCAATGTATTCAGGTATAATGACTACGGTGGCGGAAAGCAGAATGAATTCACACAGGCAGGCATTGAGGTACTCGGTGTAAGTACGCCCGAGTCTGATGCGGAAGTGCTGTCCGTAGCGATTAATGCACTGAAAGCAACTGGACTTGAGAGCTTTCAGGTGGATATCGGGCAGGTTGAATTTTTCAAGGGGCTCATGGAGGAAACAGGGCTTTCCGACGCTGATACGGAAGAGGTGCGAAAGTGGATCGACAGGAAGGATTATGTTGGTCTTGAGGAGTTTCTGAACAGGCATGATATTAGGGAGGACCTAAAAAAGCTTATTTTTGATTTGCCTGGTTTTTTTGGTTCAGCCGATGTTATCGACCGCGTCGAGGCGTTCAAACTGAATAAGAGATCACGCGAAGCATTGGAAAACATCAGGCAGGTATTGAAAATACTTGATGATTACGGAATGGGACAGTATGTGTCAGTTGATCTTGGAATGCTCAGAGCCCTCGAATATGATACAGGTATCATATTCAGAGGGTTTACATACGGAGTAGGCTTTCCGATTCTGACGGGCGGAAGGTATGACAGGCTTGTAGGCGAATTTGGCAAGGAATGCCCTGCGACAGGGTTTTCGCTGGGCATCAATATGATCATGATGGCAATGCAAAGGCAGAAGGTATCCATTGAAAAACCGGAAACCGACAGCATTATCTGTTATTCGGAAAAGGGCAGGAAAACGGCGTTTGAATTATGTGACGAGCTGAGAAGACAGGGACTGGTAGTGGAACTGGACATTGCAAACAGTACACCGGAGTCGGCAGTGATTTATGCTGCTGCGAAGAACATAGGCGGAGTCATAAGCATTGTAGACGGGGATACGGTCGAAATACGCTATGTCCAGTCCGGCGAAGTGGCAGCGGTGCAAATCAGCGATTTATTAAAGAGGTGAGTTCATTGAGGTACTTAACAATAGCGTTGTCAAAAGGAAGACTTGCGGATTTATCGATAGAAATGCTGGAAAAGCTCGGCATTGACTGCTCGGAATACAGGAATGAATCACGCAAGCTGATTTTTACGGATGAGAAGAACAAAATAAAGTTTTTTCTGGTCAAACCGGCAGATGTTCCTACTTACGTGGAATATGGAGCTGCAGACATGGGTGTGGTCGGAAAGGATACGTTGCTGGAGGAGGGAAGGCATTTGTACGAGGTGCTGAACCTTGGCTTTGCCGCCTGCCGTATGGTACTGGCCGGACCTTCCGAACTTATGGGCAAGCTGGATGGATTGAACAATAAAAGGGTTGCAACAAAATATCCGCGAATTGCCAGGGAATACTTTGAACATAAAAGACGCGAGTCTATTGAAATCATAAAGTTGAATGGATCTGTGGAGCTGGCGCCGCTGGTAGGCCTTTCAGAGGTCATTGTGGATCTTGTCGAGAGCGGAAGGACGCTGAAGGATAACGGGCTTGTCATTCTTGACACCATTGCTGATATCAGTGCCAGGATGGTTGTAAACAGGGTAAGCATGAAGATGGAAAGTGAAAGAATCAGTGGTATCATAGATGGCTTGAAAAAGCAGCTGCAATAACTGCGATAACTGAAGGAAACTGAAGGAAACTGAAGGAAGCTGGACAGGCAAGGCGGCGGGCAAGCGCGGAAAGGCTTATTATGCCGGCCCCGGCCAGACTGTACAGGCATATGGGAGGTTGTTATGATTAAAGTGATTGATATGAGGCAAGGCAGTGATTCCGGACTGTTTGCAGGACTCGTCGGAAGGAACAGGATCGGTGAAGGCGAGGTATTAAGGACTGTCGGGGACATCATTTCAAAAGTCAGGACGGAGGGCGACAGAGCTATTATTGAATATACGATGAAATTCGATAAGGTTCAGTTGGATCAAACTTCGCTTAAAGTAACAGAACAGGAAATAAACGAAGCTTACGAAAAAATCGATCCGAAGCTGCTGACAGTGATAAGGAAAGCAAAAGCCAACATTGAAGCCTTTCACAGTAAACAGAAGGAAAACTCGTGGTTTATGACCGGTGAGGACGGAATACTGCTTGGGCAGCTTTACAGGCCTCTCGAAGTGATCGGCATTTATGTTCCGGGCGGCACTGCTGTTTTGACATCGTCTGTCCTGATGAACGCACTTCCGGCAAAAGTGGCGGGTGTAGGCAGGATCATCATGGCAACGCCTCCGCGCAGGGATGGAAGCATTGAACCAGCTGTGCTGGTGGCGGCTCAGGAGGCTGGTGTAGCTGAGATATATAAAATAGGCGGAGCCCAGGCGATTGCTGCAATGGCTTTCGGAACGGAAACCGTTCCAAAGGCGGATAAACTTTTCGGTCCGGGAAATATTTATGTGGCAACCGCAAAACGGCTGGTTTTCGGTTATTGCGACATCGATATGATCGCAGGACCGAGTGAGATCACCGTTGTGGCCGATGATTCTGCAAATCCCGTATATGTGGCTGCCGATCTGCTTTCGCAGGCGGAACATGATGTACTTGCAGCCGCTATTCTCGTGACGCCGTCAAAAAAGCTTGCCGATGAAGTAATAAAAGAAATTGAAGAACAGGTCAGACAGCTTTCACGCAGGGATATACTTGACAAGTCACTTGCCGATTATAGCGCCGTTGTTCTTGTAAATGACCTGGATGAAGCCATGGATATTGTGAACAGGATCGCACCCGAGCATTTGGAATTGTGTATTGAGGATCCGTTCAGCAGACTGGATTCCGTTAAAAATGCAGGGGCCATCTTCCTGGGACACTGGTCGCCCGAGCCTCTTGGGGATTACTTCGCAGGCCCGAACCATATATTGCCTACCGGAGGGACGGCCCGATTCTTCTCCCCGCTGAATGTTGCAGATTATGTGAAGAAATCCAGTGTGATCTCCTACACAAAGCAGGCGCTGGAAAAAGTGAGTGACGATGTTGTGTATTTTGCAAAATCCGAGGGACTTGGTGCACATGCAAACGCACTGACAGTACGGTTTAGTCCAATGGAGACGAAGATATAGAGAAACAGAATTAAAGGAGTCAATTCGTATGAACAGATACTGGAGCAAGCTGGCTCAGGGCTTGGAACCTTATGTACCGGGAGAACAACCAAGAGATAGAAAATATATAAAACTGAACACGAATGAAAACCCGTATGGCCCATCTCCTAAGGTTCTCGAGGCGATCAGGAATGCGACGGACGATAGTCTCAAGCTGTATCCGGATCCGACCTGCGATATGCTGATCACAGCAGCAGCCGAAAGCTATGGGGTCGGCAGGAAGCAGATATTCGCGGGCAATGGCTCGGATGAGGTGCTGGCATTTGCTTTTATGGCCTTTTTCGATCCGGGCAGGACCATTGTATTTCCGAACATAACCTATTCGTTCTACCCGGTCTATGCCTCCCTGTTTCAGCTTGACTATGTCACAACACCCCTCGACAGTGAGTTCAACATACCCTCTGAACAATTACTTCAAAACAGCGGCGGGATCATTATTGCCAATCCCAATGCACCAACAGGCAAAGCCTTGTCCATGTCAGCAATCCGTAATGTGCTTGAAGGCAATCCGGATACGGTGGTGATCGTTGACGAAGCGTATATTGATTATGGAGGGGAATCGGTGGTAAAGCTCATTGACCAATATCCGAACCTTCTGGTAGTTCAAACGTTTTCAAAATCACGTTCGCTTGCAGGTATGAGGATCGGTCTGGCATTTGGGGACAGTCAATTGATCGCCGCACTCGAAAGTGTTAAAAATTCCTTCAACTCCTATACGCTGGATCGGCTTGCCATTATAGCCGGAACCGCGGCCCTGAGGGATGCCGGATATTATGAAGGAATTACTGCGAAGGTCGTGGCCACAAGGGAGAAATTCGTGCGCGACCTTCGCAGCAGAAACTTTACAGTTGCGGATTCTGCAGCAAATTTCATTTTTGTTTCACATTCCGATGTCAGCGCTGAAAAGATCTTCAATGAACTGAGGGCGCGAGGTATTCTTGTCCGGTATTTCAACAAACCGGTCATAAACAATCACCTGCGCATCAGCATTGGCACGGATGCTGAAATGGCAGCCGTGATCAGGGCGCTGGATCAGATTCTATAAAGCGAAACAATAGATTTGGATACCATGAACAACTGAGAATTATATGGATTTATATGGGTTACTTTTGTTATAATAGGTGACGGGACGCTGAAGCTTTTTGAAAATGGTTATTTGGAGGTGCAGGAATGTGCAGAAGAGCCGAACTGGATAGAAAAACCGCAGAGACTGATATTTCAATGAAGCTGGACATTGATGGGGCCGGAAATTCTGTAATAAATACGGGTGTTGGGTTTCTGGACCATATGCTCACACTGTTCTCAAAGCATGGCCTGTTTGACCTTGAAGTCAAGGCCTGCGGCGATTTACAGGTGGATGCCCATCACACGGTTGAGGATATCGGGATCGTACTGGGACGGGCTATGAAGGAAGCAGCCGGTGATAAAAAGTCGATCAGGAGATACGGAACATCGACGGTCCCCATGGATGAAGCGCTTGCAATCGTTTCACTGGACTTCGGTGGAAGGCCTTATCTGGTATGCAACGCGACCTACACGAATGAACGCGTAGGCGATATGGACACCGAACTGGTTGAGGAATTCTTCAGAGCAGTTTCGACAAATGCAGGTATGAGCATACATATAAATGTTATGTATGGAAGCAATAACCACCATATCGTGGAAGCCGTGTTCAAAGCCTTTGGCCGGGCGCTGGACGAGGCGACCCGGACGGATGAACGGATTGAGGGCGTCATGTCCACCAAGGGAGTCATTTGATTGTAAAAACCGGCGCTGAAGCTTTATATGTTGCCTTTGCCGCTGTTGTAATATCGGGTCTCTTTTATAAATATCGAAAGGATGAGTAAGGTATGCTTATTAATGACACAAGTTTCATCGATATGCCCTTGTTTATAAAAGGCAAGGTAAGAAATGTCTACGATCTCGGAGAACAACTGCTTGTTGTTGTAACGGATAGAATATCAGCCTTCGACGTCGTTTTCCCGAATCTGATCCCCAACAAAGGGAAGGTCCTCAACAGCATTTCGGAATTCTGGTTTGACTACACTTCGAATATTATCGGGAATCATATGATTACGACCGATGTCAGTAAATACCCGAACGGCTTGTCTAAGTATGTGGATGAACTGCAAGGCAGGTCCATGCTGGTTCACAAGATAAAAATGGCTGATGCGGAATGTATTGTACGAGGCTATCTTGACGGCTCCGGTCTGAAGGAATACAACACAACCGGCGGCATTTGCGGAATAAAGCTGCCTGCAGGCCTGCGACAGGGCGACAAACTGCCTGAACCGATATTTACTCCATCTACAAAGGTTCAAGGCGGCCATGACGAGAATGTCACGTTCGAAGTTCTTGCAGATTTAATCGGATCGGAGTTAGCCACAAGCCTGAGGGATGCAAGTCTGGCACTATATAAGGCAGCCTGCCTCCACGCGGAAAGCAAGGGGATCCTGCTTGCAGACACGAAGTTTGAATTTGGCATGCTGGATGGAAAGCTGGTTCTGGCTGACGAAGCTTTCACACCCGATTCCTCAAGATTCTGGGAAATATCCGAATACAAGCCGGGCGGGCCGCAGAAGAGTTTTGACAAGCAGCCGCTGCGGGATTATCTGGAGGCAATAAAGTGGAATAAGCAACCGCCGGCGCCGGAACTGCCGGAACTGGTGCAAAAGAGTACTGAAGCCAGATATATTGAAGCGTATGAAAGAATAACTGGTAAAAGGCTGGTATAAAAATTGATAGCGATAATTGATTATGGTGTAGGAAATCTTAGGAGTGTTGAAAAGGCACTGCAGTTCATAGGCCTCAATGCCATAATAACTTCCGACGTCACAGCGGTCAGACGGGCGGATGCTGTGGTGCTGCCAGGCGTGGGTGCATATTCGGACGCTATGGGAAGCCTTGAAAAATATGGCATGGTGGACATCGTCAAAGAGACTGTGAAGCAGAATAAGCCTTTTCTGGGGATATGCCTTGGAATGCAGCTGCTTTTTGATTACAGCGAGGAAGGCGGAAGCCGGGTGAACGGTCTCGGCTTGTTTGGCGGAGCAATACGGGGACTGCCGCAGAATATGGGACTGAAGGTTCCTCATATGGGCTGGAATTCCTTAAAAGTAAGTGACAGCCCATTATTTGCCGGCCTTCCTGAAAATCCGTATGTTTACTTTGTGCATTCCTTTTACCTGGATGCAAAGGATAAGACGCTGGTTGCTGCGACATGCGAGTATGGTGTTTCCATTGATGCGGCCATCGGCTGCGGAAGAGTGTTTGCTACACAGTTCCACCCGGAAAAAAGCGGTGAGACAGGTCTGATGATTTTAAAAAACTGGGCGGCACAAATTGGATAATACAGAAATAGATAATATAGTTTGATAGCATTAAATTAATTATATTATAGGAGTGGTTTAAGATGATCATTTATCCCGCGATAGATATTAAGGATGGCAGATGTGTAAGGCTGGTACAGGGCAAGTTCAACGACGTGACCGTATATTCCGACCATCCGGTGGAAATGGCTATGAAGTTCGAGCAATTGGGTGCCGAATACCTGCATGTAGTTGATCTGGACGGAGCAAGGCTTGGCGAACCGCAAAACATTGCCGCGATAAGCGAGATGGCCGTGAAGGTCGGGATACCGCTGCAGCTGGGCGGGGGCATACGTTCGATCGAAATGATTGAGATCATTCTTTGCAAGGGCATCCAAAGGGTTATTCTGGGAACTTCGGCAGTCAAGGATCCCGAACTGGTCAAAAAGGCGGTCAAGGCTTTTGGCAACAGTCTTGCAGTAGGGATCGACGCTAAAGATGGAATGGTTGCCATTGAAGGATGGGCAAAGACAAGCGAGTTCACAGCAATCGGCTTCGCCAAAAAAATGGAGGAGCTTGGAGCTAAGACAATTATATATACCGACATTTCACGTGACGGAATGTTGAAAGGGCCGAACCTTAAGGCAATGGAGGACATGGTAAAGGCGGTCGCAATCGATGTGATCGCATCCGGAGGCGTTACAAACATACAGGATATCAGGAACCTGAAGGAAATCGGTGTGTCCGGCGCCATAGTCGGCAAAGCCCTGTATACGGGCGATATTGATCTCAAGGAAGCAATTGCGGTAGCGAAGGAGTAAGAGATGCATACCAAGAGGATAATTCCCTGTCTGGACGTTCATAACGGCAGGGTCGTCAAGGGAGTTAATTTTGTAAATATCAGAGACGCAGGTGATCCGGTGGAGGTAGCGGCCATATATGACAAAGCTGGCGCTGATGAACTGACCTTCCTGGATATAACCGCGTCGTCGGATGCCAGGGGCATCATGCTTGATGTGGTAAGGCGCGTGGCCGAACAGGTTTTTATTCCGTTCACAGTTGGAGGCGGTATCCGGACAGCTGAGGATTTCAGAGAAATTCTCAAAGCCGGCGCCGATAAGATATCAGTGAATTCGGCAGCATTGAAAAGACCTGAGCTTATCTCGGAGGCGGCAATCAAATTCGGAAGCCAGTGTGTCGTCGTTGCGATCGATGCCAAAAGGCGTGAGGACGGCAGCGGCTGGGAAGTATATCTCAACGGCGGACGTGTGAATACAGGCAGGGATGCCGTTGAGTGGGCAATTGAGGCCGAAAGGCTTGGCGCAGGTGAAATACTGCTGACGAGCATGGATTGCGACGGAACAAAGAACGGTTATGACATACCGCTTACCAGATCTGTTTCCGAAAGTGTCAATATTCCTGTGATCGCTTCGGGCGGCGCCGGTACGATGGAGCATTTCTACGAAGCGCTTACCGATGGGAAGGCGGATGCTGTGCTTGCAGCTTCCCTTTTTCATTTCCGGGAAATGGAGATCCGCAATCTGAAAGCCTATCTAAATCGAAAAGGAATTGAGATGAGGTTATAAAATGGCAAACCTTCTTGAAATGGTGAAATTCAACGCAGACGGGCTTGTACCGGCTGTGACCCAGGACATCAGGACGGATGAAGTGCTGATGCTCGCCTATATGAACGAGGAATCCCTCCGAAAGACGATCGAGACCGGAAAAGTGCATTACTACAGCAGGAGCAGGCAGAAACTGTGGCTGAAGGGCGAAACCTCCGGCCATTTCCAGCAGGTTCGTTCCATCAGCATCGACTGTGACGGGGATACGCTGCTGCTAAAAGTTGAACAGACCGGAGCTGCCTGTCATACCGGACATCGTTCCTGCTTTTTTACAAGGCTGGATGCGGAAGAATTAAAGGACGGTACTGCCAGGGATGATTCAGCGATAACAGGAACACCGACGGCTGAGCAGCGGGAAGACGACAAACAGACGGATGGTTATGAGCAGGCGGAAGGCGGCAAGGATGCCGGCAGTCAGGCTAAAGGTGACCGGACAGAGTGCAGCCAGGCAGCAGAAGACAGTCAGGCAGCAGAAGACAGCCAGGCGGGTTCCGAAGTGCTTGGAGATGTATTCAGCGTTATTTCCGACCGAAGGGTTAATCCGAAGGAAGGCTCCTACACAAACTATCTTTTTGGAAAAGGACTCGATAAAATACTGAAAAAGATCGGTGAAGAGGCCTGCGAGGTCGTCATCGCCTCCAAAAATGGCTCGGAAGTCGAAATAAAGGCGGAAATAGCTGATCTCATGTATCATATCATGGTGCTTCTTGCCGAAAGAGGAATGACACTGGAGGATGTTTACGGAGAGCTTAGGAAAAGGGAGTGAACAACTGTATCTCTTTTTCACACTGGATTTGAAAAACAATGGAATTGAGCAATAATGGCAGATAATTGGCGCTAACAAGCCTTAAACGGTACAATTTAGCAAAAATGCATATTTGATTTGAAAATGGTTAGTATATTATATTATTAGTATGATTAGCACTCAACACAAGTGAGTGCTAACAAAATGCAAAATTATTGTAGGAGGTTTACTTTATGAAAATAAAGCCTTTAGGTGAAAGAGTAGTAATCAAGATGCTTGAAAGTGAAGAAACAACCAAGAGCGGCATCGTTCTTCCGGGGACAGCCAAGGAAAAGCCACAAGTGGCTGAAATCATTGCCGCAGGTCCTGGCGGGTACGATGAAAAAGGCAAGGAAATCAAGATGGAAGTCAAGGTAGGCGATAAAGTGCTGATCAGCAAATATGCCGGCACGGAAGTCAAGATTGATGGGAATGAATATACTATTTTGAAGCAGAGCGACATACTCGCAATCGTTGAATAAAGAAACAATCAGAATATAAGGAGGTTTGAATCATATGGCAAAGGAAATCAAATTCGGAGAAGAAGCCAGGCGTGCGCTTGAAAGCGGCGTGAACCAGCTGGCTGATGCAGTCAAGATCACTCTTGGACCAAAAGGAAGAAATGTTGTCCTTGATAAGAAATTCGGTTCACCGCTGATCACAAACGACGGTGTTACCATAGCAAAAGAAATCGAACTGGAAGACAAGTTCGAGAACATGGGCGCACAGCTTGTCAAGGAAGTTGCTACCAAGACCAATGACGTAGCAGGCGACGGTACTACTACCGCAACGCTGCTCGCACAGGCGATCATCAGGGAAGGCCTCAAGAACGTTGCAGCAGGCGCAAACCCGATGATCCTTAAGAAAGGCATTGCAAAGGCTGTTGAAGTTGCTGTCGAGGCAATCAAAGACGGCAGTCGGAAGATCAAGGGCAAGGAAGATATCACAAGAGTGGCTTCCATTTCTGCTAACGATGAAGAAATAGGCAAGCTGATCGCAGATGCAATGGAGAAGGTCACCAACGACGGTGTTATTACTGTTGAAGAGTCCAAGACCATGGGCACGAGTCTTGAAGTAGTTGAAGGCATGCAGTTTGACAGAGGTTATGTTTCTGCATACATGGTAACTGACACTGAGAAGATGGAAGCCGTTCTTGACGATCCTTACATCCTCATTACAGATAAGAAAATCAGCAGTATCCAGGATCTTCTTCCTCTTCTTGAGCAGATTGTACAGGCTGGCAAGAAGCTGGTCATCATCGCTGAGGATATTGAAGGCGAAGCTCTCACTACGCTTATCGTCAACAAACTCCGTGGAACCTTCAACTGTGTAGCAGTCAAAGCTCCCGGCTTTGGCGACAGAAGAAAAGCCATGCTGCAGGATCTCGCTATCCTGACCGGCGGCGAAGTCATTTCCGATGAACTCGGTCTTGACCTGAAGGAAACCAAGATTGCTCAGCTTGGAAAAGCAAGGCAGATCAAGGTTCAGAAGGAAAATACCATCATTGTTGACGGTGCTGGTTTACAAGAAGATATTAAGAAGAGAATCGCAGCCATCAAGGCTCAGATTGAAGAAACTACTTCCGATTTCGATAAGGAAAAGCTCCAGGAGAGGCTTGCAAAGCTTTCCGGCGGCGTAGCTGTCATCCAGGTTGGAGCAGCAACCGAAACTGAAATGAAGGAAAAGAAACTCCGTATAGAAGATGCTCTTGCAGCAACGAAAGCTGCTGTCGAGGAAGGCATCGTAGCTGGCGGCGGAACTGCGTACATCAATGCGATCCCGAAGGTTGTAAAACTTCTTGAAACGTCTCATGGCGATGAGAAGACAGGCGTTCAGATCATTATTAAGTCCCTTGAAGAACCCATCAGACAGATTGCTACCAATGCAGGTCTTGAAGGGTCCGTTATTGTTGACAAGGTCAAGAGCAGCAAACCCGGTATCGGTTTTGATTGCCTGAAGGAAGAGTATCTCGACATGATCGAAGCCGGTATCGTTGATCCTGCCAAGGTCACAAGGTCTGCTCTGCAGAATGCTGCTTCCGTAGCAGCAATGGTACTTACAACCGAAAGCGTAGTTGCCGACAAACCCGAGAAGGATGCTCCAATGCCGGGCGGCGGCGGAATGCCGGGCGGAATGGGCGGAATGTACTAAGATAAGGGCCAATCAATAAAAGAATGAAGGGGAAACCCTTAATGAAAAGACCTGCATTTCAATATGTGGGTCTTTTCTTATGCGTGAAAGTATGCCAAGGGCTATTGATTTCAACCACGCCCTTTATGCAAAACCATCTTATTATTTGCATAATATTGGTATTCCATATTTATATTTGCTATAATCAAGGAGTATAAATCAGATTGAAATATGTAATCCGTAGAGAGCAAGGTTACTAGTTGTTATGTCTGAGGTTGAGTGAAAACACATAAAGATAAAGGTAGAACCTGAAAGCCTGTACTTTTGATAGATAGAGGGGTATTATAGGGATAATCTAAAGTATTTATTGGAGATAAGCGGGAAAAGCATTAGGAGGAAGACGAGCATGTTCACGGTATATGACGAGGGTTCAACGATCATTGCTTTTAGAAAGAACCTTTTTTCTGCCACACTGAAAGAAGAAGAAATTTTATCCCGAAAAGTTGATTCCTATAAGGAAGGAAGAGGCAAGGAGCTTTATTTTCCGCTTTATATCGATGATTCTACCCAAGATAATGACGTTATCAGGTATTGTTATGATAAAGATATGCAACTGCGCATTATTCAAATGGTGCGAAGGGATCAGCCTTTAAACGCAGTTTATTTTATGGATGTAATGAAATTTAAGCAATTGCATGCTGCTTTAGCCGGTGAATTTCACTTTACAGGCTATAGTTATCTTTACAGCATCCTGAATGATGAGAACACAACTTTGTATAATATAAAAATTTCTCCTGATAAAACTCCTGAACAAAAAATGGTGATTTTGTATGAGGACGATGGAGATTTAAAACGAATATCATTCAGGGGTGAAGAAGATATTGCTTTGTATGAGCCTTTAAGCGAAATTGAGCACGAATGAATGTGGAGGGGGGTATTGATAATATGAGTATTCCGGTTGATATAACATTTCATCCTTCCTGGTGGCATAAAAATGCAGGGATCTGTTTTAATAAAGAATTCTTTTATAATTCGGAGTACAGGATCGAAGCGGATCTGAAAATGAGACAGGTGCTGTTCGACAAATTCGGTGATCTGGGTATTGGCGAAAACAATCCGGCACCAAGGCCTATAATCGGGTCCGACCTTATAGCTTCAGGATTTTTGCATTCTGAACTTTTAGGATGTGAAGTCCACTACTCGGATAAAAATCCTCCTGAGGTTCTATGCAGAAACATGAGCGAAGAAGAAATCTGGGATCTAAAAGTTCCGAAGCTTGACACATGTAGTCTTTGGCAAAGAATTCAGGAGCAGACCGATTATTTGATCCGGAAATATGGTTATGTGGAGCCCAATATCAATCTTATGGGAATACAGAATATAGCGCTTGACCTAAGAGGTTCGGAGCTTTTCATCGATTATCATGTGAATCCTGAGCTTGCCCATCATTTGTTAGGACTGTGTACGGAAATATCCATAGAGATCGGAAGAAGATTATGCGGTTATAGCAGAAAGCTCTCCGGTGGGGTTACAGCCATCGTACAAAAGACAGTACCTGAAGTTTATGTCACCTCCAATTGCACGGTAGAAATGATCTCTCTTGATACGTACACCCAGTTTCTTTTACCTTGTGATAAAAGACTGGCTGAAGTTTTTAAATCTTTTGGAATTCACCATTGCGGCAAATCAATGGAACATGTGGTGGATGGGTATAAGCTGGCAGGTGAGCTTGCTTTTGCCGAAGCAGGCGCTTATTCTGATATTGCATATGTGCGGAAACAACTTCCGGATGTATATCTGAATGCAAGGTATAGCCCGGTAAAGCTCAAGGATGTTGAACCTGAAGAATTGAAGTACGACATATGCAAGATGCTTGAAGATGGCAGGCCCATGGAGAAATTGTCCATATCCTGTGTCGGAATTGATGAAAGTGTATCTGACAGGCAAGTGCACTCTTTTCTTTCCATATGCCGGGATGCAATTAAGAATTCTAACGGATAAACGGTGATGAAGATATTGCTTTTTTATGTAAACCTTTAAGTATAATTGAGGTAACTGTAGCTAAAGAGAAAATCAAAAAAATTATGAATACGATAACTATCGAAGGAAAAGGAGATTTGACATGGCTCAGATATTTAATGAAAAGAAATTATCCTATGAACTCAGGCAGTCACCAATACCGGAATTCGCCTGGCATACAAGCCCAAAGCTGGCGGAAATCGTTGGATCAAAGCATTTGCAGTTTGATATCAGGTCGCTTGACCCTGGAAAATATTCTTATCCGTACCACTTTCATAGAAATGCCGAGGAGATTTTTGTTATATTATCAGGCAATGCCATGCTGCGTACGCCGGACGGTTTTACTGAATTATCTGAAGGGGATATCGTATTTTTTGAAATTGGTCCCACAGGTGCACATCAGCTATATAATCATACAGTGCAACCCTGCAGGTTTCTTGATATACGAACAATTATGGGTATGGATGTTTGCGAGTATCCAGATTCGAACAAAATAAATATTTTGCCGGAACAGGAAATATATCAGACAGAAGATGCAGTTGATTATTATAAGGGCGAGGATAAAGTGAATGAAAACTGGCCTCCTGAGATTATTAAAAAGCCTTAGAAGCGAGCTTCGTGCTACTCTTGCACCCTTTCAAATTCATATGGATATTGCATTCCTCCATAACTTCTCCATCGATACTTTTACAGTAAAAGTAAGGATAGTAGCCTAACTTACGATAATGTTTGATTTTGATTTTATGAAATTGGCAATATCCCTGAATACCCAATATATGACTAAAGAATGTGGCTTTTTTAAAGTAAATGCACTCCATTTTGGTGACCCGCTTTCAATCCTGATAAAATTTTACCTGCCGCTTTTATGTCTTTTCTACTGGTTACTTCCAAATTGTAAACCTTTGTATGAAGCGTCAGATTGACTGCATTGAGAAATGCGCTGTATCCGCCATCGACATCTTCAATATGAATTTTTGCTGTCTGAAGTATTTTAATCACATCATTATTATCAAGATCAGGACATCTAAAAAGTAAATCTTTGACTGTATCATCAGGGTCATGTTGAGCAAAGACCCGAGCCGCCTGATAAACTAACGGATTTGGTATTATCATGGTCCCATCCCTTGGATTTTTGATATAAATTTTATTATATTCTTTTCCTTGCATAACAAAAGTTCAATTTAATTCATTATTCGGAAGTACCATATGGATATAACTCTGGCATTTCGGTTTATCTATTCCAATCATAGACTTTTTTCTTTTTATTGCTGTTTTGTGTCTGCATTTGCAAATGTTTGCTATGACACCGGGTTTCTGCGGAATAGGACTGTTTTGTGGCATAAGATTGACCGTCCTTGTTTTGCCACATTTAGCAGTATGTTTCTAAGCACATTTTAATTTAAGCAAGATAAAATCAATTGTAGCAATAATATGATTTAAAGATGATTTTATTAACAAGATTGGAAAGGAGAGAAATATGTTAAAAACGAAAAGATTCTATCGTTATATTGCTTTTGCTGTTGCATTTGCTTTAATATCCATGTTAATAACAATATCTGTTTTTGCGGCAACAGGCCAATCTACAAATGGTATTCAAAACAAGGACTCAGGGGGAAATGCCGGTAATCGGCCGATGGCAATGAAGGACGGCAGCAAGAATACACTGAAGCCATACAATTATAATGGCCTGGATTATTTTACGTTGCAGGAATATGCCAGGGCTTTGAAAATGAAGGTTTCATATGATTCTGCTACGAATACAGTCATTATAACAGCCAGTACCTCAGGAGCAATCAGCGCAGATGGGAACACCACCAAGGGCGCATTTCGTATGGAGCGCGGACCTGCAACACCCGGAGCAATCGGAATAGATGGGAACACCACCAGGGGCGCATTTCGTATGGAGCGCGGACCTGCAACACCCGGAGCGATCGGAATAGATGGGAATACCACCAGGGGCGCATTTCGTATGGAACGCGGGTCTGCTACGCCCGGAGCGATTGGAATAGATGGGAATACCACCAGGGGCGCATTTCGTATGGAACGCGGGTCTGCTACGCCCGGAGCGATCGGAATAGATGGGAATACCACCAGGGGCGCATTTCGTATGGAACACGGGCGTACTACACCCGGAGCGATTGGAATAGGTGGGAATACATCCAAGGGTGGAATACATATGCAAGGCAGAATGACGCCTGATCAGGGAAATAGTACAGGCGGCGGGATTAAAATGCCATCGGATCAGGAAAAACCAACTGTAACTTTTAAAGATATCAAAATCACTGTTAATGGGGAGCAGGTTACACTGAAGGATGAAAGTGGAACCGTATTGGAACCATTCTTTTACGGCAGAGACGTATACCTGCCAATAAAGGCTTTGTCAGATGCAATGGATGTTGTAATGACATATGACACAACATCAGGAGCTATCCATATAAATGGGGACCAATAGTGCAAATACACCCGGTGGAACCCCGGCTCCTGAAGGAACTGAGGCAATGGTCACTTTTTTAAGTAACTGGAAGGTAGCAATAATAACTCATTCAGCCAGGGTGAATAAGCAGGTTCGCTTGCCCTGGCTGAATATCGTGTTTTTTACATACAGACACTGCACCGCCTGTTAAAGCCATATTTCCACCAATCAGAAATTTGAAGGTGCCTACAATCACCGCAGGATACAAAATAAAAAAATATTCCTGGAAATAGCCCCAAATGTGTACTGCACTTCCGGCTGAAATATCATCCGAGGCACTGATGATTGCTCCGAAATCCCAGGAAGGCTTGACTTTCATCAAATAAACACAGGATTTGAAGTCTGGTATTTATGCAGATAAGTGTAAGGATGGCTGCTTTTGCAGTTTTTGATTCATTTTCCTGATCAGAGTTTTATCAATCGCCCATAAAATGAGAAAACACAGCAAGAACACCAGAATAGCGGCTATACCCTTATCGCATCTATATGATAAATCACCGCCCTGGACCATTTCATAATATTATGTTTCAATAAAAATAAATAATGAAAGGTAATTTACAGCAGTCAAATAAATTCATATCGACGTATACTCTGTATTGTTTATGTGTGCCAGGTATGTTAAAATCAATTTCACAGGTAATTCTAATTATGCATGGTTTTTTGCGGGAGGGCATTTATGGATACATTCATAGAAAAACTGGTTACGAAAAAGAAAGGATTCCAGGATAAATTGATAACTGCGGGTATACTGACCGGCTCGTTCATTCTTATCTTTCTCAGCGTTACTATACAAGTATTGCAGCAGCTCGGCATTGGCGTCTTTTTCGCGGCAGGCTTCGTTTATCTTGGATATCGTCTGATTGCTGCAAGGAACGTAGAGTTTGAGTATATTGTCACGAACGGTGAGATTGATATCGACAAAATTATTTCGCGCAGGAAAAGAAAAAGGATTTTCAGCGCAAGCTGCAAGGAATTCGAGATATTGTCCCCTGTCAAAAGTAACAGCTTCAGCCAGTCGGTGCAGAGCATAAAGAACAGGATTGATGCATCAAGTTCGTCTGATTCACCGGGAGCCTATTTCGCAACATTGAGCTACAAGGGTGAGAAGACTGTGCTGATATTTGAACCGGATGAAAGAATGCTGAGCAATTTCAAGGTATTCATACCGAGAAAGATCAATACGAACTGAACAGCCAGCGATCATAAAAGATATTTAGAGACACTTTTTAAGAGCAATATTCAAGGGTGTCTTTTCTTTTTACTATTTATTAAATTATGGAAGCATTATTTTGTCGAATTTTGCTGGTATAATGTAAGGAGACACTTTATATGGGGGTATTTGTGAAGAGAATCTATTTGAGGTTGATCATTTTTATTATAGTTTCCGTCCTGCTTGGCGGATTTGGATATGGTGTTTATAAAGTATTCTTTGCGCCGAACGATACGGTCGTGGCTGCGTTTGCCGAGGGAAAGCTGAATGTCGTCATCGGAGGAGATGTGATCGATAACATGGGCGAACCCCGTATTGTCGATGGCAGGATACTTTTGCCGTTGCGACTGGTTAAACAGTACATCGACCCCAACATCAACTGGGACAAGGAGGCGCACAAGCTTACCATCACCACAAAGGACAGGGTGATCAGGATGAAGACGGGGAGTCTGGAAGCCTATGTGAATAACAAGCCTGTCAATCTCAACATACCGGCTACGGAGAATAAGGACGATATTCTGGTACCTATCGAGTTTCTGAGCGAGTATTATGGTATTGAAATATCATTTATCAGTGATAATAATGTAATTGTTATAGATTTTATAAGCAGGACAAGTCAGATCGCAGAGCCGGTCAAATCCGGTGCTGTTGTCAGGATCGGTCAATCTACGGCTTTCCCCATCGTGAAGAAGATGGAAGGCATGGAGGGAAAGGAAAGCGAACTCCAGGTTTTCAAGGAGGATGAAAAATGGTACAAGGTCCGTACCGCTGAAGGTGCGGTGGGATATATCGAGAAGAAGTTTGTAGATGTAAAATCAGTAGCGGCTTCCGAGCCGGAGCCGGCTGAAAACAACGTTGCCGTATGGAAGCCTCAAAACGGCAAGATCAATATGGCATGGGATTATGCCTACAATATGAAATCGAACCTGTCTGACAGAGCTGTAATCAATGGTCTTGACGTAATATCCCCCACCTGGTTCCAGGTGGTCGGTGCAGATGGAGAAGTCGAGAATCATGCTGACGGGAAATATGTTGAGTGGGCGCATAAAAACGGTTATAAGGTTTGGGCACTTTTCAGCAACAATTTCAGTGACAGTGAAACTTCAGGCGATTTCCTGAACAATACCGATGCCAGAGACAATGCCATAAGGCAGCTTCTGGCCTTCGCGGCGCTATACAGGCTGGATGGTATCAACCTGGATTTTGAGAGCCTGAAGAATTCAGACAAGGATGCCCTTACCCAGTTCGTCAGGGAATTGTCCCCGCTTCTTCGTGAGCAGGGACTGGTGGTTTCGGTAGATATCAATCTGCTGCCCTGCTATGACAGAAAAGCGCTGGGCGAATCAGCAGATTATGTTGCGCTGATGGCCTATGACCAGCACTGGAGCGGCGGAGGCGTGGTTGGATCGGTTGCACAGCTGAGCTGGACGGATGAAGCTGTTCAAAGCTTTCTCAAAGATGTGCCTGCAGAAAAGTTGATACTGGGTATGCCATTTTATACCAGACTATGGAAAGAAACACCAGATGGTGGTAAAATAAAATTAACCAGTCAGGCTTTATCAATGATGAGCATTCAGAAATTGCTTGAGGAGAATAAAGCGCAGAAAACCTGGGACGAGGAAAGCGGCCAATTCTATAGCGAATTCACCAGGGATGGCGCCACATGTAAAGTCTGGCTTGAGGATAAGAATTCCCTTAATCTGAGAACTTCACTGGTCCATAAGTATGAACTGGCCGGAGCGGCGGCATGGAGGCTAGATTTCGAGGTGCCGGAGGTTTGGACTGTGATCAGTCATAACCTCAAGATGGTAGGAAGCTATGCAGAATGGAAACTTGAGAATAAAAACGGGCAATATGCTTTCTTAGGGAACTGACACAGCTAGGAATTTTAAAGCTGAGAGATACATATTATGAAATGAGGAAACTGAAATGCAATATACGGCTGAAATTATGCTAAGACTCATTCTGGCAGCATTGCTCGGAGGTATTGTCGGGTTTGAGAGAGAACATACCAACAGACCGGCCGGTTTCAGAACCCATATACTTGTGTGTGTAGGCTCGGCGCTTGTCATGGTGACCTCCGAATTCATATTCGCCAAATACGGCAAGGTTGCAAATATTGACCCTGCGAGGCTTGGGGCTCAGGTCATCAGCGGTATAGGCTTTCTTGGCGCCGGCACCATAATAAGAGATGGTTTTAATGTAAAAGGTCTTACTACTGCAGCAAGCCTGTGGGCTGTCTCCTGTGTCGGCATAGCGGTGGGTATCGGATTCTATGAGGGCGCGGTCGCTGCTACCTTTATGATATTTTTGACGCTTATCACTCTGAAAAAGGCAGAAAAGTTTTTCACCAGAAAGAATAAATACAAGATGCTGATAATTGAAACGGAAAATCTGGTGGGTCAGGTCGGTAATATTACTTGTATCTTTGATAAAAACGGATTGGAGATGAAAAACATACAGTTGTATAAAGATAAAGAAAATACTCTTTTGATCAAGGTGCTTGTTAAAATGCCGGATATCGGAATCGGTTTGCAGACGTTGAACGAACTGCAGACATTGCAGGGGATTAAGAAGGTATACGAGGAGTAAGCGTTTACCGTATCCTTATAATTGCCAGTGTGATCAGCAGAATACCCGGTACTACCGAAATCATCTTTTTGTTGAGCCTTGAGGACTCACCAAGCCGCTTGCCGATGCAGGTTCCGGCATGGAGCAGGAGCATCTGGAAAACACCTGCCGTTAGAGGTATCAACAATGATCCGATTCCCGCAAGTGCACTTCCTATTCCCACGCCAATGGCGTCAACTGAGAGTGCAAATCCAAGCAGCAGGGCTTCTCGTGTGTCTATGACGCCGGAGCGATCGATATCTCCATTATCAGGATTTCGTATTACCTGAATTGTAATTCCAAACGATTTCAACACAATTTCAAAAAGCTTTCTTTTTTCCGTATGGGATTTTTCTGTCACACTATTTTCTTTTTTAAGAAATGTCTGCATGATGATATATACACCCATTACTGCCAGTATTATGGCTCCGGTTGTGCTTGCCGACACGGGTGGAAGGATTCCATGTGCAGCCTTGCCTGCAATAAGTGCGATGCCTGAGTAGAGGACGGACATAAAGCAGATGATTAGTTTTGATGCCAGAGGAATCCTTATCTTCCGCATTCCATATGTAATTCCTGCGCCAAATGCATCCAGACTCAGGGATACTGATATCAGCAGTATAGAAAATATCATTCTACCAGACCCTTCATGTTGTTCATATATATATATGAAGTGCTTCCGGCATATGTGATAAATGAGTGACACCCCTCCCTGTACAGCCGCGGACAATCCGCTTCTGTCCATGAATTGGTCTAATCGGCATGTCTTTTGAATAAAAATAGGACTAAAGGGGTGTCGTAATTTGATCATGCATGATACTTTGAAAAAAAACAACACAAGGGGCTATGAGGAACACAACGGACTCAGCGAAAAGGAAGCCAGAAAAAAGCTTTTGGAACATGGCCTGAATATTCTTGAGGAAAAGAAGAAAATATCGCTGGTGAAACTGCTGCTCAGGCAGTTTACGGATGTTATGGTATTGGTATTGCTGGTTTCTACGGTCATATCCGCTTTTATGGGTGATGTTACGGAGGCTGTGACGATTATAGCGATTGTGGTCATTAATTCAATACTTGGATTTGTGCAGGAGTTCAGAACGGAAAAAACGATGGAAGCGCTTAAAAGTCTGGCTGCTCCTGTTGCCAAGGTGCTGAGGAACGGCAAAGTGGCCAGCATACCGGCGGAACAGATCGTGCCGGGAGATGTAATCCTGCTTGAAACAGGCGACAGGGTCCCGGCAGATTCCATGCTGCTTGAGAGTATGAGTCTGCAAGCGGATGAGTCCCTGCTGACAGGGGAATCCATGCCGGTGGAAAAGAAAGCCTCTTTTACAGGAAAGCTTTTGGACTGTAAAGATAGGAAATGCCAGGTCTATATGGGTACCGTGATTACCGGGGGCAGGGCAAAAGCACTTGTACATGCAACCGGCATGAATACTGAAATGGGCGGGATCGCCGATTTGATCCGGAATATCGAAGAGGAGCAGACTCCGCTGCAAAAGAGACTTGACCACCTCGGGAAGCTTATTGTGGCAGGCTGTCTGATCATATGTGCCATAGTGGCTGTCACAGGAATATTGAGGGGAGAGGATGCTTTCAACATGCTGCTCTCGGGTATAAGCCTGGCAGTTGCAGCCGTACCGGAAGGCTTACCGGCACTTGTCACAATTTCACTGGCACTTGGCGTTCAGAGAATGCTGAAAAGGAATGCGCTGATAAGAAGGCTGCCCGCGGTTGAGACATTGGGGTGTGCGGGTGTGGTCTGTTCGGATAAGACTGGTACGCTGACGCAGAACAGAATGACAGTCAGGAGGATATTTGCCGGTGACAGGATGGTGGATGTCAGGGATGACGGGCATAAGCAGCCTTTTATGTACAAGGAAGGCAGAATGGATCCCTCTAAAGATGCAGTTCTCAGGCAAGCCCTTGAAATAGCGGCGCTTTGCAATAATGCAAGCGTGTCCCGGGATAAAACAGCAGGTGGCTGGGAATTTACCGGTGACCCGACAGAGGGAGCTTTGCTGGTTGCTTCGGCAAAGGCCGGTTTGACTCCTGAGGCGCTTGCGTCAAGTTATTTCAGGGTTGATGAGATCCCCTTCAATTCAGACAGAAAATGCATGTCTGTTGTCTGCGACACTCATAAGGGGGAGACCTTTGTGTTTGCGAAGGGCGCTCCGGATGAGCTTTTGAAAAAATGCAGCAAAGTAAATGGTCCTAAAGGCATTGTTCCTTTGACATATGAACTCAGAATGAAATTCCTCAGGACAAATGACTCAATGGCGCAGGATGCACTGAGGGTCATTGCCGTTGCATACAGAAGACTTAATTCCAGAGTCTGGCGCCATAATGAGCTTGAATCCGACCTGATCTTTGCAGGACTGATCGGCATGCTCGACCCGCCCAGGGAGGAAGCGGCTGAAGCAGTACTCAAGTGCAGGCTTGCCGGCATCAAGCCCGTTATGATTACCGGAGACCACAAGCTGACGGCTGTTGCCATTGCAAGAGAATTGGACATTTACAGGGATGGTGAGACTGTACTGACAGGGCGTGAACTGGATGGTATGGACGAACGAAGGCTTGAACAGGTGGTTGATGACGTCAGTGTCTATGCCAGAGTTTCCCCAAAGCATAAGCTGATGATCGTAAGGGCGCTGAAGAAGCGGGGGCATATCGTAGCGATGACCGGCGACGGCGTAAATGATGCGCCTGCTGTAAAAGAGGCGGATATCGGCGTCGCCATGGGACTGACGGGGACAGACGTTACGAAGGAAGCCTCCTCGATGATGCTGCTCGATGATAATTTTGCCACAATTATTGCAGCAATAGAAGAAGGAAGAGTAATTTACAATAATATCAGGAAGTTTATCAGGTATATGCTTGCATGCAATATAGGAGAGGTTTTGACCATGTTTCTCGGTATGCTTGTCGGACTTCCCATACCGCTGCTTCCGATACAGATCCTGTGGGTGAACCTCGTGACAGATGGACTTCCTGCCGTTGCCCTCGGCTTCGACCCGCCAGAGAAGGATGTGATGAAGAGGCATCCAAGAGGGCCGGACGAGAGCATATTCTCAGACGGTCTGGCCGGTATTATCATTTTCAGGGGAGTGCTGATCGGCCTGACTACGCTGGCAGTTTTCGCAACCATGCTGTATTTTACGGGCGATGTAGCAGCGGCACGGACCGGCGCATTTGTCACGCTTGTGCTGACACAGCTCATACATGTTTTCGAATGCAAGTCAGAAACAAGGAATATTTTCCAGATCAATCTGTTTGACAACATTTATCTGGTGTTCTCCGTACTCATTTCATTGGCTATGATACTCGGCGTTGTATATATACCCGCTTTACAAACAATTTTTAGAACGGTGCATCTTGGCTTGAACGGCTGGCTGATAACATGCGGGTTGTCCTTTCTAGTACCAGTGCTTGCAACCTTTTTCCCTGTTCGTTCCAGGAAGCGCCGCCGTTAAACAACGGCTAAACATGATCAGGTCATGACAATATCATATTCAGAATATATGAAGTATGTGCAATGAACGTGGTGTAATGCAGGAGCGGCCATTGTACATGACAAGGGACAGTCTCCTGTCACGGTCGCAAACCAGAGGAACCGTCCCCTTGGTTCTGGTAATAAATTTTTCTTGAAATGCATTTTGAAAAACTATATAATGGTTGCAGCCTGAAAAGTCTCTTTTGAGGCTTTTTTATGCCGTAATAAATTGTGTATAATTTTTTACAAATTGTTCACAATTTATTAAAATGTATCTCTCATAATTGTGTTAGCGTTATGTGTCAAAACAGACATTAATAGCAGGGGGGAAAGAGATGATAGAAATACAGAATTTGACCAAAAGATTTGGTCAGATAAAAGCCGTCAACAATTTGAATTTTACTGTGGAAAAAGGTGAGATTCTTGGCTTCCTCGGACCGAACGGTGCCGGAAAGTCCACCACGATGAATATCATAACCGGCTATCTGCCTTCAAGTGAAGGCACAGTGAAGGTATGCGGCTATGACATCATGGAATCGCCGAAAGAAGTAAAAAGGCGTATAGGTTATCTTCCAGAGCAACCGCCCGTATACATGGACATGACAGTCAAGGACTATCTGGACTTTGTTTCAGACCTGAAACTGGTGGACAAAAAAAAGAAGAAGAACCAGATCAGTGACATCATGGAGCTTGTAAAGATCGGAGACCATAGGAACAGGCTGATCAAGAACCTGTCCAAGGGCTACAAGCAGAGAGTGGGTCTGGCGCAGGCGCTTGTCGGAAGTCCTGAAGTTCTTGTATTGGACGAGCCTACAGTTGGCCTTGACCCCAAGCAGATCATTGAGATAAGAAAACTGATCAAAGCACTGGGCAAGGAGCATACCATCATCCTCAGCTCACACATTTTGCCTGAAGTCAGTGCTGTTTGCGAACGTGTCGTCATTATCAATCAAGGCGAGATTGCAGCGATCGATACACCCGAGAATCTTTCCAAAGGTTTCGGTGCAGCCTCCAGGCTGCTTGTTACCGTATCCGGGCCGAAGAATTCCGTAGAGTCTGCCATCAAGGAAATTTACGGCGTCAAATATGTTGAGACTGCAGCTGAAAAGGACAGGGAATCCATTAGCTATATCGTTGAGTCAAACAAGGAGATTGATATTAGAAAGCCATTATTCTTCTCCATGGCGAAGCTTGGTTACCCGATCATCGAACTTAAGAGTCTTGACATGTCCCTTGAAGATATATTCCTGCAGATTGTCACCCAGGAAAAGGAGGTCGTTTGATTTATGTCAGCAATATTCTGGAAGGAAGTTAAATCCTATTTTTATTCTCCAATGGCGTATATATTGATTGGTCTGTTCCTACTATTGACAGCGATATTTTTCTATCCAACTCTGATATATGCAAGCGGTGATTTTAACAGCTCACTTTCGACAATGGGCTTCATACTGCTGTTCATTATTCCTATACTTACAATGAGGATATTGGCCGAGGACAGGAAAAACGGCACTGAAGTTCTGCTTATCACGTCACCGGTCAGCATCATGGCGATGGTGGTTGGAAAATTCCTTGCATCTTACTTTGTTTTTATCATAATGACAGCATTGACCTTTGTATTCCCAGCTGTATTGCTTGCCTTTGGCGGTACCTTCACTATGGAACTGGTCGGCGGATATATTGGTTTTCTGCTGCTTGGAGCGACATTTATCTCAATCGGTGTTTTTGCATCCGCATTGACCGAAAACCAGGTAGTTGCGGTAGTCATCAGCTTTGTAACACTTCTTATCATGTGGCTTGCCGGTAGTCTGAGCAGCATAGTGGGAGGTTTTGCCGCAAAGGCTTTGGGGTGGATATCTCTTATGACCAGGTATGATGATTTCAACAAGGGAATACTTGGACTTAGCCCAGTCGTGTACTATCTGAGCTTTGCAGCAGTATTCCTTTTCCTTACAATCAGGGTAATAGAAAAAAGACGCTGGAGTCAGGGGTGATAATGATGGAAAAAAATAATGGATTTAAAAATATTTTTAGCAAAAGAAACTTGAAACATGGATCGAATTCCATAATTCTGATCGTGGCTGTTATTGCCATTGCCGTATTTGTGAACATCCTTGTCGGAATGGGTGACTTCAAGCTGGACTTGACTCCAAACAAACTTTTTTCACTTTCGGATGTAAGTAAAAATGAATTAAAGGGCCTGAAACAGGAAGTTCAGATTATTGGACTCTTCGATGACGGCAAGGTGGGTTCCTCAGATGAAATGAAGGAAGTTACGGAGCTGCTTTCGCTTTATTCAAAATATTCGAACGTAAAGATTTCATATATTGATCCTGACAAGAACCCGACTGCAATCAAAGAACTCGATCCTGATAACACCCTCGATCTTCAAAGTCAGGATTTTGTAGTAAAAAGTACGGTCAACGGCCAGGTGAAGAGAAAGAAGCTCAGTTATTATGACCTTTTCGAAATGCAGCAGGATCAAACCACCGGTAGTTACAATAAGACGGGTTCAACTGCAGAGCAGGGTTTTACAGGCGCTATCAAGTATGTTATATCGGAGAAAACACCTGTGGTCTATTTCGTTACAGGGCATGATGAAATAGATGTCGATTCCGAATATTCCAATCTTAAGACCTATCTTGGAAATAATAATTTTGTTACGAAAAATCTTAATCTGATATCAACTGCCACAATTCCTACTGATGCTGCACTTGTTATCGTAGCCTCGCCGAAGAGTGACATAACCTCAGGGGAGAAGGATACCCTGTCAGCCTATTTGAAAACAGGTGGTAAAGCGATATTCATGTTTGACTATCTGGCGAACGATCCGTCCTATGACCAGTTTAACGCACTGCTCAGCGAATACAATGTTGCCGTGGACTATGACAAGGTCAAGGAAACAGACGACTCGAAACATTTGCCGAATGACAATTATACGGCCGTACTCGATGTTGCAAGCAATACGATTGTTCCGCAGGCATTCAAAACATTGCTCAACAATTCCAGAAGCATCAGCATTTTGAAAAATACGAAGGAGTGGATCACGACAACTCCGTTGATGAGTACAGGTGATACTGCAGTTGGCGAAATGGTTACCAAGTCCAGAGGTGAGGATCTCAAAGGGCCTCTCGATATAGCTGTCGCAGTTGAAAATAAAGGCGGGACAGAGACTTCGAAGATCCTTGTAATGGGTAACGCATCTTTTATAAGTAATACTGCAGCTACAACTTATGCGGACTATTACAACAACAGTATGGCATTCTTCCTTCAATCAATGAGCTGGATGATTGACAAGCAGGATGAAATAGTCGTACCAACCAAGAATTATGAAGTCAACCAGATACAGATATCACAACTTCAGGCAAATGTAATGGGCGGAGTACTTATCATCGTGTTCCCGCTTCTGATACTTTGCACGGGTCTGGTGGTATTCCTGAGGAGGCGTCATTTATGAAATTGTACAGGAATGCAATTATTCTTGTTGTTATAGTTGCGCTTCTTGTCGGTGCATATTTTGTGATAAGCAAAAACAAGGCGGCTGATAGTACTTCCGAGCCTTCATCCTCAACGACATCCATCAAGCTGACCGATTTAACAACTGACAAGGTTGAGTCTGTAACGCTGCAGAACCCTGACGGTACCTTTGTGATTACCCAGAAGGGTACTGATTGGGTGCTTACGACTCCCGCAGATATCAAGGCGGATTCGTCGGTCCTTAGCAGCATCGCCATCAACGCAGCCTCGGTAACTGCCGACAAGCTGGTGGAGGAGAATGCACAGGACATGTCCAAGTATGGCCTGGACAAGCCTGTTATTGTAAAACTGAAACTGACGGACGGAACTGTGAAGTCATTGGAAATTGGCGCTGTGACACCGACAAAAGGCGGATACTATGTCAGGCTTACCGGCGAAAACAAGGTATACGTAGTCGGTTCCTATACCATTGAGACACTTCTTACAAACAGAAATGGATTGAGGTTAAAGAAGTTATTCAATATTGATTCCACAATGTTCACTAAAATAGCAATGGACAGGAAAGGTGAAAATGTCTTCTCCTCTGAACTTGATCCTAAAAAAAGTGCGATCTGGAATTTGCTTCAGCCTATAAAAGGAAGCACAAATTCTACTGCATTGCAGCCAATGTTTGAAGCGCTGTCCGCTACCACGGTTGTGGAGTTTATTGAAGATAAACCCAGCGACCTTTCCAAGTATGGTTTGGATAATCCTTCCTATACTTTTGACTTCGATACCACCACAGGAGGAGCTTTCAAACTGCTGCTGGGAGATGAAAAAACAAAGGGCAGCGAGATGTATGCCAAACTGGACGGCAATGATGAAGTATTCACAATCGACAGTTCAGCCTATACCTTCCTTGATAAACCGCTCAAGGAAATTATAGATACGTTTGCTTATCTGGTGAATATCGATCAGGTCAAAAAGATCGATCTGACGATGGAAGGCAAAACGGATACAATGACATTAGATATTTATAAAGCTGCGGATAACAGCAGCGATTCGGACAAGGATAAGTTCACGTTCAACGGCAAGGATGCAACTGGAAAGAATGATGATGATAATCAGCCTTTCAGGGAATTCTATCAGTCTCTTATCGCCATTTGCCTCGACGATATCGACCTGTCCGGAGCAAAGCCTGTTGACAACCCGGAAATATCGATCAATTATACATTGGCCGATGGTGCCATGAAGATCGACTATGTATCGAAGGATGCCGACTATTTCTATGTATTCAGAAACGGCGAATATGCCAACATACTTGTCAGTAAGACCAAAGTAGATTACGGTGTTGTCGGTATGAAGAACAAGTATAAGGAATTGGTGGATTTTCTAGCGAAATAAGTTAAGCAAGCCGGAAAGTCATTTGAAAAACGGCTCCGACATAGAATTATATATGATTCTATGCTCGGAGCTTTTTTTATGAATGAGGAATTGAAAAATATCATAAAGGTAGCCTGTATATATGCAACAACGATCATAGGGGCGGGGTTTGCTTCAGGTCAGGAGATCATGCAGTTCTTTTCGATATATACGACCGGAGGGTTCTACGGGATCATTCTGGCAGGCCTGTTATTTTCTGTGATAGGGTATATTGTACTGGAAAGGGTATATTGTGACAGGATCAGAAATTATGAGGAATTTCTTTTTCCTGCCTTCGGCTGGTTTGCCGGCTGGGTCATTGAAATTGCGGTCACCGTTTTTATGTTTTGTCTTTTCTGTATCATGATAGCAGGCTCAGGAAGTGTGATCTCCGATAGACTTGGCATTCCTTTCAACTATGCCGTCCTGATCATGGGATTGATCTCAATGGCACTTATTTTTACCAATATCAAGGGAATCGTGATGCTGAGCACATTCGTCACACCTGTGCTGATAGCAGGTATTATGCTTGCAGGACTTTACATTATCTTTTTCAATGATTCCGAGGTGTTCAGAATATCGGCATTTTTAAGACATATCACAGGAAACTGGTTTACTTCCTCACTTCTCTACGTTAGCTACAACAGCATACTGGCGGTTGTGATGATGTGCAGCCTGCTGCCTTATCTCAAATCACGCAGGACTGCCAGAATAGGGGGTATCCTGGGAGGCCTGCTGCTGTGTCTGACAGCGTTTGTGATTAATGCAGCCTTGTTTATCTTTTATCCGGCGGTCTATGGGAAAGAACTGCCTGTTCTCGCCATTTTGAAAAACTTCAGTGTCACTGCCGGAAACTTTTATGCCATTATACTATGGCTGGCTATGCTTACCTCTTCAGTGACCTCAGGCTATTGTTTTGCCGACAGGGCTTGCAACACTTTAAAATTGAATAAAAAGTTATTGACACTGATCCTTTGTGCTTCTGCCGTACCCCTGTCAACTTTGGGGTTTTCCAGGCTTATAGCGGTTATTTACCCGATTTTCGGTTATCTCGGCCTGTTCATGATACTTGTAATCCTGGCGCAGGGGGTCGTTATGATCCAGAAGGGGACGGCAGGAAGGTATGGCAGGAAATAGATTTATATGGTAGAATAATTACTAAAAGAGCATTGATTATATAGCAAAAGATAAAACAGAGGTGAACCTTTTGAAAATGCCGCAGGAGCAGACAAAACAGGGGACTGGCGGAAATATAGCGGGTATTCTTACAGCATTGCTATTGTTCATCTGCATCCTTTCAGTCGCATATTACTCCTACATGAAAAGTATCAACCCCTCGGCGACTCCCCAGGACCTTCTTAGGTTACTGAAAGGTTCACAGGTCAATGTTGTACAAGATGCTCAGGTGCAGTTCGAGTTCGATTTCGATTCGAAGGAAAGGCCCGAGTTTGCGCTATATAACGATTATATTGCCAAATGCAGTATAGGCGGAATCTGGCTTCTGGATAAAAATGGTGAGACAGTCTGGTCTGAAAGTATGTCACTGAATAACCCCATTATAAAAGTAAATGGGGCACAGTTTCTCGTCGCAGACATTGGAGCAAGCGGCATCTTCGTCGTGGATGGGAAGACGATCCGCTGGAGAGACAAGCTTGATGCTTCCATCCTCAACGCGGACATCAGTGAGGATGGATATGTTACCGTGATTGTCGCTTCCAAAAGATACAATAATGAAATAAGGGTTTATGACCCTTATGGAGTTGAACTTTTTAGAAAGATCATCGCAAATGATTTTGCCGTAAATGCAGGAATTGCTCCAAATGAACAGCTACTTGCGGTTTCAGGAATCGGTACGGGTTCTTATGGAGCATATTCGGATTATAAGTTCTATGATTTCGATGGAAACGAAGCTGTTGCGCAAACCTTCGAAGCATCCGGCGAACTGCTCCCCCTATACTGGTTTAACAGCGACGGAAGCCTGTTTGCCGCCGGAGACAGAGCTGTGGCGAGTCTGGACAAAGCAGGGATGGCCATTTGGGAAAAGCAGTTCACAAAAGTTTTGGGTGCATGCCAGGCAGGCGACAAGCGATTTGCAGTGACGGCAGAAAGTAGTGAGGGTGTCCGGTTGGTATTGTTTGATACCAAGGGAACGGAACTGGCCTCAGGAAAGCTCGCATTCAAACCGCAGCGTATGATGGCCGTGAAAGGTGCCGTTGCGGTATACACCAACGATACGGTATACTTTTACAACAGCAGATGTATAAATATCTGCAAGTATTCTTCAGATTCACAAATTCAGCAGGTTTATTACTTTAGCAGGCAGTTGGCTGCTGTCATTACCAATGATACTGTAACTGTAGTAAGTATTAATTAAAATATGAAGAGCCTGGTTAAATACCGGCAGATGGGGGGTTTATGAACTGGATTGACTATGTGGTAATTGCTTTTATCGGGGTATTTGCTTTAGTGGGATTCGCAAAGGGCTTTTTAATGACGGCCTTCAAGGTGGTCTCATTTTTTATTTGCATTTTTGCGTCTATTAAATTCTATCCTGTTCTGGCTGATATGCTTGAAAAGACACCGGTTTATGATGGAATCAAGAATTCGATCATGAAGACGCTTCTGCTTCGCGGGCAGGAAGCAGCTGCATCTTCAACCACCGCAGTATCGGGCGCCGCGGGTGTAAATGCCGTTGTGAATCCGCTTCCGCTGCCGGAGTTTTTCAAACAGTCCATGATCGGGAAGCTGCCTTCCCCGTCAAAATTGATTGATATTCAGGGTATTACAAATGCGATCGGCGATGAATTGACAAGGATGGTCATTTCCGTTATCAGCCTGATTGTGCTTTACATCATACTCAGGATCGTGCTGTCTTTTGCCGGTCTCATTTTAAGGGGTGTGTCGAAACTGCCGGTCTTCAAGCAGGTCGACAAGCTGGGTGGGTTTATCATCGGCGCAATACAGGGATTTCTTGCGATCTTCATCGTGTGTGCCGTATTGGTCCTCTTCAATGCGAATCAGAGCTTCGCACCGGTGTTCACTGCACTGGATGGTTCCATGCTTGCAGGATGGTTTTATGAGAACAATTTTATCATAAATTGGATGTTCCCTCCGGCGAATACATAATTCCTGAACGAATTTTGTGGTGTCTGTGCCCTAAAAATGAATGCTTCTGATTTTTTTGCACAAGGTGCTGGACAGCTGTGTAAAGTTAGTAGTAAAATAATCTTAAAGATAGCCGGGATAAAGAAGCCCGGCTATTTCCTTATAACGAGGCGAAAGATGTCTCCCGCCCCGGATGCATGGGCGAGCTGCAAGCTCTGCTTGCGACCAGCCTCATTGAAATGCAGCAGCAGTGAGAAAATTTTTCTACAAAGCGTAATTTGCAGAGCAAGTTATTGCCTAATCGAAAAATTTTCTTTTGAATCGATGCGTTATAATTATGATTGTATTGGGAACCCAGGGCAGGAATAGAACGGTGTTGAAGAAAGGTGGCTGATCATATGAAGAGTGATATTGTTAAAAAGGGTGTTGAAAGAGCCCCGCACAGGGCGCTGTTCAAAGCTATGGGATATACGGACGAGGAAATAGCAAGGCCTTTGATAGGGGTAGCCAATTCAAAAAACGATATTGTGCCCGGACATATACATCTGGACACGATTACAGAAGCAGTAAAAGCCGGTATCAGAATGGCAGGAGGTACACCGGTTGAATTTGGTGTAATAGGCATTTGTGACGGTATAGCGATGGGCCATGAGGGAATGAAGTATTCGCTGGCTTCAAGAGAACTGATTGCAGACTCCTGTGAATCGATGGGACTTGCACACAGTTTTGACGGGATGGTTTTTATACCCAACTGCGATAAGATCGTGCCTGGAATGCTGATGGCCGCCGCAAGGGTAAATGTGCCGTCCGTTGTGATCAGCGGAGGGCCGATGCTCTCAGTTAAGCGCAAAGGCAGGCAGCTGGACCTGAACAGTGTCTTTGAGGCGGTAGGAGCCTGCAAGGCGGGAACGATGACGGAGGATGAGGTTGCCGAGCTTGAGGATTACGCCTGCCCCGGCTGTGGTTCCTGTTCCGGGATGTTTACGGCCAACTCGATGAACTGCCTTACTGAAGTGCTTGGGATGGGACTTACAGGAAATGGTACGATCCCCGCAGTATACGCAGAGAGGATCAGACTGGCCAAGCAGGCCGGTATGAAAGTGATGGAACTGGTGGAGAAGGGGATCAGGCCATCGGATATATTGACGGAGAAAGCGTTTGAAAATGCGCTGACAGTTGATATGGCACTTGGCTGCTCAACGAATTCTGTTTTGCATCTGCCTGCAATTGCCAACGAACTAGGGATTGAAATCAATTTGGATATCATAAATGAAATCAGCAGCAGGGTACCGAACCTTTGCAAGCTGGCGCCGGCAGGGCACTACCATATTCAGGATCTGTATGCGGCGGGCGGTGTACAGGCTGTAATGAAGGAATTATCGGGGAAAGACCTTTTACATCTGGAACTTATAACTGCAACCGGCAGGACGGTCGGAGAGAATATCTCTAAAGCCGAAGTGCTTGACCGTGATGTGATCAGAAGCATTGATGAGCCATATAGTATTACCGGAGGCATCGCAGTGCTAAGGGGCAATATTGCAGTTGACGGCGCCGTTGTAAAGCGTTCTGCGGTGGCAAAGGAGATGTTGGTCCACAAAGGCCCGGCGAGAGTGTTTGACTCTGAAGATGATGCGATTATTGCAATATATGAAGGCAGGATCAAAAAGGGAGATGTTGTCGTCATACGCTATGAAGGCCCCAAAGGCGGTCCGGGGATGAGGGAAATGCTCGGACCGACGTCTGCGATAGCGGGCATGGGTCTGGACAAGGAGGTAGCGCTGATCACAGACGGAAGATTCTCAGGCGCTTCAAGGGGCGCATCCATAGGTCATGTTTCTCCGGAAGCAATGGAGGGCGGGATGATTGCAGCCGTTCAGGACGGTGATATCAT
>DBTX01000032.1:70304-72395 GCA_002307275.1 Hungateiclostridiaceae bacterium UBA1305
CTCAAACGCAGGATGACTTCATGGAAAGCTCCCCGGCCGAGGATCACGACCGGTTATCTTGGAAGGTATGCAAGGCTTGTAACTTCTGCAAGTACGGGAGCGGTGCTGAAGTGAACTCATTCAGCGACGTTAGAAAAGCAAGCTTTTTCAACTATAGCTGAACATCGGTGCTTCAGATGGAGTCACTACTCCACCTGAAGTTTGGAAGATGAACTCCCACTTAAAGAAGTGGGAGTCTGAAATTGGTGTCAGTATGAAAGTCCTGATGTCAATGATTCATTCAGGAGCGGAGGACCTATGAAAAAACTGAATGGCGCAGAAATATTGATCGAATGTTTAAAGGAACAGGGCGTGGATACTGTGTTCGGGTTTCCCGGAGGCGCTGTCCTGAATATTTATGATGCCTTGTACAAAGCCAGTGCTGAGATTAATCACATACTTACATCACATGAGCAGGGGGCCTCGCATGCTGCAGACGGATATGCGCGTGCTACCGGCAGGACAGGCGTGTGTATTGCGACTTCAGGCCCCGGAGCCACCAATCTGGTCACCGGTATTGCCACAGCATATATGGACTCTGTGCCGATGGTAGCGATAACAGGGCAAGTATCGACTGCACTGCTTGGAAAGGACTCTTTCCAGGAGGTTGACATCACCGGAATCACCATGCCTGTCACAAAGCATAATTACATTGTGAAGGATGTCAACAAACTGGCCGGTATAGTCCGGGAAGCATTCAGAATAGCTGCTGAAGGCCGTCCAGGGCCTGTACTGATTGATATCTGCAAGGATGTTACGGCAGCAATTGCCGATTATGAAAGGATAGTTCCATCGAAACCTGAAGCTGCACCCATGGGAGCGAAGTCATCCGAAGTTGAGCAGGCTGCAGCGTTGATAAATGCCGCGAAGAAACCCATAATCCTTTCCGGGGGAGGAGTTTCCATAGCCGGTGCCGATCCTGAACTGCTCAGACTTGCTGAAAAGGCCAAAATTCCGGTCGCAACGACATTAATGGGACTGGGATCCTTCCCTGGCACGCATGAACTGTTTACGGGCCTTGTAGGCATGCATGGCAGCAGGACTTCAAACACGGCGGTATCTGAGGCGGATCTTTTTATTGCGATCGGTGCAAGGTTCAGTGATAGAGTGATCAGTGATGTTAAAAAGTTCGCTCCCCATGCTAAAATCATGCATATTGACATAGATCCAGCAGAGATAGGAAAAAATGTTGCAGTCCATTACCCGCTTGTAGGCAATATAAAGGAAATACTGCGAAGTCTTGCTGAACAGGTCGGGGCTCGTGAAAAAACAAGTTGGAACAAAAAGATAAATGAATGGAAGACTCGATATCCGTTGAAATATGATAAGGAAGGTCCTCTGAAGCCGCACTATATCATAGAAAGGCTTTATGAGCTTACCGACGGTGATGCGCTTATTACAACGGAGGTGGGCCAGAATCAGTTGTGGGCGGCGCAATTTTATAAATATTCAAAACCCAGGCAGTTTATTTCGTCCGGCGGGCTCGGAACAATGGGCTATGGGCTGGGCGCCTGCATTGGGGCACAGATTGGCAGGCCGGATAAAAAGGTTATAAATATCGCCGGTGACGGAAGTTTCCGTATGAACTGCACAGAGCTTGCCACGGCAGTTGAATATAAACTCCCGGTTATCATTGCCATACTCAACAACCATGTGCTTGGAATGGTCAGGCAATGGCAAAAGCTCTTTTATGACGGAAGATTTTCGGCTACTACAATCGACAGAAGTACAAATTTTGTTGCGCTGGCTGAAGCTTTTGGGGCAATAGGGATCAATGTAACGCGTCCTGATGAGGTGGATGATGCCTTTAAAAGAGCCCTTGCATCAAAAGATAGACCAGTTCTTATCAATTTTGAAATCGACAGGGATGAAAAGGTTTTTCCGATCGTACCTCCAGGCGCTGCGATAGATGAACTGATTGAAGAATAATTTTCAAGTGAATCAGAGATGAAGTATGAAATTGGGATTTAGTTATTGCAGCAGATGCAAGGATCTTCCCAATATACTTTTTCGCCATAATATTACCAATTCTCTTCACATCCTGATTCTCTT
>DBTX01000032.1:72709-85155 GCA_002307275.1 Hungateiclostridiaceae bacterium UBA1305
CCGAACAGTACCGCTCAAATCCAGACTTCAAATCAAGCTTTTCAAAAGATATTGACAACGTAATTTAATAAAGATTATAATTTAATAGTTCGATTTCAAAATATTCGCAATACAAATAATTTGCATAAGAACTTTTTTCAGTATAGGCTATTTAAAATAAAGCGGGTGATAACAGTATGATACAGATCATTGAACTTCTCAGCCGGATAAACTCTCTTCTGATGAGAGACTTGATGCCTTCCATCAAAGCAGAGAATCTTACGCCAACGGAGATGTTAATTATTTGGAAGGTTTATCGAAAAGAGCACTGTAAAACGACCGACATTGCAAAAGATGCCGATGTCCCTCCAAGTACCTTTACCGGAATTGTAGATCGGCTGGTTATGAGAAAGTACCTTACAAGAATATACGATCTGGAAGACCGGCGAAGTGTTCTGATCTCCGGTACAAAAGAATTAGAGGACCTGATGGGTCATCTTGTCCTAAGATTTGATGATGCACTGGAAAAAATTTTTACGAATATGCCGGAAGACGTTTTTCAGAATATAAATGAAAACTTGAAAATACTATATCAATATTTGGATCAGGAAAATAAAGCAGACTCCGGATGCGAAAAAGGTGAATCAGATCAAAATCAATTACGAGGCAGGTGTTGTCCGATAGAAAAAACAAATACTTAATTTTATAAAGAATTGTATGTAAAATGAAAGAAGACACAAATAATAGAATTAGTGTAAAGGGTGGAGTTAATATGAAGAAGTTTAAAATTATAGCAACCATAGTTGTTTTATTGCTTCTAGCCGGGGGAGGCATTGGCTTATATTATTACATATATGAAAACAGTCACTTTTTTTCAACAGAGAATGCATCTATCACAGCTACCATGGTCACTATCACACCGGAAGTCACAGGTAAGATAACAAACTGGGATGTAAAAGTGGGCGATGACGTAAAAGCCAGTCAAACACTTGGACACCAGGACATAAGCTCGCTGGTTACAAGCAGCACCATCAATTCACAAGCCTTAAACAGTACGGCAGATGCAATTGCCTCAAAATCAGATATAAAAACGCCAATTGACGGTAAGGTAATACAATCTGATGTGGTAAAAGGCGAAGTGGTTTCTCCGGGGATGGATATTTGTACGATTGCAGATATGAGTAATATATATATTAAAGCAAATATTGAAGAAACAGATATATTAAAAATTAATCCGGGTCAAAAGGTGGATATCAAGATTGACGCCTATCCCGGAAAAGACTTTTCAGGGTATGTCGAGAGTATCGGACAGGCGACGGAATCCGTATTTGCAGCATTTCCGTCACTGAGCACAAGCGGTACCTTCTCAAAAACTATCCAGCTGATTCCTGTTAAAATTAATATCGTTAATGTGTCCAGTTTTAAATTTTTACCTGGAATGAACACAACTGTTAAAATTCATATTAAATAGTCGAGTGGGGTGGAAAAATGCAAAAGAAACTAAATATATTCCTGGCAATATTGATTATCGGCTCCATATCAGTTTTCTCTACAGGCTGTACCGGCCAGACGGCAAGCAATGCGGACGGCATCAGTGCAGAGACAGCAACTGCAGATAAACACACAATGCAGACAACCCTGGATGTAGCCGGAATATTGGTTCCTGCTCAGTCTGTGAACATAGCTGGCAAGTTGTCCGGACAGGTAACAGATTTGACTTTGGATGCAGGCAGCAATGTAAAAATCGGCGATACGTTGATCGTTCTTGAAACAAAGACATTGAATGCACAGCTTGGACAGGCGGAAGCCGCTCTGCAATTGGCGAAAGCCTCCGTTAAAGCGGTACAGGACCAGGCAGATCAAGCTAAAATCAGCCTTGATGCGGCTCAAAAAGCCTATGATCAAACAAAAGCACTGATAGATTCTTCTGCATCAACACAAAATCAATTGGATGACGCTGCCACTAATCTTAATCGTGCTGCAAAAGCCTATCAGACTGCCATCGGCTCTGCACAATTGCAGGCAGAAGCATCTGTCAAAACAGCAGAAGCGAATATAAACAGTGTCAAGGTTCAAATAGAAAATGCAGTCATTATCAGTCCAATCAACGGTATCATAACCAACCGTAATATCAATCCCGGAGAGATAGCGTCTCCAGGTGCTACTTTGTTAACCATAGCAGATACTTCGACATTAAAATTGAAAGGGACTATCCCACAGGCAGTAATATCCCTGTTACAAGTCGGGCAAGAAATAAATGTCAATGTGGATATATACCCGAACAAGGTATTTTCCGGCAAAATCGGGAATATTGGACCGATGGCGGTGAGTACCGGAGAATATTTCCCCATAGAGATCAATATCATTAATTCTGACGGCATAAAGCCGGGACTATCCGCACATGCTTCCTTAAGTATCTCGGTAAATGATGGAGTGATCATTCCAACACAGGCAGTAGTACAGAATAACGGACAAAGCTATGTTTATGTCATAAAAAACAATGTTGCTTTAAAACGTACTGTAATACTGGGATTAAAGAACGATAAAGAAATCGAGATACTAAAGGGACTTGAATCAGGTGAAGCCGTGGCGGTAACAAACGTCAATATTCTGTTTGATAATATGCCGGTAAATGCAAATTAAGGAAGTTTACAGGGGTTAAAACTATATGATTAAGTTATTCAGATTGTTAAAGCCATATGTTTGGCTTGTAATATTTATCGTGCTTTTAATGTTCGGTCAGGCAATGGCGGAGCTTTACCTTCCCACACTGATGTCAGATGTTGTAAATAACGGAATGATGAAGGGTGACAGTACCTACATATTGAAATATGGCGCATACATGCTAATTGTTGCGTTGGGAAGCTCAGCCTGTTCCATACTGGGTAGTTTTATTTCATCCATCACTGCCGTTGGGTTTGGAAGAGATCTTCGCAATAAGGTTTTTACCAGAGTTGAGAGCTACTCGCTCCATGAATTTGACAAAATCGGCACAGCTTCTTTGATTACCAGAACAACCAACGATATCACACAAATTCAAACCGTTTTGATCATGATGTTTCGTTTTTTGATCTATGCTCCGATTATGTGTATCGGCGGAATTATCATGGCTTTATCCAAAGATAAAGTTCTGACGATCATTTTTGCAATTGTACTGCCCATGCTGCTGGCTACAATAGGAATATTAGCCGGAACAGTTGTTCCCAAATTTAAAGCATTGCAGAAAAAGCTGGACAAAGTCAATCTGGTTCTGCGTGAGAACCTGATAGGCATCCGTGTTATACGTGCATTTAACAGACTGAATGTCGAGAAGGAGAGGTTTCTGGATGCAAATAAGGATTTGACGGACACTTCCATCAAAATCAACAAAATCATGGCTGCGATGCAGCCCATCATGATCGTTTTTATGAATGTCACATCAATTGCAATCATATGGTTTGCAGGACTGCGAATCAATGAGAATAAAATGCAGATAGGCGATATGATGGCTTTCCTGCAGTATGCCATGCAGATCATGTTTTCTTTGATTATGGTTTCGATCATGTATGTCATGGTTCCGCGTGCACAAGCTTCAGCTGTCCGTATTAACGAAGTCCTGGACATGCTCCCTGAAATCAACGATCCGATACACGCAAAAAAAGCGGATCAAAGAAAAGGATATATTGAATTCAGGAATGTTACCTTCAGCTATCCTGGTGCAGAACAGCCTGCTATTTCAAATATTTCCTTTTCGGCAAGTCCCGGTGAAACAACAGCAATTATCGGCGGTACCGGCTCTGGAAAGTCCACATTAATCAGTTTGGTTCCCCGTTTTTACGATATAGATAGCGGAAACATCCTGGTTGACGGAGTCGATGTCCGGGAATTAACGCAAAAGGAATTAAGAGCAAAAATCGGATTTGTACCACAATCGGCAGTTTTGTTTTCCGGATCCGCAGCCGATAATATCCGGTATGGTAAGGATGATGCGACGGAAGAAGAAATAAGGCATGCTGCCGAGGTCGCTCAGGCAGGAGAGTTTATAGCCAATATGAAGGACGGTTATGAATCTGAGATTTCACAAGGCGGAACCAATGTTTCGGGCGGTCAGAAACAGCGTCTGTCCATCGCACGTGCTCTGATCAGGAGACCGGAAATATATATTTTCGATGATAGCTTCTCAGCGCTTGATTTTAAAACTGATGCAAAATTACGTGCCGCACTGAAAAAAGAAATACAGGATTCTACAGTAATCATCGTAGCGCAGCGTGTAAGTACGGTTATGGATGCAGACAGGATCATTGTATTGGATGACGGGCAGATTGTTGGAACAGGCAGCCATAGAGAACTTTTAAAAACCTGTGAGGTATATCATGAAATCGTATCCTCCCAGCTGTCAGAGGAGGAAATCGCATGAGTGAGGCGCAAGTAGCCGGAAAACCTGCTGCAGGCCAGCAGAGACAAGGCGGAAGGGGCCCGATGGGCGGCGGCCCGATGATGAGAGGGCCTGTACAAAAAGCAAAAGACTTTAAGGGTACGCTCAAACGGCTGGTGGGATATCTGATGCCTGAAAGATACCGTTTTATAGCAGTATTTATACTAGCTGTTTTGAGTACACTTTTCAGTATAGTCGGCCCAAAGATAATGGGAAAAGCGACTACCAAGCTTGGAGACGGAATCCTGGCAAAATATATGCACGTGATTGAACTTGACTTTGCGATTCTCAGGAAAATGCCTTCTTCTACCATAGAAGTTATCAAGAATCAACCGATACCTAAATTTGATTTTGAATATATTGGGCATATCCTTCTGCTTATGATAGCATTATACATCCTTAGTGCACTTTTTAATTTCATGATGTCCTATATCATGGCGAGTGTTTCTCAAAAGACGGTATTTACCATGCGTAATGATGTCAAAGAAAAACTTGATCATTTGCCGTTAAAATATTTTGACTCGCATACCCATGGAGATATATTGAGCCGTGTAACGAATGATATGGACAATATTGCCCAGACTTTACAACAAAGTCTCACACAATTGATTACTTCAATTGTGACCATCCTTGGCATCATGGTGATGATGCTGTCCATCAGCCCGTTGATGACGCTTATCGCATTGGTAACACTGCCTCTTTCTGCACTGATTACTTCAAAGATCGCAAAAAATTCTCAGATATTTTTTGGGGACCAGCAGAAAATTCTGGGGCAGCTAAACGGACATGTTGAAGAAATGTATACAGGTCATAAAATTGTCAAGGTATTCGGACGTGAGGATGACTCTGTCAAAGAATTTAAAGAACTTAATAATAAGCTCTACGCTGTCGGCTGGAAAGCACAATTTATGTCCGGTATCATCATGCCGGCACTGAACTTTGTAAGTAATGTAGGATATGTTGCAGTTTGTGTAGTCGGTGGTCTGATGGTTGCCAAGAACAAAATTGATGTTGGAGATATTCAGGCATTTATACAGTATATGCGGCAATTTTCAATGCCAATTGTTCAAACTGCGAATATAGCTAATATCATTCAATCCACTGTTGCCTCTGCGGAACGTGTCTTTGAAATTCTTGATGAACAGGAAGAGAGTTCCGATCAGGAAGATGCTGCATTGATTAGTTCTCCGAATGGAGAAGTTAGATTTAGCCATGTTAAGTTTGGCTATAAAGAGGATGCCCCTCTGATTGAAGATATGAACCTTGAAGCAAAACAGGGTGATACGATTGCGATCGTCGGTCCGACTGGTGCCGGAAAGACCACATTAATCAATCTGTTAATGCGTTTCTATGAAATAAAAGGCGGGGCCATTACCATTAACGGGATCAATATTAAGGATATGAAACGTGGAAATCTGCGTACGATGTTCGGTATGGTTCTGCAAGATACCTGGCTGTTTAATGGAACCATACGGGACAATATCGCTTATGGTCGTGTTGGCGCTACTGATAATGAAGTTATTTCCGCAGCCAAAGCAGCACATGCGGATCATTTTATACGTACACTGCCCGAAGGCTATAATACTGTCTTAAACGAAGAAGCCTCCAATATCTCTCAAGGACAGAAACAGCTGCTGACGATCGCAAGGGCAATTCTTGCCAACCCGCTGATACTGATCCTGGACGAGGCCACCAGCAATGTCGATACAAGAACAGAGGTCTTGATACAGAAAGCAATGGGCAATCTTATGCAGGGCAGAACCAGTTTTGTCATTGCCCACAGATTATCTACCATACGGGATGCGCATTTAATACTGGTTATGAATAAGGGAAGTATTATAGAACAGGGAAATCATAAAGAACTTTTGGATAAAAAAGGCTTCTATGCAGATCTTTACAACAGCCAGTTTACAGGTGCAGATATCGAAGGTGAATCAGTATCATAAAATCTGTAATGAATATTATCCAAGGGTTTTCATACTTCAGTTGTGCGAGTAAACATTCATTTTTAACTGGCTGTAAATATTGATCCTTGACTTTTAAATTAGTTTGTGTTAAATTATTTATTGCTCCGTCTTGGAGGTCTTTTTTTTGTGCTATGAATAAACAGGCGCTGAAAACGGGCGTTTGGACGAATATGTAATACACCCTTAATATTAACAGGGGCTGGAGGTGTCGTAAATGAGAGTCAAAATCGTAATGGCGTGCATTGATTGCAAGCAGAGGAATTACAATACCATGAAAAACAAAAAGAATGATCCCGACAGAATTGAAATGAAGAAATACTGCAAGTTCTGCCATAAGCATACGGTCCACAAGGAAACAAAATAAACTGACGGAGGTGCACACATATGACTGAAAATGCTCGCACATCCAAGCTGGATAATGCCAGGAAAAAAATTGTCAAGTTCTTCAAGGATATCAGGAATGAACTTAAGAAGGTAATCTGGCCGACAAAAGATCAGCTTATAAACAATACTATTACAGTATTAATGGTTTGTTTGCTGGTTGGTGCAGTAATCTGGATATCTGATGAGGTTCTCACGAAGGTAGTGGAATGGACTCTGACGAAGTAATGAGGGAGGACATGACATGCTTGTCAATGATATGCCCGAAATAGCCAAATGGTATGTAGTACATACTTATTCAGGCTATGAGAATAAGGTTAAAGCCAATTTGGAAAAAATAGTAGAGAACAGAAACATGCAGGAACACATCCTTGATATCGTTGTTCCAATGGAAGAACAGATAGAAATCAAGGACGGCAAAAAAAAGGCAACTTTGAGAAAAGTTTTCCCGGGATATGTTCTTGTGAAAATGCTTATGACGGATGAGTCCTGGTATGTCGTAAGAAACACCAGAGGCGTCACCGGCTTTGTCGGACCGGGATCCAAACCTGTTCCGCTGACAGATGATGAAGTCCGTACCATGGGTGTCGAAGAATTCGCGCCTTTGCTTGATTATGCAGTCAATGATAATGTACGGGTTACGAACGGACCGCTTGAAAACTTTATTGGTATCGTTGAAGAGATCAATATAGAAAAGAAGAAGGTAAGGGTATCTGTATCCATGTTCGGCAGGGAAACCCCCGTTGAACTGGAACTGACGCAGATACAGAAACTATAAGCCAGGTAAAATTTTTGAGTAGCGAAAATTTGCGTATGAGCGTAAATCTTTTGGAAGTAAAAAAATTACGCGTTGTGAAATTTTTCGATAGCAAGAAAATTACGCTATTGGTAGCAAGAAGACCGAGAGGTCTCTTTCTATAGAATTGGGAGGTGGATGAAAGCCATGGCAAAGAAAATTACAGGTTATGTAAAGCTTCAGATTCCTGCGGGGAAGGCAACTCCGGCTCCACCGGTTGGACCAGCTTTAGGACAGCATGGTGTTAACATCATGGGATTTTGCAAGGAGTTTAACGAAAGAACGGCAAAGGACGCAGGATTGATTATTCCTGTTGTCATCACTATTTATGGTGACAGATCTTTTTCCTTCATTACAAAGACTCCTCCGGCAGCAGTACTTCTGAAGAAGGCATGCAAAATCGAAAGCGGTTCCGGTAAGCCGAATGTGGACAAGGTAGCAAAAATTTCAATGGCAGAAGTAAGGAAGATAGCTGAGCTGAAAATGCCGGATCTTAACGCTGCAAGTGTTGAATCGGCTACGAGAATGATAGCTGGTACTGCCAGAAGCATGGGCATCGTAGTAGAAGACTGATAAGCCAGGACTGGTAGCAAACTATAGTTTGCTGCTTGCCCAAGCGACCCGGTAAGTGGGAGGAAACACACGTTTCCGAAAAAAATCAACCACATAACGGGAAATTCATGGATTTGAATTTCACCGTAGAGGAGAGGATATTATGAAGAGAGGAAAGAAATATGTCGAGAGCGCAAAGCTCGTAGACAGAGCAACACTGTATGATCCATCACAGGCTTTGGATCTTGCCAAAAAGACAGCAAAAGCGAAATTCGACGAAACCGTTGAAGCACATATAAAGCTCGGTGTTGACTCAAGACACGCTGACCAGCAGGTCAGAGGCGCAGTCGTACTTCCACACGGTACTGGTAAAATAGTAAGAGTGCTGGTATTTGCCAAAGGCGACAAGCAGAAGGAAGCAGAACAGGCTGGAGCAGATTTCGTAGGAGCTGAAGACCTTGTAGCAAAGATTCAGAATGAAAGCTGGTTCGACTTTGATGTGGTCGTAGCAACTCCGGACATGATGGGCGTTGTCGGAAGGCTCGGTAAGGTACTTGGTCCCAAAGGCCTCATGCCAAACCCGAAAGCCGGCACTGTAACGATGGATGTGACAAAAGCCATTGCTGAAATCAAAGCCGGTAAGATAGAGTACAGGCTTGATAAAACGAACATAATACACTGCCCGATCGGTAGAGCATCCTTTGATCTTGAGAAATTACAGGATAACTTCCGTACACTTATGGATGCCATTGTCAAGGCAAAGCCAGTTGCGGCCAAAGGTCAGTATATGAAGAGCGTAGTTGTCACAACGACGATGGGACCTGGAATCAAGGTCAATCCATTAAAGGTTACTGATTAATAGTGCTTTACAATATGGAAATAATGCTGTAGTATATACAATGTTATCAATGCGAAATTCAATTAATTGAATTTCCGCTTAAATGAATATCACATGCCACAGACAGCAGGTGCATCCGCGTAACTGGTGAAAGCCAACCTGCCGAGGTAGAATCGTAATTTTAATTATGGTGCTTAACCCTTGTGTGTCTGCTGTGTGTGGATATGCAAGGGTTTTATTTTTACATGTATATAGAAGGAGGTGGAAAATTTGCCTAAGGAAAAAGTCCTGAGTCAAAAACGTGTAGTTGTAGATGGTATCAGCGATAAGATGAAAGCAGCGAAAGCAATGGTTTTTGCTGATTACAGAGGATTGACCGTAGAACAGGATACCCAGCTCAGAAACGCACTGAGGAAAGCAGGTGTTGATTACAAGGTTGTAAAAAACACGCTTACCCGGTTTGCTGCCAATGAGAATGGGCTCAACGGTCTGGATACCTATCTGAACGGACCTACAGCAATGGCATCAAGTGAGTCTGATCCGGTTGCTCCCGCAAAGGTATTAAGTGAATATGCTAAGAAGTATGAGAAGCTTGAAATCAAAGTGGGCGTAGTTGAAGGGAAGATTATTGATTCCGATGGTGTTAGAGCATTGGCAGAACTGCCGTCGAGAGAAGTTCTCATCGCAAGGGTTCTTGCTGGTTTCAATGCACCAATAAACGGCTTCGTAAATGTTCTTAACGGAAATCTCAGAGGTCTGGTTGTAGCACTCAATGCAATAGCAGAAAAGAAAGCGGAAGCTTAATTCGTATTAAATAAAAATTTAAATTTATGGAGGTATTTTTAAAATGGCTAGCGATAAGGTTTTAAAATTAATTGAAGATGTAAAAGTATTGACAGTATTGGAACTGGCTGAACTTGTAAAGGCCCTTGAAGAAGAATTCGGTGTATCCGCAGCAGCACCCATGGCAGCAGCAGCAGCTCCTGCAGCAGGCGCAGCAGCAGCAGTAGTTGAAGAAAAGACTGAGTTCAATGTAATCCTTAAGGAAGTTGGCGCAGAAAAGATCAAGGTCATCAAGGTTGTCAGAGAATTGACAGGCCTCGGACTCAAAGAAGCCAAGGATCTCGTTGACGGCGCACCGAAGACCGTTAAAGAGAATGTAACCAAGGAAGAAGCTGCTTCCATGGAAGCAAAGTTCAAAGAAGTTGGCGCTGGCGTCGAAATCAAATAAGTAGAACCAAAACAAAAAGTGTCTCGCGTAGAGGCACTTTTTTTTATGCTGATTTTCATATTAAAAGAACGAGAAGCCACTTTTGGATGGTCAAAAGTGGCAATACAAAATGTTGGTAAAATTATTTAGTAAAATTATGGTAAAATTATATTGAAGCTCGACAAAAAATCCGTTGACAAGTAGACAACGATATGCTAAAATTATAAACTGCGTTGTAATATGACTTGTATTATTTTCAGAAATATCGACCAGATTCGATCGACAATTTTGATTATAGCACAGGCGAATAAAATGCACAAGAAATGTTAATAATTAATTAGTGGTTTTGGGCAATTTGACGGAAAAGATTGATGAAGATTCGTGAATATTGCTGGTTGTTGAGTGCGAAATCAATTCAACAATTGTTGAAAAAGCCCCAAAGAGCTTTTAATAATACTACTAAAAGCTTTTAAATATACATCGGTGTGTCAGACTGAAACTACCGGTGGTCCGGTTTGATTGCATGAATGCATATCTTTCATGTAACGAATATTTTGCTGAAAGGCAAAAAAATCGTATAACGAAAATTTCCGCTTTAATTGTTTTTCAAAAAGAAGCGAAAATTTTGTAAGCGCTAATTTTAAGATGAAAATTAGCGCGAGATGTTCAAATTTGCAACAAGTCATAATTTATGAGGTGATTTTTAATGGTACATCCCATTCAACTGGGCCGGAATACAAGGATGAGTTATTCCAAGATTGATGAAGTTCTGGATATGCCCAATCTGATTGAGGTACAGAAAAACTCGTACAAATGGTTTTTGGAAGTGGGCTTGCGGGAAGTATTCAGGGACGTGTCGCCGATAATGGATTATACCGGCAACCTGATTCTTGAATTTCCTGATTACAAACTTGAGGATGACAACCCCAAGTACAGTGTTGAAGAGTGCAAGGAGAGAGATACTACATATTCAGCTCCTCTAAAAGTAAAAGTGCGCCTTATTAACAAGGAAACCGGCGAAGTTAAGGAGCAGGAAATCTTTATGGGAGATTTCCCTTTGATGACGGATAACGGTACCTTTGTCATTAATGGAGCTGAAAGAGTAATTGTCAGCCAGCTGGTAAGATCACCAGGAATATATTATTCAGACAAGCTTGACAGAACGGGTAAACAGCTGTTTTCAACAACCGTCATACCAAACCGCGGAGCATGGCTCGAATATGAAACAGATTCCAATGATGTCATGTCCGTACGTATCGACAGGACCAGAAAACTTCCGATAACTGTTCTGCTTCGCGCGCTCGGTTATGGAACCGATCTTTCGATTACGGAACTGCTTGGCGATGATGAAAGAATTCTTGCTACGATTCAGAAGGACAATGCAAAGACTACAGATGAAGGTCTGATTGAAATATACAAGAGGCTGAGGCCGGGCGAACCGCCAACGGTCGAAAGCGCTACGACTCTTATGAACAGCCTGTTTTTCGACCCCAAGAGATATGATCTTGCGAAATTCGGAAGATTCAAGTTCAATAAGAAATTATCGATTTCCAACAGGATCGCCGGTTGGAAATCCTCTGAGAAGATCGTAAATCCTCTTACAGGAGAGATCCTGGTCGGAGAAGATGAGGTCATCAGCAGGGATAAAGCGGAAATCATACAGGATTCCGGCATCAATTCCGTTTACCTGAATATTGAAGGCAAAAAGATCAGGGTAATCGGAAATGGTACGGTGGACTTGAAAACCCATGTCAATTTTGACACTACTGATATTGGTATCACTGAAAAAGTGCGCTTTGATATCCTCAAAAAGCTCATGGAAGAAAACCAATCTGATGAGGATCTGAAAAAGGCTGTACTTGAAAATGTTGATACACTTGTTCCCAAATATATTACGGTAAATGACATCCTGTCCTCCATTAACTATCTGATTCACCTGAACTATGGGGTAGGTAACCCGGACGATATCGACCATTTGGGCAACAGAAGGCTTCGCTGCGTAGGCGAACTTCTCCAGAATCAATTCAGGATAGGCCTTGCGAGGATGGAAAGAGTCGTAAGGGAAAGAATGACTATTCAGGATATCGACATTGTGACTCCGCAGGCATTGATCAATATCAGGCCTGTCGCAGCTGCGATCAAAGAGTTCTTCGGAAGCAGCCAGCTGTCACAGTTCATGGATCAGACAAACCCGCTCGCCGAACTGACGCATAAGAGAAGGCTCAGTGCACTCGGACCGGGAGGACTCAGCAGAGAGCGTGCAGGCTTTGAAGTCCGTGACGTTCATCACTCGCATTATGGCCGCATGT
>DBTX01000082.1 GCA_002307275.1 Hungateiclostridiaceae bacterium UBA1305
ATTGATTATCCAATTGCCCTTTTGCAAGGTGAAATTTTGTCCTGTAATAGGTAACCGCCAATCCAAGAGGCCCGCCATAATGCGGAATCCGAACTTTTTCCCACGTTCCCTTTCCTGCCAGAACCCCTGTAAAATCCTTCTCATCTTCTGCCGTCCCTATTCTCCAATCAAATTCATTTATTGAAACACACACAGCGGAACTGTATAATAATCTGTGTGCATTTTTTAATTTGTCAAAATGAAATCGGTCAAAGGAAGGAGCGGCATGAAATTGGAAAACAATTTGGAGAGACTGGTTCCGGAGCCTTTTCATATCGTAAACAGGTATTGCAATTCCAACTGGCATGTTCCTGTTGCGGCCTGGAATACTCACAATTTAATGCTGATTGAATCTGGAGCCGGGATCGCAATTACAGACGAAGTACGTCACGAATTGAAGCCCGGAGTGATTATATACCACTCCCCAGGTCAGAGCTTCGGATATGAAACCTCATTGATAAATCCTCTGCATGTTTATGGAATCAATTTTCATCTGGCCCAATTGTCAATTGACGCTGATTCCTGTCATTCATCCATGCTTTCATGCCTTCCTTTGGATAGTTACTGCAACTTGAATAACCCGGATAAATTTTACCGGTTATTTGAGGAACTTGCCGCATGCTGGGACTTCAGCCGGCAGCAAAATCTACTGAAGTGCAGAAGCATGCTCATGAATATCATTCACGAACTGATTTTATACTTTCAAATGCATGAAAGAACTTCAAAAGAGCAGTACATCATTGACACTGTTTGCGCTTACATGGAAAAGAATTATTCTAAAAAGATAACGCTTGAAAACCTGGCAAACCTGGTAAATCTGAATCCGACTTATTTGGGATATGTTTTTAAGACCTGCATGCGAATGACTCCGATCGAGTACCTGAATCAGCTTAAAATCTGTACGGCAAGCAAGCTGTTGCAGGAAGGATGTTCAATTTCCGAAGCAGCGTTCATTACAGGGTTCAATGATCCTTTTTATTTCAGCAAGGTCTTTAAAAAGATTAAGGGAATTTCCCCCAGGGAATTCACAAAGGTCACTTATCTGTAAGAGGTATAACATTATATAAACAATGTGTGGAATAATCCGCGCTATAGACATAATATTCCTATAAATGATACAATATTTGCGAAATAAAATGCTGAAAGACATGGGGTGTTTTGGTGAAAGAAATCATTAGCATGTGGAAATATGGCACAATGGTTGCGCTGACAGTACTATGCGCAGGCATTTACATGCTTTTTCTGTTGCCGTCCAAATCCATCCCGATTATTCCAGGCATTACGGAAATACGCCCCGCAACGCTTCTTCCGGTAATATTCGGACTTCTCTTCGGTCCGGCAGGAGCATGGGGTTCAGCCATAGGGAATCTGGGCGGTGATCTGTTTGGTACACTTTCAGCAGGCTCCATCTTCGGCTTTATTGGAAATTTCCTTTATGCATATATTCCATACAAGCTTTGGAGGCTGATAAAGCCCAGGAGAGGAGAGGACAGAGCCCCGAACATAAATTCGCCGTGGAAGCTTGCCCGGTTTGGAATGATCAGTTTTATTGCAAGCACTTCATGTGCTGTAGTAATTGCATTTGGCTGTGACGCTCTTAAATTGGCCAGCTTTACTGCAGTATCCATCATTGTTGTATTAAACAATGCAATGATCACATTATTTCTTGGCCCTTTCATATTGCCACTGTTATATCCGATTTTTAAAAAGCGGAAATTATTATGGACCGATATCATGTACCCGTGCGATATCAGTAAGCCATCTACAGACAGACTGTATCCCTTAATGATCACAGTTGGTTCTGCAGGCGGACTTGGAGCCGGTATCGCGGCAGGTACCATTATAGCAGGGCAGACGATACTGGGTCAGAACATGTCAATTATTGGTGCGGGCAACCCCTATACCGCTTGTATTACCTTTCCTTTTTTGATAATACTGCTTTTCGGATCATATAAGGCCTGACGCTAATTTGATAGTGTATCAGGGGCTGATCCTTTTCATTTGCCTGTAATACAAAAGGATCAAAGCATCCAGTTCCTGGCTTATCTTCTGTACCTTGCAGTTATCGAGCTGTTCATGTTCAATAAGTTGATGGAGTTCGCTGCGCAGTTGATCGATCCTGTACTCGCAATACATCTGTCTCTTACTTTTCAAGGCTGACACCTCCCAGTAAAATAAAACGTGTTGACCAGCACACTTGGAATATCGATGAGACGACAAACAAAGCCTGAACCGACTTAAATGCTTCTTACAACCGGGTAAAGCCTGAAATCAGTGATTAAACTCCGGACAAAACCGCCAACTGCTTTTATCGAAATGGTTGCATGAAATAATATTGTGAATAAAGATAAAAAATATTACGAACTGTACAAACTGCTCTAAGTTAAATACATTATATTACAATTAAGTTACGTATTCAACATAATTTCCCAATATTCCAACGTAGTGTTAGAAATAAATTGCGTATTGATGTATAATTGCATGAGAATTATAATATATAGGTATCCTTTCAAGTCTTTTGCAGCAGTTTTCATATAGATGCCGCAAAATAATAAACGGTTTTGGAGAAGTTATAATGGGAAATATTTTTATTGATTATGATATAGGCATTCCTCAGATCAAGTGTACTGATTGCGGAAAATGCGACAGCATCATCGGGAGAAGTCTCTGCAGTGTGACAGACAGGGGCTGCTGCCACTATTTTCCTGAGTTCACGCTGGTGGACATTCAAAGGATGGCGATACTTGAAGGTGGAAAAGAGGCGCTCGAACTGATTCTTTCCTGCCCCGGCACAACTGTTAACAATTTTAATCTCTATTCAAAGGGCTATTTTGACAAAGCGGCCTATGATCAATATATCTCTTCCGGCAATTTATTGAAGACGGGTTCGATACGGGACCATACGATATTTTTCAGATGCTGTCCATTCGTTGAGCCGGGTAAAGGATGCAAATTACCTCCACGCTTCAGAACAACCGTGTGCAATTTTTTTGTTTGCGCAGAAATACTTGAACGACCTGATTTGCAGGACTTCTTCACCGAGTATCTTGAGGAGCGGTCAAGATACTCGAGATGGGTATACAGAGAGAGCGCCGTTCTTGCACACATTCTGACTGAAAACGGCTTGAATCTCGTTTCCGGTTTTGATGCAGCAATTGAACTGTTGGCTCATGTCGAGCAGAATAATTATGACTTCCCTGAACTGGAACCCGTAAACTATTCTATGATCTCTTTGGACTGAACTACACCCATTACGACCTCGGCACGGTGATACCCGTTTTCATCAGCGAGGCTGATATAACCGTCGATACAAGGCTTACCGTCAACAGAGATATAAACCACCCCGCTGCAAACCTTGTCAGGATTTTTAACCTCGATGTTCCAGCAGGCTGCCCCTTTACGGTACGTAATTTCAAATCTGTCCCAGGAACTCGGTATGCATGGCTCAATGTAGAGTCTGTCACCCTTTTTTCGAAAACCCGCTATGTTTTCAAGGCCTACCTTGTAAAGCCATCCCGCAGCTCCAGTATACCAGCTCCATCCTCCTCTTCCCGTATGTGGATGAACTGCATATACATCCGCTGCGATCACATAGGGTTCGCACTTGTATCTGGAGTATTCAATGGACGTTCTCGTGTGGTTTACAGGGTTGAGCATGTGGAAAAGCTCACAGGCTTTGTCTCCCATCCCGAGCTTTGCGAACGCCAGTACCGTCCAGATCGCAGCATGGGTGTACTGCCCGCCATTTTCCCTTACACCCGGTACATAGCCCTTGATATAGCCGGGATGAAGCGAGCCGTCGTCGAAAGGAGGTGCAAGAAGCTTGACGATTCCTTCACTGCTGTCGACAAGATATTTCTGTACCGCACCCATTGCCTCATGCATCCTCTGAAGCTTAGCGCCGCCTGAAATGACAGCCCAGGATTGAGCAATGGAATCAATCCTGCATTCTGAATTCTGTATGGAGCCCAATGGTGTTCCATCGTCGAAATAAGCACGCCTGTACCAGCTCCCGTCCCAAGCCTCATTTTCAATGCTTTCAAGCAGTTTTTCAGCGGCACTGCCATATTTCTCCGCTCTGTCGAAATCATTCATCATTCTGCAAACAGGAATGAATTTCTTAAATATGCTGAGAAGGAACCATGCCAGCCATACACTTTCGCCACTGCCCTTGTTTCCCACTGTATTCATGCCATCGTTCCAATCGCCGCTTCCCATAAGCGGCAGCCCGTGACTGCCGGTACCAAGCGACCTGTCGACAGCAATCGCACAGTGTTCATACAGGGTTGCACTTATGCCTGATGGGACAGGCTCCTCATATTTCTCATCTTCTCCTTCTTCAAGGAGGTGTCCCTCCAAAAACGGTACCTGCTCCTCCAGAATTGCGTTATCCCCCGTTTTATCAACATATTCAGCTGTTACATAAGCCAGCCAGAGCAAGTCATCCGAATATCTGGTGCGTATTCCCTTCCCGCTTTCTTCGTGCCACCAGTGCTGAACGTCACCCTCCTTGAACTGCCTTGATCCATGCAGCAGTATTTGCTGTCTTGCCAGCTCAGGCCAGGTATTGAAAACAGCCATGCAATCCTGCAGCTGATCCCTGAAGCCGAAAGCCCCGCCTGCCTGATAATAGGCGGATCGTGCCCATATTCTGCAAGCAATGGTCTGGTATAATAACCAGCCATTCATCATTGTATTCATAGAATCATCAGGAGTTATAATCTGGATCGCTTCCAGCTTTTCCTTCCAGAATTGTTTAACCATTTTAAGCTCTTCTGACGCTGCTTCAGGTTTTGAAAAATGGTCAGCCATTTTCAGCGCCTCTTCCGAAGAATTGACATTCCCCAGCAGGAATACCAGGGTCAGTTCCTGCTCCGGCTCCAGTTGAACATTCGCACGGATCGCGGCACATGGATCAAGCCCTGCTCCGGTTATGCCGGCCAATTCCTTTCCCATCACTGCAAATGGTTCTGCAGCACTGCCTCCCATCCCAAAAAATGTGACTCTGTCGCCTGTAGAGGAATAATCGCTTGCATTCGTACTGATAAAAGCAGTCTTTCCCTTGAATTCATGTGAGTATTGGTTTTTTATGATCAGTACTCCGTTTTTCTCCTGCTGCGTCATAATGTATGGAGCTGTTGAATCGTCATCAACACCCAGAACGGGTCTGATATAATAGGTCACTGCCAGCTTTCTTGACTTTCCCGTAATATTGGAAAGCGATATGATGCATAGCTTGACAGAGTGTTCAATCGCAGCAAACATCGTAAGCGTCTGATCAAGTCCGTTGCTGCTGTGTTCAAAGACGCTGTACCCATGCCCGTGTCTGATGGTATAAGGCTCGGCATCTCCCGCGGGCATGGGCGTAAGGCTCCAGTGGCAGCAGTCTTCGAGGTCATGGATATAGAAGGTCTCTCCCTGCCTGTCGGTTACCGGATCGTTATACCAGGGTGTCAGCTTATATTCACGGCTGTTCTCAGCCCACGTATACCCGCCCCCGCTCTCAGTCACAAGAAATCCGAAGTTTCTGTTCGCGATGATGTTTGACCAGGGTGCCGGTGTATGCTGACCAGCCCCAAGTTGGATGACATATTCCTTTCCGTCGGTTGAGAACCCGCCGATCCCGTTGAAGAACCGAAGCCTTTTCTCAGGTACAGGATGATGGACAGTGATGGACTGCATGCCTTCCGGACGATTGCTGCTGCTCGGCGGTTTAGCCGCTCCAGCGGATTTTCTCATATTTCTGACACTGTTTCTCAGAGAATCAACACCATCTTTAATAATTATCCCCGCTACTGTGTGGAACAATGCGATTTGCCTCATATCCATCACTGTGGTATTTCTGATGAAAACACCGCCGCGTTTGTCCAGAAGCTCTCTGGCATGACTTGCGGCAACGATGTTCCGCACCTGGTCCTGCAGGGGCTGGGAATAGCCCTCCTTCCTGTTTATCAACAGCAGCATGTCTATGACAAGTCCTTTCATTCTCCAGTATTCGTGACCCTTTATCGCCCATTGCACCATATCCGCATCATCCTCGTCATCGATCTCGACCAGTACGACAGGCAGATCTCCGGAAATACCAAACGGCCACAGATCGGGCTGAGCACATGTATTATCCTGTATGTATCCGGCATATTCGCGCTTGAGCGGATTATTAAACAGTAATAGCGGTACCAGGTCCAAATAGAATTCCGTATCGTCAGCATCCAAACCCAGATATCTTGTTTCTACCTGACTTCTGGTCCATGAAAGCTCAAACGCCCTCTCTGATGCTTTAAAATCATTATACTTTTCGGCAAGTTCCATAACCTGTTTTTTTGTCTGTGCAACCGCAGCGGTATAGGACACTCTGACAGTATGGCCGGGTTCCACGCTGATCCGCCTTCGCAGGGACATAACCGGGTCAATGACAGAGCCTTCACTATTGCCAAGAGGCTGATCCGGTTCCATTGCCACCGGATCGGAAATATCACGGTTTCTGCCAATAAACCTCATCCGGTCGGTTTCATACTGAATGTCGCTTACGGCTGCATTGCCCTCTACTGCCATTGTGTGCAGCAGCCAAAGCGGATTCTGGTTTTCCTTCCTGTGTCTTCTGGAAGCCAGAAGACAATTGTGCTCTCTGATGAACTCGGTCCTTACAAAAAGCTTGTTGAATGCGGGATGAACCGCATCCTCCCTTGGCGGTGAAAGAACTGCCTCGAAATAACTGGTCAGTTCGATCACTCTCGTATGCTTGCTGTGATTTGTCACGGATACTCTCCTGACTTCGGCATTGTCTTCGGGCGAAACTGTCATTTCCATATAGGTTTCAAGATTGCCATCCCTCCGCCAAAATTCAGCTTTATCAGCCGAAAACACCACCTTGTACTTTTCGGGTTTCTTCTCCAGGGGTTCATAAGTTGCAGACCATACTGTATTTGAGTTGATATTCTGAATAAAAATAAAAAATCCACTGCTTCTGAAATAATCTCCCGACCACCTGGTTACGGCAATATCGCCTTCTCTGCTATAACCCGAACCTCCATCAGTCACCATGACCGAATAGGTGCCGTTTGATAGTATATGTGCATTTGGAGGCAGTACTGAGGGAATCCCAAAGCTTCTAACTGCTTCTCCATCACTCTGATCATTCTTTCTGAGATTCGTTATACTGTCATTCCTGTATTCCTTTTTATAAATGGCCTTATCCGGGCTCTTTTCCTGAAGCAGTAACTCTGCCGCTTTAATGACCGGATCAGAATGAAAACGTTCCTGCAGGATACCGGCATTGAAAAAATTGTTCAGCGCAGCAAGGCTCATACCCTGATGATGCGCCATAAAGCTTTTAACAATACGGTACTGTACATCCCTCTCCAGCCTTGAAGGGGTGAAGTCAATCGCTTCATAGTACCCCCAGTCGCCTTCTGCGCCCATACGGGATAGTTCCCTGAGATTCTTCACAACATCTTCAGGTTCGATGCAGACTGCCAGCAGAGCTGAATAGGGAGAGGTGACCATATCATTAGCAAGCCCCCGTTTCAGACCAAGTTCAGGCACGCCCAACGCCTTGTATTGATAGTTCAGGTTCATATCAAAAGCACTGTAGCCGGATTCCGAAATTCCCCACGGAATGCCGCGCTGCTTTCCATATTTCTTTTGTGCTTTTATTACAAACGAATAGGTTTCATCAAATAAGGTGCTTTCGTAATTCTTCATGATCAGAAAGGGCATCAGGTATTCGAACATGGTGCCTGTCCATGAAATAAGCCCCTTGCCGCCTTCAAATGTAGTCAGCTTCCTTCCGAGCCGCGCCCAGTGCCTTCGGTCAACTTCACCTCTGGCAATGGCGATATAGCTGGCCTGCCTGGCTTCAGAAGCCAACAGGTCATAATAAGACTTTCCAAGGTGTCCGTCTTCAACATTGAAACCAATTGAAAACAACATTCTCTTTTTATCAAAAAGCGGTGAGAATTCAGTTGCATCAGCCATTTGCTTCAGTTTCCCGATCATTTCAACAACCTTGTGCCTTATTTCTTCAGCCTGCTCCCCTGCTTTTTTCAACCGGATCATAATATTCTCAAAACCCGACATGTATGCCTGCGGATTTGTTTTCACCCGGTTTTCCAATATCGGTTCGAGCTGCTGCACGGCCTTTTGACAACGCAGAGGCAGTTCCTCAAGTGCAGCTGGTATAAACAGCTCTTCAGCAAATGCAGAATCCAACTCTTTCAAAATATCCGATATATCCGGTATTGCCAGGACTGGATAAAATGTCTCGATTTCCTGTAGGCATTGGCCGGTCATAGCTGTCAGCTTTGCCGACCAGCCGGCGTTGCTGCCTGTCTGAGCCGGCGCACGTGATTTTAGCCATTCGTCGAGCTTTCTAAGAGCAAATACCCACTGTCTCAGATCCATTTTGGGTGTCAGGCCTATTTCCCTGAAGAGCTGCATCAGGTTTTCTTCAGGTACCTCTCCCAGTCCTTCACAGGCCAGTGCCAGCGTATCCCTGATTCCCAATGCCATTACAGACTGCGGTACCTTGCGATGCAAATACTCCTCCAGACCTGCTCTGGCAACCATCATATAGCCTACCAGATTTCCGCTGTCCACGGTTGACACATAAAGCGGGCGAAGCATTTCGAGTGTGATGGTGTTATACCAGTTATACAGATGTCCTTCCCACTTCTCCATTTTTTCAAGAGTGGATAAAATTCTATCGAACCTGTCGCTTATTTCACTGACTCCGATATAGCCCAGATCACCGGCAGACAGTATTGAAACAAGCAACAGGCCGATATTGGTTGGCGATGTCCTGTGTGCAACCCCTTTTGGCGGGTCAAGCTGAAAATTATCCGGCGGAAGGTAGTTATCACCTTCTACCGCAAAATCCTCAAAGAATCTCCATGTCTTTCTGGCAACACCTCTGAGTAAATCCGTATCTTCTTCCGTTAACCGGTTCCGTTTTTTCACATAGGGTTTGCTGACCCAGTATGCTGTAAAGGGAGCCATAAGCCAGAGGAATGCTGCGGGTATTGCCGCAAAAAGACTCAGCACCGAATTATAGTATGCAAGAAACAATGCCGCCAGTGCAGCAGGAACCGTAAACCACATTTTTTTAAGAAAGCTGCCCGGATCATCTTTAGCACCTGCTTCCGTGTCTGCGGCCGTGACCCATTCCAGCATGTTTCTGTGAGTTATGAATACTCTGACAATCGTCCTGATAATTGCGTCCATTATCTGGTATGCCTGATGCGGAAGAAATATAAAAAGCAGCAGCGACTGATAACAGGCAGCCTTAACCCCTGTTATCAGTGTTGTATTTGTCTTGTGCCGGGCAAATTGCAGGTTGCCTGTCAACAGTGAATTAAACAATCCCATTATCAGCGGTGAGGCAGTAATGAATATCGCCAGGCCTGTCCACAGCAAGGGGTTGCCGGGTAGTACTCCCAATCCGGCAAGGAACATAAAAAGGAGTGAAGGATAAAGAAGGCTCCTCCTCATATTATCGATGATCTTCCATTTTGAAATGCCGGATATTGTGTTCTTAATCTTTTTTCCCGCTTTATCCCTCACACTTCCGGCCAGCCAGGGTAGCAGCTGCCAGTCACCCCTCACCCATCTGTGCTGTCTGGCGGCATAAGTACTATAACGTGCAGGATACCCGTCTACCAATTCAATATCACTTACCAGACCGGCTCTCAAATGGCAACCCTCTATCAGATCATGGCTCAATACAGTATTATCCGGTATCCGGCTCTCAAGAACCCTTCGGAATACATCCACCTCATAGATTCCCTTCCCCGTGAAAATACCTTCATTAAAAATATCCTGATATATATCAGATACAGCAGTCGTATAGGGGTCAACACCACCCTGTCCGGCGAATATTCTTGTAAACAGCGATCGGTTTGCGCCATGGATCCCTACGCTGATCCTTGGCTGCAACAGACCGTATCCTTCGCATACAAGGCCTTTCGCTTCATTGACCACAGCTTTGTTCAACGGGTGTGCAATCGTACCGATCAGCCTTTTTGCAGCACCCATGGGCAGATTGGTATCGGCATCAAGTGTAATGACATATTTTATAGAAGACATCCATGATAGGTCTACGGAAACCGCATTATAACTTGTATTACCGTCTCCGCGCAGAAGTCTGTTGAATTCTATGATGGCGCCCCTCTTCCGCTCCCAGCCCATCCATCTGTTCTGGGTCTTGCTGTACAGTCTTTTGCGGTTTATAAAGAAAAAAATATCATGTTTATCTCGTGCATATTTCAAATTCAACTCGCGAATCCCATCAGCTGCGGTTCTGATTATACTATCATCGCCTTCCTGTTCTGCAGAAGGCGCATCCTTGAAATCGCAAACCAGAGCGAAATACAGGTTTTCATCTCTGTTTGCCAGGTAATAGACTTCGAGTTGGAGAAGAAGCTCTCTGACGCGGACCGGATCAGGCAAAAGAGTGGGTATGATGATGAATGAAGCCAGTTCCTGCGGAATGCCCTCTCTCAATTCCAGCTTGGGGAGCATTGTCGGTGGGAAAACATGGCTCAGGAATGTATTTACCAGATTGATGGATAATTCGCTGCAGGGTATGAAAACCAGGATCGCAGTAAGCAAAGGCCCGGTTATCAGTCTTATACTGCTGTGCATCCCGGCATAGTAAGTCAAAAATGATACGATGAACGCTGTCATAATAAAAATTGATCCAAGATATATAAGCAGAGGTTTCCTTGCCGGCAACCGGAAAGACTTCCAGTGAGTAGGGGATGACTTGCCCAGCAGATTCAGGAGATCTCTGCGGCCTCTGCCAACAAGATAATAACCGACATGGTCCTGCGGCGCATTGTCTTTACTTGCCTTTGCACAGTACACAGCCTTATCTGCCACATTTATTTCAGAAGTGCCATACGCTCTTGCCAGTTTTTCTACCTCGTGCCTGTAATAATCTCTGGATTCAAAGTCCATAAGTGCATATATACCGCATGGATCCTGCCGTAGAATCTGTTCAACCTTGCTCAGTGATTCAAATAGTTCGGTCCAGTCCATATCCGATATCAGTCGCAGGCCTGTAATGGAATTCCCGATTGAAACCTGCATAGAAGCCTGTAGTTGGTGTTCCAGCGATGTAAACATCTCCGTAGAGGAATTTTCCTCATGCAGACGCTGATCCAGCAGCGCAGTAACTGTAGACCGCCCTTTTCCAAGCTTCCTCAGCTTTTGTAAAACATGCTCGACAAAGGATGGAGATATCGGCTCCATCATGTCAAGCCGTTCATTTAGCAGTGACTCTATCCGCTTTTCATCAGTATCATGCGACGCAATAACTGACACAAGGCTCTCGGCCCTGTGCCATTCCTGTCTGGTGTCGTTAATTTTATCGCAAATATTCCTGATGCTTTCAACAAGCGCAATCCTGAGCATTAATGGTACAGCCCACAGTTCCCCCATTGAAAGCAGGACCTGTGACTGATATGCATCAATAAAACCTGTAAGTGCTTTTTCATCTATGTTGCCATCGGAATGAGCAATCAGCTCCAATGCAATCGCATAGACTCTGGGGTAACCTTTCAAATAACCTTTTTTTAAGACCGGAAGCCTTGAATACTGACCCTTTGTAAGATTTCTCCGGATCAATTTGACTTGCTCCTCAATAATATAGAAATTATCAAGCAGCCATTCCGAGGCCGGTGCAGTAGGAAACGCCTCCGCGACATCGTTGTTCAGCGATGTGTATACTCCGGATATCAGACTGTAATTATCATTAAGTCTTCTTACCAGCCAGTGAAGGCTTCTCGCAGACTTACCCACCTGATGGTCTCTTGCCATTTCTATCGCATGCCTGTGCAGTTCCTCCGGTGCCAGCATGGTGTCTTTGACTTCAATACGACATTCCCGCCCCTTTATGGACAGCAATGCCAGTAAATAAACAATTATCCCTCCAAGGACAACATATGTTGCCGCAACTAATAAGCTCATTAAAAAATATCACCAATCCATGCTATTTTTTGTCGTTTTTATAGCATACCCTGAATAGGTGATATTCATTAATACATCCAAATAATTCCGTCCGTATCGTCAAAGCTTCCCAAATACCCTTAGCACATCGTCATAGCCCATCTTTAGATTTTTTCTTGAAGTTTCGGTGCTGAAGTCTAATGTCAGTCCAGGACTCTCCTGCGCAGATATGTACAGGCTCCGATCTGATATGAACCTTTACTTCCGCCGCCTTTCAAAACCAATCCGTACATAAAATTACCCCATGTTCATATTACTCTCTTACATTATATCACTCTTTTCCCATAAATATAGCATGGAAATAGCATAAGGCCTCTGTTAGAATACCTTATACGCAAGGGGACATAATCTCCTGCGTAAAAAAATAAACCAATGCCGAATCTCCGAAAGGAGTACGGGGGATGCAATAAACGGAGCAACCATTTTGCAGCTCCATGGGTGAATCTCGCAATGAGTAGGGTTCCTCGACCCGAATCCACTAACTAACCCCGAAGGCTAGAAGAGGAGTCAGTATGAAAATACTCAAAAGAACAGCCGCTCTGCTTGTGGGCGTGCTGCTGTCAACCATGCTGTTTGCGAATGTCGCTTACGGTGCAGGCTATACAGTGGCAAATAATGACTCGTTGTACAAGATCGGACAATTGTTCAACACCTCCGCAAATACAGTAAAGACGGACAACGGGCTGACAAGCAGCGTCATATACCCTGGTCAGGTGCTCTATGTAAGAGCTTCCGAATATACGGTAAAAAGTGGAGATTCACTGTACCTTATCGCCAATAGATATGGCATAACAGTTGAAGCATTGAAGAGGGCAAACGGTATTTGGGATAACATGATTTGTCCCGGACAAGAACTGATTGTTCCGGCAGCAAGTACAGCGGCAGCAAAAACGACAACATTAAATACAGAGACAGCAGTTACATCGGCAGTATCGGGAACCATCTCCTATACGCAAGCCGAGCTTGACCTGCTGGCACGCCTCGTCACTGCAGAAGCAGAAAATCAGCCATATTCCGCACAGGTAGGAGTCGCCGCAGTAGTTATCAACAGAGTGAAAAGTGATCTTTTCCCTGATACAATATCGTCAGTAATTTATCAAAAAAGTGACGGTTACTACCAGTTCACGCCTGTTGAAAACGGCTGGATCAACAAGCCGGCAACACAGACTGCAATTAACGCCGCACTTGAAGCACTCAAAGGAAGCGACCCAAGTAAGGGATCGTTATACTATTTCGATGACAGCGCAACAAATAAATGGCTCTGGTCAAAACCTTTAAAAGCGTATATAGGCGACATGGTATTTGTATACTGATCAATGGACCGAACATAGGACAAGATATTGCATACAGGCCGAAGTGAAACAGGTCTGATGCAATATCCTGTTTTTATTTTACTCAAATAAAGTGATATATTAATTGCTGCTATTCTGTAGGGGCGCGCATTGCGCGTCCCAGACCTGGCGATTAAAACTTGACCACAGAACAACGAGTATATTTATATTACGGTATATTCTGTCAATTAATTTTAGCATAAAAGGACTCCCTATACTTCAACCAAAGTACTGATCGGACTGGTTATACTTTAAACCTTTGAATAAGCAGGTTCAGTTTTTCTGCCAACTCTGTCTGGTCTTCCGAGGCTTTCGAAAGATTCTGCACTATAAGAGTCGTGTTGTCAATACTCTTAAGTATGTTTTCGGAATGGACAGCAGCTTGCTCCGTTGCTTCCGCAACATTCTGAACCGCTGCGCTTACTTCGTCAAGAGTGCCGGATATGATACCGGTTGATGAAGCGATCTTGTCCGACATTTTATCGATCTTTTGTATATCGGCTGTATAATTGTCTATGATTTCGATAAACATCACATAATCAGGATGAACGTTATTCTGAACAAATTCAAGTATGCCGCAGGAATTGGCGGATAAATTATCAAATGCAGCCTTAACCTGCCCGACTACTGTATTGATATGTGTAACTGCTGCAGCGGATTGCTCGGAGAGTTTTCCAATTTCTTGGGCAACAACAGAGAAACCTGCGCCTGCTTCACCTGCTCTGGCTGCTTCAATAGCCGCATTGAGCGAAAGAAGGTTTGTTTGTTTAGCAATACTGCCAATTGAATCGGCCATGATTCTTACCTGATCAACAACTTTACCATCTTCAATTGCCTTAAGAATCTTTTCATTGTTTTTAGTATAAATCGTTTGGGATAACTGAATAGAGCGACTGCTTTTTTCCTTCATTTGCAGTACCTTCTTCTGTATTTCCGATATGTATTCCCTGCTTTCGGCCGAATTTTCCGCTATTCCTGTGGTGGTAGAATCAATCTCTTCTACGGATGCATTTACTTCCTCGGAAGAAGCGCTTAATTCCTCGATGCCTTTTGTTATATTTTTTACACTGCCATCAATATTTAACATTTTTGTAGCAATTTCATCCGACGAAACATTCAGCTCTTCACTCAGTGAATACAAGCTTTCACAACTATGTGAGATGTCTGAAATCAACTTTCGTATGTTTTCGGCGGCACTATTCAGGGAACCTGCCATAATGCCGATTTCATCTTTGTCTGAAATCACTATACTTTGTGAAAAATCTCCACGTGCTATTGCATGTGCAAAATTAACGACTTTTTTCAACCTCCTGGATAGTGTCAGAGCATTAAACAGCCCGCTTGCCAGCGAAAGTAAAGCAATAATGAAGGTCAAGACAATCGAAAGGCTCTTGTCGATGCCGCGAACGCCCAGATACCCATCAATAATCACCAGTAAAGATACAAAAATTGAGAATAATATAAATCTTGCCGATAATTTATGATTTTTAAAAAAACGCATATGTAATTCCCCTTCCAGATGTACATTGTATACAATATGCTTATCGTAATATAATAATATTATACTCTTTGAATAATGCTTCGAGCAAATAGCGAATACAGCATTTTGTTTCTTTATAGACAAAATCAGCGTATATCTCAGAACAGTCTTCTGAATTTGGTTATTTTTATACGAAATACTCCTTTTTTCGACACTATTTAGCGAAGTCAGTCTGAAACAATAAATGTTCACAGTTTGGCAATGATTTGTTCACACCCATTTCACTTGACATTTGAACTACTATATTAGTTGTGGAATGATAGATAGTGGTAACAAGATCGTTGTTCAAAAGCGTATGTAGCAGGCCGGTATACGCTGAGGTATTGATGGTGCACAGTATATGGCAGTGTTAAGAGCCAAACATGAGAGTAACCGCTGGAACGAGGCTGAGAAAACAATATTTGATAAGTCAAAAGTAGCTTGACTGTAAATATTTGATGCACGATTACTTTATACATCCTATTATCGTGTACATGCTTGAAAACAGGCAATACTTGTAATATAGTATTTATAGTATCCCCCACAAATCAAGCAGGTTCACGGAGGAAAAATGGAGAAGCTAACTGAAAGATTGTTAAAATATGTACAGTTGAATACGCAGTCCAGCTATGATACGGGTACACATCCAAGCACTGCCACCCAGACCGTTTTTGCAAAGGTTCTCGCAGCAGAACTTGCAGAGATCGGTCTAGCAGATGTCAAGCTGAGCGATACATGCTATATAACCGCAACACTTCCAGCAAACACGGAGTTCGCATCACCCGTCGTCGGCTTCATTGCCCATATGGATACAAGTCCGGATATGACGTCAGAAAACGTGAATCCCCGGGTTGTAGCGAATTATGATGGCAGTGATCTCCTGCTGAACGATGAAAAGCAGATAATAATGTCACCCATCGATTTTCCCTCACTGCTAAATCTCACAGGTCAGGATCTGATCATCACGGACGGCTGCACCCTGTTGGGCGCAGACGATAAGGCCGGCGTTGCGGAAATTGTGACAGCCATGGATTATCTGATCAGTCATCCGGAAATCAAACATGGTAAAATCCGCATTTGCTTCACACCTGACGAGGAGATAGGTGAAGGTGCCGATAATTTCGACGTACCAGGTTTCGGCGCTGATTTCGCATACACCATGGACGGGGATGAACTGGGCACACTTGAATATGAGAATTTTAACGCAGCTTCAGCTACGATTACGATAAATGGTATTAATATTCATCCCGGAAGCGCAAAGGACAAGATGGTCAATTCCATATTGACAGGGATGGAGCTTAACAGTATGCTGCCCGCAGGTGAAATACCTTCCATGACTGAAGGATATGAAGGCTTCTTCCATTTAAACGATTTTTCGGGTACTGTGGAAAAAACAACTTTGAAATATATCATCAGGGATCACAACTACGGAAGGTTCGAAGCAAAAAAAGTAAAAATAACAGCAATTGTTGAAGCATTGAATAAAAAATATGGATCCGGCACAGTCGATTTGCAATTAAAAGATCAATATTACAATATGAAGGAAAAAATCATGCCCGTTTATCATATCATAGAGACTGCTATGAGAGCGATGGAACAAGTCGGTATCACGCCAAAAATCAAGGCGATCAGAGGCGGTACGGACGGTGCCAGGCTTACTTACATGGGACTGCCCACACCTAATATTTTTACTGGCGGCACCAATTTTCACGGTAGATATGAATATGCATCAATCAATTCAATGAAAAAAGCTGTTGAAGTAATTATAAAGATCGCTGAACTTGCTATTGCAGAACCCGAAATGTCCTGCTCGCAACGCTAGAAATCACCGTGCGGCAGCCGTACTTACAGCTAGCGCCCTTGATTTACCGAAATCACAAAGCCTGCCCTCAAAAATGGGTTCAAGTTTCGGTATGTCATAAAAGTCCTGCGGTGTTACCAGAGAATTCTCCTTCATGAAATCATGGATACCCGATTTCTGCAGCATTGATGCAACGAACTGGGTACAGAAGTATTTGTTTTTTCTATTCATCGGCATATTGAACATAAGACTGATCAGACCAATTATATTGAACCCATATAACTTTTTATTATTTATAAAAGGAGTTATTTCCTTTCCCAGAATTTTGTACTTCTCATCGGAAATCTCGAGCCTGTATATTGCGCACGTAGTCTCGCCATACGCCTTGAACATACCGCTGTCGATATGTTCAATCACAAATCCTCCAATGAGGGGAAACCAGCGTAATTTCCGTCCAAAGCTGTAAAACTCGTTCACCTTAGAATCAAGGCAGAGAGAAACATGATTGTACCTCGCTTTTGTATATAGACCGATACATCTTGATACCAGCGTACCGGTAGCTGTCAGTACCAAATAAATACTAGCCATCCATTAACCCCCGAAGATGTGATAAGTCCTATAGCCATTATAGTAAATTTTCAACCCAACCGCAAGTATATACGAATCTGCACAGGAACTGTCTGATCAATAAAAAAGCCATATCCATCAAAATCAGGGTTCCGGCCCAGTACATTCATAGATAGTGCATTGCCCACATGCCCACATAAATATTATGCCGCAATTGGTCCGCTAATTCATTCCAGGCTGGTTTCCCGAATTCAGCCTGACCGGATGGAATATAAAAACGGATAATATCACAGTCAGACTTGGGGTTGCCTGACTGTCGATTTTATCCGCTATGAAAGCTGCAGAAATTATTGTTATGCCACGCCCAGAAGGCTTTCCTTGAGCGTGTTTCTGGCTCTGAAGATCCTGTTCTTTATGATAGACATGGGCTTGTCGAGCTTCTCTGCTATTTCTTTATAAGACATGCCTTTCTGGTGATACAGGATTATAGGTACACGATATATTTCCGGCAGCCCAGCTATGGCATTCTTCAATTCCTGTGATTTCTCTTTCCGAAGATAGTATTCCTCAGGCGAATTATTCTTTCCCGTGAAATTCTCTATTTCGTCAAGAGAAACAGAATTGAGCCTTTTCCGCCTGACATGGTCCAGGCAAATATTGGTCGCGACCTTTACACTCCAGGTGGAGAATTTGTACTGACTGTCATACCTTGAAAGCGATCTGTAAATTTTTATAAAAGCTTCCTGAGCCAGATCGTTCACTTCATCGCTGTCTCTGGAGAATTTGTAGGCAACAGAATATATCAGCCTTTTGTATCTGGTTATAAGCTCGGCATAGGCTTCCTGATTTCCTTCAAGGCATTCGATCACCAGTTCATTATCCGTTCTTTCCATAATCCTAAACCTCCGGCATTCCTTCCACAAAGTCTTGTTTTTACGTACAGGCTTGTGGTTTGTTTTTATCATGTTCTTATTATATGATTGTTATATGATTCACACATCAGTCAAAAGGATGGATTTTCAACAGGTCACAGGTTTAGTCCCAAGCCTGGCCGAATGGCCAGTATCCGGTAAAAAATTCAAGCCTGTCCCTTTAATGCCCTGATGACCTTCAGTAATCTGTCAGAGTTTTCGCCCTTGCTTATGAATGCATCCACACCCGCTTCCGCAGCTGCTCCCGCTGATTCCAGCCTTACGCTCAGCGCTATGATCTTAAGTCCCTTTACAAGCTGTCTCAATATCGGTATGATCCTGATCATGGATTTACCCGGCAGTTCCCAATCCAGCAGTATCAAATCCGGATGGTCGCTTTCTGCGCTTGAAAGCATGCTGTCAATATCTTCAGCTTCACCAATTATATCAAGTTCCGTTTCCTGCTCCAGCAATACCTTCAATGCGGAACGGACCTCAGACTGATCATCGGCAATAAGTACCTTCATGCCGCCACCTCATTTCAAACCTTTCAGGATAAAAAACGCTATATAATCATTGTAATAAAAAACCCCCCGGTATGCTTCCATCACATGGGGGGATTATCACTGGCCTGAAGGCCGGTTTATTACCTGGCCATCCGACCAGGAGTTTTCGAGTGGACTACTGTGTAAAGACTGCCGGAATACGATTTCTACCCGTCAGACCAGTCTTTTTTGTATCGCTACGGCAACTGCTTCCGTCCTGCCTGATACATTCAGCTTGGATAGAATGCTGCTCACATGGAACTTCACTGTAGACCTGCTGACAATTAGCTTTTGGGCTATTTCCGGATTGCTTAATCCATCGATCATCATCTTGAGAACTTCCTTTTCTCTCGGCGTCAGATCCGAGTCATGATCCTGCCTGCGCCCGGAAGCCTTGATCAGTGCCTGGGTCGCTTCAGGAGCAAGTGTTGGACGTCCGATACTGGCGGAACGTATCGCTGCTGCCAGTTCGTCTGCAGACACGTTTTTGAGCAGGTATCCGATAGCACCTGCCTGAAGCGCGCTTTCTATCAGATTTTCCTCCTTGAAGCTTGTCAATACAATGACCTGTATATTGGGAAAACGTTCCCTGATCACCTGTGTTGCCTGCGCACCGTCCATCTCAGGCATCACAAGATCCATCAGAATCACATCCGGCAGCTTTAGCGCGCACTCGTCAATGGCTTCCCGACCGTTTGAAGCTTCACCCACCAATTCAAAGTCGTCAAAAGCCTGTAAAAAAGCTCCCAGCCCGCTGCGTACCACACTGTGATCATCCACGATCAATATCTTTATTCTGCCATTTGGCATACAATCATCTCCATCCTGTATATAGTCTACTGCAGCTGTTTGCTGCCGACCCACTCCAATTCTATTGTTGTACCATCTCCTGCAACGGATCTGACAGCCAGCTTTGCACCGATCACATCGGCACGTTCATGCATAATGCCGACTCCGAAGTGTTCGGATGTCACACTGGCCGGATCAAAACCGCGCCCGTCATCTGTGATTTTTAACCCTGCGACAATGATCCCCAGTTGCTCATCCTCGTTGGCTTTCATCTCCAATATGGCCTTCCTGGCGCCTGAATGCTTGGCGATATTGTTCAACGCTTCCTGCGCGATACGGTAAAAAGCAATTTTAACCTCCGTGGGCAATTTGACGGAACCGGAAATATTAAGCGTGACCGGTACTCTCGCACGTCCCGTGATAGCCTCCGAAAGCTGTCTCAAAAGCTCTTCAAGCGGAGCCTCGACCAATGTGGCAGGCCTTAATTCAAATAGCAGTGTCCTCATTTCAGCAAGAGCGCCTCGTGTCAATTGTCTTAACTCATCAAGCCTCTTAAGGCCATCCTCCCGGCTGCGTTCCCAAATCCTGGGAAGTACTTCTGCAATAAGGCTTGCAGAAAACAGCGTTTGAGTAACAGCATCATGAAGATCCCTGGCCAGCCTGTTTCTTTCGGCGGCTACGGCTATTTCCTCGGCCTGTCTCCTGAGGCGTGTATTGTCAATTGCAAGTGCAGCCTGGTCAGCAAAAGTCATTGCGAGATCGATGTCATCCTTCGAAACGATATGTTCCCGATGGTTCTTATCCTTCTTTATATAAAGGGCTATTCCTCCATAAACCTCATTCTTGCAGATCAGCGGTACCGCAATCATCCCTGAACAATTGTCTTTAAGCCAGTTAGCATGTATGTCGGAACCGGGTATCTGATTGAGGATAGACTCCATTTCTGCTTCATCAGTCTTTACAACCGGCCTTCTTTCCGTAAAAGCCTTCCCAAGAAATCCGACGCCTATATTTACCAATGAATTATTGGGTTCAAGATGTGGTATACCACAAACAGCTTCCAGAATCAATGAGTTCTTCTCCCGGTTGAGCCTGAACAAAGCGGCTGCATCTGTATGCAAAAGTCTTGCAGCTTCTCTGATGATGAAATCCAGTATTTCTTCAAGAGAACGATTGGAGTTAAGTGCAGCGAGAATATCTCTGAGGCCTTCCGCCACGTGCCTTCTCTGCTCATCCTCCAGATGCCTCTGACGCTCCTCCTGATATAAACGGGCATTTTCAACTCCTATTACTGCACTGGGTGCAAACATATTGAATATTCTTTCGTCCTCCGAGTCAAATTCGCCGGCATGCCTGCTAAAGGCGGCTATAATGCCGATAGGCCTGGATCCCGCCACAAGCGGAACACAAAGGCACGAGTGCATTCCGAGCGCATTCAGCAGCTCTTTATCCGGGGGCAGCTGCATTTTTGGATGATCCAGGATGATCGATTCATTCTGGAGAAGACTTTTCCCAATCGCTGATTTATATGCCGGAAGCCGTTTGCCAATAAGGTCATCGTGGTTGATATCCGACAGGACCGACAGGACTAAATCTCCTCCATCTACAAGGAAAACTGCCGTAGAATGCGAATGTGTCAACCTTCCCGCTTCGCCGGCGATGAGCCTTAGCACGGCATCCAGCTCCAGACGGCTTGTGATAGCCTGTTGGATATTGAACATCGTTCTTATTTCATCAGCCTTTTTTACCGTCTCATTATATAACGCCGCATTTTCAAACTCGATAGCGGCCTGATTTGCAAAAGCTGTGCCAAACTCAATGTGGTGCTCCTTATAATAGCCGGCTTTGGAATGATCCAACGTCAAAATACCAATGACCTTGTTTTTTGACACCATTGGGAGACTCATCCAGCAGTGCGAACCGTTAAATACGGTGTCCATATATTTTGACATGGCATTTCTAAAAGAAACTGATATTTCATCAGACGCAAACAAATCCGCAATCACCATGGGTTTCTTTTCCAATGAGAATCTCATGATCGCCGGCATCAGATCCATAGGCATCGAATATGTTGTTTCCTGCTCAGGTGTCAAGCTTGACCTGTGAGCAAGTATTCTGGCCTGATTGCCGGTGATGGTGAATATTTTTGCATTCCTGTATTCTATGATATCTCCGAGCTTGTCCAAAATTGCTTCCAGCAATGGCTTCAATTCCATTGTTGAGGAGACAAGATTCGAAACATCCAGTAATGTTGTAAGAAGTTTTGCATTGTGCTGCAGTTCATCCCTGTGGCCTGTTTTCTCCATGGCAATCTCTACTTTCGAACCTGTTTGTAATTCATTCATAAATTGTATCCCAAGAATTATGAAATATCAAGCAGGACTGGGAGTAATTACTGTGACATTTGATATCGCCGCTTAATAGTATGTATTAGTGGGGATTTAGGGATTCAGGCATTTCCCGGGGGAATACCGGTTTATACCTGATATTGGAGGGTTGTATGCAAACTTTATCGCAGGGCTCAAAAGGGCCGGATGTCAGGCTTTTACAAAGTATTTTAAACAGGATAGGCTACAATACCGGTACAGTTGATGGAGTATTCGGCGGACAAACCTATCGGGCTGTAACAACATTTCAGAGGAATAATGGACTGACAGCGGACGGTGTCGTCGGTCCCGCCACCTGGAAAGTGCTTGAGAGGTTGATCAAAGGGTATGACACCTATACAGTCAGGTCCGGAGATACACTTTATAATATAGCAAGGGCATATTATACCACAGTGAACGCCATCATCACGGCAAATCCCGGCATTAATCCGAACAGCCTTACAGTGGGTCAAAGACTCACTGTTCCATATGGAATAGATGTTGTGACACTAGATGTCATGCCAACCTACGAAATTATCCAGCTCCAGATACAGGGACTAAAAGCGAGGTATCCATTTCTTGAAACAGGTTCCATCGGTAAAAGCGTAATGGGGAGGAACCTACCCTATATACGGCTTGGAAGGGGCTCGAACCAAATTTCATATAACGCCTCGCATCACGCGAACGAGTCAATAACCACACCGGTTTTAATGAAATTCATCGAGGATTACTCAAAGGCCTATTCAACCGGCAGCAGCCTGCTTGGATACAACATCGGGGATATGTACAACCGTACCAGCATATACGTCATACCGCTTGTAAATCCTGACGGCGTTGATCTTGTCGCCTATTGGCCCAATTATAGCGATCCGGCATTTACAAAAGCCGCTCAGCTCAATAAAACCGGACTTCCGCTGCCTAGCGTCTGGAAAGCCAATATCAGAGGCGTTGACTTGAATCTGAATTATCCTGCAGAATGGGATAAGGAAAAGCAGGAAGAGATACGACTCGGCATAACAAGTCCTGCCCCCAGGGATTTTGGCGGCGATGCCCCGCTGTCGGAACCGGAGTCCAGGGCAATGGTCGATTTTACAAAGGCACATAATTTCAGGCTCGTTATCGCATATCATACTCAAGGCGGCGTGATCTACTGGCAGTTCAACAATTATGCTCCACCACTGTCACTGACGCTGGCCAGACAGTTTGCAGCCATAAGCGGCTATGCAGTCGAAGCCGGGACAGCAGAGGCTGCCTATGCGGGCTATAAAGACTGGTTCCTGCAGGAATACAGGAAGCCGGGCTTCACGATCGAGGTAGGAAAAGGCGTGAATCCAATCCCGCCGGGTCAGTTACCTGTAATCTACAGTGAAAACCTGGGGATATTGCTGCTTGGAGCGGTAGTATAAATATAGTCTGATAAATCATACCCAAAATTGAACAAAGCGGTTTACTGATTGGCATTCAAGGGCGTCATTCCAGTTGATCCATCCGTATGGCAAAGGTGCTTTTGCAGCCATGCCGCAATGTCCTGGTAGACTTCCTGCCGGTTTGTCTCGTTAAGCATTTCATGCCTGCCTCCGGGATAAAGCTTGAGCTGCAGGTCAGCAATCCCAACCGATCTGTACATTTCATACAGTTTTGTTGTTCCTTTCCCGTATTGTCCAACCGGGTCATTATCGCCGGACATCAGGTAAACAGGCAGGTTTTTGGGGATAGATCCGATATTCCTGTTCAACCTGTTCAATCCCTTGAAAAAATAGTAATAGAAATTGGTGCTCATAATATTCCCGCAGAAACTATCGGCGTCATATTTTTTCACCTGCTCGTCATCACGGCTGATCCATGCGAATTTGCTTACCGGGTTGCTGATCACCTTGTTATAGCTGCCAAAGCTCAACTTGTCCAGTAAAGCGTTACGCCGGCTTTTACCCAGCGGCATGGATATCGCGGCCAGACAGCCGCCTAATTTGATTGCAGGCCCTTCCAACATGCAGGACCCGGATAGTATTACTCCCGCAATTTCACTTCCGTAATGCTTGATATATTCCTGAGCGATGAAGGCCCCAAAACTGTGACCCAGCACAAACAGCGGGACCCCTGGGTTCCTGATTCCAATAAGCTTCGAAAGCACGTGCTGGTCCTGTACGATTCCATTGAATCCGTCCTTGTCGATATCACAGGAATTATGATTCAATTCTCCCGTTTTACCATGTCCTCTCAAATCGCAGGCATATACGGAAAATCCTATTGAATTCATGTGGCAGGCGAAATCGGCATATCTTTCAGCATGCTCCGCCATACCATGATAAATCTGTAAGATGCCCTGCGGATTCTGTGGTGCATTCCAGTACCGGGTGAAAATATCCTGTCCGTTTACACCGGTAAAATGAAAGCTTTTACTGTTCAATACGATACCTCCCCTACTTTAACAGACTTTACAGATGAAATATTACTTGTCTACCTTACATCCCATTTCAGTGATCTGTCTACCGCCCGCTTCCAGTCTCTGTATAAATCATTTCTGGTACTTTCCTGCATGATGGGCTCGTATTCCCTTCCCAGCTTCCAGTTCTGCTCAATTTCCTCCCGGCTGCTCCAGATACCCATGCCAAGGCCCGCCAGATAAACAGCACCCAGCGCCGTCGTCTCGGTAATCTCCGGACGCCGGACACGCACATTCATGATATCCGCCTGGAACTGCATCAGAAAATTACTGACACTGGCGCCGCCATCCACTTTCAGCTCCCTGATGGTGATTCCTGAATCGGCCTGCATCGCTTCAAACACATCCCTGCTTTGAAATGCGATTGCCTCCAGTACGGCACGGATGACATGTTCTCTCCGTGTGCCGCGCGTCAGGCCGACAATGGTTCCTCTGGCATACATGTCCCAATATGGCGCCCCCAAACCTGTAAAAGCCGGAACAATATAAACTCCGCCGGTATCCGGGACCGCCTCCGCCTCAAAATCGGCCTCAGGCGCACTGCCGATCAGCTTCATCTCATCCCTGAGCCATTGTATTGCGGAGCCTGCATTGAAAACACTGCCCTCGAGTGCGTATTCAGCCTTTCCGTCAATAACCCATGCAATGGTACTTAACAAGCGGTTCTGCGATTTGACAGGCTTATTGCCGGTATTCATCAAAATAAAGCAGCCGGTTCCGTAGGTGTTTTTTGCAGAGCCTTTCTTGAAGCAAGCCTGTCCGAACAATGCAGACTGCTGGTCACCCGCGATCCCGCTTATCGGTATCACAGTGCCAAGCACTTCCTGCGCAGTATCGGCTATATAACCGGAAGTTTGAACAAGGGATGGCAGCATAGATTTGGGTATATCAAGCGCTTTGAGCAAATCATCATCCCATTTGAGCGTATGTATATTGAAAAGCATGGTTCTGGATGCATTTGAATAATCCGTCACATGGATTTTCCCTCCGGTAAGCTTCCATACCAGCCAGGTATCGACGGTTCCTGCCAGCAGTTCCCCCGCTTCGGCTTTCTGCCTTGCGCCTTCCACATTGTCCAGAATCCATTTGATTTTAGTGCCCGAAAAATAGGCATCGATGACAAGACCTGTCTTCTCTTGTATTACTTCATCATAACTGTTAACTTTTAAATTATTGCAGATATCCGCTGTCCGCCGGCACTGCCAGACGATTGCATTATAAACGGGACGGCCTGTTTTTTTATCCCATACGATAACCGTTTCCCTCTGATTGGTTATTCCGATACAGGATACCTTTTCCAGCGGCAGTTTGATTGAAGCAGCCGCATCCTTCAGGACTTCAAGCTGCGTCAACCAGATCTCCATCGGATCATGCTCCACCCAACAGGGCTTCGGATAATGCTGCGTCAACTGAATGCTCCTGACGGAGGCGATCCTGCCCTGCAGCCTGTCATATACTAAGGCCCGTGAACTCGTAGTCCCCTGATCCAGCGCTATGATATACCTTCCGTCCATACAGAATCCTCCTCAGTTGCATGGGCGAGCAGTTGACTTCAGTCAACGACCAGCCCCTGAACTATTTGACGTGGAAATGATGTCAATTCCCGTACCTAAAATATTTTTAATGATGATATCCCCAACCTTTAACGGCGTCTTTGCAGTACAATCATTCACCGCTGCCATACACTCGTGCAGTAAAGCCTTGGGCAGCGGACTGCTGGATTTGACCGGTGCCAGCTGCTGTCTGCTTCCTGTCACTCTCACCGTTGTAGTCAGCATTCTGACCGGATTAATACATTCATTTACGGCATATGACGCCCCTCTTTTGCATTGATGGCCGGTGACATCCGATGTTTTAACATCAGATTCCGATACTGCTGTAACCTTCAAAGCACAACCCTTTGGGCACACGATGCAGATAAATTCCTTCTCCATTTCATTTTACCTCCAATCTCCGGATAATGCAAAATGCAAATTTGATATTCTTCAACGAAATATCCCCTCAGTGTCCGGCCACAAATCCAGCTGCCGACGTTCCTGCCAGTTCAGCCTGAAGCGTCACATTATCCACCAGGTCATGCACATGAACAACATTCCCGCAGGCAAACACACCCGGCATGGAGGTCTGCATTTTTTTATCAACAACTGGCCCTGCTGTCAGCGGATCGATATCTATGCCCGCCTCCCTTGTGATCTCATTTTCCGGTATCAATCCAACAGAAAGCAGCAATGTGTCGCATGCAACAAATTCCTCCGTCCCCGGCGCCGGCTGCTTGCATTCATCAACCGCAGCAACTGTCACTCCCTCGATTCTGTTTCTTCCGTGTATTTCAACAATAGTATGACTTAACTTGAGCGGAATATTGAAATCCTGCAGACACTGTACAACATTCCTTGTCAAACCGCCGGGTTTGGGCATAATCTCGCAAACCATCTTCACCGCAGCGCCTTCCAATGTAAGCCTTCTGGCCATAATCAGCCCTATATCGCCCGAGCCGAGTATCACCACATTTCTCCCTGGAAGATACCCATTGATATTAACAAATTTCTGTGCTGTTCCTGCCGTATAAATACCTGCAGGTCTTGTTCCCGGGATATTGAGCGAACCTCTTGTCCTTTCCCTGCAGCCCATCGCCAGAATGACGGCACCTGCTCTGATCCGCATGAAACCGTCCGTGGGGCTGATTGCTTCAACCATTCTTCCTGATTTGATTGAAAGGACTGTTGCACCTGTTATATAAGAGATATTCATTTTATGAACCATATCAATATATCTGCAGGCATATTCGGGGCCTGTCAGTTCTTCTTTAAAAATCTGCAGGCCAAAGCCCGTGTGGATGCACTGCTGAAGGATCCCGCCAAGGCTGTCCTCACGTTCAAGGATCAGTATGTCTTCAACGCCCTGTTTTCGTGCTTCCACTGCAGCAGCCATCCCGGCGGGTCCTCCGCCTATCACTAAAAGCTGGACTTCTCTCAAAGCATTCACCTCCGCGCTCTATTTTGTCCTACCTGACAGCAGCCATGAGCCTTCGCCCTATTTTGTCCTACCTGACAGCAGCCATGAGCCTTCGCCCTTTTTCGTCACTTTGTCATAAGGTATGTCTAGTTCTCTTGAAAGCAATTCCATCAGCCTTGGTGTGCAGAAGCCGCCCTGGCACCGTCCCATTCCGGCCCGTGTCCTTCTTTTGACGGCATCCAGATCAAGCGCTCCTGCTGGTCTCCTGATACAGTCTACGACTTCCCCTTCCGTTACCTTTTCACAACGGCAGACCAGTCTGCCATAAGCAGGATTTCTTTTCAACAGTTCGTCAAGTTCTTCTGCTTCCAGCTCTCTGAATCGGATCACCCTGTCCCTGTTTTTTATGAAGTCTTTCTTTATAATACGTTCAAGCCCCTGTCTGCCAAGCAGTCCACTGACATATTCACCTATTGCGGGTGCGCAGGACAGACCCGGCGACTCGATACCGGCAACATTGATAAAATTGGGATTCTTTTTTGAAGGACTTATCAAGAAATCTCCCTGTAAAGCGATTCCTTCGGATGTAGTCTGAAGCATATCCTCAGATACCTTCGCGGTATTTTCTTTATCCAAAGGTACCTTTGTCGTCGTTTCGGTCCCGACAGACACGTTGCTCCCCTGCCCTGCTGCAAGCTTTGCCCGAAGACCTGCAAAGGATGTCACCACGCGCCTGGGATCAAGCCCCGGCACGGCCCTGAGACCTCCTTGCAGCACTTGCGCCATGCCGGCGGCAGTCGTCGCACTGTCGTCCATGTCGTCAATCTCCTGCGCATCAGGCCCTACCATGATATTGCCATCGACAGTTGGCGTCACAAGTATGCCCTTTCCCATTGCAGTCGGGCACTGGAAAATGACCCTGTTCACCAGATTTCCAACTGCCTTGTCCATCAGAAGATATTCCCCTTTTCTGGGTCTTATGGCGAAGCTTTTATCGCCCGCCATCGCAGCAACCTTACCGGAATAAACGCCCGCAGCATTTACAAAATATCGGCAGGCGATCAATTCACCTCCTGCAGCAACCTCGATATGATCCTCCTTGAAGCGCACAGCAGCAACTTCGCAGCTCCGCCTGAGCTCCACACCATTGACAACCGCATTTTCCACCGCTGCAGCCGTTAATTCATACGGGCAAATGATACCAGCCGTCGGCGCATATAATGCGCAGGTAACCTCATCTGAAATCTGCGGTTCCAATTCCTTTATTCTATTCCGGTCCAGTAATTCCAATCCCGGGACTCCATTGGCAATACCTTTGCCCATAAGTCCTGCCAGCGTCTCCCTGTCTTTTTCATCAAAGCCCACAACAAGTGAGCCCGTCCTTTTATATGGTACATCCAATTCCTGTGCAACATTCTCCATCATACCGGCTCCACGCACGTTAAGAAGGGCTTTCAGACTGCGGGTTCTGCAGTCGTAACCGGCATGCACTATCCCGCTGTTTGCCTTGCTGGAACCTGAGGCAACATCGTTCCCTTTTTCAAGAATACAGACCTTCAATTCATAGCGTGAAAGCTCTCTTGCGATAAAAGCACCGATAACTCCGGCTCCTGCAATAATTACATCATACAAATTCGTTCGCCTCCCCTGTTGCAATACAAATGCCGTGGATAAAGCTCTCCAAAAGCATATAAATAACTCTCCAAAAGCATAAAAAGAGCCACACAAAATCAAAGCAGAAGCTTTAATCTTGATGTGACTCCATGTCTCCGCACATTCAAAACAACTTTATATTCATATACTATACCTTCAAGGTACGTTTTGCAACTGATTCCGTCTGATTTTTCAGTTTACAGATACGTTTATAGATATCTCTGATTTTTTCTTTTAAATTCATATCCTCTTTTTCGGTGCGATATTTTCCGTTTTCCATATAATCCATTATTTCCAGCACAGGGTTCGCGAGCCCGTACTCTGCAAGCCGGTTCACAATCATATTCCTTGTATTTGCCTTCAGGCTCAGGTTGAAGCTATGCTTGATCAAGCTGTTGAACAGGTTGTATATCTCGTTTTGATCTTCTTCCTTTTTTAACTGTCTATAGATGCTCTGCAGCTTTTTGTCGTATTTTCTTCGGGTTAAGAATACCAAATAAACAGCAACGGCAAGCACCAGCAGAATTGCCATTATGATCAGCCCTGACATCAGATATCCCTTTTTCAACTGTATCGTAAAGTATCCATCATTCTGCGGCGTATAGCTTACCTGATCGATTTTTACAGTTTCGATTGGAGTGGAGGCGTCCTGGTTCTGAACACCCGTCTGGCCTTGAGGAGTCTCACCCTTTACATTAATTGTCGTACCGGGGATTTCAACCTTTTCATAATTACCGCTGGCCGGGTTAAAATAGGATATGGATTTCGAATCAATTTTTAGTTCCCCGTTTGTTTTTGGAACCAGTATAACTTCAAATTGCTTTTTTGCATGATATAAATTATTTTTAATTCCTTCCTCGCTGCTCTTTTCTGTCTGGTAAACGGAAAATCCGGATAAATCATCTTTTACTATTTCCTTCAGGTTATCCAGGTTACAGTCGCCGGAGGCTGTTATGTCAAGTGTTAAAGAGTCGCCATAGTTAACCTCGTTTTTACTGTATTTGGCATCCAGGTTCAATTTTCCTACTATACCGGAAAAATCAGCTGGCTGATTATTCAACGGCAGCGGTTTTACAGTTATTTTTTTTGATTCGGTCTGCAGATAAACCGGCGTTGAGGAATTAAAAAAGTCACCTGTGCTGACATTAGCCTGAAAATTATAAGCCGGTATGGTAAATGTACCTGTTTTTATCGGCGATATAAATGATTGCCTTGCTTCATATTTTGCATACTTATTCCCGTCAACAGTAACGATCTCGGCCTGTAATTTATCCTGGGGCACATCTTTACTGATAAAATCCTTAATACTAGTGTCACCCGAAAAGCCAAAATTCTCAATATTATAGCGGGAATACAGCTCATATGCCAGTACAACTTTTTGCCCGATGTATGCCTCTCCGGTCGAAAGAATCGTTTTGATGAAATAATCTGCCTTCTCTCCGTTTTTAGTACGATCCGCCTCACTGACATTTATCTGCAGTTGGTTCGTCTGATAGATCCTGCCATTATATTTTACGCTGCCCTGAAGTGTAAATTTCCCCACATTTTTGGGCATGATGATATAGTTTACATCTTCCTCATAGCTCGAAGCCCCATTGATAATCTGTGTGGATGTAGAATTGCCGGTTGATACAACATCAAAATTTTCCAGTCCGCTGATGCCTGTCAACTCAGCGCCCTGTGCATTTATTATTGAAAGGACCAGATTGGAGCTTACCCCTTTTTGCATGTTCAGGCTGTCAATATCGAGCAGGTATTGAGGAGCCGTCTGTGCCAGTGCAATCCCTTCTGGCATAAGTATTCCGGCAGATATTATGAAAAGTATGAATAATATCCTTGCATTCAGTTTTTTACCAGTCATATTGCTCCTCCTTACCGTTATTTTTAGTCCCCTGATTATTTTTAAGGCTATCCTCTTCCTGCTTCTCCAAAGCTTCGAGCGCCTGTTCGATCTCCGCACTGTTCTGAGCGGTCCCGGAGTTATCCGTACTATTCAGGCCGGAAGTACCCTGGGTCTCGTTCCCGGACTGAGAGGCCTGCTGTCCGTTTTGTCCACTATCCTGTCCATTATTGCCGCTATCGTTCTGACTCTGGCTTCCCTGCGTTCCCTGCTGCTGAGTACTGCTTTCATTCTGCTGATCTCCATTACTCTGCTGATTCTGATTATCCTGCTGCTCTCCATTACTCTGTTGATTTTGATTATTCTGCTGATTCTGATTATTCTGCTGATCTCCATTACCTTGCCGGTTATCGCCGTTTTGTTGGTTCTTGTCATCCTGCTGATTCTTATCATCCTGCTGATTCTTGCTGTCATTTTTATTATTATCGTTATTGGGCATTTGCCCTATTTTCTCTTTTACAACCTCGTAATTGTATTTTAGTGACATGTCCTGAGGATATTTCTCTATTCCCTTCTGATAGGTCTGCAAAGCCTGTTGATAATATTGCAGCTTCTGATTGTCGTCACTGCCGGCATCACCCAATTTCAGGCAGGAGTTGCCTGAATTGAGGTATTTTGCAACAGTATCCGGGCCTTTTTCATAATATCCGATGGCCTGCTGATAATCTTTCAGGCGATACGATACCTGGCCGGAATTATAATTCAATTCAGGATCGTCCGGTTTTTCCCCCATTCCTTCCTTGTATGCTTCCAAAGCCTGTTCGTAATTGCCTGCGGCATAAAGCCGGTTCCCTTCCAAAAGGGCTTCCCGTTGAACATTTTTAAAATCAACAGCACCTGTAAAAAACATTATCAGAAGGATAACCGTCAATACTGCCAAAATAAAAAGCACTCTTTTCACCCGGCCTTCCTCCTTTCAGGCAGCAGATTTGCCGCCAGAAACAACAGTATCCCGGTTCCCAAAAAGTATTGATAAATCTGGGCGTATCTCTTGATTTTCTCTGTTTTCAAGGTATCCCTCTTCAGATAAGAGAGTTCCTTCAGCAGAGAATCGGTCTCAATTCCTGAAACCGATGACTGATAATAAGTGCCATTACCTGAAGCAGCCAGTTTTTGCAGCGAATCCGGATCCATGCATGATGTGACGAAGTTTCCGCTATTGTCTTTCTTATAGTCCGTTATCTTCAAGCCTGTGGAATCATAAACCGGAATCAGTCCGCCCCTGGTCGTACCTATACCAATAGTGTATACTTTCAAATGCGTATCATTAAGCGTTTTTAAAACATTCAGGCTGTCTGTGCCATGGTCTTCTCCATCACTTAAAATGACGACCACCCTGTCGGCACTTGAAGTCCGGTCAAAGGAATTATCCGCCAGCCTGATTGCGGCCCCGATGTCGGTACCTCCCCCGCCAATCATATCCGTATCGATTACATCAAGAAACATCCTGGCTACCTGGTAATCGTCAGTCAGGGGCATCTGGACATAGGCACCCGATGAAAACGGAATAAGCCCTATCCTGTCACCTTTCAGTGAATCTATCATACTTCCGATCATTTTTTTCGCCGCACTGAGCCTGTCCGGCTGGATATCCCGGACCAGCATGCTTTTGGAGGTATCGACCAGTACATATATATCAAGGCCTGACTTGTTTGTCTCGGCAAAGCCGGTGAAGATTTGAGGGCCTAAAAGGGAAAAGAACATCAGGCTCAGCCCAAGAACGGTCAACACAATCCGAAGCAATGCAAACCGAGCTTTTGCACCGATTTTCAGCACTCGCAATATCCTGTCTTTTTTCCTGTATGACATAAGCATAGTAACCAGTCCCAATACAGGAAGTATGATAAAAATCATATTAGCGGGATTTTTAAATTCCAGGTAATTCAACTATATGCCCCTCCTTTCCTGAACAACTCCACTCAGGGAATCCGGATAAAGTAATAACGGTCGAGGAAAATACCCACAAGCAGCAACACAAGGGCAATTCCAATCAAACTATAAGCCAGTTCGGTATATTCAGTAAAACTATCATGCTTGAATTCCGTCTTTTCCAGCTTGTTGATGGTCGAGTATATCTGCGACAGTGCTTTTGAATCCCTGGCCCTGTAATAGCGGCCACCTGTCGTATCTGCAATTTTCTTCAGCAGATCCTCGTTCAGTCCGCCCTCAACCTGCTGATAACTGGTCTGTCCAAGCCCCTGCACGGGAATAATGGTTTTGTCCGTGCCTACACCGATCGTATATATTTTTATCCCCATCTCCTTTGCCATTTCACAGGCAGTATCGGGTGCTATTGTCCCGGCGTTGTTATCGCCGTCTGTGACAAGGATCATAATTTTGGATGCAGCTTCACTGTTTTTAAGCCTGTTCAAGCCTACCGAAATAGCCGTTCCGATAGCAGTACCGTCTTCGTTTACCGACTCGGCTGTAATTTCATCAATTGATTCATTGACAATATTATGGTCGAGCGTTAATGGAATCCTGGTATATGCAGTTCCGGCAAAGATGACCAGTGAAATCTTGTCCTCTGGTCTTTCTGCAATAAAGTCCTCCGTTGTTTTTTTTGCCGCCTCCAGCCGGTTCGGCTGAAAGTCAACAGATTGCATCGAGCCCGATACATCAAGCAACGCCGCAATATCAATACCATTCTGCCTGACAGGACCAGCATTCTGTGTAAGCTGGGGCCTTGCCAATGCGACAGCCAGCACAGCAAGGCCGGTAACAATGACAACTCTGCCGATTTTATGCTTGACGGTTTTCTTCATACCGGAGCTCATCAAGAGTTTTACACTCGAAAATTTCAGAGCCGACTTTTCTTTTCTTAATAGAAAGATATAAATAAATAACGGTATCAAAAGCAGGAAATACCAGCTAGCCAACCGAATCATACTTCTCCCTCTTTTACTTCTTTTACTTCTTTTACTTCTTTTATATTTCTGATTTTATAAACCAACGCTGCCAGTTGTTCGGACATTTCACGTTTTTTCTCCCCGGAAATATTTTCACCGGTAAACTTAAAACGGTCACTTTCCGTCAGCCAGAAACGGATATCAGGTATATATTCCTGTAGACCGGGCAGGTTGCTTATCCTGTCTGTCAGTTCGGATGATGTTTTACCTCTGAGCCTGCACGAATATACCGCTTCAAGATATGCTTTAAAGCTGGAGGTCAGTTTGACAAAATATTTGCCATCCTCTTCAGGAATACTTTCTGTTTGCCTGATGAAAAGTTGATATGGGGTTAATGAAAATATTTTCCTGTTTTTAAGATGGCTTCGGAGAACAATCCCGCCTGCCGGAATCATGGCAATCATCAAAACATAGAATATATATCGCCATTCTACGGAAAATGCAGGCTTCAGCGTATTGATATCCCCTTCGAAAATTCCGTCCCTTTTTATGTCCTTAAGAGTTGATTTAACATCGATTTGAATTTCCTTATTGCCTATCCTGACGCTTTTCTCACCTGGTTCAAATGTACGCAGTGTGAGCAGATAATCACCGGCCTCGTCCTTTATATCAACTATTTCAAAATCCTTTTCAGTGAACAGGGCAGTCAATTGGTCTTTAGTATATGCCTCTGCCGATATCTGTATTTTGATAAGATCGCCCACATAAATACTTCGTTCTTCGGCCAACGTCTGCCCGGTTTGTGCAATGAACAGCAGCGACAGGACCAATAGTAAAACTGCTGTCTTTATAACGCATCGGTTCAAAAGAAATTTTTCCGATTGTAGAAAAATTTTCTTACTGCTACTGCGTTTCAACGAGGCTGGTCGCAAGCTAAGCTTACTGCTCGCCCATGCATCCTGGGCGGGAGATATGCTCACCGCCTGAAAACCAAATCGATAACTACCACCTATAGAGCTGGGGGACACCTTTTGCCTCGTTATTTTCATCTCTGAATCCTTCTTCTGAAAAATTGTTGCAATGGTTTGACATAGTCTTCGTCTGTATAAATATTGATCAGGCTGCTCCCGGTCGGACCGGGTTTAGCGTCCATCCTGTATTCATTTCTAAGGTTGTCCAGAGTAATTGTCTCTCCCGATTCAAGGTCTTCAAAGGCAAATATGGCGCCTGCCGGAATTGCTTCCTCCGTTCTGTCGACAACACGTATCAGAACCAGATCATGGCGTCCGGATATGATTTTCAGTTCTTTTTTATATCCTTCGTCGAGAAAGTCGGATATTAAAATAACTACACTCTTTTTTTTCTCTATACGGTTAAAATATTGAAGAGCGGATGACAGATCAGTACCGCGAAACTGAGGCTGGAAATTCAAAATACTTTCTATTATTGCCAGGACATGCTTCCTTCCGTTTTTTGAAGGAATAAATTTTTCGACTCTGTCCGTAAAAAAAATAACACCTACCCTGTCATTGTTCCGTGTCGCTGAAAATGCCAAAGTAGCACCTAATTCGGCAATCAATGCTTTTTTACTGCCAAAGCTGTTGGAGCGGGACATATCTATTAAAAGAAATATATTTAATTCCCGTTCCTCACAAAATTGCTTTACAAAGGCTTTATTATGGCGTGCAGTTACATTCCAGTCGATATTTCTGACATCATCGCCATAGTAATACTGCCTTATGCTCTCGAATTCCATTCCTTTTCCCCTGAACCCGGAGCGGTATTCACCCGAAAAATTTTCATCGACCAGTTTTTTCGATTTTATCTCAATTCGCCGTATTTTCCTGATCAGGTCACTGGACAGCATATTGAATCTCCTTATCTCCGGGGCCGTTCGTTGACTGAAGTCAACTGCTCGCCCATGCATCCCGGAACACAAGCCATATTACGGTAAGTTGACCTGCTCCAGAATTTCTGCTATGATCTCTTCTGAAGTGATCTCCTCGGCTTCCGCTTCATACGTAAGTATAATCCTGTGTCGTAATATGTCATAAACCAAATCCTTGATATCATCCGGTACAACATAATTGCGTCCTTCAATAAATGCCTTGCCTTTCGCAGCTTTTATCAGGTTGATCGAGGCACGCGGAGAAGCGCCGCACGCTATATTCTTTGAATCTTCCCTGGTTTTAAAAATGATGTCGAGTACATAATTTTCGATGTTTTCGTCTACATAGATACCATCGATTTTTTTTCGCATTTCAGAAATATCCTTAGCGGATAATATCTTTGTGACTGCAGTTTCGCCGGGGCTGGTCGTTGACGAAGTCAACTGCTCGCCCATACATCCTGATTGCTCTCCTGTAAAGCGCTTAATAATTTTTCTTTCTTCATCTCTATTTGGATAATTTATTTTCAATTTCATCATAAAACGGTCCTGCTGTGCTTCGGGAAGAGGATATGTACCTTGCTGCTCAAGGGGATTCTGGGTTGCCAATACCAAAAAGGGGTCATCCAACAAGTAGGTTGTCTCTCCGATCGTCACCTGTTTTTCCTGCATCGCCTCAAGTAAAGCCGACTGCACCTTGGCAGGCGCGCGGTTTATTTCATCTGCAAGAATCAGATTAGTGAATATCGGACCTTTTTTGATTACAAATTCACCGGTATTCTGTTTGTATATCTCCGTACCCAATATATCAGCCGGAAGTAGATCCGGTGTAAACTGTATCCTTTTAAAATCGACTCCAACTACTTTTGCAAATGTATCTGCTGTCAATGATTTGGCTAATCCGGGGACGCCCTCCAGCAATATATGCCCACCGGTCAAAAGGCCGATCAGTATCCTGTCAACCATATAATCCTGGCCAACGATCACTTTATTAATTTCTGCTTTTAATAAAGCTAATTTCTTACCTTCTTCAAGGAAGCTCGTTCCTTCCATCCTTTATTCCTCCCTGACAATATAATTTAGCCGATAATGAAATACTATTGAAGCAGTCGTGACTTGTCAATTGAGTATTCCGATAGTTAACAGAAAGTTCATAGAAAGTTTATAAAATCGGCATTAAATGCGGAATGGTATATTTGCGCAGAACACAAGAGGAGTGTCAGACTATGTTCCTGTCCTATTTTAATCAGGCTTGTTATATAAGTACCTCTGGAGAAGTTTTTGAAGAAGGAAGCATTACTTTGAAGAAGGAAACATTATTTAAATGAATACTCGTCCCAAACTTTAAATTTTGAGCTGTTTATCTACTGTGTACAAAAAAATGTACTATTGATGAATTAGATAATAAAAAATGCTCATTTTTTCAAGTTTAGGCCACCAGAAGTTAATTATCCACCTGAATTAGTGCCTTTTTATGGACTTTGTACCTTAAAATATGTGAAAATCCCATTATTTCATTGAAAATTTGGCCCCTACTTGAAATTTTGCACAATATTACAGTATATCATGACCTTGGTTGATATCGTGAAGCAAGGGGACGGTTCGAGATTACTGAAAAAGTCACTTTTTTCTTAAATTTGATGCTTGAAACCCGTATAACTTCGTTGGTATTTTTTCAGAAGCAGTACTTTTTCAGTGGTTTCAGACGATTCTCTTGCTTCAAAAGACGCGCTTCAAACCTGCATCCCTGCACTGCGCTTACTTTTTATGGTGTTCATTGATGCTTGTTATAGTTCAATTATGTTTCATCTTCAATTTTGCATTTTCTGCGTAACGCTTTATTTTCAACGTAGTCGTTTTAACAAATTCGTTGTCGCGCAAGGTGAAGGTGCTGATGCGTTTGTACAGCGGCATATCCTTGTTGGCGCTTTTGACCACTTCTGAAATGATGCTCATAATATCTTCCTTTGACACGCTGACAACCTTCAAACTTTCCTTGATTGCCTCAAGATTAGGTAAGATATAGGCTTGAACAAATGTTTCACCCGACTTGCCATCCTCATAACCTGCCACCATTGATTCCAGAACATATGGACTTCTGTTTATAAAGGACTCCACCTCTTCCGGGAAAATATTCTTGCCGTTTTTGGTCACGATAACATTTTTCAGTCTCCCGGTAATAAAATATGCACCCGCTTTATCCACCTTACCCAGGTCGCCTGTACGAAACCATCCGTCCTTGAGGCATTTAGCCGTAGCTTCCTCGTTTTTATAATATCCGAGCATGACGTTGTCGCCCTTTGTGACAATCTCGCCAATACCATTTTCATCAGTGTTTTCGATCCTGACCTCAACACCCGGCAACGGCAGACCGATCGAAGCATTTCCGTAAAAATTATCACGTTCTCCTATGACAAGAGGAGAGCATTCAGTCAGCCCATAACCCTGCAGTACCTTGAAGCCAAGACTGTTCAATCCGTTTGAGACCTCCGGACTAATGGCGGCCGCACCTGTTATAATCAACCTCAGCCGTCCTCCAAATTTTTTGTGTATGGTTTTGAACATGCTGCGTCTGATATCGATTCCAACGGTATTCAACACCGCGCCGACAGCCATCATGACCTTGAGCAGCAGCTTCATTCCAGGCTTTTTGCCCGCCTGCTCCCAGATCTTTTTATGCATATTTTCCAGCAGAAGAGGAACCGTAACCAATACTGTCGGCTTAACTTCCAGAAAATTCTTCTGAATGTGCTTAAGGCCTTCATTGAATGCAATGGTGCCCCCGCAGTAAATGAAGCACAGAAAGCCGATCGTGCATTCATACGTGTGATGGATCGGAAGAATGGAAAGTGTGATGTCCTCACTGGTGACACGGACTGTCTTCAAGATGTCCATAACATTTGAACAGATATTCTTCTGGGAAAGCATGACACCTTTGGCAAGGTCCGTCGTCCCTGAGGTGAAAAGAAGGATACTCAGTGCTGCGTTATCAATTTTGTATTCATCTGGATTCATGTTTCCCAGTGCCAGCAGTTGTCTGCCATTTTCGACAAGCTTTCGAAGCGACATGAAATCTTCCGTATCCTCATCAATATCCATATTAATAAAATATTTGACCGGTGTGTCGGATCGCTTTATTGACAATATGTCTTTTTCATATTTGCCCGAAAAAATAAGGGCTTCAGATCCGCTCCTCTGAAGCAAATTGCCCTTCTCCGCTGCCGGCAGTTCCTTGTCGAGAGGTACGACGACACCCGTGTGGTTTGTTACTGCGAGATAGGAGGCACACCATTCATACCGGTTTTCACTCATTACTGCAATAAAGGAGCCTCTGAGCCCAAGCGAAACAAGCGCCGCACCAAGTGCGTCAACATCCTCTTTGAATTGTTTGTGAGTGATGCTTCTGAAAGCGCCGCTTTCATTCCTTACCCAAAATGCCGCCTTGTCTGCAAAGGCAGTCGAGCTGTATTCCAGTAGTTCTTTGAAGTCATTGATGTTTGCCACTTCATATAATGGTTTCAGTGCCATTTGCATCCACCTCAGAAATCAGATTTTTTTAGGTTTCCATACAAATATAATAACACATTTGTAGTTGTTTATGTTCAATTTATATAACATACAACAGTTCATCTTATTGTCAACGTAACAAATGAATCTGTGCCCAGCAAAATCCGGGCTGCAAACCGGTTCGAGACCTGCTCATCGGATTCAGGCAGAGACACTTTATTCATTTTTCTTCCTCCGCTTTTTGCAGATTACTGTAAAATCATTTTTCAGGTACGCCTCAATGAATTGTACTTTTTCAATAACACCGGAGTATTTCTCCAGTATTTCACTGATTTCATCGGGTTGAAAATAGAAGTATTTATCTTCTCTGTCGGGAGATGCAAAATGCAGCAGATTGAATACCACCGCACTGGAGGAAAGACGCAGGAAGAGGTCAAGGGCATTAATCAGGAATTCCCTGTTGTTTCCAAGGTTCAGATTGAATATCCCTGAAGCATATATGACATCAAAAGAATTATCCTTGAAAATGTTGTCCTTAAAGATATCGACGAGGAAGAAATCTGCGCCGAGCTGTTTGTTTTTAGCCTTTTCGATCATTTTATCCAGGATGTCGACACCGGTGTAGTTTATGTCGATACCCTGACTTCTTATATATTCCAGAAGGTTTCCGGTGCCGCAGCCAACATCCAGCAGGGTCTTGCCCTTCAGGTCAACTGAGGATAACAGCATGTCGAACCTCAGTTTCTGAGCCTCTTCACTTTCCCATCCAAGTATGCCGTACTCAGGCAGACCTTTTGCCATGTTGTCTTCATAATATGTCTTGATAATCTTTAGTTTATCCATGAGTTACAGTCTCTCCAAGTGTATTAGATACTTCCATAATAGCCTATTGCATGAAGTCGGTCAATAAATACGGGAAGATCACTTGAGATTTTCCCACGATAATGCAAAATATATGCGGATGTATCGGATGTCCTTCCTGTTCCCGCATGATCACCTTGCTATACTGTAATACAATTTGGTATAATGGACAAAATGCTTCTGGAGGTATAAATGGATAAGGTTATATGTGTTTACAGTTCATCAAGCAATTCCATTGATGCCGCTTATTTTGCAATGGCGGCTGAATTGGGCAAGGCAATTGCTTTAAATAAAGATGTCCTGCTTTTTGGAGGCGGTATGCGCGGACTCATGGGCGCAACAGCAACAGCAGTTTATGAACACGGGGGAAGAATAGTTGGCGTTATACCAAGGGCATTAAATCAAAAGGGCGTTGTTTACGAAACCTGTAATGAGCTGATTGTTACAAAGGATATGCGTAAAAGAAAATCTGTGATGGATGCCAGATCAGATGCTTTCATTGCACTTCCCGGCGGATTCGGCACATTTGAGGAATTGCTGGAAATGATTACATTAAAGCAGCTCAAATATCATAACAAGCCGATAGTGATCCTAAATAGCAATGGCTACTATGATTTCCTCCTAAAGCAGTTTGACCAGATTATTGACCAGCATTTTGCCAAACCGGAAAGTTACTCACTGTACTATGTCACTGCAGATGTATCAGACGCGCTGGACTATATATGCAACTATACACCAGTTGAATTCAAGGACAAATGGCTGACTTGACGGAATCGTTTTATGGTATGTAAAATCCTCGTTCAGTTGCCTCATACCGTATTCGAAACATCGGAAGCCTGTCAAGCTTCAAATAATAATTTTCGGTCCAATCCGCTCCCTGTGCAGGGTCATTGACACCTTCGGCAGGCGGGGCAAAAAGCTTAAAATCAAGTCTGCAGGCCTGATTCAAAGGCTTCCGGTAAAAGGCAGGCATCAGATCAATCCTCTTGATTCCCGGCTTTTTGTAAAACCATTTGCCATTAACCTCCATCATCACATTGAGGCTATCCTCTTCAAACAGGACTTCGCAGAATACTGGAGCTTTTTCAAAATAAAGCGGTATTATCAGACCCTCCGCATCTTCAAAGCCACCCCATCTTAAAATAACCGGAAGCTGTACTTCCTCTCCGGTTTCCATAGAGGGCTGGAAATAAGGGTCATGGATTATTTCCTTATATGCATCCAGCAGCGGCTGCGCTGCTCCACAGGATGGACAATTCGGGCCCTCGATCTCCAGCCCGAGCCTTCCTCTGTCCCTGAACTGGTAGCAGGTGATGCCGGTCAGCCAGTCAGCCTTTTCATCCCTTACCATAGTATAAAACTCCGTCATCATCTCCGCCTGATCATAGGGTCCGGTTACATCACCGTCAGCGTTCAATTCCGAAATTACAAGGGGTTTGGCCTTGCCGTCATTCTGCATTTTAAAGCGTTCAAAGGTATATCTGTTTGTCTCGAAAACATCTTTCACCAAATAACATTTGTGGGAATTCCCGCCGCGTTCGGCCACTGTAAACGGCCATCCCCAGTTGAGTGCCAGATAATAGTCACCCGACCAGATATCCGTTTCTCTTATGGCCTCTGTAAATTCCTTTTCATAGGGTATTGCGTCAGTATCCTTTTCATGCTCTCCACCGATGCATAATATAGTATGGATATTGGGTGCTTCCTTCTTTATGATCCTATGGAACCGGACATAAAAATCCGAAACCTCCTGGTAGGTGTAACGCTTGTTAAAGGCGAACCAGTTGCCTGTGGCCTCATGGTTTATTCTCAGAAGCAGCCTGCCGTATGGCTTCAGATCATTGGCAATCCGAATCAGATGCTCATCCGATACACCGCAGTCAATGGTAAGTGTCAGTGTAACATCCTGCCCATGCCTGCGCACATCCTTCATCGACAAAAACGGCTCCCCTTCCGTGTCTCCGCCGATCCCTCCCATATAAGGAAAGTAATCGTCATACGGATAATCCCAAGCGAAGGTTATTCCGGCGTTTTTCCCCAACTCGCTGGCTCTGGCCGGCCAACCCTTGTCGAGCGGATAATAACAATACATCAGGTTGATGCTCCTATGGGGTCTGCCAAGCTTGTCCAGGATATAATCCTGACAGACGTACTCCCCTCTTTCACTGCCATCACCAAGGTCCACAGCGCAGGAGGCCGGGCCCATATGGAGTTTATATGGTTTATCAGATTATTCATAGATCACCTGTTTAATTTTCCGATGTTTATTTGATGTTTATTTGAT
>DBTX01000021.1 GCA_002307275.1 Hungateiclostridiaceae bacterium UBA1305
GCTTTTGGGGCCTTCCTCACCGCCGCCGCCGGAGATATGGACATGCTGGTCAATAAAGGCAGGACATGCAATTTTGTCCTTGCATTCAATGATTTCAACATGATATAGCTTATCAGCGGTTATAACAGATGCTATATCCACTATTTTATCGAATACCAGAAGGATATCCTTCGCACCCAGATATTCCGGTGAATAGCATTCGACATTCTTCAATAGTTTGAACATGATTACCTCTCATCAACCGATTCAATACAGTATTTTTTACTTTCCAGCAATCCGCTATACATTTAAATCTTTTGCTTGTAATTGTTATCCCAAACATCCGTAAAAAGGCCTGTTCTTATTTGGCAATACTGTAATTTTTTAATTTGATTTAGTGAAACAAGTCTGTTAAACTATTATTTGTTGTATTTTATGTAAAGTAATAAACTAAAAGGGTGATGAAATGACGGTGAATTTCAGCAGTTTAACAGCGAAGCAGAAGAAAGTTTATTCAGCAATTGAGACCTACATTAAGTTAAAAGGTATACCCCCAACAGTCAGAGAGATTGGTGAAATGGTCGGAGAAAAAACACCTGGCGCCGTTCAGGGAATTCTGAACAGACTTGAGCAAAAAGGCGTAATTAAGCGTCAGCTTGGTGCTGCCAGGTCAATTCAGCTTGTTTCGGAAGATAATCAGATGTACGCCACTGCAGTGTATATCCCTGAAATTAAGAAAATCAGCAAAAGAAATGTGGACGATCTTTTAAATATCTATAATATTGAAAAATATCATCCAGTTTCACCTTATGCGGTTTCCGAAAACGGTAACTACCTTATGATCGATTGTCCCGATGACTGTCTTTCAGATAAGGGGTTTCAACCCGGGGATACACTCCTGGTGAATATATCAGCCGAGCTCAAAGCAGGGGATATAGCACTGGTATTTAATGAGACTCGGTCCATCCTCCGTTTTTATCATCCTGAGGATAACGGTACCATCACACTCAAAGCTGATACCAACACCAGAGAGAAGGAAAACTTCAATAATGATGAGGTAAAGATCATTGGCAGGGTAGACGGTCGTTATACAAAATTTTAGCGTATAGTTATCATTTACAATTCTTGCTTTGAAGTGATGAAGAGCCCGTTATCGTGGAGATAACGGGCTCTTTGCATTGTCTTGACGGAAAAATTCCGGCACTGTGAAAGCACCGGAATTTTAGCAGATTCACATCATGTTTTTTAATGCCTATTCAGTCTTACTGCACATATGCATACTGCATGTGTACGAAACCTGATAAATCAATATAATAATCCTTAACTTGAGGATTCTCAAGCATAACACTTACATAGTAGTATATCGGGATTAACCCGGCATCATTGATGATTAACTGCTCAGCCTTATGCATGTTGCTCATTCTGAGAGTCTGATCGTTCGATACCTTGGCTTCTTTTACAAGCCTGTCGTACTCGGCATTGTTGTACTTTATCTGGTTTTGGCTGGAGTCGGACAGGAACATGTCAAAGAAAGTCATCGGATCAATGTAATCGCCAATCCATCCCATTCTGCACATTTGATAATCACCAGCGTTTATTTTCTCTGTCAATACCTTCCACTCCATATTCGGCGTCTTGAAGGAAGTGATCCCGAGGTTGGTCTTCCACATTTCCGTTACAGCTTCCATAATAGCCTTGTGGCCACTCTGGGTATTATAATACATTTCAACATCAGGGAAGCCTTTCCCCTCGGGATAACCGGCTTCTGCAAGCAACTGCTTCGCTTTTGCCACATCAGCAGTTTTGGACAGTAAATCTCCGCCCTTGGATCTGAAATCAGCAGTTGTATCAACATCAGGTACTTTGTAAGGTACTATACCTACTGCCGGTAACTGTCCGCCTCTTGCAACCTTATCAACAATGTACTGCCTGTCAATGGCAAGTGAAAGTGCCTGCCTGACCTTAGGATTATCGAAAGGTGCTTTGGAGTTATTTAAATAGATATAGTAAGTACCCAGCATATCACGAATCTTGGCTTTTCCGGATGCAACGAGATTCTGTATCTCAGCCTGTGGTACAAGACTGTCAACGATATCGATGTCTCCAGCTTCAAATCCGCTTAAAGCTGCGGCTTCGTCATCAAGAAGCGTCCAGGTGATATTTTTGATAAATGCTGTATTTGCTGCATCCCAATATGTGTCGTTCTTTTCAAACACAAGCTCGGAACTGTGCTCCCAGCTTTTTAGCTTGTACGGACCATCACCGATCAGTGTCTCCGGTTTTGTGAACCAATCTACAGGAGCGGCATCAACGATATCCTTTCTAACAGGCATGTACGTCGGTGTCCAGCAAAGATCAGGGAAATATGCCGTCGGCGCTTCAAGTGTAACTTGAAGTGTTTTGTCGTCCGTTGCCTTGACTCCGACATCTTCAGCCTTACCCGTGCCTGCGTTGTATGCATAGGCATTTTTCAGGTATAATAGTTGGTATGCATATACGGAAGCTAACGCAGGATCCAAGGCTCTTTTCCATGCATATTCAAAGTCAGAAGCCTTAACCGGCTGTCCATCCGACCATTTTGCATCTCTCAGGTGAAATGTGTAGTTCAGACCATCAGCAGAAATATCCCAACTTTCAGCTATAGCCGGTACTGTTTTTCCATCTTTATCCTGTCTGGTAAGTCCATCAAACAAGTGCTGGATATAAGTGGCGCCATCAACGGTCTGGTTAAGTCCCGGATCCAATGTATCAGGCTCTGAGCCCACCGTCACACTTACGTTGTCTCTTGAACTGGTAACCGCAGGAGTCTGAGCCGTACCCGCCGGTGTACTGCTTATTGCAGTTGTGCTTCCGGCACCAGGCGTATTGGTCTGGGCTCCGCATCCGACAAGTACTCCTGCCAGCATTATAAATGCGAGTACCGCCGATAAAACTTTCTTTTGCATACTACATCCTCCATTCTATAGATTATGATTTATGATAAACGGACTTTTTCCGTTTATTCTCAGCAATTATTCCCTCCTATTATTAAAACCTTCTTGTCGTATTTTATGCAGAAATACGCTTGACCTTGCATGAATATACTCTGCAAAAAAGATTTATACAAGGAGTGTTCTAAGTTCTTGCGACAGGCACTGAAGGTAATACAAGAGAGAAACTAAAGAGTCCGGATCTTTCTTCCATTGTATATAGTAAGGTCCTTATTCTTCAAGGTGACATGCACACAAATGGCCGGGAGCGACTTCCTTCAGTTCAGGCTCTATTTCAGCACATTTAGGCATTGCGTAAGCACACCTTGTTCTGAATCTGCACCCTGAAGGAGGATTGATCGGACTTGGTACATCACCTTCCAATATAATCCTGCTCTTTGACCTGCTGACCTTTGGATCCGCCACAGGTACTGCTGAGAGCAGAGCCTTCGTATAAGGATGCAACGGTCTTTCATAGAGTTCATCCCTGCCGGCAAGCTCGATCAGTTTTCCAAGGTACATAACTCCTACGTTATCACTGATATGCTTAACCATTGACAGATCATGGGCAATAAACAGGTATGTCAGTCCAAGCTCCTTCTGAAGATCCTCAAGCATATTTACGATCTGTGCCTGTATGGATACGTCCAATGCCGATATCGGCTCATCACAGATAATCAGTTCTGGCTGCACTGCCAAGGCCCGGGCTATTCCTATCCTCTGGCGCTGCCCGCCGCTGAACTCATGCGGATATCTGTTTGCCTGTTCACGGCTTAATCCGACCATTGAAAGCAGTTGGAATATGCGTTCCCTGCGCTCATTTCCCTTAGCCAGCCCATGAATATCAAGAGGCTCTCCTACAATGTCACTTACAGTCATTCTAGGGTTCAAGGATGCATAAGGATCCTGGAAGATCATCTGCATTCTCTTTCTTATGGGTTTCATTTTTTTTCGAGTGATATCTTCCCCTTCAAAAAAAATGCTTCCGGCTGTCGGTTCATACAGCCGTATGATCGTTCTTCCTGCGGTTGTTTTACCGCAGCCGCTCTCTCCGACCAGGCCCAGTGTTTCACCTCTGTTTATTCTAAAACTTACATTGTCTACAGCTTTGACTATAGCCTGTGATCCACCAAATAAACCCGAATTGGCGAAAAAATATTTGGTCAGGTTCTTTACTTCCAACATTACTTCAGATTTTTCTGCCATTATTTTTCGCCCCCTTCCTGTTTGTATAAAAGCCAGCAAGCTGCTCCATGATTCTCGGTCACTTTTTCATACACAGGTTTGTGCAGGTTGCAGATCTCCATTGCATGAGGACATCTTGCCGTAAATGGGCATCCAACAGGTGGATTGATCATATCCGGCGGTGATCCATCTACCGGCTTCAGACGTTCCTTTCCCATGTTCAGCCGCGGGATACTGTTCAACAGCCCTATTGTATAAGGATGCTGCGGGTTGTAGAAAATATCCTCCACAAGGCCCTGTTCAACCAATGTACCGCCATACATGACAATGACCCTTTCACAAATATCCGCCACCAGGCCAAGGTCATGAGTAATCAATATAATGGACATGTTTATCTTGTTCTTCAAATCCTTCATCAATTCTATAATTTGAGCTTGTATGGTCACATCCAGCGCTGTCGTCGGTTCATCCGCTATCAAAAGCTTCGGTTCACAGGATAGAGCCATTGCAATCATCACTCTCTGTCTCATACCACCACTGAATTCATGCGGATATTGGTGGAAGCGTTTTTCAGGACTCGGCATGCCAACAAGCTTGAGCATGTCTATTGCCTTTGCTGTAGCCTGTTTTGCAGGCATCCTCCTGTTATGTTTCTTAATAGCTTCAACAAGTTGATTTCCTATGGTGAAAACCGGATTGAGGGACGTCATGGGATCCTGGAATATCATCCCTATCTCATTACCGCGTATGGCCTGTATTTCTCTTTCCTTTAGACCAGCCATATCCCTGCCGTCAAATTTGATCTCACCTGCAGACACCTTGCCATTTTCAGAAAGCAGCTTCATTACCGAAAGCATTGTAACGCTCTTTCCGCTGCCAGATTCACCTACTATACCGACAGCCTCGCCAAAACCGATCGAGATGGTAACATCGTTTATAGCTGAAACCTGGCCGGCATAAGTTTTAAATATTGTTCGTAGATTTTTTATTTCAAGAAGTTTATCCATAGTTTTAACCTCTTACTTTCTCATTCTAGGATCAAGAGCATCTCTAAGGCCGTCTCCAAACATGTTGAAGACAAGCATGGTCATACAAATTGCAAGTGACGGTGAAAGCAGCAGGTAGAAATACGACCTTATTCCACCCAGAGCTTCAGATGCAAGGCTGCCCCAGCTTGGAACAGGTGCATCAACGCCAAGTCCGATAAAGCTTAAAAATGATTCGGTAAATATCGCATCGGGTATCATAAGCATAGTAGTGACTACAATAGGTCCGATACAGTTCGGTAAAAGATGCTTGAGCAATATTCTGGAGCCTCCCGCTCCCAGTGTCCTTGCAGCGGTAACATACTCCTGCTCCTTTAGACTGAGTATCTGGCCTCTGACAATTCTGGCGGTGGTTATCCAGTAGGTAAGTCCGAGTGCTATATATATGCTCACAAGTCCGGCACCGGCAGCCTTGAAAAACCCGAAAAACGGGAGTTCGAAAAGGCTGTTTAATGTAGGCTTCAGTACAACTGTCAAAAGGATGATATAAAGCATGGATGGCACGCCATAAATAATGTCAATAACTCTCATCATAATTGTGTCGACCCTGCCGCCCACATACCCGGATATGCCGCCATACAAAACACCTATGACAAGATTCACCAAAGCAGCAACGATACCGATACTAAGTGATATTCTGGCACCATAGAGTACACGAACCAGCATATCCCTGCCAAGATGGTCTGTTCCAAGCAAATGCTGAAGATTTGGCTTCAAATCTTCAGAACCACGGATCTGATCAGAGTAACTGTAAGGTATGAACATCGGGCCGAGAATAGCCAAAAGGAAAATAACGATGATCCCGATCAAGCTGATCATGGCGACCTTATTCTTCCTGAGTCTGCGCCATACATCCTGCCAATACGTGAGACTTGGCCGTGTATTGACGGCTTCAATCACAACCTGTCTATTTAATGGTCTGAAAAGTTCACTGGAAAACTGCATGCAAGCACCCCTACTTTCTTAGTTTAATCCTGGGATCAATAAATACATACACAATATCTACCAGGAAATTCATCAATATGACAAACCCCGCATAAAAAATCGTAATTCCCATCATCACTGTATAATCCCTGTTGGAAATACTGGTGACATAGTATCTGCCAAGCCCCGGTATGTTGAATATCCTTTCAACAACGAAGCTTCCCGTAAGTATGGCGGCAATCAGAGGTCCCAGATACGTGACAACCGGTATCAGAGAATTCTTGAGTGCATGCTTGAATATTACCATCTGCTCCGAGAGGCCTTTCGCCCTGGCAGTTCTGATAAAATCCTGTTCAAGAGTCTCAAGCATGCTTGAACGCACAAGTCTTGCAATAAAAGCCAGTGGGAAGAAAGAAAGCGCTATGGCCGGCATGATCGCAGATGCAAAAGTTTTGAAGCCCATTACAGGGAGGATTTTTAACTTTACCGAGAATATATACTGTCCCAGTGTAGCCACGACAAAGCTCGGTATGGTCACACCCAATGTCGCCAGGATCATAGCCCCATTATCCTGCCACTTCCCGTTTTTCAATGCAGAAATAATACCGAGCGGTATACCAATGATCAAGCAAAGAAATATGGCGAAAATACCGAGTTTTGCCGAATTCGGGAACTGCTCTGCGATGATATCATTGACCTTTCTGCCTTCACTTTGCATGGACATGCCAAAGTCCAGCCTGATAACATTGCCCAGCATCTTGAAGTACTGCTGGCTCAGCGGAAGATCCAGCCCATATTTTGCCTTAATGTTTTCCACAATTTTGGGTGGAAGCGGTTTATCCTTGGTGTAAATACTCCCAGGGATAGAACGCATCAGAAAGAAGGTCAGCGTTATTATTATGAATAACGTCACAATTGAATATCCAAATCTCTTGAGTATATAAATTCCCAAAACACACACCCCTTAAATGATAGCTCTCATTTTTATTTTTAATATCAATGCGATATATTCATAACTAAATCAGTTTACATAATACAATAACAACCCACATAATGCAACCTGAAAACCATATGCAGATATTCCCATTCCATTTTGTACTTGTTGCTCTGGTGTCGTTGTACTTTATTGCAGCATATTGATAAAAAGAGCTTAAAAAGACAGTAGTATCAAATTCCTTGGAACTGAGTACATCTTCGTACTTTCCAGATAATACCACTCGTCCACATGCAATAATAATATACTATCAATTTTTCCATCTATTTTCAATGGGTTACATAAAATGTATATTTATACACCATAATGCCTCCGTAATGCGTTGACACTTATGCTTTTATTAGTTTATTTAAGCATATTATTTAACTCATCTTGTAAGATAATTTAAATAACATGTGCGTTAAAAAATTTATTTTATGGAATGAATCATTTATTTTTTTTGAAATAAATGATTATTATGTATATAAAGTTGCAGTAATGGTTGCAGTAATGGTTGCAGTAACCTGGATCATTGGCAAAGTACAATTTGAAAACAGCATATGTAAATGCTATAATGTTAAAATTGCGTTTTCAGACCTGAAGCATTTCTCATTATATATTGGAGGGGATAATAAATGAGATCGGGCAAGACACCAGCAAGCAGATACCTAAACCTTATATTTGTATTATTTCCCGTAGTATTCTGGGGAGTGTCCTTTATCAGCACAAAAGTAGTACTTCGGGAAGTTCCGCCTGTCTCAATAGCATTTTTCAGACAGTTGATCGCGTTGCTTCCTCTTTTCCTGTGGGGCATTGCTACCCGATCAGCGTTCAGGATAGCGCTAAAAGATCTGCTTCTGCTAGTAGGGTCCTCCTTTTTCGGCATTGTACTGTATTTTATCTTTGAAAATAATGGACTAAGGTACACAACAGCGTCAAGCGCCTCAATGATCGTAGCTGCAGTACCGATTTTCACAATGATGACCGAATTGATTTTCTTCAAGCTGAAACCCAACTTGAAGGTAATTGCCTGTATCATAGCTTCAATTCTCGGTGTTTATCTAGTCATATCAGTGAACGGAAGACTGGATTTCTCCTCGGTAGCTTTCAAGGGTAACATGCTTGTAATGGGAGCCATGGCGAGTTGGGTCATATATACGGTAATGAGCAGGAAGCTCGCAAGCAGGTATTCAAGCTTCATTATAACGCTTTATCAGACAATTCTCAGCAGTGTACTTTTTCTTCCCTTTCTGTTGCCTGAGTTCGGGGACTGGAAGCCTGTCAGTATGACCGCATTATTGAATCTAGTATATCTTGGCGTATTTTGCTCTGCAGTATCCTATTTCATGTTCCTGTATGCAATTAAAAAACTGGGACCGACCATCTCCTCCGCATTCCTGAACCTGATCCCTGTCATTTCCGTACTGACGGGCTATCTGATCCTGGATGAAAAGTTACTGCCCATACAGTATGGCGGCATGCTGATCATTATGGCCAGTCTGTTCCTTCTTAATAAAAACAAAGACAAAACAAGCGGCTGAGAATAGCCCAGGCGCACATATCATCTTTATGTATTTTTATACAGTTGTATCCATGTAAATTCCATACAGTTGTCAGCTGTTTTTAACTTCCTCGACGATGAGTCTGCCCATTTCCCTGGTTCCTACCGCCTGACCCCCGGCAGATACAATGTCGCCGGTTCTGAAGCCCTTCTCCAGTACCCGCTTGACTGCATTTTCAATCAGTTCGGCAGAGGCAGCCTGACCGAGTGAATATCTTAACATCATCGCTGTTGACAGGATCGTCGCGATGGGATTGGCTTTATCCTGCCCCGCTATATCCGGCGCAGACCCGTGAATCGGTTCATAGAGGCCAAGAGTCCCGCTTCCAAGGCTTGCTGAAGGGAGCATGCCTATAGAGCCCGTTATCATGGAGGCTTCGTCCGATAAAATGTCTCCGAACAGATTGGAAGTGACTATAATATCAAACTGCCGTGGATTTCTGATCAGCTGCATTGCAGCATTATCCACATACATGTGGTTCAGACGGATGTCCGGATATTCCTTTGAGACCTTTATGACAACCTCTCTCCACAGCTTCGAGCTTTCAAGCACATTTGCCTTGTCTACCGAGGTAACGAGGCCGCTGCGCCTGCCAGCCGCTTCAAACGCCAATCTGGCTATGCGCTCCACTTCACCGACGCTGTACCTCTCGGTATCATAAGCGGCTTCCCCGGCAGTCCCCGCACCAGTTCTGCCCCTCTCGCCGAAATAGATTCCGCCCGTCAGTTCACGAAATACAAGAATATCGATATTATCGCCTATTATTTCCGATTTCAGCGGAGAAGCATCCCTGAGTGCCTGGTAGATGACCGCCGGCCTGAGATTTGCATAAAGCTCCAGTCCAGCCCTGATGCCAAGCAGCCCGGATTCGGGAGTCTTTCCTCCCGGCAGGCCTTCCCACTTCGGACCGCCGACTGCTCCCAGCAGCACCGCATCGCTTGATTTGGCCATCTGCAGTGTGGCCTGCGGCAGAGGTTCTCCACATGCATCGATGGCGCATCCGCCCATCAGCTCTTCATGATAATCGAACCCGAAACCATTTTTTTCGCCGACCGCATTCAAAACTGCAATCGCCTGATCCACCACTTCGGGGCCGATTCCGTCGCCCTTTAAAACAGTTATTTTATATTTCATTATTAAAATCCCCCTATCTTCCTGCCTGTTTCCGGAGGTAACCTATAAGACCGTCCGCTGCAATGAGCTCCTGCATGAATTCCGGAAACGGGACTCCCTGATAGGTGACATTCCTGGTTAAATTGTTTATGATGCCCGTGTCAAAATCGATCTCCAGCCTGTCGCCTTCGGATATGTCGGCAGAGGCCTCCGGACACTCGATAATGGGCAGTCCGGTATTGATGGCATTCCGGTAAAAAATTCTCGCAAAAGTCTCCGCGATGATGCAGGAAATGCCCGAATACTTGATCGCTATCGGAGCATGCTCCCTGGAAGAGCCGCAGCCGAAATTCCTGCCCCCTACCATAATGTCTCCCTTTTCAACCCTTCCGACAAAGCTTGCATCAAGATCCTCCATACAATGTGATGCCAGTTCCGCCGGATTCGAAGTATTCAGATACCTGGCAGGTATAATAACATCCGTATCCACGTTATTTCCATATTTAATGACTTTCCCCTGTGTTTTCATCTATAATACCTCCTATAGTTTACACGATCCGATTATTTAGCTTTTTTTCAATGCCGCGCAATCCCATTCGGGCTATTGCTCCTCCGTGGATGCGATCCTGCCGGTTATAGTGCTTCCGTTGATGCACTCCTGTCAGGTACAGGTGATAGTGCTTCCGATGCTGCACTCCTGTCAGGTACCGGTGATAGTGCTTCCGATGCTGCATTCCTTCAAGTATCGGTTATAGCTCCTCCGGTGATGCGATTCTGCCGGCGACAGCGGATGCTGCTGCAATTGCAGGACTTGCAAGGTAAACTTCACTTTCCGGATGGCCCATTCTGCCGATGAAATTCCTGTTTGTCGTAGCCACAGCTCTTTCACCCTTTGCGAGTATGCCCATATGACCGCCGAGGCAGGGACCGCAGGTCGGTGTACTTACCGCAGCGCCGGCATCGATAAATATGTCAAAGAGCCCCTCATGCATTGACTGCTGCCATATTTTCTGCGTTGCGGGAATAATGATACACCTTACATCCGGATGAACCTTGCGCCCCTTGAGTATCTGTGCGGCCATACGCATATCTTCCATCCTGCCGTTCGTGCAGGAACCGATGATCACCTGATCGATTTTTATGTTCCCAACTTTGTCGATCGTCCTCGCCTTGTCGGGAAGGGGCGGGAATGCCACAGTAGGCTTGATATCCTCAAGATTGATTACATATTCCCCACTATATACGGCATCCGTATCCGCGGTAAACACTTCGTGTGGCTTTCTGGAATGCTCCCTGACATATACCAGAGTCTGTTCATCCACTTCGAAAATTCCGTTCTTTGCTCCGGCTTCAATCGCCATGTTCGCCATGGAGAACCTGTCGTCCATGGAAAGATTTTTGAGACCATCGCCCGTAAATTCCATCGATTTATACAATGCGCCATCCACACCAATCATTCCGATGATATGCAGGATGACATCCTTGCCGCTGACCCACTTGCCTGGTTTGCCCCTGAGTTCGAACCTGATGGCCTCGGGCACCTTGAACCAGGCTTCTCCTGTTGCCATCCCAGCCGCCATGTCAGTGCTCCCGATCCCTGTGGAGAAAGCGCCAAGTGCGCCGTAGGTGCAGGTATGCGAATCCGCTCCGATGACCACATCACCCGGTACGACAAGCCCTTTTTCCGGCAGCAGCGCATGTTCAACACCCATTTGCCCGATTTCGAAGTAATTTACAATACCCATCTCCCGGGCAAATTCCTTTATAAATTTCACCTGCTCCGCAGATTTGATATCCTTGTTCGGAGTAAAATGATCAGGCACTATGGCAATTTTATTTTTATCAAATACTTGATTCACACCGATTTTACGAAATTCCTTCACCGCTACGGGCGTGGTGATATCGTTTCCAAGTACCATATCGAGCCTGGCCTTTATAAGCTGGCCGGCTTCCACCCTGTCAAGACCCGCATGGGCTGCAAGGATTTTCTGAGTCATCGTCATGCCTTTTCCGCTTGAAAATTGATTTGTCATGTTAATACCTCCCTGTTACAAGAATTATACCGACTGGCATACCAGGTTTCTTCCTGTTACTTGCCGTCATGCGGCAAAATATGAATGTTTTTTGTTATGCTGGTATATAATGCAAAAAAGAAATACAAAGCAGGCTTTTTTGCACTTATATTACCTTAAGCTAATTAGTCTACTATGTAGTATATCAATGTAGATTATGTGCCTATACAATAATCATATTTGCAGAAATTTTACTCTTCCTATATCAATTATTTCTGCAACTTATTTGTATATTATAGATGAAATTATACGGATTTTTTTCTGTATTGAAGCGGTGTCACATGAGCATATTTTTTAAACATCTCATTGAAACGCTGCTGATTTGAAAATCCAACGCTGAGTGCTATATCGCTGATTTTCAAGCCTGTGTCGGCCAGCAGCTCCTTCGCCCTGTCGATGCGCACCTTCAAAAGGAAATTGATCGGGCTCATTCCCGTCTCTTCCTTGAATGCCCTTATAAAATAGCTGGGACTGAGAAATACGAATTTAGAAATATCCCCAAGTGAAATGTCGCGTTCGAAATTGTTATGGATGAAGTTGATGGATATGTTGATAAGCTCACGAAGCTTGGGGCTCTTGGTCTTGATGCTGTTTTCCCACTCCATTTTGAGCGCACGTGAAAGCAGTACAAAAAGTTCGAGTACCAGCAGATAATTCAGGAATTCGCTGCCGGGTTCGCTATTCTCACGCTCTTTGAGAATCCTGTTCATCAGCACGATAATTTCATTTTTCTGGCTGACCTTCAAGGTGATATAAGCCCCTGTCTCCCGGCTGGTAACGAAATTCAGAAAGTCCTCCAGCGGAATTTCAGAATATTCCCCATTGATCTTGTTTTCAAATTTAAAATTCAGAACGATGAATTCACAGCCATTTTCCGACTTCACGATGAATTTGTGGTACTGCATGGGCTTAATGATGACAATATCATTCGGGCCAAGAGACACAGGCTGCCCGGAAATTTCAAATACCGCATAGCCTTTCTTCATGTAAACCATCTCATAATTCTCATGACGGTTGGGTTCCATGGACCAGGAGATATCCTGGATCCGCTCGATTGTCTTGACAATGACCGGAAGAAAGTTGGAGGAATTCAACACTCCTTCCCACGCCTTCGGCAGCAGCTTATCCATGAAATCACCCTTTCTGCAAGAACTGTCTCAAGCAAATTATACTCCAAATGCTTACATTTGTCACGCAGTGAATGCCCCCGTACCCCCGGTGTGAAAAGAATAACGGGAATAAATATTGCAGTATTTACAATAATAATATACAATATTTTTATACAATATTTTTCTGAGGTGAATGATATGCCCACTAAAGTAAAAAACATTACATTCTCCCTTCCAACGGAGCTTGTCGATAAATTGAAAGAATATGCAAAAGACCAGCGCATTCCGTCTTTAAATGCTGGAGTCAAAGAAGCTCTGGAGGAATATGTACTAAAAATCAGCAAGGAAAAATTAAGAAGTGAAATGGTACACGCCTCAAAGGATGTATTGTTTCTGGAAGATTTAAAGGAGAGTATGAAATCATTTGAATCCTCTGATAATGAGATTTATAAGGGGGAGCCCGAATGGTAAATTATCAATGGAACATTTTCCGTGCCAGCCTTGATCCTGTCAAGGGCTCTGAGCAATCCGGCACCAGACCTGTTTTGATCATATCGGCAGAAGAGGCTAATGAATCGCTTCCAATCGTTACGGTTATTTCATTGACATCGGCTAAGCCAGGCAGAAAGGTATACTTAATTGAATCTTTATTAAAAGCCGAAGATACAGGCCTACCCAGAGATTCAATCGCAATGGCGCACCAGATCAGAGCTATATCAAAAGAACGACTTTGCGGAATGTGCGGGCAAATTACCTCGGAAGAAGTGAAGGTTGATATAAAAAGAGCCATAAAATTATATCTGGATATGTAAGGCAAGATACCTCCGCTATGTGGTTCACAGGGACGGGCTCATGCGTGCCGCCCCTATGAGCCACATAGTTTTTCGTGTTGTTTTTGGATTTGCATATTGATTATTTTTAGAAAAAAAGTCGGTCACAGGAATCTGCGCTGTGATAGAATCAATTTATCTTAAGATGACAGGAGCGCTCCTTATTGAACTGGAGGTCACTGGTTTTTTGAAGAATATCTGCTGGATAAGCCTGAAATCAGCAAGGAAACAGATATGCTGCTGCATATGTCGATAAAACCGAGGAAGTAAGGTGTTGATAGGGCTGACTATTTGCAGAGTTGGCTATTTGCGGACCTGCCAGGCTCAAGCAAAAGTAGGCGGAAAGACAAGGAATTTTCAGGTATGTAAGGCTCAAGCAAAAGTAAATGAGGAGATAAGAAGTTTACAAGCATATCAGTCTCAAGCACTGGGAAACAAGGATACAATGAGAAGGCCCTCTGTGTTGTTTATAACATGCGCCTTCTCATTCATCCTATTGATTCCCTGGTACCTAATATTGATGTCAAGCCTCCATCTCATCAAACTCAACGGTTTCCAGCAGCTTTTTGAGCTCCGTTACCTCGTTTTTGTTAAGAGTAACGCCCTTTCCCATTTTTTCATGGGTCTCATCCCAGTCCCTGATGTCCAGCTTCGGTTTACGTTCATTCCAGCTTACCAGGTTGACTTCCTTTTTCCAGCCTTTTGTCCCTTCCCCAATGACTCCAAGATTCTTTTTGATCTCATACTTTAGTTCTGTCATTTTGAACCCCTCCATTTTAATTATTATAAGTGCACGATGATTATTGTCACTTAAATACGTAGATTTTTTACCCGGTTCTTTCCTGATTACTAATTACATTATATCAAATATATGGTAATCGAACAAGCGTTCTGGGTAATAGTACAGATATTTTTACAAATTTCCCACTCCATCTATAGTGAGGAATCAATTCATCCTCCGCCTTCGCTCTCGCTTTGAAAGCAGAGTTGCTTAGAGGCTGGAGACTTCTTGCTGGATTGTTGAAAAATTCTTTTTTGTCGATATAAGGCTAATTCTCTTCTATCGTGCAGAGTTAAGCCTCATCTGTCAGTGCCGGCTTCGTAATCGTCAAGTGAAGAATAACTCAGGTCAAAAATGATCGTATCGCCGGTATAGAACAGCGTACTGTCTTTAGGTCCGCCCTCAGCTGTCCACTGGTCTGGATTATAGTCAAAAACTTTAACTCCGTTCTTATATCCTTCTATTGTGAAATTAACCATTATGAGACCCTTTGTCAGTATAATGGATTGATCCACCTTGCCATTTGCAACAATAGGTAACCCCTTGCGAACGGCTTTTGTCGTCGGCATTAATGCAAAGCGTCCATTCCAGGTTGAATTTTTTGAATCCGTTATGGTTCGGACATCATAATTTAAAATAAGCTGGGATAGTCCTCCTGTATTGAAACAGTCATAGGTCATGGCGAAGTGATCTCTGCTGCTGCCATACTGTATCAGGTATTCGCTGTCAAGATCATAATAAAGGTCAACCTCATAAGCATTTCGTATGCTATCGCTCTTAAGATCCTTCATATAATAGAATCTCGGCTTTATTTGAACAGTGTCGGCATCGTCGTTCAAACCTCTGCTTGTCATACTGAAATAGAAAGCATAACCTATCCTGGTCAGTATATTTTTCGTCGGGTGGCTGTCGACTGGCATCGTACTCACCGGATAATATGCGCCTGTAGATATGCCGGATGCATAATCCGGATTCCAGAAAACACTTTCCCACTGCCTGTCTGTAATATCTGTGATTCTGAAGTTCTGCAGGCTGCATTCGATATATATTTGTTCTGTGGCTGTAATCATATTGCCTGCCCGGTCCCTGGCGTATACATGAAGGTACCAGCTGCCAATCCTGTTCTGTGAGGTATGCACCATAACTGCCGTATTAACGGTAGCCGCCGCCCCCTCTGTTGTAGTACGGCCAAGGTTTGACATGCTGGATATATCTGCCGGGAATGTTGCGTCTTGTGACCATGAATATCTGCTTTCTGCAATACCGGAGAGGTTATCTCCCAACGTCAGATTAATCTTATTCCCTGCCTCGTATATAAACCAATGCTGTCCGGATTTGAAATCGTCCTGATTGGACCAGTTGAACGTGATTGTGGGATTAACTTTATCTATGTGGTACGATCCGGAAGACGAGGCATAATCTTCATCAGGTGCGGAAGTGTCGGCCGGGGTATCGGAATCCCAGGAGCCTTGTGGAGGGGATCCAGAGGACCACGTTTTCGTTCCTGCGTTCCAGCCGCTCAATTTCGCGGCCAGTTTATTCACTCCCGTCCGGCTCAAAGTAACAGTAGTGTTGTTTGTGATATTTGCAGTTGCGGCCAACGGAGGTGTGCCGGAAACATTGATTTGTCCGATACCCCAATCCTGGCTATAACTCCAGTTCATGGATCTATGACTTGTGGAATAGCAGGAAGCTTTATGGGTATGCTCAGTTATTCCGCATATTAAATCCCCATCGGCGTTATAACAGCCTGAATGGTGCTTATGCTCTGATAAAGTGCAGGAAAGGTATTTATATGAATAATCCCTGCTGTTATATCCGCCAATTGTCGCTGTGGTATTCCCATCGACGTAAACCCGGACCTGAAGATCCGTATTCCTCCATGTGCAGCTGTCGGGTACAAATTTGATCATACCGGTAGGTATAACAACTTCAGGTTCTGGCGGTTCTTCCACCATTTCCGGCACGACATTATAGTTATCCGGAGCAATCGGGACAATCAAATACCAAAGGTGCCCGGATACCATATGCCACATTCGGCCAACACCAAAGCCATTAGCCGTTGGCGGCTGCATAACGTGGACGTAATCAGCCCAGGTTAATGATGGATCAGGCGGGGTACGCCAATTTGTGCCTAAAACGTTATGGTAGAAAGCAAGGATACCATTTTCGATGTTATCCTGGTATCTCTGACCAATGCCAGGCGTATCAGAATCAAATGATTTATCGCGGCATAGGCTTATTGTCCGTGAGTTATTCCAAGGATATAGAATCCAAATTCTCTGTTCAAATGTCTTACTTGCATCCCATGCATCCATTGGCGCGTAAAAATTCCAGAAAGTATCTGCTCCCATTGTCTCACCTAACACATCAGGGACGCCGCTGCTAAATGACGAAGCACTGCCATATACCATCGTATACCCTAAATCAGCGGCAACGTCACTATGATAGATTTTACCCGTTATTCGATTATCCCAGCTTCCCCAATTGCCAACTGCTAAATTGCTATTTAAACTTTTTCTGCTTGGTCTATTTTTTTCTTCAAAATACTCGTAGCCCAAGGAACCATTTGCATCTAAAAGTGCATCTCCTACCGTAGCAGGCTTTTCTAATGCCGTATATGCGGGAATTTGTGGCATAGCAAAAAAGAGGAAACATAAAAATAGAACGGTAATTATTTTTTTTATCATTACTTGTCCAACCCCTGTTATTTCTTATAAACTACTACACAAGTCGACCATCCTGCCCCTTGTACATACACCTTATATCCAGAAGTGTAAAAATACTTTTCTATCAACTCATAATCAATATCCTCTTTCAGTCTTGCATAATCCATTATTTGATTTACAAAATCACTGCTGAATTTACTTTTTAGTATCTTTTCTGCTTCCGATAATTGATCATCTATGGAATACCTGAAATGAACCATCATATACAAAACAGCATTTTCATTCATAACTGCCGAAATAGTATGGACTTCTGGTATTGTAAACCCATTAACAACGTTGGATTTATTCGTATCTATTACCGTCCTCTTTGTCGGATCAATAAGGCAGATAATCATTTTCGACGCTTCGGCTCTCGTCGCCTTGTCATCAGATCCAAAATCGCCATTAAGATAACCGTTTACAATGCCTTTGCTATAGACTTTTAAAATGTACTCACGATCCTTGGAAGCAGAAAATTTATAGTAGTCTTTTATTAGGCTCATATACGCATCCAGATTTTCCGGAAATGTTTCCTTCATCCCCCTGGCTATAATCCTTGCGATCTCGCCCCTGGTGATCTTCTTCGAATAATCGTTGAATTCTCCGTCTTTAATCAGTCCCAATTCCTTTGCCTTGCTGATATATGGGTCAGCCCAACTCTTGCCAGTGCCCTGCTGCGGATTATTCCCCAACGCAATAACCACAAACTTTATCAGTTGGTCCACCTGAAGGTTGTCCTTCGGGCCATATTTTCCGTTGCCGTATCCTACACAGATACCTTTTTCTGACATTACATCAACGTATGGTTTGAACCAATCCGTACCCTTCACGTCATTGAAGATTATCGGTTGTCCAGCGGATACAGCAGCCCCCAACACGGTAAAAATAAAAACAATGATTAATAATACTACTGACTTTTTCATATGTTCACACTCCTTCGAATTTTCCAACCACTCGGAATAAAGAAAAAATAAATCATGGCCTGCATACGGGACATGCCCTGTATCCTTCCGACGCAGCCTGCTTTTTCGAGTTATAGGTCCCCTCAATTACGGTAATACGGCTGCAGCCTTCCTTGTGGAAGTACTTTACGCCATTATAGGTACTTCCGATTAAATTGTCTTTCACTGTCAGCTTCGTACCGCCAAAGCCAAAAGTATTATAAATTTTATCCGTTCCGGGTATGGTAAACCCCTGCAGGAACGATATGAAACAAACATCATCAATGGTATTGTTCCATGTATCCTCCTCAACCATGGGAATATTATAGATGTATCCCTGCCCATATACCTGTGATAAATAGTTCGCCCTGCTTGTATAGTATTCCAGCTGCATTTGAATCAGCTGGATGATGGTCTGCCTCCGAATGCTGTCGAAGTTGACTGAAGATGTAAAAAGATTCACCGGGTATATTGCAGCAAGTCGTTCCCTCTTGTCCTGAGTCCAGGCAGCGGTTGAATGATCAAATACATATGCAGAGTCATCCAGCGTAAAATTGACAGTCAGATTACTGCCGTTATCATAATAGGAATAAGGAATTTTAGGCATCCATACTTCCCTTGTTTCGTATCCGGCTGCATCAGCATTGTAGACATTCTGCCATGTGTGTACATACAAGCCGTCATAACCGACTACCATCTGCACAGGCAGATACGCTTTCAAAGAATCCTGCCCTACTTTGTCTTCTTCTACACCAAAGTTGATGTATACCGTTTCCAAAAACCTGTCCGTCGCTGCCTGAAGATTCAATTCAATATCCTTCGAACTCTTGTGCGCCCCCTCAAAATACTGATCCCCGGAACTCATAACAGAGCTTCTGCCAGAACTCAAGCCGGAACTTAAACCGGCATTCGATCCAAAATTCTGTACCAGGGCTATTGTTGCATCCTCACTGGCATTATACATGACCTCATCATAAACCTGTTCCCAGCTCAAAGCCTCAATTTGCCGGTGCTGCTCTATATCGGCGGAGACAGAGAACGGAAGGAGCGCCAGTAAAAAGAGTAACGCTAAATCAGTAATCTTCATTCGTCACCATTCCTCCGGCCTTTGAAAACAGGAGGGAATTCCCGGCCTCACCGCCTAAAGCCTGTATGAATACCATCGTCCCCGTTTTGGATTTATTGACAACTTCAACACTGATATTGTCGCCCTGGTGCATTCGATACTGGTGTGTCGGGTCTGCATCCATCTCCTCAATAATTGTATTGATCGGAAACATCTCCTCCACTACCGTAAAGGTATGCTCCGGGGTATATCCCGGATCGGTTGCCTGCAACGGGTAGTATACTTTTTCCGTATGCACGATCCGGATGTCGTAAACATTTTCCGTATTTGATAGCGTTTTTACAAAATCCTCATACATATCATCGTCAATATACCCTTTATGCCTTATATCATTTGCAAATTCCTGTGTCTGCATGTTGACATACTTGAAAACCTGCTGGTCGATAATCCAGTAAGCACGGTACGCAGGCACTATCGTTAACAAGATAATTGCAACAATTGACGCGAATAAGGTTGAAAGAGGATTCATATGCAGCCTCCGTTGTACACTGTATCAATAGAGAAAACAATCATCCGGCATTAACCCAGCGCTAACTCATTTATGATTCATCACTATAAGCACTGGCTATTATTTCAGTCAGCTATTACTGCAGTCAGTTGTTACTGCTGTCAGTGTTATTACAATCAGCTGTTACTGCTGAACAAAACTGATAGCTGTAACAATGCCGTTATCATTCGTTGTGAGCGTTGATTTAAAAGTTCCTACAGGGTTAATGTATTCACCACTGCCAGAATCGGTAATATCATATTTATTATCTGAATCGTAGTCCACTTTTGCTGCTACCATAATAGTTCTTACACTAACATCCAATACGTCGGTCTCGCCATACATTCTCACTGCATTTACAACACTGCTGCCGGATACTTCGGTTCCGTTGTAGGCATCATATTTCTTGGAAGTGATCACCTGGCTGATTCCCTTGATATCGCTCTCAGAGTTTTTGGTAATGTCCGCACCCTGTCCAAACAGGGCAATCGCGATGGCTATTGCCGCAACAGTAATCAGTACGGCGGCTCCGAGCTTGATGATTGTTGTAACATTGTTCATTTCCTATCCCCCCATAAATTAATGAATTTATCACATTAACTGCTTCTGTATAGACGAAAAAGCAGTAAATGACGAAAAAATAATCGGCAGTGCCATATATAGAAGCAGAACGGCATAAACCGGAATAAAACCAATCAACTGGCCAAACTCAATTTTCTTGTTAATCTGCTGCTTATTGGATTCCTTTCTGCTTTCCTTGTAAAACTCCCTTTCCAGTTCCAGAGCATCAAATGCCGCAATCAGGCTGATATCCTCATTTGCCATCTGCAAATTATCAATAATTTTGACAAACGGTTTAAATTTTACGTCTTCTTTCAGCCTTTCGAGAGCCAGGTTCTGATTCTGGAAATTGGTCAGGCACAGTTCTATCGGTGCCCTGAATATATTGGCAAATTCCTTCATCCATTCCAGTACGACCTTAACATCCACATTGTCGTGATGCATCAGAAGAATGATGATCGTATGGAATTGAAATACCTCATCCTCCATATCAACCTTTCTGAGCGACGCCTGAAAGGTAAGCAATATCATCGGGAACCAGGATGCAGCACCCGCAATGATCAAGGATAGCAAGACCTCCCATAACCGGATAGTTTCTTTTTTACTGTCAATGATTTTTAAGCAGATTCTTTGTGCTGTCAGCTCCTGATCTTCTCCCTCATAGCTCATGGAAACAAGTTCCGCTTTGGCAGCAGCCAGTATATCCTCTGCCTTTGAGAGTCCCATGCTTCCGATTTCTCCAATGATGGAAGCATCCAGTTCCCTGATTTTCTTATCATTTAGAAGTTCTTCCTCATCCAACCTGCCCATCATCCGGAAAAAGTTGGCATTATCGATTCCATAGGCAGTGTCCGCCATAATTTTTTCAACATTCGTACGATGCCCGGAGGAGAACACAGCAAGCATGATGATAAAGACAGAAATAGCGTATATCAGTCGCCGCAGGTACAGACCCTCGACCGTCATGGCAGATCCTGCATCATCTTCCAGAAAGGATTTCAATTTGCGATACTTTACGGTATTCTGCCTTGGAGTAAAAATGTTCACAAAAAACCGTATGAAGCCTATTCTGTTGAGGTAATAATCCCAGGTCTTTTTATAACATACTTTCACTTTTTGTTCCGTCTTTTGGATCTGAACAATGAATACATAGCATACAATAATAATCAAAAAAATGGAGCATCTTAAATAAAACCCGGTTGCTGAATCATAAAATGACGATACAATTGGGAAGCCAGACCTCATCCATGATTCGATTACCGGCGGCAGCAGCAGCGGAAACAGCACAATGATGTTCAGGCCGCGCAGCCAATAAGCCAGTTGGTTCTTTTTAATGATTTCTATCTGAATTTCTTCTGTAATATAGTTCAGATTTTTGATATACAGAGAAATGCCCTCAATCTTTTTATCTCCAAAATCCTGTACCAGGTAAGAGAAGCCGGCAAATATCTTCAGGAATTTATTTGAACATGTCTCGTAATACTCCTTCAGCATATACTCCGGGTTTGCCCCCGTCAGAATATTGTAAATCCTCGTGCCCTGATTCAACATTTCACCTGCTGTACGTAAATTAGCCTGCTTAATGGCCTCGCCCACCATGGCCGTAGCATGGTAGAAATGCTTGACATCACCTACATAGTCAACCATGGCCGCCAGCAACCTTGTATCGGAATTGCCTGCAAAGCTTTGTATGATCATACTGTTGAGGTAAATGCAGCAAATGCCGAATAACAGCATTGTCCAGAGGTCCGCTTGATACAGCCGGACAAGCACGAAGAACGTGACAATTGATGTCAGGATAGAGCCGAATCCAAGCAACACGGATTTTGTATCCAGATTGGTTATCGAAGAATTACCGCCAGGAGAAAGCTGCGACCTTACCCACCTCAAATAACTGCCTATGACCGGTTTTTCATAAAGGGATTCACATCCGGATCCTGTCCAAGTCTTCCTGCTTAAGCCTCTGGTATTGATCCTTATATAATTACGGTTGGCGTTTTCAAGCCTGTTTGCTATAAATAAAGCTGCCAATGCGATAGCAATCACAAGCCCGCCGGCAGAAAACAGTAATATTTTCGACACCGCTATCCGCACCTCCCTGAACTCTCTTCCAAGTTCCCGAATTCCTTGTCCAGGAAGGCGGCAAACAGTTTTTGATCCTCCCTCAGCATGGCTTTCGCCATCGCCTTTCTATTACTATCGCTTATCCTGTTCTTCACGACATAGGCGTTTTCAATCAGATCATATTCTATGATGTTGCGGTAAGTGTATGAATGTCCGCCAAGCATTCTTTCATAATAGCGGTACTGAGCTTCCTTGATCAGTCTGTCAAGGTTACTCGGGTCGTTGTCGTTGCTGCTATTACTGCTACTGCTGTTACTACTGTTGCTGTTATTTCTGTTGTTGCTACTGTTGCTGTTATTGCTGCTGTTATTGCTGCTGTTACTGCTGTTGCTGTTATTGCTGCTGTTGCTGCTGTTGCTGCTGTTGCTGTTATTGCTGTTGCTGTTACTGCTGCAGTTGCTGTTACTGCTATTGCCGCTATTTTCATTACTGTCATTATTTGTTTTATAACTGTTCCTGCTGCAATCGTCTATATCGAAATCACCGGGTTCAAAGGGAATACATTCTGTTATCCTCTCAATATAACGCTTGCCGGATATATCTTTTTCCATGTGTATATCAAAATTCAACACACTTATGATTTGCTCCTCTGCGATACGTTCATTATTAAATACATTGGTTTTAAGCAGAGAATTACGCAGGGACATTACCAAATCGGGAAACTTCTTTGCATGATGAGAAAACAGGGTAAACAGGCTTGCAACCTGTGCCGTTTGTATCATATATGCCGCTACCGGATCTGTGGCTACCTCGCCCACGATCGTTACGACGCCGTCGGTTTTTTTCAGTACGTCAAGCCCGGCCTGTCCGGTTATCGCGTCTGTTTCCTGGATGGTAACAATGTTTCTGTTGGGATAGCTTTTGCGCACATGAAGTTCAAAAGCCATTTCCAGGATCCGGAGGGTATACGGCGTATAAATATGTTCTATCATGGCGCGCAGAAGTGTAGTTTTCCCTGATCCCTGGGCGCCCGTGACACTTGTGTTCATGCTTCCTTTCACGAGAAATCCGATCAGTTCAATAACAAGATCACAGTTCTTATCTTTGATAAGTCCCGGAAGTGATATGTCCGGAAGATCGAATTTACGGATGAAAAAGCACCATGTTTCACAGAAGTCCGGCCTCAATACCACGACCCTTGAACCGTCCTTCAGCTTATTTACTTTGAAGCCGTCCACTTTGGAAAGCTGACCAGGATAGCCATATTTATACACGTTTTGGCATACCCTTTGAAGTTCGTCATAGCTGCCAAGGGAAAGGAATTTTAAATGAATGCTTTTCCCTTGAAAATACAGCCAGATACTTTCATAGGAACGAACCGCTCCGGTATTGGCCACAGATTCATACTCACTTTTGTGTTCCTGGACAAACGATTCCGGCAAACCGTTCACACCGCAGCTTAACCCATCGACCTGCATATCCATAATGTCGTCGATGACATTATAGCCTTTATAGAGTGAATACACTCTTTGAACAATGATGTTATATTTGTCTTCATAAGTTATTACCGGTGATTCCCGTTTATAGATACGGTTGATGTCATCCATGTCTATAAAGAAATACTCCACATCCTCAGTTTTTCTAAGCAAATCAAGATCATATTTCCTGATCAGGACAGAAAGTGCCTTATAGCCGTATTCTTTCTTGTACACATGCAGAAGGATGTCGAATTTATCCTGCACCGATAAATGCTCTACCCTTTCAAATGGAATAATATTATTGATTTTAATTGAAGTGATATCGTAATATTGCTGCAGCAGTTCCTTGATAAACTCCTTGACAAATTCTTTATCCGGTTTGGAGCCATATATGCAGTCGTTCAGAGCAGCCTGCAGCCGTGACTTTTTATTTTGCTTTCTTTCAAGCTCAACGCTTGTTATACCCAAGTCAAACAGCTTCAATTTCATCAGTTCATCAACTGCCTGCTGAACAAATTCCTTCATTTGCGGTATATTGTAATTTAGCATTTTGCCGGTGTCTATCGTTAATTCCATCAGTACCCTCCTGCCTGTCTTCAATGTACCCTTTGGGAAGCTGATATTGCAACCTTACAAATCACTCACCTGTACACACCGAACATTTTGTCAAACATCGTCTTTTGGACCAGCGGGTTATAGGTGTTTACATCATCAAGTCTGAACAGGCTGATGATTTTGCTGATAATGACATCGAGACATTTCATAAAGTCAGCATCGGTATCCGGCATTTTCTTTTTCATCTGGATATCCGTAAAGTATTTGAGTATATCATGCTGGTTTATAGCATCCATGAACTTTACATTCCTTGGTATGACGAATAGCTCGCCATAATAGTCAAACTCCCTGCGGATCCGTTGGATATCGAATATTGAATTTTCATCATAATTCCCCAAAATCAGCAAATGCGGCTTATCCTCTATCACAGGATTCCACTCCCTGCGTTCAAAGTACGTCCGCAGAACTTCCATATTCTGACTTAGACTGACGATCAGAATATCAGCCAGATCAAGGGGCTTCGTAGACAATTCTCCATATCCTGCGTTTATATCGAGTATGACGAATTCATACGCTCTACGGGCACAGTTTACAATATAGGTGATCTGTTCAAGCAGACGCCCGCTTGAATGACTATCCCTCCGGGTCGTTCCCAAAAGAAGCTCCAGTCTGTCCGGGATAAAGATATTTGCATAATCCCTGAAGTTGGCGGCGCAGAGCTGGTTTGTCCTTGCGAGCTTCATCAGGGCATCCATTCCGGATTCATCAAAGATATTGGAGGTAGTATTGCTGTTGGAACTATCCGCAAAAAATGCATTCTCCAGATTACTCTTGCTTATACTGTTGTGCATCAGCAGGATCCTGAAAGTACGTGTAAGCGCCAATCTCACGGCTATAGCCATAGCATTTGAGGTGTTGCAGGTTTGTCCGTGAAAAGGTGACCATACTCCGATCAACAATGATTTCATCACCGTGTTCTACCTCCTTGTGCCTCTTTTGTGGCTGCTTGACTATCTGTGGTTATATTCTGCAAATTTCCGTCCCCCACGTCCTGCCTGACACCTGTAGATGCGGATGTGGATACAGATGGAGATGCTGCAGGTTCCGATTTAGCAGACTCAACTGAAGATATTGATGCTGCAGGTATTGATTTAGCTGGCCCGGTTGCAGCCTGTGTCCCAGGTGTCGTAATCTTAACCGGTACATAGGTGACCTCGGAAGCCGGCTGTTTCTCATCAAGGTACAGCAGCGATTCTATATGCCCAAAACCAGCAGACTGTTCTGCTATTGCGTGGTTGATAAGAGCCCTCTCGGCTGTTGATACCTGTACAATTGCTTTATTATCCGTTAATTTGATGACTTGTTTTTTAGCCAGAACAATGAAGGTATCCCCATTGGATCTGACCATTTCAACATCGATCCAGTCACCGGCCTTTACCGTGTCTGCTACAAGATAGCCTTGCAATGCATAATCCTTCAGTCTGTCATCCGGGTTAACCGAGCTTTGCGAAGACAGTATTCTCGAATCCGTCAGTACCTCTTTCATATCAATGACAGCAGCTGCTCTCTGGCCTGTTATCATCCCGATGTCTATCATAGAATTGGTTGGTACTTCTTCCTGATTTCTCTCTTCCAGTTGAAAGAATTCAGGCTTCAGTTCGTCCCCCTTTTCGATTCTTTGTACAGACACCAGAACCTTGGTCTTTTTCAGATCATCAGCTGTTTGTATAGGAAGACTCACACTTTGGATCTTTCCTGCATCCACAAGCTTGTTATAGAGAAAGTATCCCCCTGCAAGGAGAATAACTGCCGCCATAAAACCGGATAAAAATATGAAAAATTGCTGTTTTCCTCTGCTCATACTGTTTTGATCCCTCCGTCCGCATCACTGACTTTATGCGGATATAATCTTCTATAGCGAAAAGTATCACGCTCGCCGTCATATCCCACCACATCAAGCACTTCCACGACTTTGAAGTCCCTGAGGTAAATAACAGCATTGATACCTCTGCCCAACATTTCTTTGATTGTTTTCTCACTTTCTGCAATATTGGCGCTCCTGCTCAGAGTAAAAATCCTGGTTAACGCTGTTTCGGCACTTTCAGAATGTATCGTGGCAGACCCTCTGCGCCCTGAAAATATTGCTTTGACAAATTCCAATGCTTCATCTCCTGAAATATCGCCGACACAATACATATCCATCGGCATAACCAGAGCTTCCCTGAGCATACCCTTCAGAGTGACAGACCTGCCGTCCCCGTTTTGTTTTATGATCCGCTGCTCCATGCAGAAGGGCTTATCCGGATAAATCTCGGCTTCCGGCTCTACAATAAGCACCCGCTCCATCTCAGGAAGGCTGTTGATAAACGCGCGCAGTAAAGTTGTTTTGCCAGCCGCTCCCTTTCCACAGAAAAGTACTGACGCTTCTCCATCTGCGAGATCTTTGAGCATATCCATCAATTCCTCGTCCAGCATGCCAAGCGCTTTTAAATCCTCCAGCTTGTAGCTTTCCCTGCGATGCTTCCGGATGCTGACCGCAGGCCCCGCAATATTTCCGGGATTGATGGAAATACTGATCCTTAATCTTAGTTTTTCATCAGCTACTCTATAGCAGTATTCATCTTGATTTAAAACACCGCCGTTTCTCACAATAATCAGCCTGCAATAAGTATCAAACATTTTTATGCTGCTAAAGTTGACAGGTGTTTTGCTACGGACACCGTGACGTTTGATCGAAAACTGGTTAAACCTCGACCCGTCGATATCCGTGATATCTTCATCCTCAATATATCTCTGAAGCTCTCCATAGCCGGACATGAAACCAATCACTCTGAGGACCAGTTCATCCCTGAAAATTCCATAATTGTACTTGTGAATTTCAATATCCTTGATGATCGCTGATTCAAGCAGCCTTTTACCCGACCGGCTGCCATCAGCCTCCGTCACAAGCTCCGGTGAATCTTTCAGGATATTATTTGTAATACCGCACACAACGGAATCGATATCCTCGAAGTCTTTTATCCCATTTGTTGAAGCTTCATGAACCAGCTTCTGATACGACTTTACAACAGGCATGCCTTATTCCCCCAAAATTTTTTCATAATTCCTATTTCCCCGGAATTGCGCCCGATGACTGAAACACATTACCAAAGATGGCCGACCGGAATTTTTGCAGCAGCTTCAAATCAGATATCAACCCCATCCTTACTAAAAGCCGGATATACGCCTGCTCAATGTCCTTTTCCATGCGCACGGCATAAGCGCCGTTCAGATTTCTATGCAGCAAACGCCTCCTGCTATATGGAATTTCCCCGAGAAAATTTCCATGAACCGCTTCTCTGGCTTCATCCGGAGTTATACTGCTGGTTTTGTCATATTCGAAAAGAACAAATTGAGTACGGTGAACACAAAGGTGCTGCTTCTCCTTCAAGAATTCAATATAAGTGTTGAATTCCCGCAGCTGATCCACATCTCCCCGAAGTGCCGCAATATTCATATCTGATCCGAGGAGTGCCGCCAGCGTAAACGCATCGTATATGGATCTGTTAACAAGAAATATTGTAATATCAAACCTTCGATAACACTTCTCAATCAATTTTGGAACAATATCTTCATTAAAATATTCATAATTCTCCAACCGGTAATTGCCTGTCAGCACATGCAGGTTTTTCAGATCCTTTCTTTGTACGGCTGACTGCTGCAACACCTCATCATCCAATGAGCCCTTTTCCAGTGCGTCCATGACAAAATCCAATCCTGAACGTCCATATACTCCTCCCTGTGATAATTTCACAGGAAACTTCTTCAGGTTAAGAAACAAATCCGCTTTCGGTGCCAGCAAATCCAAATCTGCCAGAAGCACCTCGCTTTTTGTATGTTTCGCTGCCATATATGCCAGCTCACAGCCGAATTCTGCATTATCCCATACGGTAATCACAAGCTTTCTGAAAATGGCATGCTGCTTTGCTCCAAAACCTGTACTTACAGCATTTTCTTCAGGTTCACCCTGCACAGTCCGGTTGGCTGTATGAGAATTTTCCGGATTGTTACCGCTGTGCAATTTACCGTGCAGAGGGCACAAAGCCTCAAGCTCCTTTTGCAGAAGCGCCGCACTCTGATAGCGTTCAGATGCGTTTTCGCGGGTACATTTACATATGATTGCTTCCATTTCCGGCGAAAGCTCCTCAACAAATTGCCGGACAGGTTTTATTCCATATGGTGAATCCGCCGGATTCTTCCCTGTCAGCAAATGATGCAATGTTACTCCCAGACTGTAAATGTCGGAGGCTGCACTGGTCTGCCCCCTGCCATATTGTTCCGGAGCCGCAAACCCCCGTGTACCTATATAAACCGTATCCCCTCCGGACCGTGCTTTATATTCGCGCGCTATCCCGAAATCAATTAGTTTAAGTGTTCCATTGTCCGTCAATATGATATTTGAAGGTTTCATATCCCTGTAGATGATCGGATGCGGTTCGAGGGTATGGAGGTAATCGAGCGCCCTGCATAATTGTACAGCCCATTGTGTTACTGTTTCCTCCGCTATTCGGCCTTCTGCTTCAAGTTTTTTGTCAAGAGATATTCCATCTATATAATCTGAAACCATGTACAGTTTCCCATCCTGCACAAGTATATCGAATAATCTTGGCAGTGCGGGATGTTCCAGCCGTTTTAAAAGCTTTGGTTCGGCCAGCAGATCGACATCGGTACCATCCCTCCGGATGATTTCCTTAATCGCCCAGAAGGTATCGGTATTGATATTCTGAGCCAGATAAACCGTACCCATGCCACCCTGACCCAGTATCTTCAATATTCTATAGCGCCCGTCAAAAATGTCGCCCGCCTGCATCCAAATCCCTCACAAATCATGGAATATTGTCATATTTTCGGCTTTTGTAGCTGTATAACAATAATGGGTATTTCTATTGTCCTTTAACGCGTCCTATATTATCACAGTCTTACAAAATTTACCATTATATTTTGCAGTTTTTTATTTATTATGCAGGTAATAGATAGGCAAGAGGCTTATCAGCACTGTAAGAGTGAATTTTCTACTGCAGAAAATAAAAGAATAAGACGGGAAATAATGCAGAAAGATGATTCATTTTAAACTGATGGGTCACTTCTGATTGAGGTCCGGTGTATATTGGATTGCTCCTGATTGAGGTCCGGTGTATTGGATTACTCCTGATTAATATCCGGTGTATTGGATTACTCCTGATTAATATCCGGTGTATTGGATTACTCTTGATTAATATCCGGTGTATTGGATTACTCCTGATTAATATCCGGTGTATTGGATTACTCTTGATTGATGCCCGGTGTATTGGGTCACTCCTGATTGATACCCGGTGTATTGGGTCACTCCTGATTGAAGTCCGGTATATATTGCTCGGAAGCAGATTCCCTGTCCTGTACAAAGCCATTAAGACCAAGCTTTGCGAATTTATAGGTCACCTTTTCATACTCGTACCTGGTAAGTCCCCTGCCAAGGACAGGATGCCCACAGGCCTTGTAGCAGGGAGTATACTGGCTCATGAGGCTTACATTTATATCTTTGGGAAGGTTTTCAGATATCCATTCAAGGACGCGCAGCGTTTCTGCCGTATGACCCGGCAGAACAAGATGCCTGATGATCATGCCGCGCGTCATTAGCCCGCTTTCGTCAAATTCGGACATGCCGACCTGCCTGTGCATTTCGAGTATCGCTTTGGAAGCTTTGTCAAAATAGTCTTTTGCTCCTGAATACTCCTTTGACACTTCCGGGCTGATGTATTTGAGATCCGGCAGGTAAATGTCGATGGATCCATCCAGCATTTTTAATGAATTCAGGCTATCATAACCATTTGTGTTATAAACGACGGGGATATCGAGAGGCCTGGGTTGAGTAACGAAATTTGGGACAGGAGCAGCAGGACAGTTGGATTGTCCGCCTCTTTGGACAGAAACAGGAGGGACGAAGGTAGCGGGAAAGGGAGGGACAGAGGGACAGGTCCTCTGTACCGGAACAAAAGCAAGTGGAACAGAGGACTTGTCCCTCCATCCCTCATACTCGGGCCTTTCCCTCCGTCCCTCATGTCCCTCCGTCTCCCATGCCGCTCTCGCCAGATCCAGCGCTTCCTTGATGGCAGGCACAAAATGGGAGGGTGTTACAAGGTTTATATTATGCGCGCCTTTATCCTGCAAAGACAGGAATATTCCTGCAAGCTCCATTATGGACATTTCTTTGCCGATGCCGCCGTGACTGATTTCATGATTCTGACAGAAGATGCACTTTAAATTGCAGCCGGAAAAGAACACTGTGCCCGAACCGCGTGTTCCGCTGATACAAGGTTCCTCCCACATGTGCAGAGAAGCTCTTGCAACCACTGGCTTTTCTCCCATACCGCAGAACCCTTTGCTCTTTTCCCTGTCGATATCACATTCTCTGGGACAAATATTGCATTTCATACCGATATTCCTCAATTTTCCGCTTTTATTGCTTTACAACACCTATAAATAAAAATATAATAAGGTTAATTATCATACATGTCAATATAACAGGTGAGTTATACTAAGGGCGTGGAGGATTGGAATATGAGAATAAGCGGCGTTACATATGCAGTCAGGAGAACCCATACAGCACGTAATATTATATTAACCATCATTGTTCTGTTGCTTCTCTCAATTTTAGCAGTCATCATACTGTCGGGATACATGAGCTGGACACTGCTGCACCCTGAAAAAAAGCCAATAGATACGTTTTCATCAAATATTGTTCCTGAATACAGAAATATCAGCTTCAAAAGCACCGATACGTCCATCATCCTAAAGGGCTGGCTTTTCCAGGCAAAGAACAGCGACAAGGCAGTAATCCTTGTACATTCATATGGCAATAACAGACTGCAGTTCGGCATTAAAACAGTTGATATGATAAAGTCATTTCTGAATAAAGGATACAGCGTATTCACCTTCGACCTGAGGAACTCAGGAGAATCCGGCGGGAAGGACACTACCTTCGGCTTAAATGAAAAAGAAGATGTAATAGCCGCGATAAAATATGTGAAATCCCAGGGATCCAGCCACATCACTCTGCTGGGATTTTCGATCGGTGCTTCGGCCAGTTTGCTTGCCGCAGAAAATGATTCAGTGGATGCTGTCATCGCTGACAGCCCTTATGCCGATCTTAAGACCTATCTGTCTCACGGCCTGAATAACTGGACACATTTGCCTTCAATTGGTTTCAACTACACAGTTGAGAAGTCACTGGAACTTGCAGGCGACCTTGATATGAAAAACGCAAGCCCTGTCAATACGCTGACTGCGGAAAACCCGCCGTATCTGATGCTGATACATGGCCGCGGAGATAAATTGATACCGATCGAAAACAGTATTGAGTTAAATCAGAAATATTCGGCCCTGAACTCCAAAGGTTCTGAATTCTGGACGACTGACGATGACGGTGATGCTGCAAGCTATATAAAAGATCCGGATGAGTATATGAGCAGGGTCTTCTCTTTCCTTGAAAGGGTGTACCCTCAGGAATGATTCCATATAGGATGCACTTCTGCAATATCCGTAACTCTATCTGTTTTACTTTTCCATTGCAAAGTGTAAATAAATAGTGCTAATTTATTATATCTCCGTAACTCATTTTACGATATAATTCAATTGGAATATTATTGTACTATTAAGTTTCTTTTGTTACTATATTTCGAGTATTATATGTTATCATTGGATTTTTGGAGATATTACACAGTTTATATGGTAGTAGCAGTTTATAGAAGGAAGGTTGATTTTGATGTCACGTGGCTATAGTATAAACAATTTATACGGTGTGAATGGCATCTATGGCATAAACAACATATATGGCGTTAACAGTTACAATAATTACATCAGCAGTTTGACCAGTAACAAAACTACTTCAACCTCCAGTCAATCCAATACATCCTTGTTGAATTCCCTTTATTCAAAATACTTAAACAATACTGCATCTGCATTGAGCAGCAAGACCGTTACATCAACCGACAGTGATACGGTAACCGCAACAGCCCAGCAGAATGCAACCATAGGATCATACTCCGTCAAAGTTTCAAATCTTGCGACCGCCCAGACAAATACAGGTACGTCCCTATCCGCCAATAATCCCTCAGTGATTGGAACCGGTCTGGACATCCTGAGGATAAACAGCGGAACAGCCAGCAGAAATATCTCGCTTGTGATCAACGATACGGACACAAACAAAACTGCCCTTACCAAGCTCGCTTCCGCCATAAACAAATCAGGTCTGGGTATAACCGCAAGCGTTACAACCGATTCAGCCAATAAAGCCTCACTGACACTGGAATCTGCTAAGACCGGTACAAGGAACGCCTTTTCAATTTCCGACCTGCAAGGTAATGCTGTATCCGCAACAGGCATCGGAACGGCGGATACCAAGGCACAGAACGCGACCTATTCCGTAAATGGTCATCAATATACTTCATCAGGTAATACTGTAAGCCTGGATAGCGGCAAAGTACAGGCAACGTTGAAGGAAGTCGGCGATACGGCAGTGAAACTGAGCGTCACCCCGGATACTTCAACAAGTTCAACCAATACGTATTATTCCTATATCAACAATCTGTTGTCTGCCGGAAACTACTACAATTCAAGCCTTAACAGCGGAAGCCTGCTGGATATGTTCCTGTAAGATCATCAACAAATCAGGCTGCCATACAGGCAGCCTTTTTATATATTAAGATTCTTACTTATTTCCTTATCGGAATTTATTTTCCTATTTTTTCTTATCCACAAAATAGGATGGCGGATTTATCGGTCCAACCTTATATGCTTTAACCATCTTTTTGCCTTGATTCAGCTTTTTGACTTCACAGCTAAACTTACTTAGAAGACTTTTGCTTTTTTCACTGTTTACCTTTTCGATTTCGCTGATCACACCGATTGTTTCCATAATTTCAGCAGTCAGGTTTTTCAGAAGTTTTGCATCTTCCGAAGCAGTACCTTCGAGCTTTGAAACATCCAACTGATCCAGCTTTGATATTCCTGCCATTTTCTTAAGCTTTTGGAAACAGGTTACGAACTCTTCATCATCTTTTTTAAGTGAATCAATCCACAGTTGCTTTTCAGCAATAAGCCTGTTCAGTCCGTCCAATCCGTTCTCAGTAATTGTCTCCGTCTGCTCCCTAGTCAAGGTAAGAATCTTCTGAAGCAGAACCATCTTTTTCTGCTGCAATTCATTTAGTCGGCCAAGGTATTTCCCCAGTGTCATGTCCATTTTTTACTCCTGTGCCAATTTAGCCTGCTGTGGCTTCTGCGGGGTCACTTCTGCGGTGCTGCTTTGGCCAGTTTCATTGCCTGAGCCCAAGTATCACGCAGTTCCTTCGACATACCCAGTATTTCATCCAGGATAATCTTATCCTTTTTCACATTGGCTTCTACCAAACGTCTGTGCATATACTCGTAAAGCATATCCAGATTCTGTGCCACTTCATATTCCATAATCAGAGTCATCCTGAAATATACCACAATATCCTGTGCACGTATGATGGCATTACTCGTACCCTCTATATCTTTTCCCTCAAGAGCTCCCTGTGCACGCATAATAAATTTTATCAGACCATTATAAAGCATTAATGTCAGTTCTTCCGGCGTAGCAGTGTAGACTGAACTTTGTTTGTATTGGTTATATGCTTTATTCAGTGCCATAGTTCATTCCTCCAATAGTTTTGTCATTTCAAGCTTATATTATGAACTGCTTAATAACGAAGTAATATAACTGCTCTGATTACTCATCTGGTAAATATAGGTTTCCAGGGCTGTATATTTACTATAATAGTAATCTTCCTTGTCCGACAATTTATCCTCAAGTTCATCAATATCTTCATCATACTGGTCTATTTGATCATACAGCGTACTGGTATATTGTGTAGTATCACCTACCATACCTGCCTTCAGAAGAAGCGTTCCTTTACCATTCGTTGTCCGGATCGCATCGTTCAATACATCCGACAATCTGTTTGCCAGACCTTCCGTTTTATATCTTCCATTTCGAAGTGTCGAGGTTGTAGCTGTAGTATAGCTTGTGTCGGCCTCCTGGGTAAACAAGTCCGCTACGGCGTCCGGGTCGCTCTCTATGGCCTCTTTCAGCGCGTCCTCGTCTATTTCCAGCTTTCCTTTATCGGAGTAATCCCCTGTCGTTATGCCAATATCGGCAAGGCCTGTTGAAAGACCGCTGACGCTGTCATATAATGCTGTTCTCATATCAGACAGGATCCCCTGCAATAAGGAGTCATTTTGAAGCAGTCCGGTCTTTGCCTGCTCTTCCCAATCAGCGATCTCATCATCGCTCATTTCTTCTTTTTGGGCATCTGTAAGCGGTTGGTAGTCCCGGTCATATTCTTCACTGATTTTCGTATTCATTGTGTCAATCAGGTCATTGTATGCATCAACGAATGCAGTAATATTTTCATAGACTGCGTCCGTGTCCACAGAGAGGGTTACGGTCTCACTATCAGTACTCGGGTCCGAATGTGCTTTAATTAGTGTATAACTCGTACCATCCAGTGTAATGGTATTAGTGCTTCTTGTAACAAGCACGTCATCTATCTTTGCAGAAGCATCGGTTCCAGCTGTCGTCGTAGCATTACCGGTATTAATTCCGGATACGCTTTCCGAGCCAAAGAAATTACCTCCTTGTGTCGTACCAATAACGATATTCTCACCAGATCCAGTGTCATCCGAGGTAATAACGAATTTATCAGAAGTCTCATCATATTTCATAGTCACATTCGCAGTAGAGTCCGAATTAATGGTACTCATCATTTTTGACAACGTAGTTGAACTGCTGAAGGTAAACTGCTTTGAGTTAATTGTAAAGACAAGGTTACCTGAGTCGTTAAAGGTAAGATCCTTTGCAAAGCTTGATGCGATCTTGCTCAAAGTACTGCTGGTATCCAGCCTGTTGGAAGCGCCGTTGTCAAAGCCGAGCGAAGCAAGTCCGTCACTCGTCGAACCACTGGCCAGTGTAATTTTCCCTGCGCCACCAGCCGTGTCAAAAGTCAACTTCGAATCGGAAAAACCGACCGTTACCTTACCGGATCCGAATGCATTATCCACCAATGCCTGAATCTTGGTTTCAAATGTACTTGTATCCGAACTGTAATCTCCCAGGGTTATTTCTTTTGTCACCCCATCCAGGGTCATTTTAAACGTTTTTCCGTCCAAATCGTAATCACTGATTGCATCACCGATAAGATCATCGGTAACTCCGGAAGAACTGGCAGCTTTACCGGCGGTAGCGATACTGATAACAGATACGGTATGGGATCCGGTTGTTGCATCAGCATTTCCGGAAATCGTGACATAGTCACTATCCGTTGAGGTTCCGGTCATCTGCTTGAAGCTGGAACTGGACATCATGTTGCTGGATGATTTGGAGGTATTAAAATAGGTATCCTTAAAAGTCTTCAGATCGCTGATAACATCCCGGTAGGCGTCCTGCTTCCATTCCGCAAGCTGTTTCTTTTGCTTTACCTTATTCAACGGCGCCGATTCCGTTGTCATAAGCGATTCAACAATACTATCCACATCAAGACCGCTTCCGCTCAATCCGAACATACGCGACGTTGAACTATAAGAACCGGTACTGCTCGTTGAAGAAGTCGACATGACATTCACCTTCTTTCATCTACAAAAAGGCCGGCCATTTCACACATTTTGGCGACCATATCCAAAATTTTTTCCGGCGGAATTTCCCGGATGACCTTGTTTGTATTTGTATCAATCACTTTAATCATAATTGCTTTTGTTTTTTCATGGATGGAATACTCAAACCTTTTGTTTGATACGGAAATAGCATCATTCGCCTTTTCAATCGTCTTTATAACAGTCTGTTCCGATATAGGGAGATCAAGCTTTTCTGTATCGGTTAACCGTTCTATATTGCCAAGATCCATTCCATCTTTTGAATTTACGGCAATATCCGTGTTTGTCGCAGTACTGGCCGAAGCTGTTTCCATATTCGCCTTGAACGAGCTTACTGTCTGGGCGGTAATGCCTTCAATCTTCATACCAAACACCTCCCAACCATGAAACTATTTATATTATCGGAAATCAGTCAGAAAAAGCTAAGCACTAATTTCATATAGTCGTATTCATTGTGTAATAGTTTGTGAAATAAAGGGTCAGGGAATGATCCCCTGACCCCTCATGAAAAGCGATTATATTACTGGAGCAGGGACAGAACACTCTGTGGCTGCTGATTGGCCTGAGCCAGCATTGAAGTGGCTGCCTGGGTAAGGATATTGTTCTTGGTATATTCGGTCATTTCTTTTGCCATATCAACATCACGGATGTTGGATTCGGCTGATGTCAAGTTTTCACTGGATGTACCCAGATTGTTGATTGTATGTTCGAGCCTGTTCTGGATAGCACCTAGTGCGGAACGCTGTGCAGAAACCTTCTGGGTTGCCGTATCAATGGCATTGATTGCAACCTGGGAAGCTGTTGCCGTTGTGATATCGAGTTCTGCAACGCCCAGTGCAGAGGCTCCCATGTCAAGGATGGAAACCTGCATTGTCTGGTTTGAATTGGCTCCAATTTGCAGAATTGCTGTTCCGTCGGACTGTACGTTCGCTGCTGCCGTTGTTTCTTCAAAAGTATTCAGGGCGTTTGTCGCATCTGTTTTTGTAGTACCCGTGGAATCCTTTACCGTAACGGTCAAACCGTTAATTGCATTTGCGAGACCCTCGTCGGCGGCCGTAACAGTAATTGCGCCAGCAGTAGTTGCAGCAATAGTCAAATGGGCATCCGCAGTGGCACCTGTCATATTCGCAACTGTCGACGCTGAAGTAACTGTATAGGTGTCGGTCGTGACTACTCCGTTCATTTCATAGGAAACGTCAATCGTATCACCCGCCGCTATGCCAAGACTATTGCCGTCGCTGTCGGTAAGATCCGTTAATAAGCTGCCTGTATCCGCAACATCTGTACCTTCTTTCAAAACTGCACTGGTGTTAACATTTGCAATAGACACAGAAGCTTTACCCATTGAACCATCCAGCAAATTCTTGGTATTGTATTGCGTTGTTGTGGATATACGATCTATTTCGGCAGTGAGCTGATCCATTTCATCCTGTATGTTGTCTCTGTCTTCGTCAGTATTGGTATCGGAAGACGACTGAACAGCCAGTTCCCTCATTCTCTGAAGAATCGAAGTGGTCTCATTTAATGCGCCTTCAGCGGTCTGTACAAGGGAAATGCCGTCTTCAGAATTGCTTGACGCCTGATCAAGGCCTCTGATCTGACCTCTCATTTTTTCACTGATGGCCAGTCCTGCCGCATCATCAGCCGCACTGTTGATACGGAGACCGGATGACAATTTCTCAAGGGATTTCGATGTGGCATTGGTATTATTGGTCAACTGACGATACGTGTTTAAAGATGCGATATTGTGATTAATCTTCATAAGATTACCTCCATGTTTTTTGATAGGGCATCCATGCCCCTCCATTTTTTTGAGATAAAGAAAGCATTCCACGCATCCGGCCGGTTTACAGAAACACTTTTTTAACTCTCATTATATATATCGTAGTTTTTTTTATTTACTTAACAGAAAAATAAAAAATATTTTCCCGGATGTCCTCTAATCACTGGTTAACCTGGGCAGAATATTCAAAATATGTTCCTGCTGCAGAAGAGACTATCTACTCTGCATTTTCTCCCGGTTGTTTATCCGGCGGCAATTGCCGGATATATTCAAGATACGCTTCCAGCGCTATGTCTGAGCAGCCCTGTTTCCCTGCAAGTTCAAAAAGCCCATATGCCTCGGACAGGTATCCGAGCCGGTATTTATAATATCCGCGCAAAAAATATGTTCCGGCGTTTTCAGGAGCATATTCAGTGCATAATAAAGCTCCCTGATAACAGCTAAACTTTTCAAGTATTAAAGCCACTTTAATCATAAATATATCCTGGGTATTTTCGGCAAGCCCCGAGATTATTTTAAATGCAAATAATTCCTGCCGCATTCTATAAATTTCACAGATCACAACGGCAATTTTATTTATGTCACATTTGTCAGGATCCGTCTCCCTGATAATGCCAAGTGCAAAAGCATATTCCGGCTCCACTGTTTTTGACAGCTTGTCAACATACTCCCGGTTATCCGCGAGAACAGCACAAATCAATGCTTTAACACGGGAGAGTTTATCGATTTTTAAGCATTCATCCATTGCCAGTAATTTTGCAGCCGTATCAAATTGGGCGTCACCCGCTTTTAAAAAGCCTGCGATATAATATAGGAACTGTTCGTCAGGGTAATTCCTTTTGTAAGCCGCAAAGCATTTCAGCAGCTGCGGGCTCATATAATACAGCGCTAATCCCGTCATTACCGTTTTATGCCTGGCTTTGCCGGAGTTTTTATAAAGTGACTCTATAAATCCGGTCTTTTCGCTTTCAGGTAAATTTTTTGTAAGATTAAGAAGGAGTAATAATGCATTTATATTGTCGTTCTCTTTGTCAAAAATCTGATAATAGGTTGAAAAAGCATCGGCGGTATTTTTCAGCGCCTCATAGCATCCGCCCGTCAATAGAGCTACTCTGGTTGGATTATGTGCGATCTTGCACAATTCTATTCCTTCATAGCTTTTCATAAGAACCGCTGTCCTGCAGAACTCCGTAAGCGCGAGTTGAAAAAGTCTATAGTTATAACAAGTCAGACCTCGTAAAAAAACAGCATCGGGATGTCCCGGAAATTTCTCTTCCATTTTGTCAATCCAGCTCAATATTCTATTGCGGTCCGCATTTGAATGAATCAGACTCTCAATAAGATTTCTATATGGTTTGGATTGCACTCCGTAAAGATATTCACTGCAAGTGTTTTGAAAATAAAGTTCCGTATATTTGATTGCATTTTCATGATCTTTAAGAGCAAAGTAGCATTCGCCAATATAATAAAAGTTTATCGTTTTTCGTGATTCATCGATATTTTCCAGACCATTTAACAGCATTCCCAGATTTCTTTCCAGCTTTTCCTCCAGGAATAATTGATTATACCCGGTATGCACAATTTTTATTTTATCTTTCGGGATCTCAAGAATTTTGAGACCTTCTTTTCGATAGGCTGCTTCATGAATGGGATAACGATAATGAAAACCTTTCTTTAAAATCCGGAGCGAATAGGACTCTTCAAGAACCGCACCATTTAATCCGTCAGTATTGATCATAGGGCATGCAATCACATTTTTTTTAATTCGTTCCGCCTCTAGAATTGCTTTTGGGATATTTTCCTGACAGTCTTCGTAAAAAAATTCATCGGCATCCAAAAACAGAATCCAGTCACCGGTCGCTTCTTCCAGTGCCCGGTTTTTGGCGGCGGAAAAATCATCCTGCCATTCAAAATGAATCACTTTGGCGCCGAATTTTTTTGCAATTTCAACGGTTTTATCCGTTGAGCCCGTATCAACAACTATGATTTCATTAACAATATTATAATAGCTTTCAATACAGCGTTGAATATTATTTTCCTCATTTTTTGCTATCATACAGGCGGATATTTTTCTCTTACCGCCATTTCTATATTCAGTGCTCATATATTTAATTAAAAAACCCTAACATTGTATTCATCACTTCATATTCATTTTAATAATTTCATCCAGCGATATTTTATCGGTTTCGGGCTTAATTCTGGCTGCTTCTTCATTTTCACGCTGTATCTCCAGGAAAACTTCCTTTCTGTGTATGGATACGCTTCTGGGAGCATTAATTCCGATACGTACCTGATCCCCCTGGATATCAAGCACAGTGATCTCTATATCATTATTTATGACGATCGTCTGATCCTTTTTCCTTGTCAGTACCAGCATCGGCGCCGCCCTCCTGTCTGCGGATTTCATCCAATATATAGTGTCTCACAGTGTACTTGTCGGTGTCAAGGATTATTTGGGCGCCCTTATTCGTGCTGCAGTTGATGATCAAAGGTGCTTTCAGGTTCATGCTGATTCTTGTCAGATCATCCGGTACAACAACGATGGAATATACCGCTACATCATCTTCCTTTGCAATACAAAGTTCCCGGGCTGCTTCATCGGGCAGCTCAAAGTCATAGTCCGCTACAATCATAAAAGGATTGGCAATTGCAAATGCAATCTGTGGTTCATTGACACATTGCAGCCATCCGAACGGAGAGGTCTTATCTTCATTCCCAATGAGTACGAATTTATTAAGCTGTTCAAAACCCGGCAGTCCTTCATCAAATTTCAAAACACTCTCCTCAGCTATCCTGATTTCCCCGAAGTGCCTTGTTTGTAATACTCTCATAATATCCTCCACTCAGCAGTTACTGTAAAATTCACTTCATTATTTTGACTGTATTGCAACGAACTCTATATTGACTCATCAAAATTGTTATAACTTATTTTAATGGACGGGTACTGTTTTACATAGGTGTTTATCTTTGCGGGCTCATAATGAATATCGACGTTCCCCTGTATATAATCTCCATCTATACCATTAAGCGCCCCTTCTGCGTTTGTATCCCACCGGATATTCATTCCGCCTGATACCTCAACCTTGGGCCTGGATTTTGGTATAAAATCCATCCCGTATTCATCTGTCTGAAGCATATTCCTTCTTGCAATGGAGGAAATGGCATTTCCTCCATTCTCAACAGCTGCCATCGCATATCCGTCCTGAACCGCTTGACCGGTATACTTCAAGACCTGGCGGTACCCTTTTTGAGCAGCCTCTTTTGCAAAGTCATAATTGTTTTTCAAACCTTCCTCTGCAAAGCATTCGTATTGATCTATGTGTACCTTCGGCTGTTCCGTATGAATCTTAAGCTCCGCCTGCTCCCGGTGCATCTCAAGCCTGGCATTTTGGGTTCTGATATTCAGTTGAGACGGTATATGCTCAACGCCGAGCTGTATATCCGTTGTTTGGATTGTCAACCCCATATGCAATCACCACTATGTCAGAAAATCCACCAATGACGGCTGTATGATTTTTGCCCCGCCGGAAAGAGAAGCTTTATAGACATTCTCTTCGTTCTGCAGGTTCATGATGGTTTCTGCCATATCCACGTCTTCATTATCACTCATCAGTTTGGTAAAGTTGGTGTTGTCGCTGTCCAGCCTGTTACCGGTAAGTTCCAGTCTGTTGGTTCTTGCGCCGACATCCGCGCGGATACGCAAAACATTGTTGATGTCATTATCTAGATTGTCAAGAAGGTCACTGGCTGCTGTACTATCACCTGCGTTGAGCGCTGTAATCAAAGCGTCAAAATCACTGATCAGGGTACCCGGTGTACCGGTCGTGGAATCCGCATCTCCTCCATCATTGAAAAGATCTCCTCCGGCGACGTTTATGTTGATATCATCTCCAATTCCAATCTCATACAGAATGTTTTCCTCAGAGGTATCCACATCAATTGCAAAATCGCCGGTGGTTTCGTCCAGCAGCTTTTGATCCGTTTTATAGCCGGAAAAAATGTACCTTCCCGCATAGGTGGTATTTCCAAGAGAAATCATTTGCGTTCTCAGTTGCTGTATTTCTGCGCTGATCTTCGTCTTATCATCCGTTGTCGTTGAATCGCTTGACGCCTGGACTGTCAACTCCCTGACACTCTGCAATACATCGCCGATACTTGACAGAGTATTCTCCGTTGTGTCCAGCCAGGAGGTCGCATCATTTACATTCTTCTGATACTGGTCTATTTCCGCCACATTCGTACGCAGCTTCAATGCGCGAGCCGCAACAACAGGATCATCGGACGGCACCTGTATCTTTTTGCCTGTGGCCAACTGGCTCTGGTATTTATCCATTCTGGTCAGATTATTTCCGATATAATTGACCATATTGTTGATCAGCATATTATTTGTGATTCTCATCCTTCAAAGTCCCCCTTTACGCAAAAAGTTGGTTGATCAATATATCGTAAACTTCGCCCATAGTCTGGATCATTTTTGCCGAGGCATTATAGGCCTGTTGGAATTTAACAAGGTTTGTCATTTCTTCATCTATAGATACGCCGGAATCAGAAGTCCTCCGGTTTGTGATCTGATTTACAATAACCTCCTCATTGGCCACATAATTCTGTGCCTGCTGAGAGTCGATACCCATTGTGGCAATTAATGACTTCATGAAGTCTTCAGGAGCGCCCTCGGAAAACATATCGGCATTTTGCCGGAAATCAAGCAAGCTGTTCAGCGTATTGATATTACCATCTTCAAGCGCTGTGTCAGAGGTTGCAATCAGATTGGGATCGTCGATAACATCCGAGCTCACGGAGAAATTCTTCGCTGTCAGTTTATCATATGCGCCATAAATATCCGTTCCTGTAGATGCTCCGCCAAGAAAGTCCGTACTGGACATCTCCTGATCCCCTGTCCCCATCATTGTAAAAAAACGGGTTCCGGTTACCGAACTATCATGTCCGTATCCGTCGGCATGTCCTGTGCCGCTGTCCTCCCCGGCATCATAGGATTTATCTCCATCTGTGTCAATATAGCCTTCATTAAACGCTCTCGCAAAGGTTCTGACAAATTCATTCAGCTTTTCCTGATAAAACGGTATGCCCTTGTAATCAGGAGATGCTATACCATTAGATCCCGTCTCCCCCTCGTTTCCGTCCCGTACATCAAGGTATCCTTTCAGTTCACCGCCTTTAATTGTAAGCGAATTACCATCTTCCCATCTGACATTGTACAGATTGCCAATGTCCTCATCGTTTACCTTTTCATCAGAACTCCTCTGATCCAGTGCAAGCTTGCTGACATTGAAATGATCCACCAAAGCCTTCCCGCTGATGGTTACAACAAAATGCTTGTCCTCACTGCCGTCAGGCTTCGTTCCATACACAACTTCACTGGCCTCAACATTCACAAGTTTCGAAAGCTTGTCCACAAGCAGAGTCCTTGAATCCCTGAGGTCATTGGCCGTATTTCCGTCCAACTCGGAGACGTATATCTCCCTGTTCAGCTGTTGGATCTGGGTAGCATAGGAATTGACCTCATTTACCTTTGTCATGATCTTATAATTAGTATCCTGCTGCAGATTTTCCAAATGCGTGCCCATACTATTGAAGTACTTTGTCAGCGTTATGCCCTTCTGCTTGACTAATGCTCTGACTGACTCACTGCCCGGATCTTTCGCAAGCTCCTGCATTGAACTGTAAAAGTCACTCATGATTGTCGTAAAGCCACTGTCAGATGGCTCATTGAAAGCCGTTTCAATTTCCGACATTACCTCTTGCTTTGCATCCCATTCACCATATGGACTGTTTTCACTCCAATATTTAAAGTCCAGATATTCATCATGTACTCTTTTAACTCCTGTTACATCAGCGCCCGTACCCACCATACCCGTACCGTCATATAAAGCCATAGGCCTCGAAGCTGCCTGAACAGACTGCTGTCTTGAGTAGCCCGGTGTATTTACATTATTCAGATTATGATTGACCGTATCCAAATTGCGCTGAGCTGTAAAAAGTCCGCGCACCGCCACATTCAGTCCGAAAAACGACTCACCCATTCCTTATCACCTCCCTACAATACCAAGTCTGTTGACTATAGTCTCCATCATGGCATCTATTACGTTCAGTGTTCTTGCAGAAGCATTATATGCATATTTGAATTTCATCATATTAGTCATTTCCTCGTCCATTGAAACACCTGTAATTGCAGTCCTGGAGGCATCTGCCGATTGTACAAGCTTTAACTGGCTATCCGTAATATTGGTCGCATCCGCACCTGTGTTTCCCATATAAAGGATAATAGCCTGATAATAGTCGTCCAAGCTGAGTGTTCCTGTCGTATCATCAATCAGAGACTCATTCCTGAGGTTAGCAATCTCCAGCGCATTGGCGTTGTCGCCGCTTGAACCCGTTTTTGAAGCCGCAATATTGCTTAAATCGGATAAATTGGAGTTCAATTGAATATTTCCCATTTCAAGCGGCCTGCCGGAATTGATGGTCACAAACAGATCCTCGCCCTGCGTGGCCGGATCCTTCATTGTTGTACCGCCTTTGTGAATATAATTCACTTCGCGCAGCATGACATTGACCAATGCATTAAGCCGCTTTTTCATATCCGTCACAATATTCAACGAATCGGATACGACGGATATATTGTCACTGACGTCCTTGTTGGTATCGTCCGCCATACCTTGCGTCAATGTGGTATAGGTTGAAGCCGTAGCGCTCGAAAAGTCGGTCAGGCTGTATGTATTGCCATCCATCGCACCGGTCAGCGAAGCCCAGTCACCCGGGATGGTTGCATCGCCTGGGGTATCTGTAATAACAGAGGCGTCCATGCCTTGATTGGTTAAAGCGGTCTTCAGCGTTTCCATTGCTGTCGCGGAAAGTGTTCCGTTGGTCAGCAGAACGGCATATTTATTGGCATCCGCCCGCAGTCCGGCGGTGGAGCCGACAGCGGCAGCCATACCTGCGGCGGATGTGGCTGTCTGTATCGTCACATTGCAGTCGATTCCCTTTTTCAAAAGCTCATTTGTATATTCATTACTCCTTGTTGTCACATCCGCTTCGGACATCGTAGAGGTATCCACATAAAATACCACATCAGCCGTTGTATTCGGCGTACCGTTCTCATAGCTGCCGACAGCGCCTGAGACCTCGCCTCTGGCCTCCATCAGTCCCTTGATGGTTCCGCTTTTAATCGGGACTTCAATGTCTGTTCCCGCTAGCTTGGCTACATAGTAAATTTCACCGGCATTTTTTTCTTCAGCATATAAATCGGTACTCTCAGCCTTCTGCACTAAATAATAACCGCCCAGCGTTACATCAACCTGGCCGTCCTGCATCTCGTTAACATCTACATCTACCAGCTTTGTCAGATTGTCCAGCAGTAAATTCCGCTGATCCCGGTAGTCGTTTGCCGAATCACCGTTCACCTCGGACTTGAGAATGGTAGAATTGAGATCCGCTACCTGCCTTGTAATGTCATTCACTTCATTAATACGTACCTGTACTTCAGAGTTCAAGTCATCCTGAAGCTGATCAAGCTGAGTTCCCATCTGGTTGAGCTTGGAGACCAGCGATTCGCTTCGCTGCCTTACAAGTGCTCTTACCGTCAGGCTGTCCGGTTCCTTTGCAAGCTCCTGCCAGGAATCCCAAAACTGATTCAGGACACTCTGAAGGCCTGAATCTTCAAACGGCTCAGCCATGACAGCCTCCACATCCTGAACCGTCTTCTGTCTGGATTCCCAATATCCCAACGTCGTATTCTCCTGCCTGTATACATTGTCAAGGAAGGTGTGCCGGATTTGCCGTATATCCTGTATATCAGCACCCAAGCCAAGCTGAATCATCCCACCCTTGGTATAGGTAGTCTGTACTGAGGCATTCTTTATCATTGCCTGCTGACGAACATAGCCAGCCGTATTTACATTTGATATATTGTGTCCTGTTACATTAAGCCCGCGTTCATTGACAACAAGTCCCGAGCGGGCTACCTGGTAACTGGCAAAGCTGACGCCCATACGCCCTCCCTACAGCTTCATGTCGAAAAAGTTCTTCTTCTTTAAATCGCTTGACTGGCCGGTGTACCCATAATTATTACCGGTGGCTCCGATGCTAGTAAGAATATTAATAGAAAAATCTATATACTCCAGAGAATTCCGGATAAGCTTCGAGTTCAATACGTTGGCCTCCCCCAGATCCTTGACAAGCTTGGGCAGCTTATTATGACAATCTCTCAGCCTTTCAGCCTGTTCCTTCGGGAGCAGCTTCTCAAGACCGGTAAGTGTAATATCAGATGCTTTCAGTTTAAGTGCTGCAGCTATTGCATCCACCAGATTTTCACGCTCCCGTTCAAGCTTGCCCATCTGTAGAATCAGCGACTGCTCAAGCCTGGTGATGCTCTCAAGTTCAATAACCTTACCCTTTACAATTACATCCGTTTTATTTTTGGAAAGCTTCAAGATGCCTTCATACATGGCAGTCTCTTTATTCAGTACATCGATCAGTCCATCTATCAGTATAGTATCCAAAGCTTCACCGCCCTCACAGTCTGAGAAAAAAGGAGAGTTGCGTCAACTCCCCCAAGGTTGCTATGCTTTCTTGTCAAATACGGCATTTACTACTTTGTCCGCAACTTCCCTGCCTGTTACATTGTAACTGCCTGTTTCAAATTTCTCCGAAAGCTCGGTCACCTTGCTCTCGCGAACATCGGGCACATCCTTCAATGCTTTATATACTGTCTGATAGTCCTTTGCCTCATTTGAGATTGACAAAACATCTTTTTTGGCTGCTGTTGCCTCCGTTTTGCCAACTCTCGCTGTATTCTTTTGTGTTCCGTAAATTCCGGATACCTTGGATAAATCATCCGGTATTCTCATATTAACCACTCACCTTCTATAGATAATGCAAAAGGGTTTTGCGCTTATCTTTCCTTACTCACCTAAAAACTGTTCAATATTATTATCGGTAATAGCTGCATTCTTATTAACAAATAAAAATGCGAATTTATTATTTTTCGTAAACGTTCATATCATACTAAATTATATTATGTTATATTTTAAGCAACTATAAACTTCTAGTGAAAAAGAGGGTTAGGGATATCTTCTTATTCTAATTGTTTTTATCTACGATAAAATAGTATTGATTTTTATCGTTATAGTCGATATATTTATTGTTGGCAAAGATGGTTAATTTACTTTCTATTATATTTATGTGTCGAGGTAGTTTATGAAAGTTGTCATTTTAGCCGGTGGGTTTGGTACAAGAATCAGTGAGGAAAGTCATTTAAAACCGAAACCTATGATAGAAATCGGGGGGGCTCCAATTCTGTGGCATATCATGAAATATTTTGCAGCCTTTGGCTTCAGCGAGTTTATTATATGCTGCGGATACAAAGGATACCTCATAAAGGAATATTTTGCAGACTACTATCTGCACAGGTCGGATATCACCTTTGACTTTGCCAACAATAACGATATTATCATCCACAGCAATGTCGCCGAGCCTTGGAAGGTTACTGTAGTGGACACTGGGCTGAATACACAAACAGGAGGACGCATTAAGAAAATTCAAAAGTTCACCAACAGCGAGGCTTTTCTGATGACCTACGGCGACGGAGTGAGCAATATTGATCTGTCCGAGTTAATCAAGAGACATAAAAAGTCGGGAAATGTCGTGACCCTATCGGCCATACAACCCAGCGGGCGTTTCGGAGTGCTGGATATCACCGGCGATGAAACGGTGGTTGGTTTCAGGGAGAAGGCAAAGGAAGATAGCGGATGGGTCAATGGCGGGTTTATGGTGATGGAGCCAAAGATATTTGATTACATCGACGGTGATGCAACCGTTCTGGAAAGAACTCCTCTCAAACGGTTAAGCAGTGAAGGGAAATTGGGGGTTTATAAGCATTACGGGTTCTGGCAGTGTATGGACACCCAGAGAGATAAGGATCTTTTGGAATATCTTTGGGACAATAGTAAAGCCTTATGGAAAGTGTGGAGCGATTGAGTATGAAAAGCTTTAAGCAGAAATTTGGAGAAATAAAAACGCAGTACTATAAAAATAATCCTTTTAATGCAATTGTGGAGAAGAAAGAGCTTTTTAGCCAGAAGCCGCTTATTCTTTACGGTTGTGGCGTATATCTCAGCACAATAATATTTTTATGCAACGAATACGGAATTAAAATAAATGCCATTTGTGATTCTTATAAGACAGGCATCTACGGTGATACAGGTATGGAGATCATTTCCCCGGAGCGGCTTAAGAAAGAGTTCCAAGGCGCGAACATTATTATCTCTTCAAACATGTTCACCGATGAAATAAAAAAAAAGCTTTTATTCCTAGGTTTTCCCAACGCGCAGATTTTTTTACCCGCAACATCAAAGGTAAGTTTTGTGCATCCACAAGAATTTATTGGTAAACATCTTGAAGGTTATGAATGGGCACACCACTTCTTTACTGATGATAATTCAAAAAAGGTCCTGCTGGACAGGATAAAAATGTATTTTACCGGCATTGAATTAATCAGAACCTCTGCTGCCCCAGAGTATTTTGATCCGGAAATCATAAAATTTCATTCGAATGAGGTATTTATTGACGGCGGAGGTTACATCGGAGATACAGTGCAAGAGTTCATAAGACAGTTAAGCTTAAAAAATGCAGGAGGATATAGGCACATATATTCCTTTGAACCTGATAGAGTGGCTTATAACAAGGCATTTAGTAGCTTAGGTAAAATTGAGAATATGGATTTGATTTGCAAAGGTCTATGGAGCTGCGATACTGAGTTGAAGTTTTATAGCGACGGTGGTAATGGCAGCTCCACCTTTGCGAACAGAGTAAATACTATTTCTGTTCCGGTCATATCCCTGGACAGCTATTTTAAAGGTAAACCGAAAGAAGAGTTGCCGACATTTATTAAAATGGATATCGAAGGAGCAGAAAAAGAAGCACTCACAGGAGCGAAAAACATAATAATGGAAAATCATCCCAAATTGGCTATCTGTACATATCATAAGCCGGAAGATATATATGAATTACCGAAACTCATATATGAAATAGATCCAACCTATCAATTTACCCTTCATCAATGTGAGGATGGGATATATGGTACAATATTATATGCTGTTTAACATGGGGGTAAGTGAAGTATGACACCAATAATCAGTGTAATTATGCTCACATATAACCGTGAGAAGCTTGTCGGAAGGGCGATTGAATCAATTATTGCTCAGGCCATGTGTGATTTTGAATTTATTATTGTAGATAATGGGTCAACAGATAATAGCGGGAAAATTGCAGACGAATATGCCGCTAAAGATTTTAGAATCCATGTCCTCCACCGTCAACAAGGGAATATCGGGAGTGGGCGCAATGTCGGCATCAATGCAGCCAAAGGTAAATATTTGACCTTCATAGACGATGATGACTATGCTGAAACAGATTTTTTAGGTTTTTTATATGAGCTTGCAACGAAGTACAATGCGGATATTGCCGTATGCGGCTCAAACAAAGAGGAAAACGGCAAAATTACGCCCAATTATATCTATGACTACGATGAGCTCTTTATACTGAATACACATGAGGCTATAAAATCTTTTTTGTGGAGAAAGCTTTACAATGCCGCCATGCCCACAAAGTTGGTCAGACAGGAGTTGTTTCAAAAGATACGTTTCTCTGAAACAGGCAATTATGATGATATTACTACAACTTATCGCTATTTTGCAAATGCCGGGAAAGTAGTTGCCCACGGCATTCCCAAATATACATTTTACCGCCACCCTGAAAACAACTCCAGCGCAGCCACAAAACATCATTTGCTTAACCCTGTTCAGCTTCATGAATACCTGGCGGCCTATCGTGAGAGAACCGAATATATAAGCACGATACTGCCGCAATTGACTGGTTTAGCTCTTTACAGCGAATGGTCCTATATGATTTCTATGATTGAAAAAATCCATCGCTTTGGGTTAAAAAATTGTGACCAGCCTTTGGAGCTTATGAAAAGCGAATTGAAAATACATCGAAAGGCATTTTATAACGGGGAATTCATACTGGATTTTGAAAAGGAATGGATGTCGCAGTATGTGACGGAAAAGGAGGAAGGCTTGACATGAACGCTGTATCGCTTGAGAGATTCTGTTTCCCGGTGACGCTGCGGTGTAACTTGCATTGTAAGCTGTGCGCGGAGCGTTCGCCGTATTATGAGAAGCCTTACCACCCCTCTTTTGATGATCTGACAGCACAAATTGATGTCCTGTTTTCGTTGACAGAGCATATAGGTAATTTGGACATAACAGGCGGAGAACCCTTTTTACGCAAGGATTTGTCCTATTTTATCCGCTATATTTTTGACAAACACCGGGACAAAATTGACAAACTCAGAGTCACCACAAACGGAACCATATTGCCAACCGATGAGTTCATCATTGCGGCAAAACTGTGGGGGGATGCGTTTTTTGCCATAGTTGACAATTACCCTGTGTCCACAAAGAGCAGGGACGTCAGCAAGCTGCTCAAAGAATCGGGAGTACCCTTTGAACTTCGCGATTATTCCGGTGATTTATATTGTGACGGCTGGGTGGATTACGGCAATTTACGCCGCAAGCATTCCAATGCAGAGGCTCGAAAGCAGTTTCATAAATGTATGGTTCCGAAGCTGGGCTTTTTCAGCTGTATGGTGAATGGCCTGATTTTCCCTTGTGCTAAAGCGAGGCTGCTTTACGAAAAGGGTCTTGCTGACGTATATATGAATGCTTTTGACCCTGAACTGACCGAAACGGGTAAGAAAGCGAGATTAAAAGCTTTGCTGGGCGACGAGGTGATGGAAGCCTGCAAATATTGTAACGGTTTATGTGAGGACAGCCTTCGTTTTACTCCGGCGGAACAGCTGGATGCACGTGAGATACCCGCCGAGTCTTCTTATGAAGAGGGTAGTTACAAAAAAATGCTGTTCTATACACAGACATATAATAACGAAAATACAATCGCCCGTACTATTGAAAGCGTCTTAAAACAGACGCGGAAGGATGATTTCCTTTATTTTGTCGTAAATAACGGCTCCACCGACAAGACAGGAAACATCATTGCTGATTTTGCCAACTCCGATCCTCGTATAGTATCCGTAGTGTGTGAACGCAACGATATATTGGGTGTGCTGTTGCTGCCGAATAATCTGTTCAAAATGGTTTTAAAAGATAAAAACGTATACTACAGTATCGTTGATGGAGACGATTTAATTAAAGAAAGTTTTTTGGATAATGTGCTGAGAATTGAAGAGAAGTTTTCTCCCGATATGATAGTTCCAGGTTTCCGCAGAATTGATGCTGCGTCAGGTGAAATTATAAACGAACGGGTGGCGAAAACAGATTTACTTATCATCGGCCGAGAAAAAGCAGATAGCTTTTATGAATTAAGGGCATTACTCCTATGTCAATGGGGCAAGTGTTATAAATTAAATTTTTTACGCAGCCAAGCAAGTAACATTTACGCAAATATACGGAGACTACTCCCCAAATGGTACCCCGGACAAGATACCATCGGAGTGCTAAATCGTTTTTTTCTCTTTGATAAAGTTGTCTTTACCAAAGAAGCACTATACGACTACTACCTCTATCCCCAATCGGCAGTCAATACATATTATCCAAATCGCTATTTAGCGGACGTGTTGACGTTAAAGGTATACAAGGATTTTCTCGGCTATTTCGGTCCTATCAGCAAGCTAAACAGGGATTTTTGTTATGCAATATACCTGTCACTCCTTGAGTATACATTGAGCATTGTAGTCAATTCACCGGAAGCCGACCACAAACAGAAGCTGGAGGATATCTACAATATGCTTCGGGACAATGAAACCAAAACCATGCTGACCCTTGACGCGGATCCTGAATTTCACAACTTAGCCAACAGAGGCTCCTTTATTGCGCCTATTCTCAAATATATGAGAGGACAATCATTAAGGGATGAAACCCATGTGTTGTCAGATGAGGTAATGGCAGAGTTGGTGCAATATAAACATTTAGTAACAAATTGGGAGGATTAAAATGAAATCATTCATAGAGGAATTACAAGTTATAAAAGCACAGTGCGACTCTAGTGTGGCCAAGGAGCGCATTGAAGTTCTGGCTTCTGCGTTTAGGTCGAAGCCTGTCATATTATATGGTGCTGGGACACTCAGCACCTTTGTTATGGATCATTTATCCACCCACAACGTACAAGTAGAGTGTTTTTGCGACACCTTTAGGAGCGGTGTCCACCAATCAACTGGATTACCCATTATTTCTGCGGAGCAGTTGAAAAGCCAATACAGCGATGCCATCGTCATCGTTACTTCAGAACTTCACGGCGCATCAATCTTGAGTACTCTTCAGAAAATCCAATATCCCGGAAAGATTTACTCTTTTGATGACTTACTTCCTTTCTACACCATTCCTTATAACAAATTCGAACCCCATGTGGATGGCTATCAGTGGGCCTTTGAATATTTTACCGACATGGAATCTAGACAAGTTATTTTGGATTCCATGTGTACCCGCTTGTTAGGGACAACAATGACTCCATCGCAAAACCATCAATATTTCGAACCGGATGTCTGTCCCTTGACTGACAGTGAAATATTTGTAGACGGTGGGTGCTTTATTGGCGATACGGCAGAGGAATTTATCAGGCAGACAGGAGGGAAATACATCCATATTTATGGGTTCGAACCGGATAAGGTCAATTTGAAAAAAGCATTGGCAAACCTGTCACAGTACAAAAATATAGACGTTTTAAACAGCGGCTTATGGCACATGACTAATACATACAAGTTTGTTTCTGGTGCTTTCGGCAATAGCAAATTATCTGAGGACGGCGATACCATTGCCGATACTATCAGCCTTGATGAGTTTTTCTCTGATAAGCACGCTCCTACCTTCATAAAAATGGACATTGAGGGAGCAGAATATTGTGCTCTTGAAGGAGCTAAAGACATACTGAAAACACGTAAGCCCAAGCTGGCTATCTGTGTTTACCATCAGGTTCACGATATATATGCACTTCCTCAGCAAATTCTGAAAATCAATCCGGAGTACAAACTGACACTTAGGCATTACAGCCGTTGGTACGCCGAAAGTGTTTGTTATGCGGTATAGATATTTTATAACAGCCCCCTATTCAGGGGTTTAAAGAGGAGTGGACAACAATGTTTATTGACAATCGATCAATTGATGTCATAATATTTGGCGTTGGGCAAATCGGGCAGAGACTTTGCTTGAAACTTCAACAGGATAAGTCAGAGAATGTCCTTTTCTTTGTTGATAATAACGCTATGTATTGGGGGACGAGTATAACACTTAATAAGGTTGAGTATAAAGTTTTTTCTCCTGCAAAAATAAAAGAAGTAGGGTACACAAAAGTATGTGTTGCAGTAAAAGACGCCAGAAACGACATATATTTGCAGTGCGTTACAGAATTAAGTGTCCCCAAATCAAAATTAGATTGTACTTTTCTAGATAGTTTTGTAAACGACATAGGACAGCAGTATTTGATTGGCAGAATACAGTTTCTAAGAACATTTTCACAATTTGCTAAGATGAAGAAAATCGCAGGTGCGGTGGCGGAAGTGGGAGTCTATCGAGGTGCATTCGCCAGGGAAATTAACCAGAGTTTTCCCGACAGAACACTATACTTGTATGATACATTTGAAGGTTTTGACGAACGGGATATTAATATGGAAAAATCGTTATCCAGAGATGAGGCGAAAATAAATGGATGGCGAGACTTAATGGGAAACTTTGCAAATACATCTGAAGACTATGTGATATCCCTTATGCCTAATCCTGAACAAGTAAGAATAAGGAAAGGATATTTTCCTGATACATTTAATGAGGAAAGCGAGAAATTCTGCTTTGTAAATTTGGACTGCGACCTATATAATCCTATAAGAACAGGGTTGGAACGGTTTTATCCACGTATGGTTTGCGGAGGTATTATTTTGGTACACGAGTATTTTGATGAGATAAGTTTTTTACCTGGTATCAAGGCTGCGGTGGACGAATTTGTTTCAGCTAATCACTGTGTAACTATCCCCATAGGCGACTGTCAATCAATCGCAGTGCTTAAGATATAAGTAAATAGAGAAAAACTAGAGGTGAAGTGCTATGAATTGCAAAACCTTACTATTTCACAATGGCGATTATCATAAACAAGCTCCGTTGCGGTTTAGTGAGATCATGAAAACATCTATGGAGCAGATTACACAGATATTCAGCAACTCTGCACATAGAAAAAATACGGGTGTGTTTTGTATGACAGACACATTGGCAAAGAATCTGGATGCAGAGTGGATATCCGGAGGATATAATCTAAAAGATTCATCTGCGAACTCGGTTGTTACAAATTCGTTGCATGCAATATCGCCGACTCATTTTGCTGGTGTTTATGAATACTGGATGAAGTTGTTAGATTCTACGGTCAACTTAGTTCCTCTCTCTTGCGGATTTCTTTATCCTCCAAATGGGGAAGTGGTGCTCTCGAACGATTTAATCAAACTTCTGTCTGCAATTAGTGAGAGAAATGAAATTGGCGTCCGAGGTGAATATGCAGCGGATGTATTGGTAAAACACGGGATTCGCAACGTGAGAATTATTGGGTGTCCTTCTTTATTTTATCATAATTGCCGTAATTTTAAATTGCCTGTACAAACAAATAGTCGATCAATAAAACAAATTAATTTTACTTTTCAAACAGAAGTATCACCACCAAAAGTTTTTTATGAACAGCACTTAGGTATATTCGACTATTTCCATAAATTGTATCAAGTAAGAGATAAGAATATAAATTGGACCCTTCAATGGACACCGTTTCGTACAATGGTATCACTTACATCTTATAGGAACTTTAATGAAACAGTTGGTTTTCTTAACGAGCGGGGCCGTTATTTCTTCTCGGTTGATGACTGGATAGAACAACTGAAGCTTGATGATTTTTCAATTGGTACGACAATACACGGAAATATTGCGGCAATCAACGCTAAAATTCCTGCATTACCCATCGTAATCGACAGGCGTATGGAAGAGATATGTCGTTGGCATAAAATACCCTATGTCCAAATGGAAAAATTTGATCCGAGCAAGCCAATCGAATACTACCGGGAACTGGCTGATTATTCAGAATTTAACAAGGCCTATGCTTCTAATTTCGATAACTATTTGGATTACTGCAGGAAAAATAAGGTGGCAATGAAACCATTGGTGGAAACAGTTTAACATAGGAGATAAACCATGGGCAAAATAGTCTTAGTTTCAATCCTGCCCACAAGCAGAAAACGTCTTTTGGAGTTGCAGAGTCAAGAAATCGCCTTGACGGAGTTGTTCAACTGGTCTACATGGCCGCTTGGCATTCTCTCTATTGAAAGCTATATAAAAAAATCCCGCCCCCAACTATCTGTGGAAATAGTTGACCTGAACAGGACTTTTCTTAAAGATATCAATGCAAGCGCAGATTATAAAGAGGGTTTAAAAGAGATAACAGATAACTACACGCAGTTTTTGACCAAGGAAATCATCGATATTTGTCAGCGGGAACAGGTAGATATTATTGGGTTATCCGCGCTCTTTGATATATCTCTGTCGTCACTTTTGCTTGTAGCCGAGGAAGTGCGTAAAGCGGCACCCAATACTCTCATCATTGCAGGAGGCTATCCCTGCACCAATTTCGCTGCTGATATCATTGCCAGAAATCCTGCTGTAGATGCAATTTGCCTCGGCGAGGGTGAGGTTCCCTTTGCTGAATTAATTGCCGCCGACGACAAGAAAGAATACCTGAATACATCGTCTTACTTCGTCACAAAGGCTCACAAGGGAGATACAAAAGGATTTATTCCAGACATAAACGACATTCCCCGTCTGAACTATGACGGCTATATCGCCAAATACGGTGATGAAGTAATCAAGGAGTATGTAAACGTGCTAAATGGCGGGAAGGGGGCCTTTGGAACTGAAGGTATCGTTATGACCACCAGGGGCTGTCCCTTTTCTTGCGTTTTTTGCGCTGCCCACTCCATTCATGGAAGAAGCATGCGCTATCTTTCAATAGAACGAGTCAAAGAGGAAATTGATTATTGGATAGATAATTATAATGTTGCTACAATAAATATTATAGACGACCATTTTCTGGCTGATGTGGGCCGTGCTATTGAGATAATCGACTATATATGCGGCAGAGGAAGAAACGTGTTCTTTGCCAATACCCTCTCCTTTGTTCCTGTAACAAAAGAGTTTGTTGATTGCCTGGTTCGCAATGGAATCAAAGATATTCACTTCGCCCTCGAATCCGGCTCCACCCGTGTACTGCGGGATATTATGCACAAACCTGTAACATTAAGGCGCGCTGATGAAGTGCTTTCCATGTTTAAAGGCACTGGCATTTTCGTGAAAATCGCCCTTCTCGTGGGATTTCCCGATGAAACGGTTGACGATATAAAGGAAGCTCTCCAGTACTTAAGGAAAGCAGAATATCATTGGGCCACCATCAGCAATTTGATTCCTATTTCAGGGAGTGTAGTATACAAACAAATCATTGAGGTTTCGGGGACTGAGTACAAAATGGATAACGCCAACGTGTTCGCAGCAGGATACGCAAATCCCGAAACAGTCGCATATATGCTGGGCGACATTAAATATACCATGAACTTGGATATTAACTTCGTCCATAATTCATATATGCGTATAGGAGAGTATGGGTTGGCGGCGGGACGTTTCGAATCGATCCTGAGAAGCTATCCTAATCACGCCTTCGCTCATTATTATCTCGCAAAATGCCGCGAGAAACTAGGCGAGGACGGAACCGAACATTATCAGCAATTCTGCCAATTGGTGAGCACAAGTGAATTGTGGACGAAATACGCTACACATTTCGGATTGGAGTAGACCATGCTATACAGAGCCTTTGGAAAAACGGGGAAAATGGTTTCAGCTGTGGGAATGGGCGCAAACCGCTTCAAACCGGAAGTTACTAATACTGCCGACGGTGTAGAGCAGTGCGCCCGGCTTGTGGTACAAGCCGCCACCTTGGGTGTGAACTTTTTCGACAGTGCTGCTGCGTATTCGGGCGGTAAATGTGAGGAAATCCTCAGGCTGGCTTTACGGCAAGTGGACGGAAAACGCTACATATGTGGTAAATCCTCCAGCCACCAGGAAAAGACCCAAGATGCTGTACTGCGACACATTGAGTGCTCTCTTAAAAATATAGGAATAGACTACTTTGACTTCTATTATATGTGGAGTATAAAATCCATGAGCCAATACCAGGAAATTATGACCCTGGGGGGGCCTTATGAAGGTGTTACGGCGGCAAAAGAGCGGGGGCTTGTGAAACACATATGCTTTTCATCGCATACGTCAGCCCAGGACACGGTGCGAATCATACAGGACGGTGCCTTTGAAGGCGTATTGCTGTCATATTCCCTTTTAAATTTCCGTGAAAACAACAATGCCATCGAAACCGCTCAACGAAGCGGTTTGGGTGTTGCTGTTATGAACCCGCTGGGCGGCGGAATCATACCGCAGAATGCCGAATTGTTTAAGCCGGCAGTTATGAATGATGATATTGACACAAACGACGCGGCACTAAAGTTTATCTATGCTCATACTGCTGTCAGTACCATACTGTGCGGAGTAGAAAATGGGTTGGAATTAGCGGCTGACGTGAAATCACTGTCAGCCACAGACAGGAAAGCAGACTCGCGCCGAACCTATGTCGCAGCCAATCTGGGGGCGTTTTCAGAATTTTGCACAGGCTGCGGATATTGTAATGACTGCCCTGCGGGAATTCCGATATCTGCCCTGATGACTGCTTACAATCAGACTAGGTTTAAGTCGGATACATTTATCTACAACAGAACTATACCGGAGCTTATTAAACGAGGTAATTTCTTCCGAGCCCTTGAAGGTCATACGGAGTTTAAAAACAGTGTAAACCCTTGTATAAACTGCGGTAAATGTGAAAAAGTGTGTACCCAACGATTGCCCATCATAGACAGAATTTCTAAAATATACCGATGGGTGGAGGTCAGCTGTGCATCCCTTTTCGATCGGAAAAAGCGGTTGGGCAGCTTGATATCTACCCAATATCATCGTGTTGGATTTTACACAGCTGGAGGGTATACAGCTTTTATAATAAAACTGTATAAAAAATTATTGGGTGGCCTTCCCTTCCAGACGTATGTATTTGATTCCAATCCCCTCAGGTGGGGAGATGAATTCTCTGACGGATTTGTCATACGAAGCCCGGAAGAGATACCGGAACTCAACTTGGATGTAGTTTTGATTTCAAACTATGTATACAGCGACCAAATTTACGAAGACCTGACGGTTCGTTTCCCGGCTGTGAATGTGCAAAGATTGCACACAGACAAAGATGTTCCGTGGGTTTTTTGAGAGGGTAAAACATTATGGCGACAGTTCTTGTTTATATTTGTGCTTATAATGCGGAAAATACATTAAGACGCACTATAGACAGTGTTTTTGCTCAGACATACCATAACTGGGTTTGTTACATCGTCAATAACGGGTCTGCAGACGGCACCGGTGCCATTATCCGTGAGTATGCAGATTTCGATAGCCGCGTAATTCCGTTGGCAAATAAAAAAAATCAAGTTTGGGAACGGGGAAATAGAAGCATGGAGTTGATTCGGCAATATAATGACGACGATTTTTTCTGTATTCTTGATGCAGACGATGAATACAAGCCAGACTTCCTTGAAAAATCTATCGCTTTTATGAAAGAGCATAATCTTAACATTACTGTATGCGGAAGTGTTTTTATTGACACACAGACCAATACGGTATGCGGGATCAGAGAAGTAAGACAAAACGTAGTTATTGAGGGACAGCTTTTTTCAGATATGTTCCCACACTACCACCAATTTATGAGGACCACATGGGGTAAGCTATATTCAATATCCGTGTTTCGCAAGTATGATTATTCTCGTGTGCCGTCTATCAACTATGGATGGGATACTCTATATGCACAGGAAAATTTTCGCAATGCCAACCGCATTGGAATCCTGGCGGGAACCCTACACAAATACTACATTTCGCCTAAATCATCTTCCTATATATGGGATGCAAAACGTATAGAAAGTGACAACATCCTCTTTGACACGGCCAAGGACTTCCTCATATGCAAGTGTGGCAGCCTTTTGGCGCGTAACAAAGAATTCCTCCTGGGGGTCTATATGAGCGCACTCAGTGATACACTGAAAGTATTACTGAACGCAGGTATAAGCAAAAGGGAAAAGCTCGATTCGCTAGGGAGTATGTTTCTGTGTATAAACACCAAAGTACTGGCAGCGAGTGAGCACTTTGGTGCAGCATGCGGCAGCGAGGTAGAGTGGACAAAGTGGCGAAGGGAGTTGTTTAAAGAGGCAGCACAATGGCTTCTTAATCAGGAGGAAGTGGCAGACGAGCAAGTGGAGGGCTTCTGTGAACTTGGTGAGTTTCTCTGCGCTGCCTGCGAAAATGCAGAGGGTTGGCTGTTTTTCAAGAAACTCCTTGTTACGTTTTTGATTGATAGTGGACGTGTGGATGAAGTGAACCCAAAGCTAGACGAGTTGCTTGAACTACAACCTAACGATGCAGAGATTGAAGTTCTGGGCAGAAAAAGGGGGGCAAGGTAAAATTCGAAAAGTTAGGCTTGGTTAACGATTTTATTCTCCCAAGAACATGCAAGAACGGTCAGTGAATATTCTCAATATTGCCCGTTCCTGTACAGAAACCCAATAATTGCTCTGGTTGCTCCTCGCATTGCACTATCCTGTTTTTAGGCAAAAACTGTGTATATTATTGGGCCTTAACTGAGATAAATACACTAAATAATGGTGATGAATCAAAAGATTTCATTATCTAAAACCACTGTTATTACAATTAACTTTATAAGCTCTGTTTACTGCTTCCTTAGCAATACTCAATTTAATATCCTTTCTTGATACCCTATTTCCCTTCATCCTTATTCAGGTAACGCATACCGATCACTTTCCTTGAAGCATCAGAAATGCCGCCGATTTCGCTCTTCATCTGACTTGCAGTAGCTTTGAGCTCCGATGCAAGATTTCTCTCACACTCATCACAAAATCTTCCGCTTTTTATAGATTTCCCGCAGTTCTCGCATTCCAGAATCATATTGCCGTCATCTCCGGTGATTTCAAGTCTACCGTCCTTTAAAAACCTTCTGATCTTTTCCACACCGATATCAAGTTCTATCGATACCTGTGTAATACTTGATCCGGGATTTCTATACAAATAATCCTTGATTTTTTTAAAATCCTCTTCCTCTGCTTGTTTGCATATCGGGCAAATCGGTGATCCGATATAATTGAAAATCTTCCCGCATTTTCTGCAATTTCTGACCTCTGACACGTGAATCCCTCCCCGTTAATATTTTCTTCCTGTGGCAACCACTGCGGCAGTCACTTTTGTTACGCCCGCCTGTTTAAGCATTTTGCTGCATTCTTCCACTGTCGAGCCTGTAGTAAGTATATCATCCACCAGTAATATGGATTTCCCTTTTATCCTTGTCTGTCCTTTAACAAGAAAAGCCCCTTTTATATTCTCCTGCCTGTTTTGCCTGCTCAAAAGGCTTTGTGAATTCGTATACTTTTGCCGTTTTAACAGACCTGAACATTCCGGCAGATGAAGTTCCCTGCTGAGAGCCCTGGATACCAGATATGCCTGATTGTATCCCCTTGCGAATTCTTTCTGCCTGTGTAAGGGAACGCTCATCACCATATTATACTGCTTTATATCTATTATTTTTTTCAGCCTGCAGGCAAGCAGTCTTGCAAATGTCCTATAATAGCTCGGTTTGTTGTAAAACTTAAACCTGATAAGCGAATCCTTTGCCATGCCCGTATATTGGAATACGCTTACCGCTCCGTCGCAGTGACCACCCGTTTCATTCTCCAGCACAGGCATCAGCGTTTCCCTCGAGAACGGCAGCTTTGCGTAGCAGGCGCTGCATATATGGAGTGCTATGTCATTTCCAAGCGATTCCCTGCAAAAAATACACTTCGGCGGGTATATCGTATTGGCAATTCTCTCAAGAATCCCCAACAAGCATCAGCTCCTTTTTACATCACACTCCGAACACAAATTATATATCGGCATATCAGGAAAATTTTTTTAGCTTAACAGAGAGTCCCGAATTTCTTAATGTTTCCCTTTGATTTTCGACCATGCTTTGTAAAGAGGCTTCCTCTCCAACCAGCACTACCATCTTTTTTGCCCTTGTCACGGCAGTATACAGCAAATTCCTGGTCATAAGAACCTGCGGACCCGGGAAGATCGGAATAACAACTACAGGGAATTCCGAACCCTGACTTTTGTGTATGGTCACTGCAAACGCCGGTTCAATTTCATCGAGTATGCTAAAATCGTATTCTACCAGCCTCTCATCATCGAAAAGCACTTCCATTGTCTGAGCTTCTTCATTTATTTTACTGATCATGCCTACATCTCCGTTGAATACGCCCGTTCCATCCATCAGCTTGTTCCCCGGCTTCTCCCACCTGAGGGAATAATTATTCCGGACCTGCATGACCTTGTCTCCTTCCCTGAAAATATAGTCTCTGGAAACCTTTTCGGCTTTGTTCCGATCAGCCGGGTTGAGTACCTTTTGCAATTCCAGGTTCAGATTAATAACTCCCGCCGGACTTTTTTTCGTTGGAGAAAGTACCTGAATGTCTTTCATCGGTTCAAAGCCATAGGTCTCCGGAAGCCTCCGGCTGCAAAGATCAACCAAAGTACGGGTGATTGAATCCAACCCATTCCGTGCAACAAAGAAAAAGTCCTTGTCCCGTGCATTCAGGACCGGCACTTCGCCTCTATTGATCCTGTGTGCATTGACAATTATCATGCTCTCGCCCGCCTGCCTGAATATCTCGGTCAGCCTGACAGTCTTTATCATATTGCAGCCGATAATATCCTCAAGGACACACCCAGCGCCGACGGAAGGCAGTTGATCGGCATCTCCGGCAAGAATCAGCCGTGAACCTGCCGCAACCGCTTTAAGCAGATGATTCATCAAAAGGATATCCACCATCGACATTTCATCAATAATGATCACATCCGCTTCAATCGGATTTGTATCATTACGGAGGAACAACAACTCCTTATCATCCCCGGCATAGCCTATTTCCAGCAGGCGATGGATCGTACGCGCTTCAAATCCGGTAGCCTCCGACATTCTTTTGGCAGCGCGTCCTGTCGGCGCGGCAAGCGTGACCTGATGCCCGTCACCGACAAGGAGCCTGATGATACTCTTGATTATGGTAGTCTTTCCGGTTCCCGGCCCGCCGGTTATTACAAGTACTCCACTGGTCATGGCTTCGCGTATTGCCATCCGCTGCATCTCCGCCAGCTCTATACCTTCTTCTCTCTGAAATCTCTCAAGCTTGTCCTCGAAATCATCCAGCGCCAGATTGAATTGTGTCTGGGAAAGCTCCAGCAGCCTTTTACATACACTTTGTTCCGCGTTGTGAAAGGAGGCTAAATAAATATGGTTCGAGTCTTCACCTTTCTCAGTCACAATAGCCTTATCAAATATCAGTGTTATCAAGGCATCTTCAATGTCCAGCGCTTCCGTGTCCAACAGGCTTGCGGCATTCTCCCTGAGAACGTTCTCCTGCATATAGGTGTGCCCGTTTGAAGCCGCATTTGATAGAAGGTACTTTATTCCGCTTTTAATACGAAATCTGGAAGCCGGGTCAATTCCAAGCTTCATTGCAATTCTATCAGCTGTCTTGAAGCCTATGCCGAAAACATCTTCACACAGTCTGTAAGGATTTTCCCTTAAGATTGCTACTGCATTTTCTGCATAAGCCTTGTAAATCTTTATACAAATCGACGGAGATACTCCATATTCCTGCAGAAATATGACAACATCCTGAAGGCCCTTTTGCTCATTTAGTGCCTGTCCTATCGCTGAAGCCTTTTCTAGGCTAATCCCTTTTATTTCCGACAATCTCAGTGGATTGGCATTGATAATTTCCAATGTCGCAACACCGAATTTTCCCGTAATTTTTGCTGCTGTAGCCGGGCCAACGCCTTTTACTATTCCGGAGGCAAGGTATTTTTCAATAGCATCGACAGTCCTTGGCATAACTTTTTCATATAACTCCACCTTAAACTGTTCCCCGTAATCAGGATGGCTTACCCACTTGCCACTGGCCTTTATCGTTTCGCCCATATTGATAAATGGCATATATCCGACTGCAGTGACACTGTCATTGCCGCACCGTACGTCGCAGACAGTATAACCGTTCGCTTCATTTGTGTATATAATGTCCTCGACTGTACCCTCTATTTCAATCAATGTATATCTCTCCGTCGTATGACTTTCTTCGCAGTAGAATTAAAACATTTTAACATCTTTAGTATATATTATTTTGGAGAGTGTGAAAAGATAGTGAAATCTTCAAAAATGTGCTCCCTATCCTCAAACTTCAATACCTCTACATTTGAAAAATCTTTTTGCAGCTTTTCCAGCAGCAGGAAAGTATTATCAGAGGAATCCATATCAATGATGACCAGACTATTGTCCGACATAACCCTGGATGCGAAATCATTCTTAACAGCAGTTCTGACAATATATTCGATCTGCTCCTCCGCATCCCTGACAAGCAGTATCATACGCACACCAGAACGCATGGGCAAGTAGTTGACACAGTCAACGACCAGACCAGGGCGCATTGGCGAGCAGTTGATACCGTCAACGACCAGCCTAGGAGGTTTTCCCGGACTCCTTCCGAAAAAATGCACCGCAACTGTGCGTCCAAGGATAAACAGGCCGTATATAGCCAAAAGACAACCGACCAGCTTGAAAAGTATGTAAATCAAACTCGACCCTCCTTGTAAAATTACTGAGAATATTATATTATTCATCACTTGGGTTTTTGCTACAGATTATTCAAAAATATCGCGATATATGCCGAAGGTACTATTGTATTTAATATACATACTGAAATCAAGATTATCGAAATTTTATCAAAAAAATAAGGGCCGGTAAATGACGACGATTCTCACCCGCCATATACCAGTTCCTCATTTTGAATTGCCATAACTTACTGTTTCCTGCTATTGCTTACCTTTGCCTGCTATTGCTTACCTTTGCCTGCTATTGCTTACCATCACTTGCCATATTTTGCCATTGTCTGTCATTGCTCGCCTTATATTCCCATGTCATACCATTGCCTGCCATTTCTTACATTCCCTTTGCAGCGTTCTTCAATATTTCAGCCTTGTCGGTGCGTTCCCATGAAAGATCCGTGTCAGTTCTTCCAAAGTGTCCGTATGCCGCGGTTTGCTTGTATATCGGTCTTCTGAGGTCCAGTTCCTTAATGATGCCTGCCGGTCTGAGGTCAAAATATTTCTGTACGAGCTTTATCAGCTTTTCTTCAGGCAGCGTACCTGTACCGTAGGTGTCAACAAGTATTGAAACCGGGCTTGCAACACCGATAGCATATGCAAGCTGCACTTCACATTTTTTGGCAAGCCCTGCAGCAACCAGGTTTTTGGCAACATATCTTGCAGCATAGGCAGCAGAACGGTCCACCTTGGTCGGGTCCTTGCCTGAGAAAGCTCCGCCGCCATGTCTCGCGTAACCGCCATACGTATCTACGATAATTTTCCTGCCTGTAAGCCCGGAGTCACCCTGTGGTCCGCCTACTACAAACCTGCCTGTCGGGTTAATCAGGAACCTTGTGTTTTTATCCAGGAGTCCTGCTGGAATGATCGGCTTAATGACAAGTTCGATCGCATCCCTTTCAATTGTCTCGTGAGAAACTTCCGGACTGTGCTGTGTGGATATGACAACCGTATCAACCCTCACAGGTTTGTCCCCGTCGTACTCAACAGTGACCTGCGATTTTCCGTCCGGCCTCAGGTAGTCCAGCGTACCGTCCTTACGAATCTCGGAAAGCTTTTTGACAAGCTTGTGCGCCAGCGATATCGGCATTGGCATCAATTCCGGTGTTTCATCACAGGCAAAGCCGAACATCATTCCCTGGTCTCCGGCTCCGATGTCAGCAATCTGAGAATCCGACATGTCGCCGTTCTTTGCTTCAAGAGCCTTGTCAACGCCCATTGCGATATCCGCAGACTGTTCGTCTATTGAAGTGATTACAGCACAGGTATCCGCGTCAAACCCATATTTTGCCCTGTCGTACCCGATTTCCCTTATCGTATTTCTTACGACCTTTGGAATATCAACATAACATTTGGTGGATATCTCGCCCATAACAAGAACCAATCCAGTTGTAACCGCTGTTTCACACGCGACTCTTGCATTGGGGTCTTCTGCAAATATTGCGTCCAGGACTGCATCGGATATCTGATCGCACATCTTATCCGGATGCCCCTCTGTTACTGATTCTGAAGTAAATAATCTCTTTGCCATTATAAGTTCTCCTTTCATTTTCTCCAAGCTTATTAAAAAACTAAAGCCTCTTCCTGATAAAGAAGAGGCTTATACACATGTCTTCCTCATCTTTCAGGATGTTACTCCTGCAGGAATTGGCACCGCACCATAGGCCGGTTGCCGGGTTTCATAGGGCTCAGTCCCTCCACCACTCTTGATAAGTATCTATTCAATTTTTATTACTTACCGGTAGCCAAAATAAAATTTTGCAAACCGGCATATTTAAATTAACATAAATTATAAACTGCGTCAAGTATCATTTGACATCTCTGAAACAAAAACGTCAAACTCCTGAAAACAACATTTCAAACTCGGCGCCCTCAAGTTTCTCTTTCTCCAGCAGTGCATCAGCGATTTTGTGCAGTATAGTGATGTTTTCCTTCAATATCACTATTGTTTTGTCGTATGCAATATCTATAAGGTTTTTGACTTCCTTGTCAATTTGCGCGGCGACTTCCTCGCTATAGCTTCTGGCATGGCCGAAATCACGCCCGATAAATATCTCATCGTTTTCATCAAAAACCATATTCCCGAGCTTATCGCTCATGCCGAACTTGGTAATCATGCTTCTTGCCACACTGTTCGCATGTTTAAGGTCACTTGACGCTCCCGTACTGATTTCCCCAAGCACGATATCCTCCGCAGCCCTTCCACCCATGGAAATGATAATCTCCTCCATGAGTTGTGCCTTGGTATGATAGGTTTTGTCTTCATCAGGTTTATGCGCCGTATAACCTCCGGCTCTACCGGACGGAATGATGGAAACCCTGTCAACCTTGTCGGTTGTGGATGCAACCTTTACTGCAATCGCATGACCGGCTTCATGATAGGCAGTAAGCTTCTTTTCCTTATCGCTCATAACCCTGCTCTTCTTTTCCGGTCCGATAACTACTTTAAAAGTGGCTTCCTTTATATCATCCATGTCTATACGTTTTTTATTTTTGCGTGCGGCCAGCAATGCAGCCTCATTCAGGAGATTTTCAAGATCTGCGCCAGTAAAGCCCGGCGTACTCTTGGCCAGTTCCTCAAGCCTGACATCCGAGCCAAGCGGTTTGCCCTTTGAATGTACTTTCAATATCTGCTCGCGTCCCTTGATATCCGGCAGTCCGACATATACCCTCCTGTCAAAACGGCCAGGTCTCAGCAGTGCAGGATCAAGGATGTCAGGCCTATTGGTCGCTGCGAGAATGATTACGCCCTCATTTGCGCCAAAGCCGTCCATTTCTACAAGCAGCTGATTCAGCGTCTGCTCACGTTCATCATGCCCGCCGCCCATGCCTGCGCCTCTGTGACGTCCCACTGCATCAATTTCATCTATAAAAACAATACATGGAGCACTCTTTTTTGCTTGTTCAAATAAATCCCTGACCCTCGATGCACCGACACCCACGAACATCTCAACGAAGTCAGAACCGCTTATACTGTAAAACGGTACGCCGGCCTCGCCTGAAACCGCCTTCGCCAGCAATGTCTTACCGGTTCCGGGAGGTCCTACAAGTAAAACGCCCTTTGGTATCCTTGCACCAAGTTCTATGAATTTTTTGGGGGATTTCAGGAATTCTACGATTTCCTTCAATTCCTCCTTCTCTTCATCCGCACCTGCAACATCTTCGAATGTCACCTTTTTCTTATCGTCCGTACTCATCTTGGCACGGCTTTTACCGAAGGACATGACTCTGTTTCCTCCGCCGCCCTGAGACTGCTGAAGAAAAAATACCCAGAATATTACAAAAACCGCAATCAGGCCTACCGTAGGCAGTATCGCAACCCACCAGGGTGCTGACGGCGGTCTTTCGACCCTGAATTCCTTCAACTGCTTGCTGTTATATGCCTGCGTCATCATCTCAGTAAACGTATCTGTAGATGATATATAAACGACATACTCGTTGTTTTTTGATCCCTGCCTTGCATTGATCAGCTTTACTGTTGCCTCATCGCCTTTTAAAACGACGCTGTCGACATTACTGCTCTGCAATTGCGATAACATTTCTGTATAGCTTAATTGTGCCGGACTCCCTGAAGTTGTAGCAACCGTCAGTATAAATAGCACAATCACAATCAGTACTATATAAAAACTCAACCCTTTAAAGTATTTCAAAAATCTCCCTCCCGGCCATTACAATGAAACCTTCCAGCAATTATTATATTATATTAACATAAACCATTTTAAAACACAATAAACGCAATCTATTTTAACTATATACCACAAACACTGAAAATTTGTCTGAAAACATGTAGCTATTTTGAATAAATTTCTTTTTTCAACGTGCACACCTCGGGAAGATTGCGGTATTTCCCATCATAATCCAAGCCATAGCCGACGATGAATTTATCAGGCACTACAATGCCTCCATATTCAATCTTAATATCTATCTTCCTTCTGGATGGCTTGTCAAAAGCAGTGCATATCTTTACGCTCTTTGGGCCCCTGGTATTAAAGAGATCCTTAAGGTGTTTGAGCGTAAGGCCCGTATCAACAAGATCCTCTACAATCAATACGTGCTTGTCTGCCACACTCAGATCCATATCCTTAATAATACGCACTACGCCGGATGACTGGGTCGAGGCACCATAACTTGAAACAGCGATCAGATCCATATCCACAGGTATCGTTATCTCTCTCATCAAATCCGCCAAAAAAACAAATCCGCCCTTCAAAACACCTACAAGTACCAGTTCAGTTCCTTCGTAATCCTTTGAAATTCGCTTTCCCAGCTGTGCAACCATCTCTTTTATCTGTTCGCGGCTGACAAGTACTTCCTCAATATCCCCCATCATCATAAAGTCCTCCGGTTGTATTCCATTTTAAGAACACTTTTAGTATTTTCAGTTACTTTAAATTTATCACTAATTTTGTTCCCGATTACCCAGACGATCTCATTGTCAATACAAATTAGAGGAATTTCATCTCTGCGTTCCCTTGGTATCTTTGTATCAATGAAATATTCCTTCAGCTTTTTTGTGCCATTCGACTTAAAAGGCTTAAAAATATCTCTATTCCGCCTATTTCTAATATTTATTCCCCTCTTGAGACAGTCGTAATCAAAGAATTGCACGAGAGAATTATATCCTATCTTTCCATAGTAATCAATATGATTGAAATTTTCAATTGAAGTATTCAAAAAGGCCTGCAATTCTGGTATTTCCGTAGTTCCCGGTACAATAAGAGCAATGTCGAATCCGGCAGTTTTTTTTTGCTTTGCAGCTTCCTTTCCTCCTGAAGAGTTGTTTTCAACATATATCTCCAGTTCGCCATATGTAACACAAGCCCTCAGGCTATGAGGCAGCTCTGCCCTGGCTCCTGTTCTGCCATTCGCAGCCAGGTTCTTCAGCATATTATAATGTACACTTCCTATACCCGTACTACTTCCTGCAATATCGCAAACCGCCATCTTCAGCACTCTGCCGAGTATGGCAGGGTGAAGCTCCCCCAGCCGGTCCAGTTTCAGGCTCACACGTTTGTCCGGCCCGGTGTCTGCTGGCTGTCTGTCTGGCTGACTGGCTGACTGGTCTGCTGCCTGGCCGGCTTTCCTGCCGCTAAGACATGTTTGATACGCCAGATTTGCACATTGATCCAGATAGCCATTGTCCTGCGCCGCATGGGCAGATAATCTGTAAAGGCTTTCAACCACATCGGTCCCGAAGCTTTTATCAATGTATGGAAACAGCTCGAGCCGCACTCTGTTCCGTGTAAAATCACTCTTGAGGTTGGAACTGTCGATTCTGGGCGATAACCCTGAAGCCTTGCAGTATTGCTCGATTTCTTCTCTGGCGATATTCAGCAGAGGCCTTATTACAGCACCCCGCCTGTAGTCCATTCCGGCAAGTCCGGCGATCCCGCTGCCTCTGATTAGATGCATCATGACAGTTTCGGCCTGATCATTGCGATTATGCGCCACTGCTATCCTGGCAGCCCCAACGTTCCGTGCGTATGCATCAAATTCATGATAGCGGGCTTCTCTGCCGGCTTCCTCAATAGACATTCCGAGCCTTTCAGCCATTTGTACAATATCAGTCCTCACGATAAATAGCGATACGTTCAATTCTTCACACAGCGCCGATGTATATTCCTCGTCCGCCTGTGCTTCCTCAGCCCTGAGCATATGGTTGATGTGGACTGCATGCAGTTCAATTCCGAGCGTATTTGAAAGAGAATGAAGAACATGAAGAAGGCAGACCGAATCCGGTCCCCCGGACACACCGATAACCACCGTATCGCCCTGCTCTATGAGGTGGTTTATTTTGATCGTGCCAAATACTCTCTGCTGAAATTCACTGCTATAATTACTTACTATATTCATCCCTCTTCAAATTTGCGAATTTTGTATATTCGCCAAACCATCTGAGCTCAATAGTTCCAGTAGAACCATTTCTGTGCTTGGCTATGATAACTTCCGCAATATTTTTCTTTTCCGTATCAGGGTTGTAATAATCATCCCTGTACAGGAACATGACGATATCCGCATCCTGCTCAATAGCGCCCGACTCCCTAAGATCGCTGAGCATCGGCCTGTGGTCCGTTCTTTGTTCCGGGCCACGGCTGAGCTGAGACATGGTAACGACCGGGACATTGAGTTCCTTTGCCAGTATTTTCAGCGAGCGGGAGATTTCCGATACCTCCTGCTGCCTGTTTTCTATTTTTCCCCTGCCCTGCATCAGCTGCAGGTAATCGATCACTACAAGTCCGAGATTCTTCTCCATCTTGAGCCTGCGGCACTTTGCCCTGATGTCCATGACGTTGATACCAGCTGTATCATCTATATAAATAGGCGCTTCGGACAACGGTGCCAACGCTTGTGCAATCTTTTTCCAATCATCGTCCTCCAGCTTGCCGGTTCTCATTTTCTGACTGTCCACCATCACTTCGCTGCAGAGCATTCTGTTTACCAATTGGTCCTTGGACATCTCCAGGTTAAAAATTGCCACGGGCACATGTTTCTGAACTGCAGCATACTGGGCAATATTCAGCGCCATGGCGGTTTTGCCCATACCGGGCCGGGCAGCAATGAGGACAAGGTCAGAATTTTGCAGACCAGCTGTTTTAAAGTCCAGATCGTTAAAACCAGTCGGTATTCCAGTAATAAAGCCCTTGCTGTTATAGAGCTCCTCCAGACGGCTGAAGGTCTCAAGCAGGATGTCCTTGATGTGCGTAAACCCCTGGGTGCTTCTCTTCTGGAGGATGTCAAAGATGCTCTTCTCAGCCCTATCCAGCACGAATGCCGCTTCCTCGGAAGCATCATAACTCATACCCGAAATGTCCGAAGCTGCCTTAATGAGCCTCCTGAGCAACGCCTTCTCTTCCACAATTTTTGCATAATGCCTGGCATTGGCTGTGGTAGGTACGGCACCGGTTATACTGGCAAGATAGTCGAGACCGCCGATATTGTCCAGCATACCCCGAAGCTGCAGTTGTTCGGAAACAGTAATGATATCGACCGGTCCAGCCTTTTCGGTGATGTCAATAATTGCTTCACATATTTCCCTATGGTCGTCTCTGTAAAAATCTTCACTCTTGATAAGCTCTGTGACTGTTGGAATGACATCCGCATCCAGCAGCATACAACCAAGAACAGCCTGCTCCGCCTCTATATTGTGTGGAGGTATTCTCCCGATGGCACTGATATCCACGATTTAGACTCCCTCCGACGGTTTACTCATGAATCGTCTTTACTGTCAGTTTAGCGCTGACTTCCGGGTAAAGCTTGACCTCTACCTCGATAGACCCCAGTGATTTGATCGTATCTGGAAGAACGATTTTCTTTTTATCTATGTCAAGATTAAAGTCGGCCTTCAGCTTGTCGGAAATATCCTTACTGGTTATTGAACCAAACAGTTTCCCGTTTTCGCCCGCTTTGGATTTGATGACCACTGTTGTTTGTCCTACCTTTGCGGCAAGTTCCCGCGCTTGTGCAAGTTCCCGGTCTTTCTTGGATTTCTCGGCTTCCTTCTTTGTATTCATTACATTTATATTACTTGCACTTGCTTCAGCTGCAAGTCCTCTGGGGAAAAGAAAGTTCCTGGCGTAACCGTCGCTGACATTCACCATATCTTCCTTTTTACCCAATCCCTTTACTTCCTGCTTCAAAATTACTTTCATGCTGACCTCCTCAAACCGGCTTGTTCAATTCATTAACATATACCATTATAGCATATTTCAACTTGTCTTTCGCCTCTTCCAGTGCAATCCCCGTAAGCTGTGCTCCGGCAACGGTCAAATGCCCGCCACCGCCGAGTTTCTCCAATATCATCTGCACATTTATATCACCAAGTGACCTGCCGCTGATCCATATCTCGTTACCCACATTGCACAGCACAAACGCCGCATTAATCCCTGTAAGATTCAACAACTCATCTGCAGCCTTTGCAGCAATTAACTGTGCATTTTTGGTACCGGTAGGACAGATCGATATCGCGATTTCATTGCTTACGATCTCGGCAGTCTTAACAACACTTGAAATATTGGTGTAAGTCACCAGGTCGTTCTGGAACAGCTGCTTTACGGCAACAGTATCAACACCTTGCCTCTTCAGGTACGATGCGGCTTCGAACGTCCTCACGCCTGTCTTGAACGTAAAATTTTTCGTATCTACAACGATACCCGCATACAGAGCTTCAGCTTCAATAGGCTTAAGCCTGAGCTTCTCATCGACATATTGCAATACCTCGGTCACAAGCTCGCTTGTAGAGGAAGCATAAGTTTCCTGATAGGTAAGCACAGTGTCCTGAACATACTCTGCGCCTCTCCTGTGATGATCGATCACCACAACCTGACCCGCCATTCCGATCAATTCCGGTATTTCAGTAAAACTGGGTCTGTGCGTATCGACAATGATCAGCAAGGTCTTGCTGTTAACCATGTCCAATACTTCGTTCCGGTTGATGAACAGATCATCATATTCCTGATATTTTTGAATTTTTGCGACAAGGCTTTCTATCGTCGGATTTATTTTATTCAAAACAATATGTGCCTCCTTGCCTCTGCTCTTCACAACCCTGTAAAGGCCAAGTGAAGCTCCAAGCGAATCGATGTCCGCATTTTCATGCCCCATAATTAAAATGGCGGCGGACTGGTCAATCAACTCACGGAGTGCACAGGCGATGACTCTTGCCTTCACTTTCGTCCTCTTTTCAAGCTCCCTTGTTTTGCCGCCGAAAAAGCTGAAGTTATCCGCATTTTTAATGACGACCTGATCGCCTCCGCGGCCCAGAGCAATATCAATAGCAGCGGAAGCCGAATGGTAATTTTCAAGCGGTGTTTTCCCGTTGAGCCCGAAGCCCAGACTTAATGTGACCGGGATCTTGTTGCCCAGGTTTATTTCCTTAACATTATCAAGTATTTCAAATCTTTTTTCTTCAAATTCCTTTAAATATTTTTGTTCAAAAAGGAAGGTATACTTGTCCCTGTCAAATTTTTTCAGGATGCCGCTGCTAAAAGACGCCCACTGATTGACCCTTTTATCGATCTCGGCCAGCATCTGCGGTCTGCCGGTATCTTCCATGCTCTGCATCAGGTCATCATAATTGTCGATTACAATAATGCCTGCCATGATCTTTTCATCCGCATACAACTTTTTCAAACCAACCAGTTCAGTGTTGTCGATGAAATACAGTATCAGGATATATTCGCTGCCATCCTGTCTTTTTTCATGCCTGGCAAAGTTGCAAAGCACCTTATAGTGCATGCCGTTAATCACCAACTGCCTGGTTATACTTGTGGGGTTGTCCGGAAGGCTTTCAGGTTTTATTTCGTTTACAAGTGATTTGACTGCTTTTTCAAGAACTTCCTCCTCTTCGGCGATCTTTCTGAAGGAAGAGTTGTACCAGATGATTGAACCATCCACCTCTGAAACAACAAGGGGCATGGGAAAGTTCAGCAAAGTGTCCTTCGTTGTAGCATCCATATTGAAGTTGAGATTTTCGATGTAGCTGGCAATCTCAACCTTTCTCTTGTAATTGGAACTAATGTTGTAATAGGTAAGGAAGACAAGCAAAAGAAAGCCGGGTACAGCAATGCGCCAATTCAGCGCCCCGATCACAGCTACCAGCAATAATATTATCCAGAGATAAAAACTGGCGCGCGGAATAAAAAGTCCAAGAAATTTTTTGCTGTCCATGTCTCTGAAGAGGAACTGCCCCTTCATTTCTCCTTTCTTCTGAAACTGCCCAAATGCCTTGATAACTCGGACAAGTCACCGTAATACTTTTCAACATCATGGTTTTCGACCAGTCCAAGTTTCACCTTACTCTGTATTTTTAGCTCAATGGCATTATAACTTATACCAAGACGTTTCCCCAAAAGGTAGCTGATCAGTATTATATTCGACAGAATATCAGAGACGGCTTCATACATTTCCTCCCTGACACCTTTCGCCAATACTCTGAACAAATTCGCCAGATCCGTTAGCAGCTCGCTTTTCAGCCATTCTATCAATTTAATATTTCTGGTTATGTCTATTTCCTTTTCCGGCAGTGCCATTCCATCCACCCCTATAGTTCCAGCGTCAAAAGGAGACATTTCTCGAACCTCTCACATCCCAGAGAATAAACTTGGTTTCTGCTACAGAAGGATATCCAAATCCGGTTACTTACTTCTGGTTTCGTTTCTGGTTTCGTT
>DBTX01000003.1 GCA_002307275.1 Hungateiclostridiaceae bacterium UBA1305
TGTTTGTCATATATAATAAAATTATGCATGCCTTACATGGCTGTATGCGTAATATGTTTTGCTTTGTATTTTAAAAGATAAATGGAGTCTGGCATATGATTAAGATTATGAGTCCTGCGGAATGGTTTAAAAAACTTATGATATCGGGAAAAATTGTAGCGCTTTATATCCCACTGATTGTCATTCCGTTATTTTTACTTGGGTATATATCGAATCTTATCTTTACACAGGTGATAGTCGACAAAACGATTACTAACGTAACTGATGAATCCAAGCTCATAATTACCCGTCTGAATGTCATGATGGATAATTCGAAAAGTTGCGCAAATGTTATAATGACCGATTTAAACAAGATAATTGAAATGAATAAAAAAAATATACAGCTAAATAAGCTGGGTCAATATAATCAGATATCTTACCTTGCTTACCGGGAGCAGGTACTGAATCAGTTAAGTTTTATACAGATGGCATTTCCAGATATTGATTCCATTGCTTTTATCGATAATGATTCCGTTATATATGGTACAGATATGAAAGTCGAAGCTAATGCCGCAGATATTGCCGGAAGTAACATTTTGAACGTTATGGATAAGACAAACGGAGTAAACGTGTGGTTCCCGATGCAGGAAAGGGATTACCTCGTAATGGATAAAACCCAGCCGGTGCTAACATTAGGCAAAAAAATACTTGACATTAATACACAGGAAAAACTGGGTACATTGATAATCAACATAAGCGAAAAATCGTTGTCCTCCGTATATGATGATATCGGGCAGACAGTACCCAACGTTTTTTTTCTGCTGGATCAGCAGGGTACTGTTGTCTCTTCACTGGATAAAACTGAATTGCTTAAGCCCTTGCGGGATGATGAAACCAGAAGCTGGCTGCTGTCTAACGGCAATGTTGCCGTGGTCAGAAATGTCAAGGGCAAGAGAACGTTGATAACCAGCATGCTGTTGGATAAGACAGGCTGGAGGCTTGTGAATGAAATACCTTTGGAAAAACTGACAGCCGATACGGATAAATTGACCCTCGCAGTCATCCTGATAGGTTGCATTTGTCTGATTTTTGCAGTATTCGGCGCCGGAATCCTGGCAAAAACCATTGTAAATCCGCTTACCAGACTGACAAAAAGCATGCTTATTGCAAGGCAGGGCAATCTGGATATCGAGTGCAGTGTTGAATCGCAGGATGAGGTTGGTATGCTTGCGTCCGGCTTCAATACGATGATCGTGGAAATAAAGAATCTTCTGGAAAAGGTCAGACAAGAACAGAGGAAAAAGAGGGAATATGAGCTGGCGCTGATTCAAGCTCAAATAAAACCTCATTTCCTTTATAATACGCTGGATGTTATATATGCGCTGGCTAAAATGGAGAGGCTTGAACAAGTCCAGGAAGCGACAAAATCGCTGGCGGACTTTTACAGAGCTGCTTTAAGCAAAGGACGGGAGATCATTACCATCAGGGAAGAAGTGGGTAATGTGAAAGCCTATCTGGCAATTCAGAGGATTAGATATTCCGATGTTTTTGATTATGAAATAAATATTCCGGATGATATTCAGGATTATGATATCTTGAAGCTCACTATCCAGCCTCTTGTTGAGAATTCTATTTATCACGGATTGAAGGTGCGGACAAGTCCGGGAAAGATTTTGATAGAAGGCTTTAAAACGAAGAACGAGATCGTAATAAGAGTTGTCGACGACGGGGTTGGTATGCCTCGCGATCTATTGCTCAAGGTACTGCATCAGGATAATGTTCCTGAGAGATCAAAGCCATTTGGACTTAGCAGTGTGAATGAGAGAATCAAGCTTTACTTCGGTGAGGATTATGGCATAAGCATACGAAGTGAGGAGGGTTCAGGTACGGAAGTATCTTTGAGATTACCGTTATAGCATATGGGAGAAAATCAAATGGAAACACTTAAGGTAATGATAGTAGATGATGAAATTATATTCAGGGAACTGCTTATAACAACTGTAAAATGGGAAGCCCTGGGACTCAGGGTTTGCTGTGAAGCGAGAAACGGGCTGGAGGCGCTTGAAAATGCAGCGAAATACAAGCCAGATATTGCATTGATAGATATCAACATGCCCAACATGGACGGCCTCACCTTGTCGGAAAAGCTGAAAGAGGCGTATCCCTGTATGGCGCTTATAGTTGTTACCGGACACAGCGAATTTGAGTATGCAAGAAAAGCAGTAAAGCTAGGCATTATTGATTATATCTTAAAGCCCTTCGATGATGATGAGCTTATGAATGTACTGTTGAAATCGAAAAGCTCTATTCTTAAAATGAGAGAGGAAGAATCGCTTAAAACCGATTCAAAAAAGGTAATAAGAGAGAAACTTCTGAATCAGTTGATCGGTAATGAAAACAACGATGACGATGAGACCATAAAAAAACAGCTGTATAATGTAGGCATCAGCAGCCTCCCGGCAGATTTTTCCGTAGCTTCGGTCGAAATCGACAACATGTACCGGAGATGGGAGAACGCCGATGAGGTCGTGTTGTGGAAATACGCGGTGTCAAATATCATGAACGAACTGCTGGATGAGGTTGGTGGACATTTTGTTTTTAATGGTCCGGAAGGAAGGATAATCTCTATCATTGAATGTGATAATGGTATCTATAATGAAAAGTTTGTTGCAGATACTTTTGACAAGTTATGCTATTATGTAAACAAATATTTTAGTTTTACAGTTACTGTAGGGTTAGGTAAGGCCTACAATGGCTTTAAAATGATAAGAATTTCATATATGGAATCCTTATCCGCCCTGCAAAATAAAATGATACTGGGGAACAACCGGGTTATTGACTATTCCACCTTTAAAAATGAATTCTCCAGCATAGGTTTTTACTCCAGCGAAATCAATGAAGATGTCCTTATTGCTTTAAGGATGCATAATTGGCAAAAAATCGAGCAAAAGATAAACGAGGTGTTTCGCTATATCAATACCAACCGCCTATCCATCGATTATACCTATGTGTTTTGCACTGGGCTGATTTCGCTTTGCCTCTCGCATATAATCGAGTCGGGAAATGAAATAAGGGATCTGTACGGCGAACATTTTATGCCTTTAGCCAGGATGAGGGAAATGGAATCCATCGATGCTCTTCAGGAATGGATACTGGATATGTTCAGGACAGCGGCAAATTACTGCGGGGACAGCGGGATCACACGTTCCAGGAAGACGGTGGATATGGTGAAGGAATATATCGGCAATCAATATGGCAATAGCGAATTATGCCTTGAAAAAATAGCGAATAATTTTCATATAAATTCGGATTATTTAAGATCTTTGTTCAGAAAGGAAATGGGTATAACGATCACCGAATATATAACCAATATCAGGATGCAGCAAGCCAAGCGGCTTTTGAGCCCGGGCACGCTCAAACTTTCGGCTATATCCGATATGGTGGGCTATAATGATGCCGGATATTTCAGCAAATGCTTCAAGAAGTTTTTCGGCATGTCGCCCAGTGAATATGAAATACAAAAAATCGATCTTTAGATTTCCTCCGGATTTTTCAATTGGACTCCGCTTTTTTCATTCGCTTTTTTGATGGCGGATATTATAATTGGACTACAAGCTTGATCAAGCGTCAGCAAGAATATCAAAACCAGTAGTTGCAAGGCATCAAAATCACACAAATCCCAATTGATTTTTAGGAGGTAATTTGAATGGTACAAAGGTATTCTAAATTGATGTGTATCGTACTGACATTATTGCTGGTTCTTTCATTGGCTGCATGCGGTAATTCAGCCAATACGGCCACGACTGACGCCAGCTCTGTTCCGGCAGTTTCATCTTCTTCAGGTACAACTGCTTCCTCAGGCAGTGCAAGTCAGCCTGTAACAATCAAGATCTATACGCAGTACTCCTCTGATGATGAAAAACAACCGTATGATTATGCGGCTGCCGCTATGAAAAAGCTGATGCCCAACGTTTCGCTGGATCTTGAAGTAGAAGCGCAGGACGACAATCAGAAAATCAAGACATATGCCGCTGCGGGTAACCTTCCGGATATATTCGCAGTGACTTCCGACCTGGTTACGCTGTTCAAGAAATCCAACAATATACTCCAGCTCGACAGTTATGTAAAGCAATATGGTATAGCAGACAAGCTGACTGAGACCTCCCAGTCGTTACTATTCGATCAGGATGGGCATGTATATGCCGTGCCCAATGTTGGACAGTGGGCTGCAAACCTCTTTATCAACAAAGATTTGTTTACCCAGAACAATATTAAGGTTCCGACGAATTATAATGAGCTTTTGGCCGCGGTTAAAGCATTCAAAGCTAAAAACATCATCCCCCTTGCCATATTTGCTAAAGAAAAATGGCCTGCGGTCCAAATGTTCGACATGCTTGTGACGAGGACTCAACCTCTTGGCGTAGTAGGACTGGACACGGGTAAAACACAGATTTCGGATTACGTTTACAAAAATGCAGCGACAAAGTTCATTGAGCTGGTAAAGGCGGGATTGATTTCGAAGGACGCCTTCAACACCTCTGCAGATCAGGCTCTTCAGCAGCTTTATACCGGTAAGGCGGCAATGTTCATAGGCGGCTCATGGGCAATGAGCGATATAGGCGATCCCAAGAATCTGGGTGAAAAGGCGGACATCCTTTACTCAGTACCTTTCGCGGATGCTGCAGATGCAGATGCCACCAAGTGGAACATGAGCGGCGGCGGATTCAACCAGGGCTTTGCTGTATCGGCAGTCAGCAAGAATAAAGATATAGCAGGACAATTTGCCGTACAATTCGGTTATGCTTTTGCCGAAGGCAGGGTAGTAAAGAGAGCGGATCCCAATCCAATCATGAAGAATCCCCCGCCGCCGGAAGCCGGATATAATACAATGCAGAAGAAATACATCGCCGATTCGGCAAGCTTTACAAGCATGACTGCCTTCCCATGGGGCATAACCAACGCAAAGCTGGGGACTGCGCTTCAGGATGATTGCCAGAAGCTTTTGACCGGAGACTACACGGTTGATCAATTCGTACAGGACATCTCCAACTCATTGAAATAGCATACATTGCCTCTGATAATCCTCAACAGGTATTCAGGCTATCTTGAATTTTTAAGATAGCCTGAATACTAGCAAGTCATTATTAAGAATTATTACATGCAAAATACTGGAAATAAGGACAATGATACTATGAATAAAAACCTTAGCTATAAAATTTCCGTATGCGTATTCACATTGCCAACCTTGATCCTTTTTACGGTTGTAGTATGTAATCCTATATTGCAGACCATTTACAAGAGTTTTTTCGATTGGGATGGAATCAGCGCGGCAAGCTTTATCAATATTCAAAACTATGTAAAGCTGTTTCATGATTCCGACTTTTTCACTGCATCGAATAACGGCTTGATATTCGCGGCGTTTCTGGTTATTTACCAGACCGGTCTGGCCACTATTTTTGCAATACTGTTTGCGAATAAAGACTTAAAAGGGAGGAAGTTTTTCAAATCCGCCTATTTCATACCGGTTGTATTATCCGTAACAGTTGTATCCATGTTGTGGCTGACAGTTTATAATACCGACAATGGTATCATAAACAAAGTACTCAAGCTGATGGGGAGTCCTTACCGGCAAAGTTGGCTCAGCAACATGAAAACAGGGATCTATGCGGTTGCTTTTGTAAACGCGTGGCAATATATGGGCATACAGATGATATTGATATTTGCCGCAATAAAATCAATACCGGAGCATTACTATGAAGCGGCGTCCATCGATGGCGCTTCTTCATTCCAGAAGCACATACATGTGACCATGCCAATGCTGGCGGAGACATATAAATTTTGTCTTGTTCTTGCAATCACAGGCGGCTTGAAGGCATTTGAAAACATGTACATCATGACGCAGGGAGGACCGGGGACAGCCACCTATACTCTCACATATCTCATGTACAGTGCTGCGTTCAGATCCAATCAATACGGATATGCATGCTCTGCCGCAACTATACTGGTTGTGCAATGTCTGGTTTTCACCATTCTGGTCAACCGCTTTGTTGCAAGAGAAAAAATCAAATATTAGGGGGGAGATTTGATGAGGGGAAAGCTTGTAAACAAATTAGTAAGAACGTTACTCTATGTGTTCATATCGTTCTATGCCATCGTCTCCCTGTATCCTATGGTCTGGATGATTTTCAATTCCTTTAAGAACAACAGGGAGATTTTTGAGACAAATGTTTTTGGAATACCGAAAGTACTGAGATTGGAAAATTATATAAAAGCCGTTCATTCGTTCAACATACTGAGGTTCTTTGAAAACAGCATCATCGTTGCCGTTTGTACTGTAACAGTAACTCTGTTCCTTTCCCTGATGTTTTCCTACGCTACGGCGCGGATGAAGTGGAAACTGGCTACGGTATCAAGAATATATGTAACTGCGGGCATGTTTATCCCTGTTCAGATCATAATGATCCCATTGGTCATACTGGCCAGGAACCTGCACATTTCAAATTCACTGCTGTCGTTGATCATACCTTATGCAGCATTTGAACTGCCATTTTCCAGCATAGTATTGTATGGATTTTACAGGACCATCCCCAATGAAATTGAGGAGGCGGCTACCATTGATGGAGCAAATATATACAGAGTCTTCTTTTCTATCATCATGCCGCTTGTCAAATCTGCAATAGCATCGGTTCTCATATTCGTATTTCTTTTTTCGTGGAATGAGTTTTATATGGCACTGATAATCATATCGAATAATAATTTGATGACACTCCCGCTTGGATTGATAAATTTCCAGGGCCAATTTCAGACCGACTGGGGGGCTATGGCAGCAACAATGACAATTGCAAGCCTGCCTACGGTGATCGTATACTTATTCTTCAGTGAACAGGTTGAGAAGGCACTGACAGTGGGCTCAGCTGTAAAAGGTTGATAAGGCGGCCGGTGAATCAGGGAAATCATCAAATTATTAAGTACTCAAATGTAGATTAAATAAACAAATGCTTATCGAATACCAAATTACAGGAGGTTTATTTTACTATGAAAAAAATTGCATTTATAGGTGCGGGAAGCTTTCTTTTTACAAGGAATCTGGTGAGGGATATCCTTTCGTTTCCGGCTTTTGCCGACTGCACGCTGGCTTTGATGGACAGGAACACCGAACGCCTTGAGCTGGTCAGGAAGGCTGTAGACAGGATTATCGAAGCAGGAAGCTATCCTGCAAAGGTTGTCGTGACCACTGACAGGGCCGAAGCCTTAAAAGATGCGGATGGTGTCATTTGCACCATTCTCAACGGCGGAGTGGATGTGTGGAGGTACGATGTGGAAATACCGAAGAAGTATGGTGTTGATATCAATCAGGGAGACACAAGGGGGCCGGGCGGTATTTTCAGGGCGCTTCGCACGATCCCTGTGATGCTTGACCTTTGTAAAGACATCGAGCACTACTGCCCGGGCGCCGTTTTCCTCAACTACACCAACCCGATGGCGATGCTGTGCAGGGCTATGCAGGGGGAAAGCGGTGTAAATGTCACAGGCCTCTGCCATAGTGTCCAGGGGACGGCAAAAATGCTGGCCGACTGGATAGGCGCACCCATGGACGAAGTTACCTACCTTTGCGCGGGTATCAACCACCAGGCCTGGTATCTGGAATTCAACTGGAATGGGAAAGATGCCTACCAGCTTATCCGGAAGGCACTTGAAGACCCGAAGGTGTGGAAGGAGGAGATTGTCAGGAATGAAATGTTCAGGCATCTTGACTACTATGTGACCGAATCCAGCGGACACAATTCGGAGTACAACGCCTGGTTCAGGAAACGTCCCGACCTCATAGAGAAATACTGTGTGCACGGCACAGGCTGGAACCCGGGAGAGTATGCGTTCTGCCTGAACGAGTACCTTGAAAGGAAGAACACCTGGAAGACTGATATACAGAAATGGCTGACGGAAGAGGTGGATCTGGCGAGGGGCAAGGAATATGCAGCAAGCATTTTTAACGCCATATTCGGCGATGGAGCGCTGTATAAGTTCAATGGAAATGTACGGAATTTCGGACTCATAGACAATTTGCCTGAGGGCTGCTGTGTAGAGGTACCGGTGCTGGCTTCGAAACAAGGGCTGGAAACGATTCATGTAGGAAAACTTCCCGATCATCTGGCGATTCTGAACAATATCAATGCCCGCTGTGAGGAGCTTGCCATACAGGCAGCGATTACCGGAGATCCCAGAATGCTGTTCCATGCGGTTTGCTTTGACCCGCTGACATCGGCAGTATTGAGCCTTGAAGAAATACAGGTGATGGTGAACGAGATGCTTGCGGCCAACCGGGAGTACCTGCCGCAATTCAAGCACAATTCCTGACAGAATGGGGCCGGTGCTTTCAATCTATATAAAAGGCGGTAAAAGATATGGATATTTTATGCGTTGGACAATTGGTGGCGGATATCCTGGTGAAGCCTGTGGACGGTGTGGATTACTCCGTTGACACGAAAAGAGTGGAGCAGATAGTAGTTAAAAATGGCGGAGACTCGATGAATACGGCTATCGCTCTGGCAAAGCTTGAAAATAAGGTGGGCTTCGCAGGCAAAGTCGGAGATGACAGCTTCGGCAAATACCTTATGGAAGTCATAAGCAGCTGCAATATCGATGTCAGCGGACTAAAAATTACAAAGGATGCCGCCACATCTTCGGTGATAGTACTGATTAACTCCAAGGGAGAAAGGACATTTCTCTACTACGGGGGTGCTAATGATAAATTTGCGTTTGAAGATATTGATCTATCCCTGCTCGATGTATGCAAAATCGTGCATGCAGGAGGCACATATCTGCTGCCCGGCTTTGACGGAAAGGGGGCGGCGGAATTGTTCAAGCTGGCCCGTTCCAGAGGAAAGCTTACTTCCATGGATGTTACATGGGACACGACGGGGCGCTGGCTGGAAGTCATAAGGCCTTGCCTTGGTTATCTGGACTATTTCATGCCGAGTTACAATGAAGCGGTGCATATTACAGGCAGGGAAAACCCTAAAGAGATCGCGCAATTTTTACTGGAGCAGGGAGTCGGGACGGTTGTCTTGAAGCTTGGCAAGGACGGCTGTTATGTGAAGGGGAAAGATGTGGAGTTTTACCACAGTGCCTATGACGTCAAGGTTGCTGATACTACAGGCGCAGGAGATTCGTTCGTTGCAGGCTTTTTAACCGGCCTCAAAAAAAAGTGGAGCCTCAGCGAATGCGCGCAGTTCGCCTCAGCGGTTTCAGCCTGCTGCATACAGCAGTTAGGTGCGACTATGGGAGTGCGGAATTTTAATGGAACACTTGATTTTATCAAAAGTTATTAACAGAAAGGAAATTTAGCCATGATACAGCATTCATTGAAAGAATTACTGAAAAAAGCAGACCAGGGGGGGTATGCCATCCCTTCCTTCAACTATTCCGACATCTGGGATTTCCTTGCCATAATTGAAGCGGCAGAGGAAGAGGAGGCGCCCGTAATGATCGCCTCCAACCCATTGGTAGTAATGGACATCGGTGTCGAATTATGCGGTGCATTCGGAAAAGCAGCCATGGAAAAGGCAAAAACACCTCTGATCCATCACCTGGATCATTCATTCAGGGTAGATATGTGTAAATCGGCAATTGATTATGGATATCCGTCTGTCATGATCGACGCGTCCAAATATTCACTCAAAGAGAATATCAAAGCCGTGCAGGAGGTCGTAGCATACGCGCACCCACAGGGGGTACACGTTGAAGCTGAGATCGGTAAAATCAAAGGGAAAGGGATTGAAGGCGATTTCAAGGGGGGAGACTTCCTCGTGCAGGTGGATGAGGCTGCCGCTCTGGTAAAGGAGACCGGCGTCGACTCACTGGCTGTGGGTATAGGGACGGCGCACGGGTTCTATGAAGGGAAGCCTGAGATCAATTTCCAGCGTCTGGCCGAGGTAAATAAAGCTATAGATACTCCGCTGGTACTGCACGGCGGGACGGGAATCCCGGAGGAAGACATCCGGAAAGCGATCAAAAACGGAATCAACAAGGTGAATGTGGGAACCATTATTCACTGCACATATATGAATAATTTACGGGAAGAACTCGTTAAGATGGGACCGAATCCGTACACACTTGACGTTGTTAAACCGGTAAAAGAGAAGATAAAGGAAGTAGTAAAGATGTGGATCAGGACATGCATGGTCAATGGAAAGGCCTGAGATGCCAGCATGAAACAGGAAAAGCATATAAACGGGGGAATGAAAATGAACGGATTTAAAATAGGTTTAATAGGGGTAACACAGGCGAATTTTCAGGGTAACAAGCATCATATTTTTGAACAGTCGGTGAAGAGTCTCAACCAGATGGCGGAAGAACTGAAGTATGATTTATATGTTTACCCGAATTTTGTGATTACCGGCGAGGAGGCTGTAAAAGCCAAAAAGGCGGTTGAAGCGGAAAAGGTGGATTTTCTTTTGATCCAAAGCACTACATTTGCAGCCGGAGAGATCATCATACAGCTGGCAAGGACCGACGCATACCTGGGATTGTGGGCTATTCCGGAGACTTCCTTCAAGGGGTCCAATTTCGTCGATTCCACCAATTCGTTTTGCGGTGTGAACATGTACGGCAGCATTATTGCAAACTATTTGAAGGAATATTCGATTAAATACAAATGGTTTTACGGTTATGCGGACAATGAGTTATTCCATAGGCGGTTTAAAATTTCGGTAAAAGCGCTGACTGCCATCAAAAAATTAAAGAACTCAAAGGTGGCGCTTATAGGCGGGATTGCGCCCGGATTCAACGATCTCTATTTCGATGAAAGGGTGGGCCAAAAAAGACTGGGTATAGAAATCCAAAGAAACCATGAGTTCTCAGAAATACAGCAAAGAGCCCATTCATATAGTACATCGGAAGTTGAGGCAGTGCTGGGGACAATAAACTGCGGGTATGCCTGCTGTTCCGATGCATCTTCGGAAGGCATGGAAATACATGCAAGGTATTACAAGGCTTATCTGGATTTCAGCAGGGAATACGGGTATGATGCCCTCGGTGTAAGCTGCTGGCCCAAAATACAGGAGGAATGCCTGGCATGCTCAATTATAGGCAAACTGAACCGGAACGGTATTCCTGCAGCCTGTGAAGGCGATCTGCCCGGCGCGGTCAGTATGCTTTTCCAAAAATACATTGCGGAACAGTCGACGACATTGATGGATTTGTCCGGAATGGATGAAGAGGACCAGACCGTGCTGATGTGGCACTGCGGTCCCTCCCCGGAAGATTATGCCGATTCCAGGGGAACTGCCCTCACATACAGCTATCAGCCGACAGACCCGGAGAATGTTAAAAAAGTTGGGCTGATCCACGACATGGTATTTAAACCGCAGCCAGTCACTTTCATGAGGTTTACCGGAGAATGGGACAGAATGTTCCTGCTCGATGGAAAGGTGATCGATCGGCCCAAAGACAGCCCGAACGGCAGCCGGGGCTGGATAGGCAACCTCAGGCTTAATCGGCGGGAAATCAGCGTGAGAAACCTGATGAATACCATCCTGGTACAGGGTTTCCAGCATCACTATCCCATGATGGCAGGCGATATCACGGAGGAACTGATGGAAGCCGCGGCGTGGCTTGACTTGAAAATGATGGAAGAAGTGAGTTATGAGAACTATCTTCAAAACAGAGGATAATAAAGACGGAGGTAATAAATTTATGCGTCAGGTTTCAGTAAAGCGGTTAACCTGTGATGACTTCAAAGAATACGGTACATTTGCCAACATGGTTAATCCCGCTGCTTCAAGGCTGGGCAGCGAGCCGGTTGAGTTTTACAAGGATATGGCGGTATTAAATCTGGGGAATAGCTCCACAGCCTCGTTTTCGACCTGTCGTATCCTTAAGCGGGACAATATTGTAGAAGAGCTTGAATTTCATAATCATACCGGAGAGGGTATGCTGCCGCTGGATGGGGACATATTGCTGACATTTGCCCCTCCAACTGCTGTTGGAGAGATCCCGGCGGATTCCGTAGAGGTATTTTATGTGCCGCAGGGTACAGCGGTGGTCATTAAGCCGGGCGTTTGGCATTGTGCCGCCTTTTCTTCAGGAAAGGACTGCGTCAATGTACTGATCGTGCTCCCGGAAAGAGTATATGTGAATGATTGCCATATTGTATCATTAAAGGAAAAAATACTGATTAAGTAATTGACAGCTGAAAAAGAATTGAAATACAATCTGTGAGAGCACTTTTATTAAGAAAGGAACAGGTTGAAATTGAACAGGATTGTTGTGCTTGGAAGCTTGAACATGGACCTGGTGATAGCCGCACCCAGAATGCCCGTGATGGGTGAAACCATATTCGGCAAGGGATTCATGACATCACCCGGAGGAAAAGGCGCCAACCAGGCAGTTGCTGCATCAAGGCTTGGCGGAGAGGTCGCGATGATTGGGTGTGTGGGTGACGATTTGTTTGGAAGGGAACTTGTTGAGAACTTGCGGGCAAACCTGGTGGCGGCAGAAAATGTCAGGATGTTGAAAGAGGTCCCGACAGGAGTAGCAGTCATTACTGTTGTGAATGGCGACAACTGCATCATCCTTGATTCCGGGGCGAATCACTCTGTCAAACCGCAGGATATTACTCCCATGGAGAGTCTGATAAAGTCTGCTGACATTTTACTTCTGCAATTGGAGATTCCTCTGGAAACGGTTGAGAAAGCAGTTGAGATTGCAGTAAGAAATGGTGTGAAAGTAATCCTGAATCCGGCGCCGGCTCTCAATCTTCCGGTTGAACTTCTCAAGCGGGTTGATGTACTGACTCCCAATGAGTCCGAATGCGAATACATCACCGGCGTAGAGTGCGGCACAGTGGAGGCTGCCGGAAAGGCTGCCGAATGCCTTTTGGAAAAGGGTATAAAACAGGTTGCCGTCACCATGGGGGCCAAAGGCGTAGTATATAATGCCGGGAAACGGATTGTGCATAAGGGCGTACCCATGGTGAAGGCAATAGATACGACAGCGGCGGGTGATTCCTTTTCAGGTGCGCTTGCCGTCGCATTATCCAATGATAAGGATATGGATGAGGCAATTGAATTTGCAAACACTGTAGCCACCCTGACCGTAACGAAAAAGGGGGCTCAGAATTCGCTGCCTTATTTGAAGGATGTCCGCGCTTGGTTAATGGATCAGCGGTGATTAAGCGAGTTGCAGAAATAATTGAAGCACGGTTGTATAGGGTATCCTGTGTTCCAGCCGTCAGTCCGTAAGCATGAGTTTGCGGCCATTTCTTGTAAGAAAAACCGGGCCGGAACCGAATGAATCGATGCAGCAAAAGGAACTTATGTAACTTATTCAAAGCATAATGCGGTCTTTGGTTTCAAGAAGGGAATGCAGATCTTTGAAGCACGATCCCTGGATGCAGATAAAACTGAATAAGATGCCTCCAGTCTAATATTTTCGACTAATGATGTCAATGAAGAAACAGTGATGGGCGGCAGAGGTTGGCTTCCGGCTGTTTATTCGCTGTTGCGACTATAGGCGGTATTGGTGAAATTTTTCCATTGGCTATTGACATTATGGTCTAACGACATTAAACTTATATTGTGGTTTAATGACATTAAACTTAAGGGGCGAGGGTTTATGGAAGATTATAAATTAGGAGTTATGGAAACGAAGTTTGCGGAGCTCATGTGGGACAATGAGCCTATCTCATCGGGCGACCTGGTGAAGCTTTGCGAAAAGGAATTAACCTGGAAAAAGTCCACTACCTACACAATGCTGCGCCGGCTTTGCGAACGCGGTATTTTTCAGAATAAAGGCAGCAGTATTTCTTCTCTTCTTAGCAAGCAGGAGTTCAATGCCCTGCAGAGTGAGAAATTTGTGGAGTGGACAGGAACTTGCTTTTCATTATAGTGGATAGGAACTTGCTTGTGGAT
>DBTX01000039.1:0-8537 GCA_002307275.1 Hungateiclostridiaceae bacterium UBA1305
TGGGGCTTATGGTGCAGACGGATCTGCCGCTTTTTGGCGTAATGGGCAGAAGCAAATTCTGTGAAGGGGTAAAGCAGGCGGAGGAGATGGAGCGGTTGATCAGGAACCACCCTTCCTGCATCATGGTCACCTACATCAATGAGCCCTTTCCAAATGCATGCAACAGACCCCAGCGGTATCTGACTAGACCGGAACTGATGGAGTTTTTCAAGGCGGCTGATATTGTGGTGAAGCTGAATAATCCCGACCGGGTCATCAAACATGTGGATGGCGATTATAATCCGCCTTCGGAAGCCTTGCCGGACAATCACTGTTATCCCTGCTGGTACAACGCGCATGGAATTGACATTGGTAAATTGAACAAAGGCTGGTGGATGCCGGTGAAGCCCGGCTGGTACCATGGCTGCGGAGAATTTGGGGCTGAGGGTCTTGATCCTGTGGAGGTCATGCGGAAATATTATCCGTCGGAATGGCTGCCTCACAGCAGCGAAGAGGAAAAGACGTGGTCTCCCAACAGGATTGTCGGCGCTCAGACAGGGAACTTCCATTATTTTTTCTATGAAACCCCGGATACGCTGGAGGATTGGGTGACGGAGAGCCAGAAGCACCAGAAGTGGGCAACCAGGATCATGACAGAAGCCTTCCGGCTTGACAGCCTGATGACCACTTTTGCAATTCATCTGTTCATTGATGCCTTCCCATCGGGTTGGATGAAAGCCATCATGGATGTGGAACGGCGTCCCAAGCCCGCATATTTTACCTATAGAGACGCATTGGAGCCTTTGAAGGTTATTATACGCAGTGACAGGTTCAAGTTTTTTGAAGGGGACGATATAAAACTGGAGGCGTGGATATGCAATGACAAGACAGATGTGCCCAAGAATGCAGTACTTTGCATGCAGATAGAAAATGAAGACGGAGTTCTTGCCGCATCAGCAGCGGATGCGGAGATCCCGGTTTGCAGCAGTAAATTCCAGGGCTTTATTTCATTTCAGGCCCCTGCGGTTCGGAAACGGACGGATATCACGATAAGATTGGGATTGAAGGACGCGAGAGGTGCGATTTTGAATGATACCGAAATGCTTGTTGAGGTATTCCCCAAGCTGGAGCAAAAAGAAACAATAAAAGTCTGGACAAACGGGAGTCCGGACGGGTTGGCAGCCAGACTTGCCCGGGAGCTCGGTTTGAAGGTTTCAGACGGATGTGTGCCTGAGGATGCGAACCTGATCCTTATTGATAACTGGCCGGACTTTGAAAAGGTTAAAAGCAGAATCAAAGAACTTGTATATAAGGGCGCCAACCTCGTGCTGCTTGACCTGCAGCCGGGAACTTATGATCTGTTTGGCAGTACTATCAGCGTTAAGGAATGCAGTATGCTGCCTCTGCATTTTGCGGCACGGAATACGGGACATCCGTTGGTGGAAGGCCTCCGGTCCGATGATTTCAGATTGTGGTATGAGCCTGAGGCGGGCTATATCACTCCATTACTGGCGGCTACCTTCACGGGAGACGGATTTCAGCCTGTGCTGGCAAGCGGAAATACCAATGACCTGGGAGAATGGTGTCGTGTGATGGCCGCCGGGGAAAGAAAGCTTGGCAGGGGCAGCATCAGGGTTTGCCAGATAAAGCTTGCGGGCAGGACCGCCGCAAATCCAGTAGCTAAGATTTTTGCGGCGAGACTGGTTCTGCCCCGACTCGCCTGAACTTCGTGAAGCAAGGAAGAATGAAAAAGGGGAAGCGAAAATATTACTTCTCCTTTTTCGAATGTTCATGAGACATCATACGCACTAAAGCAAAAACATAGGGAAAGTAATATTTTAACTGCTCCTAAAGTACCTTTGGAAACACTGTCAAGCGCAGACGGGTACAGCCATATGGAACGAGTGTAACCGTTTCTTCCTTGTCTTCCAGCCGATTTCTAATCGTGTGGGAGTCAGGAAGCTTTGGCGTGAATTCCAGAGGCTCCAGTATCATTGTGCAACCGCACTTCTGCATGGTTTTCATATTCACGATTTCATCGTCTGTTTCTTCAAAAGGAGGGTTCTTTACAGTTTTCCAGTCCTTCACCTTTCGTGCAGGAACGAGAAGCCTGACAGGAGCTTCCTTTGACCACCACGGAATACCTGATGCCGCTTCCTCGACTATTTTAATGTTTTCTGCAAGGCATTCCCCGTCTATATCCAGCGCATAATTCCAGGGGCTTGACGGGGTGACCGTATAAGCCGGGAAGGCCTTTGTCTGCCGTGGTTCATATATATCAACCTGCCAGTCTTCCTGTATTTTAAGAGAATATACGATTGGACCTCTCTCGATGGATATGCCTCCCTGCGGCCAATGGCGAAGGGTTAAATCCATTGGCAGCTTAAGAGTTATTGAATCACCGGGATTAAATAACCTATTGATAACTGTAAATGTGCCTGGGTTGCAGGTAGTCTCCAAAAGCAGCCCGTTTAAATGAATTTCAGCGGTTTTGCACCATCCGGGTATCCGCAGCTTCAAAGAGAACTTTACGGGTTTGTTACAGATGATCTTGAAATGAATTATATCGGAGAAGGGATAGTCTGTTTCCTCGACAATCGTAACTTCAGTGTCATCGGAATCGCCAATCCTTTCAGTTACGGTACTCGGACCGTACAATGCCGAAACAAGGCTTCCGTCTTCCCCGCGCAACCACATTCTTGATGCATAATTGGGCATGATCCGGTTTACATTGCCGGCACAGCACTCCGGGTAATGATGCGGCTGATAGGCCATCCTCGGTGTCCTTGGAAAGCTTCCGCTGTGATTGCTGTTGGGTGCGGCTATTACCTGGTTGGGGCAGGATATGTACTGAAAGGATTTGAATGCGGGTCCAATGGCTCCCTGCGCTGCGTTAAAGCAGGCTTTTTCTATTTTGTCGGCATAATCCGTGTTTCCTGTAATCATCAGCAGGTATCCAAGGCTCCACGTAAAATCAGCAATGTCACAGGTCTCGTGCCCATCCTCGCAGTTCTTTCCGTGGACAGCTTCGGCAGCGCTATGAACTCCATCAGCCAGCATTGCGTCTCTGTCAATCTTTTTATAGGCATTGACAGAAGCATTGAGAAATTCTTCTTTTCCCGTATATTTGTACAGGATGGCGCCGATTTTAGCCACCTCATTAAAGGTAACGCCATGGGCGGATATTTTTCTGTCGGATAATAGATTGATTAATGAGGTATCATCATATCTGCCGGATTCGTCCAAATTTTTATTATAGAGGTCAAAAGCCTTGACTGCGATGGAAAGCAGCTTTTCATCCCCGGTTTTTTCATAAAGCCAGAGGATGTTTTCAACATTGACGATTTCCCGCCCGTGAGAGTAGTCGGAATAGCCGGATAAATAGTGATTCTTCACTGCTTCAATAATGCCGGGATCTCCCGTCGCAGAATAATGGGCGATAAGCGCTCTGAAAAAAACCGCATGGGGCCATTGGTTGTTTTTGTTCGGCTTTTTAAGCTCTTCGGGCCCTATAAAACCGTCCTCTCCGGCATTTTGCAGGCATTCCTCAAACTGCTTTACTGCCTTTTTCAGCAGGCTTTTGTCCCGCAGCAGGTGTCCGCAGCGAACCAGGCCGTCAAGCCAGTACGAAATCTGCTCATAAGGCCACCATCCGTCAAAGCCGCCATCCAGCAATTTCTGAAAGGACCAGCAGCTCGAATCAAAGGGGTATCCTATTTCATCCAGGTGTCCTGTTAACCCGTCTTTTTGTGCATTTAAATATTCCTTCAACCACCCGGCAGGTTCAATTGAGGATAATGGAAGCTCTTCGAAAGCAGAATATTTTTTCAGGGACATGCAAATTTCCTCCGTAATTTTGTTATTTGGTGTCTTCATGTATTTTGCCCGTGCATTGTCTGTAAACATTGGGGGTTACGCCGGTTGCCTTTTTAAAGGTGGCATAGAAATATCCGCTGTTGGAAAAACCAATTTCTTCAACAATTTCATTGACGGAAATGTCGGTCGCAGACAGGAATTCCTTCGCTTTTTCCAGACGGATTTCATTGATATAATCTGCGACCGATTTGGAGGCAATCTTTTTAAACAGCCTTCCAAGGTAGATGGAGGACATGTTCACGGAATCGGCTATTGAATCGAGGGACAGGTTTTTATCCGTATAGCTGTTTCTGACTTTTTCCATCACTTTATTTACCAGTGAATTATATTTTGCCGACTTTTTATAGTCAATCCTGGTATTGATGTTCTCAATGATTTGATCGAACATTAAAAAGAATTGCTCTTCCACCTCTTCCAGGGTTTCCAGGCTATTCAGCATGGAAGTGAATCCGCTGAACTTATAAGGAGTTGCCAGATCCACATCTTTTTCCAGGGAGTCTACGGCGATGTTAATGGCTATCAGCAGCCTTAACAAGGTCAGGTTAAGGATATTGAAGGAACAGGTCAGGGTCTGCTTGATCATTTCACGATAGATACTTTTTGCACTGTCGGATTTCCCTACCATCAGTGCTTCGACCAGTTCTTTTTCCTTTGTGATGGGGTAAGTGTAATTCGGGTCGATATTTGCCATAATTTCAGCCACATACAGGATTGAACCATGTCCGTGAAATATTCTATGATGGACATAAATCAGAGCCTGGTCATAAAGGAATTTCAGATCGTCGGCCATATTCCCCTGGAATGTGACTACAGAGGTGAAAGAAAATTGAAGATGCTCGGACACGACCTCTTGCAGCTTCCGGATAATCGGATCAATTACAGCTTTGGAAGCATTGAAATTATTATTCTTTCGGGTCAGGATCAATACGACATGGTCATCTCCCGAATCAATTCCTTCGGCTGTGAAAGTCTCTGAAAAGAGTTCGGAGGCTATATTTATCAATGAAAATTTATACAAGCTTCTATCTATAGAGGTAAATTTATTGCAGAAATCAGAGAAATGATCAATTTTAAAGAGAACCAGTACGATTTCGGATTCTAGCTTAATCAGGATATTCAATTCTGAGAAATCGGGTTGGAGGTCTTGTGCGTTTTGATGCAGTCCTTCATGAAGAATTTTTCTCAGGAATTCCTGCTTGACCTCGTAAAACCGGTTTCTTTTTTCTGATTCAAGCTTGCTTATCTTTACAGCCATGCGATTGATTGGTTTGTATAATCTACGGGATATGAAAAGGGAGGACAGCAACCCGCAGAATAGGATCAGGACCCCTATGATGATGGTCAGATACCTCATTCTGTCGATTTTGCTTACAATATTTTTATAAGGGGTAAGCCGGATGAATTTCCAGCCGATCGAGTCCGAAGAGACATAAGTTACAAGAGACCTGACACCGTCGATATCCGATAGGAAGACCCCTGAATTCATCGGTGCACTTAATACCTGCCTGATATATTTTTTGTCTGAAACATCAGTTAGCAAGGATGTATTATGAGCATTGTTGATGATCCTGCCTTGAGAGTCAATAATAAAAATATCCCCCTCATTATTTGTTTCCATGGAAGTAATAATATCCCGGATCCATTCAGCTGAGATGTTCAGGATGATGGAGCTAGGTATTTTATCGGGATTTGTCGGAAAGTCATTTAAAACAAAGGAATATACATTGGAAGTCTTTTCATCACGGCTTTTTGCAGGAATAATCCGGGGGATTGGATTTTGCAGGTTATATTGACCGGGGTTTTCCAGAATATCCAGCACTGACGAGTCTGAAAAGGAGGCCTTGCCTTCAACCCCATTATCCAATGTGGAATAAAAAGTATCTGTCCGGCTGTTAAAAACATAGATGGATTGAATAAACGGCGAAGAGGATTTATAAGCGCTTAAGCGGTCCAGAGAAACAGATAGTTGCGGATAGTCCGGGTTCAGATTATTTAAAAGGTACGTTATGTTCGAATCCGAATACAGCTGTTTAGCCATAGTTTTTGCGGAAAATGTCATAAAGGTGGCACTGTAGCTTATCTGCGACAAGCTGTCTTTAATATAGGAATTTATGATTGAAAGGGATATATTGCTGAAGTTGACATAGAAAATTGCGGATAAAACAAAAATTGTTACAGATATGGAAATCGTCAAATATAGAAATATTTTAGAATAGATCTTATTTTTACTTTCCATAGATCTCAGCTTCATTTTGTCAGCACCCCCATGTTTCATAATTATATTTTGATTGAGATGATTAGTCAATGTTAGGGAATGACAAGAAGTTGACACCTGAAGTGCCCTAAAATCAAGTAGTCCAACATAATTAACGACAAAAATCTCACTGTCATGTTTAGAATTCGGAGTAGGATAATCAAATTATCTGACGGATATGTGCAGTATTTGCAGTATACGGTTGATGAAGGTGTTTCTATAATCAAGATGTGATTCGTCATGCAACTGATACAAAACATGATTTGCCGTTTTTGCGGAACTGAAACTACTTTACCAGCGGAACTGAAATCACTTTACAAAGGAAGGGACAAAATAATGAGTACTTTACAAGCTGCTTCTTCTCATGGAGCACAGCGTGGGAAGAAGACACATAAAGGCCTTCAGACAAACAATACTTACCAGCTTCTATTGATGGCCTCACCTGCAGTTGTTCTAATCTTCATTTTAAATTACATCCCAATGTTCGGAGTATTTATTGCATTTAAGAATATAAATCTGAGTAAAGGATTTTTTGGGAGCGAATGGGTTGGTTTAAAAAACTTTAAATTCCTCTTCACATCCTCAGATGCAGCCAGGATTACCGTAAATACGGTAAGTATGAATTTACTGTTTATTATAACAGGAACGATTGTCTCAGTAGCTTTTGCCCTGATGCTGAATGAAATTGGAAAGCGATGGATAGTAAAAACACTGCAGACGACATACTTCTTTCCATACTTTGTATCGTGGGTTGTTGCCGGGTTTATGTTTTATTCCTATTTTAATGTGCAATATGGCATGCTAAACAATTTGCTTTTAAAACTTGGCTTCCAAACCGTGGAATGGTATTCAAAACCGCAATACTGGCCGGTAATTTTACTTTTCGTGTATTTATGGAAATATATAGGGTATTTCAGCATTATCTATTATGCCGGCATTATGGGAATTGACTGTGAGTATTATGAAGCGGCAGCCATTGACGGCGCATCAAAGCTGGACATGGTTACAAAAATCACCATTCCCTTACTTAGTCCATTAATCATCGTCATGCTTCTGATACAGCTTGGTAAAATCTTTTACTCGGATTTCGGCCTGTTTTATTTTATTCCTGGGGATAACGGAGCACTGTATTCCACCACGGATGTGATTGACACCTATGTTTTCCGGTCTTTTAAAGTTCTCGGGGATATCGGAATGTCTTCGGCAGCCGGACTGTACCAATCACTGGTTGGGTTTGTCCTGGTCATGCTGTCCAACATTGTAGTCAGAAAGTACAGCCCGGATAATTCACTATTTTAAACGGATTTTTATGAAAGAGGGTAAAATAATGGGCAGCGACAGTAAATCAGGCAACTTAACCAAATTAGTAATTTCCAGCATATTGCTTTCCTTTTCAATACTTTGCATCATTCCAATTGTCTCAATAATATCCATATCCCTTTCCAATGAAGCGGATATTGTACAGTATGGCTATCGATTGATTCCTGTCAGATTAAGTACAACAGCGTATGAATTTATCTTTAGAAATCCAATACAGATTTTAAGAGCATACTTTATGTCCATAAGTGTGACTGTTACAGGTGTTATTTTGAGTTTACTCATCATTTCGATGTTTGCATATACCATCTCCCGCACCGACTTCATTTTCAGAAAGAAGCTCTCGTTTTATGTGTTCTTTACAATGCTTTTTAATGGAGGACTGGTTCCATGGTACATGCTGATTTCAAATGGCCTGCATTTGAAGAATACTTTCTGGGTTCTGGTCATTCCATACTTGACGAATGCATGGTTTATCCTGCTGTTGAGAACATACTTTCAAAAAATACCGGTTGCATTGATTGAGTCGGCAAGGATTGATGGCTCCAATGAAATCAGAACCTATTTCAGCATTGTACTGCCGCTCTCGAAGCCAGCACTTGCGACAGTCGGACTTTTTATAACCTTGAATTATTGGAATGACTGGTGGCTCAGCATGCTTTTCATAGAAAAACAAAAGCTCATTCCGCTTCAATATTTGCTGGCCAGAATGATGAGAGACTTGACCGAGCTTTTGCAGAACATGACAGAAATGCCCACCGGCACCAGCATGCAGCAATTTCCGAATGAATCTGCAAGAATGGCGATGTGCTTGCTGGCAGCGGGGCCCATGCTGTTTGTGTTTCCTTTTTTCCAGAAGTACTTTGTGAAAGGTCTTACCGTAGGCGCGGTGAAAGGTTGAGCGAAAATCAGGCGATACTTGTTCAATAGGGGAAACCCATTTGATATAATATATTAAAGTAGAGGGAGGATTTTTTATGTCACATTTTAAAAGGCTGGGGTGCCTGGTTCTGGTTTTTGTCCTTATGACGGGAAGTCTGCTGACCGGGTGCGGAACTCAAAATGCAGAAAAAGAAGCAGGTACTGCCGCGCAATCGCAAACACAATCGCA
>DBTX01000039.1:8788-16619 GCA_002307275.1 Hungateiclostridiaceae bacterium UBA1305
CAATCGCAAACACAATCGCAGTCAACTGCACAGCAAACTGCCGAGAAACCGATGGTAGAATTGAAGTGGTACTTTATGATGTCACCTCAGGCGGATCAGGACATGGTATTTGAGGAAGCAAACAAGCTGATTCAGGAAAAGTTGAATGCAAAAATTGATTTTAATCCTATATCAACCGGAGATTATAATCAGAAGATGCAGATTATCATTTCTGCAGGGGATCCCTTTGATTTCTGCTTTGCCTCCAATACCAGGGCGGATTACTTCCAGAATTCGGCCAGAGGAGCTTTCATCCCTCTTGATGACCTGCTTGACCAGTATGCGCCCAACCTGAAAAAATCCATACCGGATACGTTCTGGAATGGAGTAAGAGTGAATGGAAAAATTTACGGGACAATAAACTATCAAATATCCGCGCTTACGAATGGATTGTTTTTCAAAAAGGATCTTGTGGACAAGTATGCGTTTGATATTGCAAGCGTAAAGACACTTGAGGATTTGGAACCTTTCTTTAAAAGTATTAAGGATAATGAAGCAGGAGTAACTGCGTTAGGGTATCAAAAAGCGTCGACAAGCTGGGGCTTCACCCTTGGCTATAATGGCTTTGATGAAATAAGCACGCGAAATGTCCCGGGAGCCATTTATTTTAAAGACAACTCATTAAAAGTTGTCAATCAATTTGCCTCGCCGGAGTTCAAAAAACATCTGGACTTGATGAGAAGCTGGTATAAGAAGGGATATATCCGTAAGGATGCAGCCTCGGTTGCGGATTGGACTTCAGATCTGAAAGCTGGAAAATATGCAGCGGCTTTTGACGGAAATCACAAACCGGGCGGGGACAGTGAATTGTCAATAAAATGGGGTTATGACGTTGTTACTGCCGCCATTTCAGATCCGATTGTCCTCACAAGTACGATTGCTTCCACTATGCAGTCCATAAGCAAGACCTCAAAAAATCCTGAGAGGGTTATGGAGTTCCTGGAATATCTGAATACAGACAAACAGATCTACAACATGCTTTGCTACGGTATCGAAGGTACTCATTTTAAAAAGACATCCGATACGAGTATAGAGCCGATTACCGACAAAAACATGAATTATAATCCTGGTGTGAACTGGATGTTTGCATCAGCCTTTAATGCATACTTTACACCGGGACAGCCCAATACCGTATGGGAAGACACCAAAAAGATCAACACAACGGCCAAAACCTCACCGCTTCTCGGATTTGCCTTTGATTCCACTCCTGTGGCTGCTGAAATTGCACAATGCAAATCAGCGGTGGATGAATACCTGCCAGGGTTGGATTCAGGCTCGGTAGACGTTGAAGAATACCTGCCAAAGTTCCTTGACAAGCTTAATGCTTCGGGCGTGGACAAAATTATTGCCGAGATGCAAAAACAGATTGACGCATGGAAGGCTGCAAAATAATAACGGGGTAAAAAGGCAGGGTTGCTGAATTATTCTGCGACCCTGCCTTTTTTAATTCATCAGTTATAATAAAATTAACCGGACAGTTAATGGCAAGAGACCAATACGAGGAGAAGAATATATGAACCTGAAGGAATACCTGCAGCTTGACAGCGGGCAGTTAACCAGAACTGAACTGCTCTGCTGCAAATATAAAAAGATGTACGAGGACCCGGATAATTGCGAACCCATGTTCATCATCAATACCCCTGTAGTATTGCCTTCCTGGGAAGAACGGCTGGCAGATCCGATGGTTATGCTCAAGGCTGAATTGGATCAGTTGCGTCCTCATCTGGAACTGGAGGATGACAGGGTACCTACGGTGAGGGTACAATTCGGGACAGCGCAGATTGCAGCCGCCTTCGGCTGTGAAATGTTTATTCCCACCAATAATTTGCCTGCCGCAGGAAGTCATGTGCTTAAAAAGGCAGAGGATGTTTATAAGCTTCGGATGCCTTCGCTTGAGGATGGCTGGTATGGAAAGCTTAAAAATTTTACAGACGTATTTTTGGAAAATCTTCCTACGGCCGTGCATATCCAGCTTCCTGACATACAAAGCGCTTTTAATTCCGCCCATTTAATTCGGGGGAATGATATTTTGATGGATTTCTATGATGATTCTGAAGCGCTGGAAGCACTGCTGGACATGATCACTGACTATATGATTGAACTCGTTCCTCATTTGAATGGCATGATCAACCGGGAAAAAGGATGGTTTTTCGATTGGGGCGCTTTGTGGAAGGGCGCTGCAAGGATCAGCAATTGTTCCATGCATATGATTAATCCCGCTATGTACGTTAAGCATATCCTGCCCAGGGATATCCGGTTCATGAAAGCGATTGGCGGCGGAAGAATTCACTACTGCGGGACAAATGGGCAGGTGATTGATGAATTCTTTAGAAACCCTGAAATCACAGGTCTGGATTATGATTTACAATACCATGACCTGTGGAATCTCTCCGATAGGGCGCCGAAAAATCTGATGCTTGCAGCCATGCAGTGGGGAGACAAACCGGAAGAAGTGAAAAGTATGCTTCAAAGGCTTCTAAGCGGAGACTGGCCGAAAAAACGGAATATTATTATCCAACTGGAAGCACCTTCTATAGCGGAAGGAAAAGAGCTTTTAAAAGAATTGCGCAAATCAGTAAAAAGAAACATGTAAAATCTTTATATACAATTATTATACAATTAGGAGAACGAATATGGCTGAAATTTATTCCGAATTGCTGGAAATCTGGTGCGAGTCTTTGCTGAAGCTCCAGGTGAAGGAAACAAAGATGAACGGCCTCCATGGAGGCATTATGTGCCCCTCGTGCTCAAGAATCCACGGCAGGGCCTCCGATGCCATTTATCCCTTTCTGTATATGGCACATATCCATAATAACGAGAAATATCTTGATGCTGCAATAAGCCTCTTTGATTGGTCCAAACACATCTCCCGCCCGGATGGAAGCTGGATTTGTGAAACCAGCAGCGATTGGAAGGGGATAACAGTTTTTGGCGCCATCCAGCTCGGGGAAGCACTGAAATATCATGGGGTGATCCTTGACCATCAAACCTATTCAAGTTGGATCAATCGATTAAGAAGTGCAGCGGAATATTTGTATCATAATATAAAGATGTCCACCGGAAATATCAATTATCCAATAACCTGCTCCTGCGCAATGGCTCTTGCGGGCGAGGTTCTGGACGAGCCCCGCTATACCTTGAAAGCGCATGAGCTGGCGCACAATGCGCTGAAATATTTCACCGCTAACGGGCTCGTTTTCGGCGAGGGAAGTCCACAAACAGGCATTACAAAAAGAGGCTGCCGGCCTGTGGACCTTGGATATAACGTAGAAGAGACGCTTCCCGGTCTTGTCCAGTACTCGCTGCTGACAAGGGATGACGAAGTGCTGCAGACCGTAATCGAAGGATTGAAGCAGCATCTTGAGTTTATGCTGCCGGATGGAGCCTGGGATAACAGTTGGGGAACAAGAAGCTTCAAATGGTCTTATTGGGGCAGCCGTACTTCAGACGGCTGCCAGGCCGGATATGCATTATTGAAGGATCATGATCCGGTTTTTGCGGAAGCGGCTCTGAGGAATGCCATATTGCTTAAAAAATGCACCCATGAAGGAATCCTGTATGGAGGACCACACTATCAAAGCCGGGGTTATTTACCGTGCATACACCATACGCTTTTTCATGCAAAGGCCTTTGCATCTGTACTGGACCATAAAGCACAGACAACGGACGACGCTGCAAACAGGGTTGCAATACCCCGTGAAAAAGCTGTTGGTGTACGCGAGTATAAGGAGATCAATACCTGGCTGGTGTCAAAAGGGGAGTGGAAGGCAACTGTCACAGCCTATGACTGGGAATACATGAAGGAAAGCCATGCAAGCGGCGGAGCAATATCACTGCTGTGGCATGACAAGGCGGGATGCCTGATTGCCGGAAGTCTGACAGAGTATCAAATGGAAGAGGAAAATAATATGCAGCTGCCTATAGATACCAGGCACATGTGCATTACACCGCGTCTTGAATTCCGGCATGCAGGTGAATATTATAGAAGTATTAATGATATCGATGCAGTAGTCACATTCACGCAAAATGAAGATGAAATAAATTTCTTTGTAAAAGGCAAGCTTGTCGATAAGGATCATAAAAATCCGGAGACCGGAGAAGTGGGATTTGAAATGGAATATGTATTCAGCCCGGATTCTTTAAAGATTTTTATATCGGTATTACCGGGAAATAATACAAGAGATATATTCTACCACCTGCCTGTCATTTCTGAACATTTGGAACTGGTAAAGCATACAAGTGAACAATGTTTTACGGTATATAAAGATAATTGCCAGGTAGTTGTGGAGGCAAATACTGTTCTTGCTGTGCAGGGTGGAGAAGAAAAGGAACGTATTTTCAACCTGGTGCCGGGTTTTGAAGCAGTACCGTTGTTTATCAGGCTGCCGTCCGACGGAAATGCGAAATTACAACTTAAGGTCGAAATGGGCGAGAACTGAACTTCCAGCCATCATATAACGAGACAAAAGATATTCACCACCCCCGGATGCATGGACGATCAGCCTCGTTGAAGAGATGTGTTATAAGCTGCCATACTATGTGCTGATATGCATTGTATGGCAGCTTTATGTGTAAACTCAAATCTTGCTTCAATGCATCCTGCTTCTTTTCTGTTAATGATAGCGATTTTAGTATTGATTTTTTATGAAACGGAAAATTAATAGATCGTCATAATTTCATTTAATTTATGGAATTCTTCCGAGAAATGTGTTAACATTTAAAAAAGTCGGTATTCTACTGAAACCGGACTAAAAATATTAAAATTTAACGACTTATATCCTGATGGAATAAGAGCGGAGGTTATTATGGATAATAAAAAAGGGTTAAAAAGACTAAGTACCAGGCAAATAACCATTATTGGAATGCTGTCGGCCATTTCAATTGTTCTAGGCTCAACGGGGTATGGCTTTATACCGCTTCCAATGGCAAAGGCAACCATCATGCAAATTCCCGTCATAATCGGTGCAATTCTTGAAGGACCTGTCGTGGGCATTTGCGTTGGTTTGATATTCGGGTTATTCAGTATATTCCAGAACATAACGGCTCCCAACATATTGTCCTTTGCATTTCTGAATCCGTTGGTTTCCGTGCTTCCAAGGATGCTTATCGGGGCCGCGGCGTATTATACATACAAGATTCCCGTGATAAAAAATGAGATTGTGAAAATAGGTATTTCAGCAGTTGCAGGTTCACTGACAAATACTGTAGGTGTGCTGACCGCAATATACTTCATTTATGCGGCGCAGTACGCACATGCCAAGGGGATCGCCATAGATACGGCAGCAAAGGTGATTTATGGTATTGCATTGACGAACGGGCTTCCTGAAGCGGCAGTGGCTGTCATCATAACGATACCGGCAGTACTGGCAGTGAAAAAGGTTATCCGCAGATAACCGGCCCCGAGATTTTATTTTATTCAATCAGATGGTATAATAGGTGAGGGTGCATGTCGGGAAACAGCCCGGGACACATATGACAAAGGCCCAACCAGAAATTGAAGTCTGTAATAGAATTTAACACCATAATAAAAGGAGTATTGAAATGGGATTGTATGAGCAATGGAAAAAGATGGCGGCTGTAGAAAGAGGGCAAGCGGAAAATGATGCTTTCTGGAATGGCTATCTTGAAAAAGAAAAGGTTATTTACGAACACTTGCTTGAAAACCGTCAGAATAAACTGGACGGTCCGCTCGGTGAACTGGCTTCCGGATTCAGTATGGAACCTGTAGTGTTCACAGGATTTCTGGATGGGATCAATACAAGTCTGACCAGTGAAATTGATTTGAGTTTGGTTGGGGAAGATACAGTAATAGCAGCTGAAATTGATTTTGAGAAGCTTTATTGGAACATGCACGAGGCAAAAGCCGACTGGCTCTATAATCTTGAGCAATGGGACGGCATATTGACACAGGAAAAGAGAAACGGGATTACAAAGGAATTCAGACTGTCGAAAATGGCTGTAAGCAGTAAGGTAGGCAGAAATGACCCGTGTCCGTGCGGCAGTGGTAAAAAGTACAAAAAATGCTGTGGCATGTAGATCTGGCAGTGGCAGTACCTAAATGAAGCAAATAATCAAGGAGCAGACATAATATGATTGAAAAGATAAAAATGTATACCCCTCTCGTCGAAATGGATGGCGACGAAATGACCAGAATTATCTGGAAGATGATCAAGCAGATATTGCTCGAACCATATATAGAATTAAATACGGAATACTACGACCTTGGCCTTATGAAGAGGGATGAGACGAACGACCAGATAACCATTGACGCAGCGAATGCCACAAAGAAATACGGCGTGGCGGTAAAATGTGCCACGATTACTCCTAATGCCCAGAGAATGGAGGAGTACAAGCTCAAGCAAATGTGGAAGAGTCCGAACGGTACGATCAGGGCAATACTGGATGGGACAGTCTTCAGAGCACCGATCATTGTTGACAGTATCAAGCCCCTGGTAAGTACCTGGAAGAAACCTATCACGATAGCAAGACATGCATACGGAGATATATACAGGAATGTCGAATTCCGTGTGGAAGGTGCAGGTACTGCTGAACTTGTGTTCAAGGGAGCAGACGGCAGGACTGACAGTCAAACCATATTCGAATTCAAAGGCCCCGGTGTGATCATGGGCATGCACAATATTGATAAATCGATAGAGAGCTTTGCCAGAGCATGTTTCAATTACGCATTGGATGTAAGACAGGATTTATGGTTTGCAACAAAGGATACCATTTCAAAGAAATATGATCATACCTTCAAAGACATATTCCAGGAGATATATGATGCCGAATATGCTGATAAATTCAAGGCGGCAGGCATAGAATACTTCTATACGCTTATTGATGATGCAGTTGCCAGAATCATCAGGTCCGAGGGCGGTATGGTCTGGGCCTGCAAGAATTACGACGGAGATGTCATGTCCGACATGGTTTCTACGGCATTCGGCAGTCTTGCGATGATGACTTCCGTGCTGGTATCGCCTGAAGGACATTACGAATATGAAGCTGCCCATGGCACCGTCACCAGGCATTATTACAAGCATCTAAATGGAGAAGAGACATCAACGAACTCGATGGCGACACTTTTTGCATGGTCAGGCGCTCTGAAGAAAAGGGGCGAAATGGACGGCAATGCCGCCCTGGTTGATTTTGCAGATACGCTGGAAACAGCTTCTATCAGGACAATCAATGAGGGAGTGATGACGAAGGAATTGGCGGCACTCTCGAACATTGAGAATAAAAAAGTTGTAAATACTGAAGATTTCCTCAGGGAAATAGGCAAACGCCTGGATATTATGCTGGATTAACCCAACCTTTTTTCATTGTATATAGCGGAATAACAGGAGTTGATTTTGTTGTCGGTGCTGCAGATGGCAGGCGCAATAGCTGGAGAAATGCTTGATGCGTTTTTCGTAAACTACTTTTTCATATTCTTGTACATAATTGTCATTCTGTTTATCCGGGGTCAATACCAGAAGTACTCGGAACTGCAGAATGACATTTATGGAAAGCCTGCAAAAACCCTCAGAGAAATCACCGAAAAGATTATTCTGACGGGGCTGATCGCAGGGTTTGCAGCAAGCTTTCTTGCGGTTGCCGCAGGAATAACCATTGAAGCGGATGTCGTAAGATACCTTTTTTACATCATGTGCCTGCTTCTCATTGTTGATTTGCGTTTTGTTTGCATATCGTACGCCGCAGGCATCCTGGCTGCAATAAGCCTGATTTTCGGTTATCCCAAAATAAACATACCATCTCTTCTCGGTCTGGTTGCACTGCTTCAGATGGTTGAAAG
>DBTX01000039.1:16940-20749 GCA_002307275.1 Hungateiclostridiaceae bacterium UBA1305
ATGAAATAACGGGGGCTTTTCTTATCAGAAGGTATTGGATGATTCCGGTCGTGTTTTTTACATTTTTGCTTCAATCCGGGGCAACAGCTTTAAATCTGTCAGGCGGGTGGCCAATGATATTCAAACCCTCCGCGATTGAAGGCGGAGCATGGGCGCTTGGGCTTGACTGCCTTGTGGCCGTATTATGCTATTCCGATCTGGCAATAACAAAGCATCCTGAGAAAAAATGCAGACAAAGTGCTTTCATGCTTTTCTGTTACAGTGCCATATTGCTGGTTTTAGCGATATGTTCAATCAGAATCCCCTGGATCGGATATGCAGGTGTTGCCTTTTGCGTAGTTGCGCATGAGGGGATCAATCTTTATTCCACCTTCTCGGAAAAAAGGGGAATACCTTTGTATAATGCTGTCAGGAGAGGGTTGAGAGTTCTGGACATGCTTCCGGACAGCCATGCAAGGCTGATGGGTCTTGAACGCGGTGACGTCATTCTGAGCATAAACAACAATGATATTCAGACTGAAGAGGGCGTTATTGAAGCGCTGAGAGATTATCCGACCTTTACATGGATCCGCGTATCAGGGTGGGACGGAGTGGAAAGAACCGTTGAATACCGCTGCTTTCCGGGCGGCTACAATACGCTGGGCATAGTTTCAGTCCCCAGGGAAAAGGAAGTTACATACAACACAAGTTATTTTGAAAATATGAGTATTCTTAAAAATATTGTAAACAGGTTTAGAGGAATGGACAGACCTGTTTGATGAGATATATAATTAGAACATAAAAGACATTCACTCCCAGGAGGCCCAATATGCCCGAGTTGATACTGAAACCGGTGGATGAAGCATTATTGCCGGAGCTAACTTCTATCTATAATTATTATGTTAAAAATACGACTGTAACCTTCCATGCCAGGGAAATGGGCATGGATGGCATGCGTGAGATTCTGTTTGACGAGGATCCGCGGTTTCCAGCCTATGCGATATTTGACGGTGACGAACTCTGCGGTTATTGCATTCTCGCTCATTTCAAAAAACGTGAGGCCTATGACAGTACTGCCGAAGTGACAGTGTATCTCAGGAACGGCCTTGAACGCAGGGGAATAGGTACCTTCGCAGTTAAACGGCTCGAGGAGATTGCCGTGCAAATGGGTTTCCATGCGCTGCTTGCCGTCATTTGTGCAGAAAACGCAGGCAGTACCGGGCTTTTCACAAGCCTTGGATATGAACGGTGTGCTTTTTACAAGGAAGTCGGAACCAAATTTGGCAGATTGCTGGATGTAGTCTGCTTCGAGAAAATTATTTAGCAGGACCGAAGAGGTAGAATGTATGGATATAAAGGAAGCCGAAAGCTATTATATTGCAGCACGGAAAATGGGAATGAGGGATTACTCCAGAAACATTTCGAAGGGACAGTCAGGTTATTTGCCCTTTATGGAAGGCGTCCTGAAGAATATAGAGATCCTGTATGAGATAGATCTGGGTATAGTCGACCTGCCTCTTAAAAAGATCGTAGGAACATATACATACTCCAGAAGCAGGTCATTTGCCATAAATTTCATGCCGCTGCTTACGACTCGTACCGAGTTTGCCCAGAAATGGTCGGCACTCTGTGTAGCCCACATAGAAGAGGGTATCCGTGACCCGATTAAGGTATATGAATATCTGAATTGGTTCTATGTAATAGAAGGCAATAAAAGAGTCAGTGTGCTCAAATACTACGATGCATACTCCATTCATGGACATGTAACAAGACTTGTGCCAAAACGAGACGAAAGCGACATTAATATCTCTATTTACTATGAATTTCTGGATTTCTATAAAAAAACAGGGATCAATTTGATATGGTTCACCAAAAGAAACTCCTTCAACCTGCTGAACTCTTATTTGGAGGAGTATATGCCGGATTACTGTCTGGCAGACAGGGACAAACACAAAGACTTTATCAGCTCCATATACCTGCCTTTCAGAAAGGTTTATCTTGATCTTGGCGGGCAAAAGCTTCCAATCACCACGGGCGATGCTTTCCTTGAATACATCACAGTTTACGGGATGCCGGACAATATAGATGAGGATATTCTGAAATCAAGGATGGCGGGCTTCATTCTGGAACTTGAACAGATGTCCGGCAATAAAAATGCAGAAATACAGACAATGCCTGTAGACAGCGGTGAAAACCTGATTACTACGCTGACTACGTTCGTACGGCCGAAGAAGATACTTAAAGTGGCTTTCGTATATGCCAAGGATATAAAATCGTCCAGTTGGACCTATTCGCAGGAAATGGGCAGGCATCACGTGAATAACATATTTGGTGAGAACATCAGCACCTCCTTTGCAGATCATGTACCTGAAACACCGGAAGCGTATGATACACTGAAACAGCTGGCCGAAGAGGGATATGACGTTGTTTTTGTCACGAGCCCGGCAATGATAAATGCGACATTGAAGGCTGCATTGGAATTCACCAATACGAAATTTCTGAACTGCTCCGAGACGCATACCTTCAAGCATGTGAACACCTATTTCGGCAGGATATATGAGCCCAGATTCCTTGCCGGTATTGCGGCCGGATCAGTCACAAAGTCCAACTTGCTTGGATATGTCGGGACTAGTCCCATACCGGGGGTTATTAATGGGATCAACTCCTTCGCACTTGGGGCAAAAATGGTGAACCCGGCAGTAAGAGTCAGGGTAGAATGGCTCAATAGCTGGGATGATTGGGCAGGCGCCGTAACAGCGAGTGAAAATCTCACAAAAATGGGCGCTGATATCATTTCGCACCATGATACACTGTCAAATCGCGAATTCTCAAGCGAATATGGCGTGTATTCCGTGTTGAACGGGATCGATGGCGATGGAAAAGCGAATGAATATATTGCTGCTCCTGTGTGGAATTGGGGCATATTTTATGAAAAGATGCTTAGAAGCCTTATGAACAGTGCATGGAAACCTTTCGGCACAGAGCAGAAGGTCATTAACTTCTGGTGGGGCATGGATTCAGGAATCGTGGATTTCTTCTATTCCAAAAGGCTTGTTCCCAGAGAGACTCAAAAGCTGCTGGACTTTCTGAAAAATATGATCGTGAACGATGTGTTCCATCCTTTTACCGGGCCTATATTCAGCCAGGATGGGACTTTAATGGTCAAAAACGATCAGCTTGCGACGCGTGAACAGATTGTCGGAATGGATTGGTTCGCAGATATCGTTGAGAGTGAACTGCCCCCGGTTGTTGCACAGGTCTGATCAAATTGCAGGACTTCCACCTTCCAAAATGGAAGTTCACCCGCTGCCGTTCAGAGGAATTGCTCTCAGAAGCTGCAGTCAATGATATGGTAGCCGAAGGCATTGACAATGGTCGTGTCCTTATACTGCCGTATTCTTTTCTGTACCTTGTAATTCAAGTGCTGATGACCATGAAAAAAATACTTTGGCGTATATTGGTCAAGCATGTCCACAAAGCATGCAAAGCCGGTGTGGGCCCGGTCGTCCCCGTCGCCAAGATGTAGTGCCGGGGCATGTGTGAGCAGGATATCAAAGCCTTTATTCTTGACGATTGTTTTCTTGAGCTTCCTGATCCTTTTTTCCATTTCCTCTTCTGTGTACTGATACTCCTGAAAGCTGTAGTTCATGCAGCCCCCCAGACCGAGGATCCTGACGCCGTTATAGGTGAGCAGCGTATCATCTGCCGAGTCACAACCTTCCGGCGGATTTCTGACATAGCTTTTATTATGATTGCCCGGTACATAAAAAAGAGGAGCTTGAATCATAGTTACGAGAAAAGACAGGTATTCTGCTTTTAAATCCCCGCAG
>DBTX01000044.1 GCA_002307275.1 Hungateiclostridiaceae bacterium UBA1305
TAATGCGGAATTCAGGTTGTATATAGATGACAATACCTGATTAAAAGGTTTCATATATCAACAATAATAACTAATAATGGAAGAAAGGATGATGTTTTTATGGTAATCAAGATTTTAGGTTCAGGATGTCCGAATTGCAAGAGGCTGGAAGAACTGGCACGGGAAGCGGCAAAGGAAATGGGCGTGGAGGCGGTATTTGAAAAGGTGCAGGACGTACAAAGAATTATGGGTTATGGGATTATGTCTACGCCTGCGCTGGTTATTGACGAAAAGGTCAAAGTGTATGGACGGGTTCCGAACAAGGAGACAATAAAAAAGTACATCGACGAAGAAATGTAGATATCATAAAACAGAAAGCAGAAAACAGAAAATAGAAAATAGAAAACAGACAAGGGTGAAAAAAATGAACAAGAATAAGATGGTTATGCTGCTTGGACTGGCAGGCTTTATTGTTATGACGGACAATTGGGTGGTATCGCCCATATTGCCGGCCATAGCACAGAATTTGAATATTGACATAGCAAAGGCTGGACTACTCATCACGGCATATATGTTACCCTTTGGTATTTTCCAGATTATATTCGGCCCCTTGGCTGACCGATATGGTAAAAAGCAGGTGATTACATTTTCCATTATCATGTTTACTATCGCCACAGGGCTTTGTGCATTGGGGACTAATCTCACAAACCTGGCAGTGTTCCGTGGACTAACAGGTGTCTTTGCAGCGTCTGTCATGCCAATTGCGTTGGCGTTGATAGGGGATGTATTCCCGATCCAGGAGAGACAAGGAGCCATTGGTACTTATATGGGAATCTCTTTTCTGGGGCAGGGGCTGAGTATGGCCATTGGAGGCACGATAGCATACTTCCTGAACTGGAGGGGTGTATTCGGTGTATATGCAGTTTTGTCGCTGATTCCTGTGCTGCTGCTTGTTAAAAACTATAAGCAACTTCCTTCGGAAAAGCATCCCCACAGTAAAATCTTTGCGCCTTACGGCAAACTGCTTGGCACATCCAGAAGTCTTTTTACCTACATTATTGTGCTTCTGGAAGGCATATTTATTGTAGGAAGCTTTTCGTATGCAGGAGCCTATATTGCAAAAACCTATGGATTTAATTATTTCTATATCGGTTTAATTATGACTGCCTTTGGAATTATGACAGTTATTGGCGGAAGATTAAGCGGTAAGCTGGCGGCAAAGATAGGTGCAAGAAAGATCTTGAGCATCGGACTTGTAGCGGCTGCCTTGGCTGATATCATCATTTACCTGTATGGCAACACACTGGGCTTGTTGATTGTCGGTGTTGCCCTACTGGGACTTGGCTTCATTTTTACACACTCCACACTCCTTACCAGGGCTACTGAATTTGCACAAAAGGCAAGAGGAGCAGCGATGTCCCTGGTGGCCTTCTGCTTTATGGGCGGCGGCGGCATAGGTACTGCCATCGGAGGAAGAATCATTTCAACTGCAGGGCTTGATAATCTTTTTGTAATTTACGGCATTGCCCTTGTTGTCACACTGCTTTTAAGCTTTGTATTAATAAGAGATCACGTAGTGGAACCGGATGAATTAAAGGAAGAAATCGGGAAATTGTAAAAGGGAGATGCAGGTCATGGATAAACATGAGCACGAGGAACACAATCATAATCATTCACGCAGCCACGATATTTCTGAAATAAAGGGTGCTAGACTTATATTTGTCATGCTTCTCAATTTTCTAATTACAGCGGTAGAAATTGTTGGTGGGATTTACTCTGGGAGTCTGTCGCTGATTTCTGATGCGCTTCATAATTTTACCGACGCGTTAGCGATTATAATAAGCTATTATGCTATAAAGATATCAGGCAAGCAGAACGATATCAAAAGAACTTTTGGCTATAGAAGGGCTTCCATCATGGCAGCTCTTCTCAACTCTTCCGTTCTCATAGGAATTTCGGTATTCCTTTTTAAGGAAGCCTATGTCAAGTTTATGAACCCGCAGGCAATAAACGGCAGTATGATCATATGGGTTGCTCTTATTGGTCTTGTGGCGAATGCACTTGGTGTTATTTTGCTGGAAAAAGGTTCTCATGGCAACATGAACATAAAGTCGACATACCTTCACCTTTTAAGTGATGTGTTGTCTTCGGTGGGAGTTGTAATTGGAGGAATATTGATTCTTTTCTTCAAAATATATTGGGTTGATCCTCTACTGACTGTTCTTATTAGTATTTATATACTCAAGGAAAGCCTGGGGATACTGAAAGAAGCAATTAATATTCTAATGCAGGGTACACCGGAAAACATTGATATCAATAAAATTGTTGATGACCTGAAAAAGATTGATGACGTGGAAGATGTCCATCATGTCCATGTGTGGAGCCTTGATGAAAGCAATATTAACTTTGAGGCTCATATAAATGTGAAGGACATGATGGTTAGCGAGACAAAGAGGATTACTGAGGGCATCGAACATATTTTAAATGAGCACCATGGGATAAACCATTCAACGCTCCAGTTCGAATACAAATGCTGTGGTGATGTTGGGGTTATTAAAGTAATTGGGGAAAATGCATAATGACGAAAACCGCATTCATCATGCGGTTTTATCATTATGGGGAATTATTTATTGTTTACAAGCCACTCAAAGGCAGGGAGCGAGCTTGATAAAACGGTTGCTGCCTTGGAGAACTTAGCGACTGCAAAGGTCTCCATAATTTCCTGTACAGATGCCCCTGCTTTTTTAGCTGCCTTTGTATTGTTCAAAATACAAGACTGGGAATCAAGAGCAATGGCAGCCGATAAAGCAATCAATGCCTTGAATTTCTGAGGTATTGCTTCTTTGGAGTAAGCGAACTTCTTATCGGTCACATGATTTACAACCTGGCTTTCATCAAGCTGTCCGAGCAGCTCCAAGGGCTTTGGGACCTCTCCGCTTTCCTTTTTGATGTTTTCCATCAATTCTTTAAAATCCATAATAGGACCTCCTAAAAATTATTTATTGTAGACTGCCATGATGTCTTTTTCAACAGCAGTGGCTATTACATTAATATCGGTCTGGGAATTCAAATCAAAGTTTTTTGATATCTGCAGATCTTTTGATATAATAATGTGTTTGTCAACCTCGAAGCCAGCTTTATTCAGCGTTTTCAAGGTGCATTTCATTGGACAGCCATCCACTGCGACGATTCCTTTTGCGCTTTTGGCCGCATTGGTAATATTGGCAAGACCCGCAGAAATGCTTGCAAGACAGAGCAGGGAAGCTTTTTCGTAGCCTGTTTCATTAGCTGCTTTGACACTTCCTAGCATGGTTGACTGTCCGACATTTGAAGCGCCTGCACAGTAAAATACTGCAACGGGGCTTTCACGTTCCTCTACCTCTACGCCCTTTGTCTTTTTGTCCATATAGGGCAGATACCAGTTTTCCTTTTCCTTCTCATTTTCCTTTTCTTTTTCCTTCTTCATTTCCTTTACATCATTTACAGCGGTAGTGCAATTGCACCCGCAGGTAACTTTCTCATCCATTGGTTTTCACCTCCTTTTGCGGTTTTTTATTCCTTATGCCTGAAATGATTGCTCCTGCAAAGCTTAATGCAGCAGCAATATAGTAAACCTTCTGTGTGCTTTGAATAAACCTTGGCCCGTAATTTTCAGTGCCATTTCCAAGGAAAGCAGTGAACAATGCGACTGAGAAGGCTATACCGATAACCATGCCCAGGTTTTTGACAAGCTGTGTAATACCGTTTGCAGCTCCGAGCTTGTTCTTAGGTACGTTCCCCATAATGCAGCTGTTGTTCGGCGATTGGAAAAATCCAAGGGATAGTCCCATCAGAGCCAGGTATATCAGGATGAGGATCACCGGTGTATTGAGAGTCGTATTGGCAAGCAGGATCAGTGCAATGCCGTTGATGACCAAGCCTGTCGATGTCAGGATTACTGCGCCGATTTTATCCGAAAGTGCACCGCTGAACGGTGATATGAGAGCCATTGCAATCGGGAATGCCATCATATACAAGCCTGATTTACTAGTGCCGAACCCCAGGACCTTTTGGTAATAGAAGGGGATCAGCACTGTCGGAGAATACATGGTGATAAAGGAGATCAGCGAAGCGATGATTGATGAGGAAAATACCCAGTTTTTAAACAGGCTAAGATCCATAACAGGATGTTGCTTCCTTCTCTCATAAATAATAAATACCACCAGAGATACTGTGAATATCGCAATGCTTCCATATATCAACGGGTTACCCCAGCCAAATTTGGTGGAGTTGGAAAATCCGTAGATAAAGGTTATGATTGCTAGAACCAGAAGAACAGAACCCAAATAATCAAAACGGAACTGCTCCTTTTCCACTTTTTGATCCCTTGGTATGGAGAAATACGATACGATAAAGCCTGCAATAGATACAATAAAGGTCAGGAAGAACACTGTCTGCCATCCCCACAACCCGATGGCAATACCTCCTGCCGGAGGACCGGCAATGCTTCCGATTGCCATGGTTGTTGCCAGGAGCCCTATATTTTTACCCCTTTGATTGGGCGGATAGTTTTCCGTTACGATAGCCATGCCGTTTGCCATAACCATTGCACCGCCTATTGCCTGAAGGATCCTCATGACGATCAGCATGGGAAGGTTTACAGAGAAGCCGCAGAGCAGAGTGAAAATGGATATGACAAAGAAGCCTAAATTGTAAATCTTTCTTCTTCCGAAATTATCAGCCAGTGTTCCCAATATGGGTAATAGTGCAGACATCACCAGGAGGTAAATAGAAGTAACCCATTGTACGGAACTGATGTCTACCTTGAACTGTGAAGCCATGACAGGCAGACCGACATTGACGACCCCGCTGTCGAACATGGACATGAAAGCGCCGATCATGACGGTATACAAGATTAGTTTTGACTTTGCAAACGGTTTTTCTTCGGGCATAAAATAGCCTCCTCAGATTTTATTGTTACAAACAATAACTATAATTATGAAGAATCCGCATTAATGATAGGGAACTATTATTTCATTTTAACATATTAGAAACTGATAATATAATAATATAATAAAATTATTATAAGTTTAAACAATTTATTTGTCAATACGATTTTAAAGAGAATAGTATATAAAAACACCTGCGGAATATTAATAACACAATTCCGCAGGTGTAATAGTTTTGAAGATTTAGTAATGAATCAGTTTAATATGGATAGTGAAAATGATTACTTTGACTAATCCTGTTTTAGTTTATCATTTTCAAGATATTGTCGTATTACTCGACTTCTAAAAGCTTACTGTTCATCATGCTGATCTCATTTCTTATCATTTTATCAGTTATATTCAGCAGAGTTTTAACCTCATCGTCTTTAATACTGTATAGTATTCTTATGCCGTCCTTATCAGACTTCAAAATGCCAGCGTCTTTCAATATTTTCAGATGCTGGGACAGATTGGACTGGCTGAATTCCACATTCTCATTCAAGGTACATACACATAATGGACCATCCCGTAAGGTCCTTACAATTTTTATCCGGACCGGATGGGCTAATGCCTTGTATATCCTGACATACATGTCTTCGAGCGTCATTTTATCCAGCTCCTTATAGTAGATTAGATATATCTTATATAATTATATAATTAATTTAATTTAATAATATAATTATATAATTAAGATGTCAATATGAATATCTTTTTGCAACTTATATATGTTGACGCATATTGTATGAAGTGATAATATTATATAAGGGAATTCTAATATGTTTACTTAATGATATACTAAAACCGCGAGGTGACAATGTGAATAATATAAAGGAAATGTCTGCAGACATCTGCGTTCTTGGAGGCGGGCCTGCCGGTTATGTAGCTGCTATCCGGGCATCTCAACTTGGTGCAAAGGTAGTGGTGATTGAAGAAAGGGAGATCGGCGGAACCTGCCTGAACAGGGGTTGCATCCCAACAAAAGCACTGCTTAAAACTTCCGAAGTGCTATATCTGATAAATAAGGCAAAAGAATTTGGAATAGATTCCTCCATTTCATCCATAGATACAAATACGCTCTTCAATAGAAAGGACAGGGTGGTTAAGAGCCTCAGGATGGGCCTTGAACATCTTTTATCAAAGAACGGTATTGACGTTTTGAATGGCAGGGGTTGTATAGAAACCTCAGGAAGGGTATTGGTTAAAGCTCAGGAAGGTGATATTGGAGTAAAGTATAGTAAGCTGATCATAACAACCGGTTCCGGGCCTTTGATACCTGATATCCCGGGAATAACACTGGCGGGTGTGATTACAAGTGATGAAGCGCTGGACTTGAAGGATATCCCGGAGAGCATTGCCATCATCGGTGCAGGCGCCATTGGAATGGAATTTGCCACCTTTTTTCATTCATTAGGTTCAAAGGTTACCATGATTGAATTCAAGGACACCATACTGCCGAATGAAGACAGGGAAGTAACGGCGGAGCTTTTGAAGATCATGAAAAGGCAGGGAGTCAAGTTCAAGCTTGATGCAAAGGTAAAAGAAATCCGCGAATCGCAAAAAGGCCTTGAAACATATATCGAGGGTGAAGAAAATCCGCTCCTGTCCGAAAAAGTTTTGGTTGCAGTCGGAAGAAAGCTGAAAAGCATGTCCCCTGATATTGTTTCACTGGGGGTTAAGGTAATAAAGGGAGCAATCGTTGTAAATGAACATATGGAAACCAACGTAGACGGGGTCTATGCCGCCGGAGATGTCATCGGAGGGAGTCTGCTTGCCCATCTGGCTTTTGCCGAGGGCAGGGTAGCTGCTGAAAATGCCATGGGAATAAGAAGCCGACTTAATTATAATGCAGTGCCCGCATGTGTCTATACCAACCCGGAAGTGGCTTCGGTAGGAATGAATGAAGAGCAGGCGAAAGAAAAAGGAATTGCTGTCAAGGCAGGCCGATTTGATTTCAGAAACAACGGCAGGGCTTTGTGCCACGGGGAGAGAGAAGGCTTTGTCAAAGTCATAACGGAAGAAAGCACGGGAGTGATCCTTGGCGCTCGCATTCTGGGGCCTCATGCATCCGAATTGATATCTGAACTTACGTTGGCAGTTAGCCTTGGCGTAAGAGCAGAGGCACTTTCGGAGTTGATACATCCCCATCCCGCACTTGCCGAGGCGGTAATGGAGGCCTGCGGCGATGCAGTGGGAAGGGCTATTCATAAATAAGAATGATTAAATATTAAAACAATTCATTATGAGGAGGATTAGATATGTCTGAAAAACAATTACCGGGTTTTATAATGTGTGTATGTACAGGAAAGTGCCCTGGATTCAAGAGCATGGACATATGGGATTTCATCAACCAGGTGAGGGTCGAACTGCCGGTGGAATACGGTTTTATTCACCCACAGCTCTGTGAGGAGGATGGAGACCGGTTCCTGGCCGATTACCTGAAGGCTCATAGAAAAGTCATTATAGGTGCATGCGCACCCAACATGCAAAGGAAGATGTTCAAGCAGGCTTTCAAGGATGCAGGGCTTGATATTGAAAAAGACCTTGTGATGCTGGACATACGGGATATGACCAATGAACAGGCGTTTAAGAAGGTAGAGGATGCATTGGCGCAAATGGAAACGGAGGGTTGATGATGAGTGAAATGAGTGAAGAAACCTTTATGGGTGTACCAAGAGACAAAATCGACTGGAGCCCGAGGATAGATTATGACAAGTGCAATTACTGCATGGAATGTGTGGAATTCTGTCCGCACAAAGTATATGAGGTGAGGGAAAACGAGGACAAAAAGCTTGTTGTAAAAAACCCCGATAACTGTGTAGTCTTTTGCAGAGCCTGCGGTAAAACTTGCGGTGTGGATGCCTTATCCTTTCCAGACAAGGGCGAAACAACTAAAAAGATAAAGGAAATACGGAAGGAGATGTAAAGTAATGAGTAAGAGCTTTGCAGTATTACCCTGCAACGGCCTTGATAAATGTGCAGGCTGTATTTCGAGGGAGATAGCCTTAAAGCTTGCAGAAAAATCCGAGAGTGAAATCATCTGCCCGGTTTTATACAGGGTAGCGGATGCAAGGTATAATAAAATCATACAGGAAAAGCACCTGCTGGTGATTGACGGCTGCCAGACGAGGTGCGCCAGTAAGCTTGCTTCAGAAAAGGGGCTTAAGGTTGCCCAAAAGATTACAGTAACTGAGGAGGCTAAGAACAGGGGAGTTGACATTGGAGAACCATTAAAACCTGGTGAAAAAGAACTGGAACTGGTTGAGATGGTTGCCGCTGCTCTTTTAAAGCAACCGGAGGTTGAAAATGCACCAGAGAGCAAGGCAATATTCCCTGAACATTTCGATTATGAGGTTTATAAAAAGGACAAATTCAAATTCAGGGTTCCGAAGGAAGGCTTCTACTTCAATGAAAATGACTGCTGGGCATATGTATCTGGAAAGACAGCAAGGGTAGGGGTTGGGGACTATGTGCAGCAGAGTCTTTCAGATATCATGTTCTTTACCCCACCCACAGTTGGAACAGATGTAGAGCAGTTTGGGGAACTGGGGACTGTCGAATCGGGGAAAGCCGTCTTTGAAGTGGTATCGCCCGTATCAGGGAAAGTTATTGCTATAAATGAAGAGCTTTCATCCGCACCGGAATTGATTAACATGAATCCTTATGAAAAGGCATGGATTGCGGAGATTGAACTGACAGACTTAGAGAGTGATAAAGAGCTGCTTTTAGATTTTGAAGGGTATTTTAAGGTCCTAAAAAGAAAGGTGGATGAATTTCATGTCAAATAGGGTCAAAGTGATCCCGTGCAGTGGAATGGGAAAGGTTTACGGCTTGGTAGCAAGGGAAAGCGCACTGCGGGTGGTAAAAGAATTATGTCCGGGTGAAGCAGATACGGTATGCCTTGCCTATATTGTTACAGGTGATAGTGAGGCGGAAAAGCTGGTCAAAGGGGAAAAGTGTATCACTCTGGATGGTTGCCCTGCTATGTGCGCAGCGAAAAATGCAGAAATTGCAGGTGGCATAGTAAAAGAAAAAATCAGGGTGGTCGATGCCTTCAGACGGCACAAGGGAGCAAAACCCGGGAATGCTACCGCGCTTACAGACGAGGGTTGGCAGATTGTTGACGAAATTGCCGGTGAGATAGCTGAACGAGTAAAAGAATTAAGCAGGGAGGGCTGAAAATGTCAGAGAACGATGTGAAAATAGGTGTTGTATCCTGCAGTGGCGAGGACTGCCTGGGTGGGACTATTTCCAGGCTTGCAACAAGGAAAATGCTTGACGAGATCCGTCCTGATGAAACCGTAACAATTTGTTTGCCGCTTTATTTGGCTGGAGGAGAAGAAGAACGTGGCTTTGCCGAGAATTATCCAACCATTGCTGTCGACGGCTGTTCAAAGTGTTGTGCAAAAAGAGCAACGGAAAAATATAGCGGAAGTGTGGGTGCCTCTATTGACCTTTCAGATATTATCGGCAAGGAGATAGCGGAGGCCGGTGCTTTATCAACGCGGGATCTGACGGATGAACACAGGGAAATGGTGAAAAAGGTCTCGAAGGAAGTCCGGATTAAGTTTGATGAAGTATTGAACGATTACCTCAAAAATGTTGTTGCCAAAGGCCTTGACAAATCGGGCAGAAAACCTGCCGGAGGCTGTGGCTGCGGGTGCGGCTGAGAATATCTATTTCAGGCTTATTTTATGCAAAAAAGGTATGGATTTTTAACCGTATTAGTATATAATAATATCATTAAAATACATCCTTGCTAATTTGCAAGAGAATTAATTCATTTTAAGTAAAGGGAGATTAAGAATGGCTAAAAATTGGTATCCTGTTATTAATCACGACAACTGTATTGAGTGTGGCTCCTGCATTAACAAATGCCAGCATGGAGTTTACAAAAAAGATTTACAAAGGCCTGAGGTTATATATCCTGAAGGGTGTATTGACGGCTGCCATGGGTGTCAAAATTTGTGCCCAGCAGAAGCAATTACCTATTTCGGAGATGATAGCGGGAAAAAATCGTGTGGCTGTAGTTGCGGCTGTTAATGCTTTTAATAAAGCAACTGCACATTTTTCTGTAGGTATATAGTTGTGAAACCAGGAATCTTTGTTTATGCAAGAAAACATAAACATATGGGTAAAAAGCTGGAGCATATAAATTTAACCAGCTTTTTGTCCTTTAAAATTTAAAACTTCATTTATGATAAAAGGTGGATGCACACACAAATGGTATGTTTTTCATTAGGCTGAAAGAGCAATTTGTATAAGAATTAATAAAATATTTTTTGGGGCGATGAAATGAAAATTACAGATGAAGCAAAGATATTGATAGCGGAAGCGCTGGTTTCCAACGATTGCGATTGTTTAGAAGTAACATTGCAGCAATCATGTTGTGGTACATCTTTAGATTTTGCACTGGCGAAATTAGAAGTAGGTGAGAAGCCCATATTAGTTAATGGTATTTCTGTGATGATGGATGACCAGACTCAGGCTAAAACGGAGACAGTAACCCTGTTGACTGAAGATGGTGAGCTGGTAATTCAAGATGAAACACAATCTTGCTGCTGCAACTAAAATGCTCTAGCTACAAATGCCCCTTTACAAAAGTGAAACTCCCGGTGGCAGATCCGGGAGTTTCGTTGGCTTAGGTGCTAATTATTTGCAGCAGCAAGAATTGCCGCCATCTTTTTTCTCTTTTTGTTGATCTTCTTTGCCAACCTCTGCCTCTGGAATTTCTTCAAGTTCTACATTGCAGCAGCAAGAACTCTTTTTGGGTTTTCCTTTTAGGCTTATACGTTCAAATAATCCTCTTTTTTCATTTTCTTCTTTCATAAAAAATTCTCCCTTCGATTCTTGTTTTTCTTATTATTTATGCTTATAAAAGCATATTGAATATCAATCCGGATAATACAGCAGTAAAGAATACGATTATGATAAAAGCAATTATTATTTTTTTCTTGAATATACTAGCCAGCATCGTCAGCTCAGGAATAGCTATGCCAGCTCCGCTGATAATAAATGCTATGACTGCACCAATACTCATTCCTTTATCAATTAATGCAAGCCCGATTGGGATAGCCGATTCTACACGGATATATAACGGCATACCTATTAGCGCTGAAATGATAACAGCGAACGGATTACCGGGTCCTGCAACTTTTGCCAGAAGATCGGTGGGCATATATCCATAAATGGCAGCGCCAATAGCGACACCTATTATCATATAGATAAAAACGCCCTTGAAGTCTCCCCATGCTTTCAAAAACGAAGCGTTTAGCCTTTTTTTGAATCCTGTTGGCAATTCCTCATTTCGTAGATGCCCGTCTCCTTTAAGCCGAACATGTTTGACCTGATCTGCCCATCCCAATTTGTCAAAGAGTACTCCGGAAATAACCGCAAAGACAGATGTCAAAACAAAAAAACCAATGGCTACCTCCCAGCCCATAAATGTTCCAAGCAGAATAAATACCAAAGGATCCATTAATGGGGATGCAATTACAAAAGACATGACTGTTCCAAATGAAACTCCAGCCTCCAGTAATCCGAGAGTCATGGGGACTGTAGAGCATGCACAGAAAGGTGTGACGGCTCCAAAGAGTACCGCCATTATATTGCCTAGTATGCCTTTGCCTGACAACCAGTTTTTAATTTTATCCTGCGGCACATACATTAGTATAAATGCAATAAGTGTACTGATTGCAAGGAATAGTACTACGAGCTCTGCCATTATCGTGAAAAAGTATTGGAATGTAACCATTAAGCTATTCATAAGCATTCTCCCTCAATAATTGAAACTGTATTTGAATTAAATGGTTTATTCCTTCTTACTGCAGCAAAGAGCTTCTCCAGAGCAATTTCAATCTGTTCGACCTCTTTTGGTTCAAAACCTTTTAGTACATCTTCCAGGTAAAGGCTATAATTTTCAATTATTTTTGAGATGGTAACCGATCCCTTTTCAGTTAAGCGAACACAGCAAACTCTTCCGTCCAAGGGTGAATTTTCGCGTTCAACATAATCCTTGCCTTCCAAACGATTTACAATTCTTGTTGCACCGCTCTTAGTAAAATTCATAGCGCTTCCCAAACCCTGAATTGTTATTTCACTGTTTTCGTATATCTTTTTCAGAGCGATAAAATCAATGAATGAAAGATCCCCGCAGCACTCTCCGTTTATACCATGGCTGCCGAAGTGCCAGGCTATGTCCTGAAGTGAATTGTAGATATTAATAATATTTTTGTCCGTGATATTCCATCTCCTTGCAAATATAGTTGACGTCAACAACCATATTCTACAACTTAATAGTTGACCATGTCAACTATTAAGTTGTAGAATATCCGTTTAGAACAGTATATGTACGGGATCGTTATTTTGCCAATCGAAACTTATTTTTTAGTTCAGATAATCAGATATATGAAGCTCAATATGAAGACGTTTCCAAGAAAATATTCAGTTCCATTTTTGCTTGCAGTAGTATATAATTGATATGTGCATATTCGTTTATGTGCATGGACAAATATGACGAGGAGGTGATCTAACTGAAAACAATTTTAAATATACTCAAATCTTTATCTGATGAAACACGGTTGCGAATTATAAATTTATTATATGAAAGAGAGCTTTGTGTCTGTGACATTATGGAAACATTACAAATAAGCCAGACAAAGGCATCCAGACATCTTTCAACCCTTAAGAATACAGGACTTGTTGAAGATAGGAAACATGCTCAGTGGGTATATTATTCCTTAATAAAGAACGACAATTTCAAATTTATTGACAGCCTTATATTTGATAATTTAAGAAATCTGGAACAATTTAAAGAGGATCTGAAAAATCTGGACGAGTGGGTGTCAAGAAAAGAAATCATATGCGATTGAGAATTATTTTTGGGGGTTTATAAATGAATGGTGTAAATGGATACCATGACCTTCGTGAGCTGATAAGGGATCTTGAAGAAAGCTAGGAGTATTTGATAAAAGTGAAACCGCATGCTGTGGAAATACACTGGCACAATGTCATGCAATAGTTGAGATCGGCAGAGCAAAGACTATTTCACTAATTGAACTGGCTAAGATCCTGAATCTTGATAACAGTACAATGAGTAGGACAGTGAATAATCTTGTAACTGATAATATGGTGGAAAGGGAACTAGACTCAAAAGATAGACGTTTTATTTCTATAAGATGACAGAAAGCGGTCAGATGAATTTTGAAAGTATTGAAAGAAATATGGAGGCTTTTTATCGCGGTATTGTTGAAGCAATACCGGAAAATAAAACTAGACAGGTTATAGAGAGCTTGGAAATATTACTGAATGCGATGGAAAAGAGCAAATGTTGTTAAGGAAAGATAGTGCAGTAATAAATCGCTATGTGGAGGTTGATTAATATGGATAATGTAAGTAAAGCAAAGCTATCATTTTTGGACAAGTTTTTAACGCTATGGATATTTATTGCAATGGGTGTTGGGGTGCTTAGCGGCTATTTATTCCCTGACCTGGCAAAATCGCTAGGTGGTTTAAGCACAGGGACAATATCATGGCCAATAGCCTTAGGCCTTATCGTTATGATGTATCCGCCTCTTGCTAAGGTGAAATATGATGAGATAGGCAAGGTGATGCAGAATAAAAAGGTATTTACCTTTTCTTTGATACAGAACTGGATCATAGGACCCATTTTGATGTTTGGTTTGGCTGTTCTGCTGCTGGGAGATATGCCAGGCTTTGCAATCGGCCTTATCATAATCGGTTTGGCACGATGTATCGCTATGGTTATTGTCTGGAACACACTGGCCAAGGGGGATAATGAATATTGTGCTGCTTTGGTCGCTTTGAACTCAATATTCCAGATTCTTTTGTATACCTTATATATCTATTTGTTCGTTACCGTTATTCCAAAGTGGTTAGGGCTTTCATGGGGAGGGCAGGTAGTTGATGTTTCCATGTTGGAAGTAGCAAAGAGTGTACTGATTTATCTTGGAATTCCTTTTGCAGCAGGCTTCATTACCAGATTCAGCTTAGTACGGATTAAGACAAAAGAATGGTATGAAAAAGTATTCATTCCTAAGATTTCTCCATTAGCATTAATAGCTCTGCTTTATACGATCGTGATCATGTTTATTACCAAAGGCGAAGAAATCATTAAAAACCCGGGAGGGGTTGTTCGAATTGCAGTACCTCTTCTGATTTATTTTGCAATCATGTTTTTTGTCAGCTTTTATATGTCCTTCAGGGGAGGTTTCAAATACGAACAGACAGTCACACTTGCATTTACGGCAGCAAGCAATAATTTCGAACTGGCGATTGCGGTCGCTGTAGCTGTCTTCGGTATTGCTTCCGATGTTGCTTTTACCGCAGTAATTGGGCCATTGGTGGAAGTGCCTGTGATGATTTCGCTGGTAAACGCGGCACTCTTCTTTAAACGTAGATTTTTTGATGAAAATGGACTTCCTATCAGGAAAAATGCATAAGTTTGGGGGTAATCCATGAAAATACTTATTATAGGAGCGGTTGCAGCGGGCACGTCTGCAGCCGCCAAGGCACGAAGGAACAATGAAGATGCGGAAATCAAAATATATGAGATGGACAGTGACATTTCTTATTCAGCTTGTGGACTTCCATACTATATAGGAACTGAAGTTGAGAGGCGGGAGCAATTGGTGCCGAGAAATGCTGCTTTTTTTAAAAGCAAATACAATGTTGATATTTTCACAGGACATCAGGTTTTAAGTATTGATCCTGATAAAAAGAGTCTTGAAGTGAAAGATCTTTCTTCATCTGACGTTTTAACCGAAAGCTATGACAAGCTGGTTATTTCAACCGGAGCTAAGCCTGTTCTGCCTCCCATAAAGGGAATTGATAAAAAGAATGTCTTTGTTCTTAGAAATGTCAGGAGTGCCGATGCAATAAAAAATTATGTTGGACAGTCCAAGCCTCAAAAGGCCTTGGTAATAGGTTCTGGCTTTATTGGGCTTGAGATGGTTGAAAATTTGAAAGCCCTCGGTATGGAAGTAGTAGTTGTTGAGATGGAAGACCATTTGATGAAGCCGCTGGACAATGATGTATCAATATATTTAAGAGATGTTATTATCAAAAATGGAGTACAGGTATATCTTAATGATTCGGTACAGGAGCTGAAGGGTGGAGGGTTTGTTGAAAAAGCCATACTCAGAAGCGGGACAGAAATAGAGACGGATATGGTTATCGTAGCCACTGGTATCAGACCGAATGTGGAACTTGCAAGGTTGGCAGGAGTTGAGCTTGGCACAACTGGGGCTATCAAGGTTGATAATAGAATGGAGACAAATATAAAAGATATCTATGCCTGTGGAGATTGTGCAGAGACCTACTCCCTTATCACAGGGAAGGTTTTCTATCGTCCGTTGGGATCAACCGCCAATAAAATGGGCAGGATTGCAGGTGATCAAATAACAGGTGGCGATTTGGAGTTCCGGGGAATTCTTGGCACTGGTATATTTAAAATATTTGATACCACAGTGGCCCAGACTGGACTTACAGAAAGAGAAGCCAGACAGGATGGGTACGACGTGGTAGTTTGTCACAATATTAAGCCTGACAAACCGGAGTATTTCCATGGAGAAGAAATGCTTATCAAAGCGATAGCAGATAGAAAAAGCGGAAGGCTGCTGGGTGTTCAAATAATAGGCAAGGCCGGAGTGGATAAGCGAATCGATGTTTTCGCCACCGCTATGACCTTCGGCGCAAAGGCACAGGATCTGTTCCACCTTGATCTGGCGTATGCTCCACCTTTTTCAACGACTAAGGATCCGGTCATGTATACTGGAATGATTCTGACCAATGACATTGAGCGCAATAGGAAGTTGATTACAGCTGAGGAATTGGCAAAAAAGCTTGAAGCAGGTGAAAAAGTTAGTATCATTGATGCCAGGGTTCAAAAGCAATATCAACTGAACCATGTTGAAGGTGCAATAAATATACCGCATGAAGTTTTGAGGGAAACTGCCGAAGATCTTGACAAGGATGCTGTGACTGTAACTTATTGCAATAAGGGAGTAACGGGAAATGCTGCACAGAATATACTCATCAATAATGGCTTCAAGCATGTTTACAACCTTTCGGGCGGACATAAGAACTATGCCAGGGTGATGAAGGGGAAAGAAGAGAAGAAGTAAGCAATTTGAAATATTGTGATCGCTGCTGTACAATATCATTATACCCCTATACAGTATCGGAGGTAGCATGGTATGGACGAAATGAAAATGGAATCAAAGGAAGATATATTAAAGCGGCTCAGACGTATTGAAAGGCAGGTTAAAGGGATCTATAAAATGATTGAAGACGATAAAGCTGTGCCGACATTCTTACTCAGGTAGCGGCAGTTCGCACAGCAATCAATAGAGCGGGCATCCTGATATTGGAAAAGCACTCAATGACCTGCATCCAAAATGCAGCATCTGCTGAAGACCAGAAACAGGCATTAAGTGAACTGGCCAGAACCATGCAAAGTTTTATGAGATTTGCGGATTAAATCTGCTATCTTGTAAAAGAGTAACTTGTAACTACATAATTGGTACCCGAATAGTGGCAGGTTATCTAGCAGCTATATTCTCGATCAATTTTCCTGAAGACATCGTGCATACTCTGTTACCATAACTGGTAATATCATATTCATGAGTAACCATGAGAATCGTAATTCCTTTACAATACACTCTCGCAAACAATTTCATAACTTCTTTCGTAGTTTCCTCATCCAAATCACCAGTAGGTTCATCCGCGATCAAAATTTCCGGATTATTTATTAGTGCTCTGGCAATTGCTACTCTGCGCATTTCACCACCCGAAAGCTGCGCTGGATATTTCTCTGCCAGATTTTGCATTCTCATTTCTTCCAGCAGGTTCATCGCACGTTCAATACCGTTGCCTTCTCTCTGAGCCAAACAAAACGGGAGACGTACATTGTCCATTATTGTTAAATTTGAAAGAAGGCTAAAGCCCTGTGGAATATACCCAATCTTCAAATTGCGAATTTTTGCCATATCTTTATCATTCATCGACCATAAATCTGTACCATTTATTAGAATCTTACCAGAAGTAGGATGTAACAAACCTACGATCATATTCAGCATTGTTGATTTTCCACTGCCTGATCTTCCAATAATACTGACAAAATCTCCGTGCATAATGCTAAGATCTACATTGTCTACAGCCATAAATGGAGCTATATCATCTCTGTCATATACCCTTGTTAGCTGCTTCAGTTCCAGCATTAATTATTCATACTCCCTTATCATAATATGGGTTTCCAAACGTCCAATATGTATTACAGAATAGAGGCAGGCAATCACACCTGTGAAAACTGAGATCAGTAGACTCATAGCAGATAATATAATTGTTGAGCCTATTGTTGGCTGCATGTAGGGAAGTCCTAGTGATATTGCTATTAACATACGAAATTCAAACATAATGAAACATGCTGCTATTACTCCGATAAGCGCCCCTGATATGCTGATAATTAAAGTTTCAGTCATAAGCAAGCTTTCAAGTTTTTTTCGGGTAGCGCCGAGAGCCAGAAACAATCCAAATTCGCGTTTCCGTTCATTTGTGGTAACAGTAAATACAACTGCAAGAATTAAAACCGATACTATCCATAGCAGCCCTTGAATTCCATAAATCAAGCCTTTTATATTATTCAGCTGTGTTGAAATATGCTGCATCATCTCTTTCAAAATAACAACATCCGTTTGGGGATATGCACTCATTATCGTTTTGGCTACTTTTGTGGCATCCGAATCATTGGCTAATTTTACAAATAATGCAGATAGTCGATCTTTTCCGGTTCCCGCAGGATGAACTGCTGTCTGCTCTGATATTGCTATCATATGCTGCGCGGTCTCCAGTGTCATAAATACAGATGAATCAAACCCCATTCCTGTATCATCCAGCGTTGCTACGACCTTAAACGGTTGGCCAAAGAACCAGACCTTACCTCCAAATGCCGGATTCACTTGGCTTCCTGCCACAATTTCTCCAAAACCCAATTTGCTGCTATCAATATTTGTCATCCAGGATTTTATTGTGAAATCCGTTTTGGGTTCAAAACCGATTAGTTGAACTGGAACTGTACAACAGGATGCATTGAGTGATCCGATATACAATTGAGGCGACACCTGTTCTACGCCAGGTATGGCAGATAGCCCCTCCGTCAGGTTTTCATTCATATAAAATGTATTCGATTCGCTTCTTAAAAGTGTATTCTGAAGACTTGAGGCACATCCTCGAGGCACAACCATAATGTCTGCCCCCATTCGCCCTAACATGTAATTCCTGCCTAAACTTAAGCTTTGTGATAATAATGCGCCACAAAAAATTGTAAATGCAAAAACAGCTACAATTACGATAAGGCTTTTTGTCCTAAAAGAATGTTTCTGAAGGTTTTTTAGGGATATCGCAAATGTTGTCAACCGCTGTTTTCCCATTATTAATTACACTTCTTTCTTTACAAGTTGCTCTGATTTTATGGAACTGCTCTGAAAAAAAGTATTTCCGATTCCCACTACCATAGTTATTACGCTCACTACTATTAACGCAGGTTCTGTTCCCACGCGGCATGCCATAGTAGCCGTTTCACACATTCCAATAACAACTGTTGGAATAACCAGCGCGGTCAAACCAAATAGAAATAACATGATACTAAGTGCTGTACGAGTTTCATGTTTTTTAAATCCCATAATCAACATACCGTCAAATACGATAAGTATCCCAACTAATAATTCTGCCATTGCTGTCCAGTGGCATTTCATAAATAAAGTCTTGCCGTTCATTAATTCAATCATATCTGTACATACCGGAAATATTGCTATGGGAGTTAAAGCTACTAATATGCCAAGAGTTATTGCAACTATACCTGTCGTTGGTTTATTTTTCATTTTTGTTTTCCTTCCAATGATACTTAATATGTGCATTAACTATTTTTGCGAAACATACCACTATTTAAGAATTATAGACTTTTGGGGTGGACTTTATACAAGTTCAAATCTTGCCTAAGAAAGAAACTAATACTTATCATACTTTCATCACAATTTTTGTTTATAATATCTGTAAACGATTGTTTTAAGTAGAATGTGGTATTAAAGAGTTATTGAATATATGAAGCAGGTGATTGGCGTGGAGAAGATTAAGATTCTTATAGCTGATGATGAGGAACGGATCAGGGATATGATCAAAGAGTATACCAGTCTGGAAGAATTTCAGATTGATGAGGCTTCAGATGGTGTCGAAGCTCTGAATCTCGCGAAACAGGTTCAGTATTCTTTGATTGTTCTTGATGTGATGATGCCCAGAATGGATGGTTGGAGTGTATGCCGGGAAATCAGGAAGACTTCCCAGGTTCCCATCATTATGCTGACAGCAAGAGGAGAAGAGTACGACAAGCTTTTTGGTTTTGAACTGGGTGTTGACGATTATATTATAAAGCCCTTCAGCCCAAAAGAGCTGTTGGCAAGAATGAAGGCTATCATACGCAGAAGCACATCAACTGGTGACAGCACCCCCAAAAGGGATCGAGCCAGCTTTGAAGGTCTAGTTATAGAATTCAACTCAAGAAATGTATATATAGATGAAAATATTGTGAGCCTTACGCCCAAAGAGTATGAATTGTTAAGCTTCTTTGTTCACAATCCCAACATGGTTTTCTCCAGAGATCAGTTGTTGAATTCAGTATGGGGATACGATTTTATAGGGGATGACAGGACAGTTGACACCCATGTCAAGATGCTGCGGGAAAGTCTGGGCAGTTACCGCAAGTTCATTGTGACAGTATGGGGTACAGGCTATAAATTTGAAGCAAATAATCCTCATAAATAATTTAATGATAGAGTAAAGTAACCTTTTGCGGGAGGCGTGAAATGAAAAGTATGCGTTTTAGGCTCTGGGCTGGAATGATGGCGCTGATTGTAATTGTACTGATACTTTTATGGCTTTTTCAAATAGTATTTCTAGAAAGTTTCTATACAAATATGCAAATCTCCGGTGTAGAAAAAGAAGCTGCAGCGATCATTGGATTAATGAATGAGGGTAGTAAGACGGAATATGAAAATAAATTGGATGCACTTGCGTTTAAGTATAACATGAGCATTGAGTTGATTGATTCCGAGGGCAACACTACCTATAACACCGGAGCGACCGGAGCGATGGGACAAATGCCTATGATGATGAATGGTACAAGAACGGAGGTGTTTCAACAGGTATTGGCAGGTAATACTGTTGAAACACCAGTAACACATCCGCGTTTTGGAAATAAATTTATGATGATAGGGTTGCCGGTAAAAGAATCGGGAACAGTCTCAGAAGTGTTGATTATAAACATGCCTTTGGCTCCAGTTGAGGATACGGCCTCCATATTAAAGTGGCAGCTTTTATATATTACCTCCATTTTGTTGGTAGCCTCTTTGATTATTTCCTACTTGATTTCCAAAAGCTTTACCCGACCTATTCTCGACATTAAAAAGGCATCAGAAATGATGGCTTCTGGAGATTTCTCTGCCAGGATTAATATAAGAAAACAAGATGAACTAGGCAAGCTGGCTAGTACAATTAACTATCTAGGAGAACAACTTTCGAAAATTGATCATCTCCGCAAAGACCTTATAGCCAATGTGTCTCATGAGCTGCGAACCCCTTTGAGCCTGATACGCGGGTATGCTGAAACTATTAAGGACGTAACTGGGGATTCGCGTGAAAAGCGAGACAAACAGCTGGATATTATTATTGAAGAAACAGAGCGCCTAGGCAGGATCGTTGATGATGTCTTAAACTTATCTCAACTGCAGTCCGGATATATCAAGCTTGAAAAAAGCCGTTTTTCCGTAAAGGAAATGGTGGAAGCCGTTACCAAACGCTATGAGGTATTGAGTGAGAATACTGGAGTGAAGATTGTACAGCAATGCCCGAAAGATACTGTTTTGGAGGCAGATAAATCCAGAATAGAACAGGTATTTTACAATTTGATCAATAATGCGTTTAATCATACACCAGCAGGTGGAACCATTATAGTCAGTGCAGCTATCCAACCCGCAGAGGTGCGATTTGAAGTCTCTGATACAGGTAGTGGCATACCTGAAGAGGATATTCTACATGTGTGGGAAAGATTCTACAAAGCTGATAACACCAGCATTAAAAAGAATACAGGAACAGGTCTGGGACTAGCGATAGTAAAAGGTGTTCTTGATGCCCATCAGGCTGTTTTTGGAGTAGAAAGCAAAATAGGGATGGGAACCTCATTTTGGTTCCAATTGAAAATATGATTGCACGGCAAAAATCATTTCAAGAACCATTTCAAGAACTTACTCTATAAGTTAGATAACTTTCATCGTTCTTTCAGTCTTCTATCATATTTCTATCACATCTGGCCCTCATAATAAAAATATGACATCCGGAACAGTTTCACAACGAAAGGATTTTAGAATGGTTGGGAGATAGATGAACCGGTATACTAAAAAGAAAAAGGAGATTGAATTTTATGAAAAACATGAAAAAACTCGTTGCTGTCATTGCAGCATTAGGCGTTTTGGGAACTGCAGGGATAGCCTATGCAGCAACAGCAACAACACCAGCACAAATTGCTGCCACTTTGACGGGAAAAACTGTTGCAGAGGTTACCGCAGATCGCGCAACAGGAGATACTTACGGTACTATTGCTAATGAAGCTGGCAAACTTGATGAATTCAAGGCGCAAATGCTGGAACAAAGAAAGGCAGTCCTGGATCAGAGGGTAAAGGATGGCACTCTTACACAGAAGCAGGCAGATGAATTCTACACTGCAATGAAGAACAATCAGGCAACCTGTGATGGAACTGGGACTGCTCAGTTAGGCAGAAAAAGCGGAATGGGCTTTGGAAATACCGCAGGTAATGGCACAGGAACCAGACAGGGAATGGGCAGAGGCATGGGCCGTGGTATGGGTGGCGGTGCAGGCATGGGAAATGGCACCGGTAGTTGCATTAACTAATAAAACGAATTGATCCGGGCTGCAATCCATTATGAACAATACTGGTTGCAGCTCGTTTCTGTTAGGACTTAGGACAACTTTTGTCATGATGCTTTTTAGAGGCAAGCAGTATCACTGGAAAGATCGGTATCCGCGAGATTTTATTAATAAGCAACAACATAGGGGGGGATTAAGATTTATTATATAACTCACAGAAGCCAGCAGTGAATATTTTCTGCTGTTTTTACTTTACAAATAATACACTACTATATACAATGAAAAAAGATTTATGATCCTCTATTTTTTTACTTGTATTACCTTAAGTAGCTGTTGCACAAAATAAAATCTTACCATAAGCAAAATCTTTTGTGCAAATTGTAGAGAAGAATATTGACATAATTAGAAAAGATATAGGGATAAAGCAAGATAAGTGAGGTGAACTCGTTTGACAGATACAATTGCAGTAGTCTCCAAGGTTTTACCAGTCATCTTTCTTATTGTCCTTGGTAACATACTACAAAGATCGGGTTTTCTTAAGCAAAGTACGATTGACGAACTGAAGAAGGTCATAGTAAACATCTCCTTACCAGCCTTGCTTTTTATGGCTTTTGCCGAAACGGATTTCGAATTCCGATACTTATTGATTTTCCTGTCAGTGTTTTTGATATGCGGCATTATGTTACTTTTTGGAGTGGCTTTTAAATCGCTTACCAGGGCGGATAACCGATATGTTCCGTCGGTATTCAGTGGCTTTGAAACGGGTATGATGGGATACTCCATATTTGTTGCTGTATATGGTGCAGCAAATATGTACAAGCTGGCTATTATTGACCTGGGTCAGGTGACTTTTGTATTTTTTGTACTGGTCAGCTACTTACAAAGACTGAACGGGGAGTCTGCAAATGTAAAACAGCTGGCACTTTCCTTTATAAAGTCTCCTGTTATCCTGTCAATCATTTCTGGCATTTTGGTGGGAAGCCTGGGTGTATTCGGAGTAGTGAAAGCTTTCCCGCTATCCAATTCCGTTGTGGAAATGTTCAAACTGCTTTCAAATCTAACAGTACCGGTGATATGCATTGTTATTGGATATGAACTTCGACTGGATCTTCAAAATCTTGGGAAGCCGCTGTTGGCTGCACTTATAAGACTTACAGCCCTTATGGCAATTGCCTTTTTCATGAATACATTGTTAATAGGAAAAGTTCTCCATCTGGACAATACCTTTAAAATTGCTCTTTACACCATGTTTTTGCTGCCTCCTCCGTTTGTAATCCCGATATTTATGAAGGATGGAGAAGGCAACAACAAGCAATTCATATTAAACACCATTTCTATTAGTATCATCTTATCATTGGCTGCTTTCCTGATTTTGATCATAGTAACGCGATAAGAAAATAAAAGGACTACCCATAACCCTTAAATATAAAAACTCCTGTAAATAACAATATTCTTGTTATCTGTAGGAGGCATTTGCATTTATGCGATTTTGGTGAATCCCCATTACCTATTTTTATAATATTTCATATGAATTGATAAAATAGCAAAAAGGCAGGGAATAATACACTAGTATTTGTGATGTGGAATAGACATTTTCCTGGCTAATAGGATTTGATGAGGTGTTTTCATTGGCTAGATTATACAAACGGCTATTTATGAATCAAAAAGAAAGTAATGGTAATGGAAATACTGACACAAAAAATAATTATAACAGTCAGGTTATTTCTACAGATATAAGTAAAAATATAAAAGATCTGAAGAATGCTATGAACAATAGTATAGACATAATAAGCAAGGAAATTATGTTGTTTGGGGCAGATATGCTGGCCGCCGTTATTTTCATCAACAATCTTGTCAATGAAGATACAATAAATGAACATATAATCAAGCCAATTACGAGAGTTTCCAATAGTGCAGCAAATTTTACCAAAAGCAGTTTTGATATAAATACAATTATAGACAGCGTTATTACGACTGGAAGTATTGTTGTAGTACAAACTTTCGATGATATTGTTCATGGCATTCTGACAGGTGATACATTTTTATGCATTCAAGGGATGGAAAAGGGGTTGTTGATCAATACAAGCGAGTTTAAGGGGAGAACTATCGGGGAACCTCTTTTGGAGCCTTCCGTAAAAGGACCACAGGAAGCGTTTGTAGAATTGCTGAAAGATAATCTTGGATTGATAAGGAAAAGGCTGCGAGATCCTAATTTAACTTTTGAAGTTCATATAATTGGAAGAAGGACGAAAGGTAATGTAGTTCTTGCCTATATGAAAGGAATTGTGAATGAGGACATTGTCAAAGAAGTAAGGAAACGGATCCAGAAGGTTGATACCGATGATAATGTCGGTTCTGCGCAAGTATTACACCTTCTCAGTGATAATCCGAATTCGGTTTTTCCACTGATTCAGGCAACAGAACGTCCTGATAAAACAGTTGCCAGTCTTCTGGAGGGCAGAGTGGCAATTATTGTAGAAGGAGTACCCAGATTATATTTGGTACCGGTCACCTTGCCTATGTTAATCCAGAGCATAGATGATTATTACGAAAACTGGATTGTCGGTTCGATGATACGATTAATGCGATATATTGCACTATTTATTTCGGCTGCTCTACCAGCTCTTTATATCGCAATGACATCCTTTCATCCGGGACTTCTGCCGACAATCCTCGCATTATCAATAGCGGGCAGCCGTACAGGTGTTCCGTTTCCCTCGGTTATAGAAGCGGTGCTGATGGTAGGTACACTTGAGCTCTTGCAAGAGGCAGGGATACGTTTGCCTAGAACTGTTGGCCAAACAGTGTCGATTGTTGGAGGCCTGGTTATAGGTCAGGCAGCTGTACAAGCTGGAATTATAAGCCCAATCATGGTTATTGTAATAGCTATAACAGCTATTGCATCCTTTGCAATTCCTGATTATAGCCTTGGCCTTTCAACAAGATTTGTAAGAATCCCGCTTATGTTTTTGGCTACTACATTTGGCGCATATGGAATTATCATGGGTATACTTTTTATATTGGGTTATGTTTGCTCGTTAAAAAGTTTTGGCGTCAGATATCTTGAACCTGTAACACCCTATAGAATCAGGGATATGAAGGATACTTTGATCAAAGCGCCTCAATGGACTTTTGGAAAACGTCCCGAGTTTTTAAATCCCGAAGATACACAGAGGCAAATTATTAAAGAGAAAGGAAGTGGCAGTAATAAAAGAAAATCTTAAGCCGATCCAGATTATGACAATTACTGTTTCAACTCTCCTAGGTGTAAATATTTTTACAGTACAACATGAACTTGTAGTGATTGCCGGTCAGGATATGTGGCTATCAGCAATATTAGGCGGCTTGCTGGCTTATGCCGGCGGATTGTCCCTGTATTATCTGGCAAAATTATATCCGAAATCAAACCTGCCTGAAATCTTCATTCAGCTTGGAGGAAAGATTATCGGGCGTATCATTTTGATTCCGTTTATGGTGTATGTTTTACTATACGGTGGTTTGAGCTTAAGGATTTTTACACAGGTTACGAGAGTGTTTCTTCTTGACAGAACACCTACCTATGCCATCGTTCTTTTAATGTGTGTGGTAGTAGTTTATGTTGTTAATAAAAACATCTATACAATCAGCAATGTCATTGATCTTCTGTTTCCGGTATTTATGGGGGCACTGGTTCTATTTATCTTTATTACATTACGCCAGGCAGATATATACCGCATAGAACCAATATTGTTTGAAAATACCAGAGGCGTAATTGATTCAATTATACCAGCTTATCAGGCGTTTTCCGGATATGGAATAATAGCATACATTTTATGCTATATGCAAACAATAAAGAAAACATTTAAATGGTATACCATAGGGATGACTGTAACCACGATTCTAATTTCTGCATCAGTTTTAGTCACACTTCTGAACTTTGGACCGGATGAAATCAAGACAATGGTTTACCCCTTTCTGGCTCTATCAAAGACGATTGAATTTTCAAATACTCTTGTGGAAAGGCTCGAAGGGTTCATGGTTATTATCTGGATACCTGTGACCTTTATCACCATTACTGTATTTACCTTTGCATCCGTCAGAAATTTCGTGACCCTCTTAAGTGTAAAACCTAAATATGAAAAATTCGTTGTTTATGCCCATTTACCTCTGCTTGCATACATTGGATTATACAGTAGAAACTCCCTGGAAGCCTTAAAATATTTTGATTATACCCAGGTCCTTGCTACTTATTTGGGGTTGATCGCATCTCCTGCCTTGCTGATAATTGCATTGATTAAAACACGGAGGGAGAAGCATGCTTAAAAAGTACCTGTTTTTCATAATGATGGTTGGGTTAATGTTTATTTTTAGATCATGGGACAGAGTGGATATAGAGACAAGAGGATATGTTCTTGGAATAGCAATAGATGAATACCCTCCAATGCCGTATGGGCAAAACAATCCGGGTTCACAAGAGGCGAGTGAGGAAGAAAAGAGGAAATTTGAGAGCATGGAATTGGATATAAACCGGCCAAGGTATGCAATGACCATACAATTTCCGATTATCAAGAAGGCAACTATGACAGCTGCAAGTGTAGGTGGGGGCAACAGTCAGGGATCTAAAACATGGCAGCTTACACAGGCCGGAGATAGCTTTGTCGATATGAATGAGGAAATAACCTCAAGGACTGATTTGATTCCATATTATGAACACCTTCAATCTATTATCATTTCTGATGCAGTGGCCAGGAAAGGGCTGCACGATATATTGGACTTCTTTGTAAGGGACCCGGAAATGAGGAGAAGGGTTAAGGTATTTATATCCAAAGGAGAAGCAAAGCGCATTCTTGATGTTATTCCAAAAATAGAAGACTATTCAGCTATTTATTTATCCAGATTGCCGTTAAATGCTAAAGTCAATTCCAGGATACTTCACGAGACAGATCTTGGTGAACTATTAATAAGCCTGCATTCCGATCAGGATTTCGTACTTCCTTCAGTTAATGCAACCAAGGACGAAATAAAGGATTGCGGCTGTGCAATTTTTAAAAATGATAGAATGGTTGGGTGGGGAGATGAAATTGATACCGAAGTGATAAAGTTGATTCGGGATAAGTCGCTGGGGGGTATCATAACAGCAACAAGTCCGAATGATGAAGATGGAATCATATCACTCAAAATTACGAATGTAAAAACAAAAATTACTCCTGTTCCGCAAGACAGCGGATATAGCTTTAATATAGACGTTCAAATCAAAGGGAATCTGGCTGAAATTACAAATCAAGAAATTCATGGCATATTAACTGAGGATTTTTTAAAAAAATCTGAAATGAATTTCAGTATGGCAGTAGAAGAAAGGTGCCGGAAGGTAATTAGGAAAATTCAAGAAGAGTATGGCGCAGATATATTTCATCTTAATACCGTTTTAAAGGCGGAAAAACCTGCATACTGGAAAAGGGTCAAAGATCAATGGCGTGATATTTTCCCTACAGTTAAAACGAATGTACATGTCGGCATAATGATCCGCCAAATCGGCAATTCCCGGTGAATGTTATTCCATTGATGCAGGCTAGCTGCTTCTATGTCGCCTGACGAAAAACACTGATATCAATACCAAAAAGAATACACCTGCAAGAACTTGGGAAATTCTCACGTTTCCCAGATACAGACTATCTGTTCTCATTCCTTCAATAAAGAACCTTGCAAAACCATATAACGCCAGATATAGCGTAAACACTTCGCCTTCATATTTTTTCTTCTTCCTGAACCAAATTAAGAAGAAAAACAATCCCAGATTCCATAAGGATTCATACAGGAAGGTTGGGTGTACAGCCACTCTTTGCATCCTGGAGGGGTCGAATATCTCCATTCTCCATGGTAGTGTAGTTACGACTCCGTGAGCCTCCTGATTGACAAAATTACCCCAACGGCCAATAGACTGTGCTAAAGCTACATAGGGTATTAGAAAATCGAAAAATGTCCAAACATTTAATTTTCTCTTTTTCATAAAAACAAAGGCAGCTATTATAGCGGTAAGCAGACCTCCGTAGATAGCCAGACCACCGTTGCGGGTATTGAAGATTTCAAGTAAATTATTCTTATAATTCGACCACTCAAAAGCGACATAATACAATCTTGCCCCTATGATAGACAGGGGAGTGACAACCAACATAAGGTCAATAATATCATTCTGGTTCATTCCAAATTTGCTGGAGTCTTTCATAGCAAGCAGGAAAGCCAGCATAAAGCCCGTGGCAATGATGATACCATACCAGTGAATACCAAGACCGAAAACGCTGAATGCAATAGGATCAATGGTAAAGCTTAATCCTAATCCGGGGAATGTTATTGGCTGTATCATAAGACTCTCCTTCTTTATTCTGTTAATATCTTATCATATTTCATCAATATTCATTTGCTAGAATGCCATAATGAATATTCTTATACCTACAAGACCTAATGCGAAGGCGAGGCTTCTTATGATCCAAACACCGTGAAACCGGTTTGAAAGCCTTGCGCCCAGTTGAGCTCCGAACAATACACCGATGGATAAAGCCACTGTCTGAAGCACTCCTTTTGACAGCACGCCGGATGTGATATGAACAATTGTGCCGGACAGGGACATGAAAGCGAGAACAAAGTGGGAAGTGGCTGTTGCAAGATGAACTGGAAAGTTCAATACATGGACTAATACAGGAACATGAATGATACCGCCTCCAATACCAAGCAGGCTGGAAATATAACCGACTAGTACACTTATAGACACACCCAGAATCGGATTGTAGAAAAAAGTATGTACAATGCCATCCATATCCGTGATTGAACGGGTTGTGTAATTTTTTGGCGGTGTACCTTCTATAGATTTTTCGTTTTTAGGTTTAAGTACCAAAAACACAGATGCGGCAATAAGCAATATCCCAAATACACCGTTAAATATATTTCTAGGGATGACTGCAGTGGTGTATGCTCCCAGTATTGAACCGGGAATGGTAGCCGCGGCAAAAAGTATACCGGATTTATAATCAATTCTTTTCATTCTTGCATAGGCAAGTGAGCCTGACAGTGCATTGAAAAATACGACTGCCAGGGATATGCTGGTAATGGTTTCGGGGCTTTTATCGGGATACAGAAGCAGCAGAATGGGGACTAAAATAAACCCACCCCCTGCTCCGATTAGTGTACCGAAAGTTCCGACCATAAATCCCAAAGGTAAAAGCCATAAAAATTGTTCCAAGTAAAACACATCCAATCCAAATCATTTCATATTAATTCTATCAATTCAACCTTATATTTGACCGGTTAAATACTGTACTCCTATACTAACCACTGTAACTGTGAGCCATACTATCAAGCCCAGGAAGAGAGGCTTCAAACCGGATTTCAGCATTTTCCTGAAATCCGCACTCAACCCCACAGCAGTCAAAGCCATGACTATAAGGAATTTACCTGCAGATGACAGATACACAACCATCTCATTATTAAATACGCCAATTGTATTTAATAATGAGGTTATAAGAAACCCAACAATGAACCAGGGGAAAATTCTTTTGAAACTGTAATTTATGACGTTTCCGTTTTGAGATGTTCTTTTTTTCTTTGCTGCCATTACTACAGCAAATATAATTGATATTGGAATAATCATTGTCGTTCGAGTCAGCTTGACTATGGTGGCATAGCTGCCGGCAAGATCACTGAATGCATAGCCTGCAGCAACTACCGATGAAGTATCATTAACTGCTGTGCCGGCCCATAAACCGAATGCTCTGTCCGTAAACCCCAGAAGATGTCCGAGTGGCGGAAATAATAATACTGCAATGATGTTAAAAAAGAAAATAGTTGATATGGAATAGGCCACCTCTGTTTCTTCTGCTTCAATAATGGGGGAGATTGCAGCAATTGCAGACCCTCCACATATTGCTGTTCCTACCCCAATTAAGCTGGTAAGCTTAAACGGTATTTTCATCAGCCTTCCAAAAGCGTATGCGGATATGAAAGCAAAGGATAACGTGAATAACATTACGGATAAGGACTCCACCCCCGTCTTCCACACCTGAGTCAGACTTAATCCTGTTCCAAGCACGATAATCGCCCATTGCAATATTTTCTTTGAAGTAAATTTAATTCCGTTTTCGGACCAAGCCGGTTTCCCAACAGTGTTATTAATAAGCATACCAAGTATAATGCCGAATACCGCCCCGCCGATAATTGCAAATTTACTGCCAAGCCATGATGCGAATAATGCTATAACAAAAGACATCAATATGCCTGGAATATTTCTTCTGAGCCAGTACATGCAAGTTCTCCCCCAATTGTTTATATTCCTGTATGTCAATATTTTAGTATGATATAATTATAAAAACAAATTATGATATTTTATATAACCATAAAAATTACTTATACCTACTATATACAATGAAAAAAAGAATCGGGGTCACCAGTTTTTTCACTTGTATTACATTTGGTGTCTTGTTGAAAAAAATAAATTATTCCTTGTACAAATTTTTTTCAACATATATGGAGGGCAAAAATATGATTGATTCAAAACTTATTACCTTTATTCATGTTGCAAAATTGAAAAGTTATACCCGAACAGCAGAACTGCTTAACCTGACACAACCCGCAGTAACGCAGCATATCAAGCAACTTCAGGAATATTACAAGGTTAAATTAATCATGAAAAAAGGAAGGCAGATTTCTCTTACAGAAGAAGGAAACCTGCTTTTAAAATATGCAAAGGAGCTTGAGTCAAATTCACTCCTTCTCGAAAGAATGTTGAGAAACAAATCTGCTGTGATTAAAAGGTATAATATCGGAGCGACGATGACAATCGGAGAATTTGTACTTCCTCATTTATTAGGTGAATATAAACGTCTGCATAGTAATATAGACGTCATTATGCAGGTGCACAATTTTGAGGAAATCCTTAAAAGGCTTGGAAATGGCGAATATGACCTTGGCATTGTGGAAGGTCCCTTTGATAAAGTTAAATTCAACTATTTAAAAATGAAGGATGATGAGCTTGTACTGGTTGCCGCACCTAATAACAGTTTTGCCGGGAGAGAAGCGGTCAATATAAATGATGTGATTCATAGCGGCAAGCTTATCCTGCGTGAGAAGGGGTCAGGAACCAGAATGATCTTTGAGAACAAGCTGCTGGAACTGGGATATGACCTTTCTGATGTAAAGATCTATATGGAAGTCGGGAGCATCGGTGCTATAAAATCCTTAGTGGAAGCAAACCTTGGAGTTACGATTATTTCGAAGGCAGCTGTAAAAAAGGAAGTTGAATTGGGAACATTGAGGATCATTCCTTTTGAAGACGTTAAAATCATGAGAGAGTTTAACTTCATTTACCTGGACCATAGGCCCCTTGATTTCACAGAAGATTTTATATCATTTTTAATTCAAAACAGCTGAGACATGCATATATTATATTTAGTGTTTACATATACCCCCATAGGGTATATAATCTATATAGTAAATGACTTGGAGGTTATGTTATGAAGAATATTGGAAATACAGACAGAATCATTAGAGTGATCATAGGACTACTACTTTTAAGTTTACTGTTTTTGTTAAATGGTAATATCAAGCTTTTGGGGCTTCTTGGCTTTATTCCACTCATTACGGCATTAGTAGGCACTTGCCCCTTATATCTACCTTTTGGAATAAACACCAGGAAAAAATAAATGATTGAAAGGATTTTGTTATTGTGAATATTATTGTTAATAAGAACAGATGTCCGCAAAATCACCATTGCCCTGCTGTTAAAGTGTGTCCGGTAGGAGCGATAACACAAAACAGATTTGATTTGCCTGAAATTGATCAGGGAAAATGTATTAAATGCAAGAAGTGCATTATGTTTTGCCCAATGGGAGCTATCGGAGAGAAATAATACTATAATACAGTTTTGAAGTCTTAAGGAGAATGGTAATGAATCAATATGTTATCTTAGCAATACTATTGACAACTGGATTTGTTCTTTGGACATTTATAAAAAACTCAGGTACGGCTGGTGGAATAAAAATTGGACTTTCGGATGCAAAAAAGAGGTTGGATACTGAAAAAGGGATTATTCTTTTGGATGTTAGAACCAGAGATGAATATCTTGAAAAGCACATACCGAATAGCACACTTGTTCCTGTGAATGTTCTTGAAAATGAAGCAATCAGAAAGCTGCCGGATAAAAACACAGAAATCTTTGTATATTGCAGAAGTGGTAACCGTAGTGCAATGGCAGTAAAAATATTGACAAAGCTGGGCTACACACATATATACAATTTGGGTGGCATTGTAAGATGGCCATATGAAACGGTTTCTGGGAATAAGTAAGGAGAAGGCATATGGGAGCGTTTATAAATCCTCCGAATAGAATTCCCTTATTTTTGAGAATAGGGATATGGGTTTCAAAAAAGGCTACAGGTAAAGAATTACTTGTGGCAAAACTTTTATCTTGGTATCCAAAAGCAGCTGTTGGGTCAGCAATGCTCGAATCCCTGGTTGCCCACCGGGATAAGGATATAGATGAACGAATTTTAAAGCTAGTGAGGATGCAGGCTTCTTTTTCTGCATCCTGTCCTTTTTGTATAGATATGAATTCTTTTGAATTTCAAAAACAGGGTATTACAAAGGAAGAACTGGCAGTATTACAAGGAGTTAATAACTTTGCAGATGTAGTTTCATTTTCCCAAAGAGAAAAACTTGCGATTGAGTACACAAGATACATATCTGGCTCTCCATTATCTTTCCCGAGAGAATTTATTGATGAACTAAAAAAATACTTTACAGAAAGAGAAATAGTTATTCTTGCAAGTACTGCTGCTCAGGTTAACTATTGGGCTAGATTGATTCAAGCTTTAGGCATACCTCCTGCAGGGTTTTCCGAGTATTGTGATCTTCAAACTAATAAGACGAATATAGAGGACAATAAACAAATATGAAGGAAAAGATCATATCATATATAAGCAATGGAGCATTAATAATCGGAGCAATAATAGGGATATATGTATTTGTTGATGTTTATATCCTGAAAAGCAGGCTACCTTCCGGTGTATGTCCGGTTACAAGCAACAAACCTCTCATGTATATTGCAATTGCCTTTTTGGGTATATCTCTTATCTTGTCCTTTTTTGAGACAAAAAATAAAAAGAAGGGTAATAATTAGAATCAGCTCATAGGCATCGTATAGGGTAAAACAAAGTAACGGAAAGGGTGGAATAACATGACAGAAGTCAAAGTAAATGCTGGAGTTTGTGGCTTTCAAACGATTATAAGAGTTACCTCTGAAGATATGCAGACTGCAGTGATCGAAATGGATACTCAATGCCCGAAAACCTATGTCCCAGGAGTTGAAGGAGGTAGACGCATTTGAAGAATACTTTTCCAAATTTGGCAATTCAAAGGTTTATGAACTTGCGAAGAAATTTTGCAAACATCCCGCATGTCCTGTTCCCTCCGCAATTATTAAAGGGATAGAGGTGGCTTGCGGGCTGGCCTTGCCAAAGGATGTTGAAATTACGATCTCAAAGATATAGGCATAAATATAGAAAATCCTGCATCAGTTAATCATCGCTGATAGCAGGGTTTTTATAGGATATATGAGAAAGGCTCTGTAAGAAATCCTTTCTCAGTTCGCACAGAATGAACATTGTGTAAAAATAGACTCTTGCAAGGTTGGAGTCCCTACAAGGGTCTATTTTTTGACTTATGGCAGTTTTTTAAGTACTTCCTCCAGGGCGGCACAGTCTGTGCAGCCATCCTTGCTCCCGCCATCTTTACATGTATTAAGGCAATGGTTGATTGATTTCTTCAAAAGCTCAATTTCCTTGTCATTAAGGGATAGAGAAAACATATAAGGCCCACCTTTCATATTTTTTCTACATACCTATTATATTGCCCAGATTACTATTCAGATACTATAAAAAATTACAAAATATCTAAATTCATCTTTATATTTTATTACTGACCATATACCTCTCAGCCATGATACCAGCAACAGCGCCATCAGATGCTGCAGTCACGACTTGTCGTATGAGCTTTGTCCTTATGTCTCCGGCGACAAACACACCGTCAACATTTGTTTTTGTATCTTCAGCTGCCGCAATATAGCCCCATTTATCCATATCAATCTGACCTTGATACATTTTGGACATCGGCTCTGTGCCGATATAAACAAAGGCTCCCTCGGTTGGTACTTCAGAAAGTTGTTTTGTCTTTATATTTTCTATCACAACACTGGTAAGCGCATGCCCCTGTCCATTGACCTTTCTTACCTCGGAGTCCCAGATGATATCAATTTTATCGCTTTTGAAAGCTTCCTCCTGCGCAGTCTTGGATGCCTGGAAGTTATCAAACTGATGGATGATGGTGACATGTGAAGCGAATCGTGTCAGGAAGACTGCTTCTTCCACTGCAGAATTTCCTCCTCCGACAACAACGATCTTCCTATCCTGATACATGGAGCCGTCGCAGGTTGCACAGTAATGTACACCTCTGCCCTTGAATTCATCCGCATTTTCCGCAGGAAGAGCTCTTGGTTTTGCTCCGGAAGCAATGATGACTGCTTTTGCATAATATTCCGTATCTTCCGTGCGGACATGTTTTATTTTATCCATTAGTTTTACTTCTGCAATTTCCTTCAGATCATCAATCCTAGCTCCGAAAGACTTTGCCTGCTCACGCATATTCTGAATAATTTCATTGCCTCTCACAACACCCGGAGTACCGGGATAATTTGCTACATGGTAGGTGGAAGCGGTCTGACCACCAGGAACGCTCTCATCAATGAGTACAGTATTCATTTTGGCCCTTGCGGCATAAATGGCCGCCGAAAGACCAGCTGCACCTGCACCGAGGATCAGAATGTCACAATCGATGCGCTGCATCGGCTCCTTTGGGATGACTTCTCCCAGAATTTCTTCAATGGCTATCCTGACCTGAGGCTTGTTCATAAAGCCGTTGAGCCTGGTGCCGACTTCCCGGCCATCCTTATAAAACAGTACGGTGGGGCTGCTGGATACGTTGATGCTTTTTGCAAAATCGCGGTTGGTCTGTCTCAGTATTTTAACGAATTTTATATACTCGCCATATTTATCAACCATTTTTTCATAGATTGGTGCAAGAACCTCACAGGGCGCGCAGTCCTCTGAATAGAAATCCACAATAACCGGTATACTGCTCTTCAGGACAACGCTTTCGAATTCATCAGCATTAATGTGTATTATTTTTTCACTCATTTATCATCAATCCTTTCTTGAGTCAATTTTCATGTATTGGTGTTAAGTAAAATTTACAAAGCAAGTGGGTTATTCATCATGGGAGCAATAATACCTGCGATCCTAATTAATAGGGAAATACGGGCATTTTTGATGAATGCAGTCTTTATTATTTCCATGTTGCTTACAGATATATTCTTCCTTTTGCATGCCCTTAAAGTATCCGGTCGTCTGAATAAAGGACTCTATTGAGGTAATGGCTTCCCGTTTGCAGCATCTTGGGCCGCCGTATTTGCCGATCTCAAGCAGAGCAGAGCCAGTTGCGATGTTGGCTGCGCCACGTTCACTTTTTGACATTGGGGTTACGCTTTCAATAATGGATACCGCTGTACCGGATCCGACTGCTGCCCCGCAGGCTCCATTGAATCCACAGGCTCCGCCTTTAATATCTTTCCCGCGCCGAAGGGCTTCTTTAATTTTTGAAGCATCTCTTTTGCCGGTTTTGTTCTGCCAGGCAGTAACTAAAACCGCGGGTACAATACTGTGATATTCGGGTCCATGCATTTTGAGCCCGGGCAATTCAAATATCTTTTGAGTAAGTACTACCGGATCCTTCTCACTGCCTGCTGTCAGAAGCTGCTCTATCTTGCTCAGGATATCGGCACTATGACAGGTATCGCATACAAAATGACCTTGTGAGCATTTCACATATGTTTCAAAGTGCTGACCGCAAATAGCACAGATTTCCTTTGAAGGAGTATTGCTGGAATAGACCAGATCCTTACCGCAAATCACACAACCCTCGGTTTTTTCAGGTGTACAGCAGGAGGCCAGCTGAGCTTTGGCAGGCCGGTGCAGGGAAACCTTTTTTGCACCTGCGTCAGTGCTCTCTTCCTTATGATCATCTTCGGTCATGGCTATGATTTCTTCCATATAATGATTTATACCTGTTTCAAGTAGTTCCTGAACAGGCCTGCAATCCGGAGATAGAATATCCCCGTTATGCCGGTTGGCAGCCACCACACCGCAGCCTCCGCCACAGATTACATCATATTCGCAGTCCCTGCATTTGGGTATGCTTTTGACATTTCTTTTCTGCCAGGTATCAATGGCTCCATTGTTGAGACTTACCTCAGGCCAGAAGGTACCAAGAAGATATTCTTCACGTCCGCAGCTTGCGGTGCAGCCATAGATATTACCGTACAGGTCAAAAACCCATTCGGTCTTGCAGGCCGGGCAGGTGTCAAAGCTGGCCATATACATATCACTAGTGTCAACCAGATGACGGATACCTTTGAAGTCCGGCCTGTGAAATTTGGCAAGAACCGGATAGGTTCTGCTTAAAGCTGCAAACTCGCTCCATAATTCCACCTGTGTCATCAGATGTTGCGGCTTGGCATAACAATCAAATAATTCATAATTCCTGCCGATTTGTGTTTTAAAAAGTTCAGGGGGCAGATCCAGCCAACCTTTTGTATCAAGATATTTTGCGAGATTAACAATGTCTCTGATGTTTTCCATGTCTACAACAGAGCGGAGATTCACCGGGAACTTGTTGTTCACAGCTGCTTCAATACTGGCAATGATCTTGTCGAAGGTACCCTTTTTATTGGCAGTTGCCCGACGTTTATCATGAACATCCCTGCTGCCGTCCAGCGTGAATTGTATTTCCTTCACCCTGATCTTTTTGAGCAGGTCGGCGTATTCCAGGAAATCAACTCCGTTTGTTACTGCGGAAAACTCATAATTTTCTTCGGCACATTTATCCAGGATATAATTGACGATTTTTCTTTGTGCAGGAGAATTGACGAGAGGCTCACCGCCGAATAATGTAATAAACGGCTTAACCTGTCCATGTGAAAAGTTTGTCCTTGCATAGTCAAAGAAAGCGTCCACGATTTCTTTTGTGATGAGATTAGGTCTGTTGTCCCTGGTGACGGGAACAGCCAGTGCCGAGTCTTCTGAACCTCTGCCCTGATAACAGTAGGTACAGGCGAGATTGCAGCCATATGTCGGTACCAGCATTAGTTGAACCTGGGATTTGTTAATCTCCTCGTTAAATTCGGTATATGCTTTTTCAATAGCGGCATCGTGCAGCTCTTTAGTTTCGAAAGCATACCCACGTTCAAGAAGATAAGCCTCAAAATCTTTATCTGATGCTTCTCCATCAATGATATGCTGTAATTTTCGGTATTCATTTTCGTCCATGAGATCAAAGCTACCGGATATGGGATTCAAGATCGCATAACCCGGTTGCTGTCTATTTTGTATTTTAACAATGATATTATTTTTAGCTGAAAACATCTTGTCCCTCCATAAAATTGCAGAGGCGGCATTTGCTGCCGCCTCATTTTAGAATTAGTCGTGGCATCCGGCCACAATCTTTGAGGATTTGGAACAGCACTGTGCGGTAGTAAATTTGGTACAGCAGCTTTTTGCTTCTGTCTTTTTGGTAACCTTTTTCATTATTTCACCTCCTTTACTGCCTTAATGGTCAGACTGATAAAATCGTAACCATTTTTTAAGTATTCTCTGCGTTTTAGGACATCTATGTGAATGAAACCTGCGGCAAGAATGCCTTCCAGGTATTCTTTTTCGGTTATGGCACCACCAAAACATTGAGCCCAGGCTTCCGGATCTCTTTTTACTTCGGGTGGAAGGGCTTCCTTTGTCACTGCATCAGATATAATAAATCTTCCTCCACATTTCAATACCCTGAAGATTTCCTGATATACTTTTTCTTTACTTTTGGCGTGGTTTATCACGCAATTGCTCATGACGGCATCGAAAACACTAGGATCAAATGGGAGATTTTCAATATCGCCAAGCAGGAAGGCTGCATTTGTGACACCAGTCTCCTTTGCATTTATAAAGGCAGTATCAATCATGGCTTGTGTGATATCAAGCCCAATTGCCCTGCCCTCAGGTCCCGTGAGAAGCGCTGCCTGAATTGTCTCATTTCCTCGTCCGCAGCCCAGATCCAGGATACTTTCTCCCGGCGTGATCTTCAGGTAATCCAAGTTACTTCCGCAGCTTAAATTGCAATTACTGCTACTCTCATTTGTATACCTGGATTGAATTTTATTTAGCATTGTCATTTCCTCCACCTATTATATACCCCCAGCGGGTATATAATAACATTAACATTTTTAATTAGCAAGACAAAAAAGTGCAAATATTATGAAATGCTATTTCTACATATAATTTATGGGTATAAATAGAATTATATTAATTTAATGTAGAGAATTAGGTCTGATAGTGAACTTGCAATCGCAATGAGAGGGTGATGGGCTATAAACGGAAACAATCCGGCTAAAGTAATAAAAAACATTTTACAGGATAAAGAATACAGAAATGTATATGTGCCGTTTATCTGGCATGGCTTTTTCCTTGCGCTTACCATGGCAATGATTGAACTGAGCACCGTACTTCCCAACCTAATAGCAGAGTTGACTAAAAGCAATGTTGCATTCGGAGCGTTATATTCAATTATGTTGGGAGCTCCACTTATTTTCAACTTGTTGTTCAGCTATTATATGAAAAAATTCAAATATAAAAAGAAGTTTCTGCTTTTTGGGATATATTTAAGAAGCTTCAGTTTTCTTGGCATGGCTGTATTCACCTTACTATTTGCAAAAGACAATCCGACCATTACCCTGGTGAGTTTTTATGGTTTGATCCTGCTTTTTGCATTAAGCGGAGGTTTTGCAGGAATTGCATACTCGGACATAATTGGGAAGCTCCTGCCATCTGAGAAAAGGCCCAGGCTTTATGCCACCAGACAGATATTTAACGGTGTAGCCTCACTATTAGGGGGCTTCATTATTGCCCGGATTTTTGCCACAGGCAGCTTTATATTTCCAATGAATTATGTGCTTGGTATGGCAATTGGTTGCCTTGGTCTTATTTTTGGGGCTTTTGGCTTTTGGGCAATCAAGGAGCCGCCCTCCGATTTTGATAATAGCGATGAAGCAGGGGAAGGTATGATAGCCGGTACGCTTAAAATACTGAAGGGAGATCGTGCTTTTAGGCGATTTATCCTGATAGAGAATATCACAAGCTTCAGTCTGATGATTCTGCCATTTTATATGGTGTTTGTAAAGCATACCTTTGCCGATTACAGGAATTACTTTGGAGCCTATGTTATAGCACAGATTGCCGGAGGTATTCTGTCCAATTTTATGTGGTCTGCCATATCTAAAAGGCTTGGGACTGTAATGGTATTGAAAGTCTGCATATTAACAGGTGCGTTGATACCAGCTGTAGCAATCGCTCTCGTACCAATGGGTGCGGTGTGGTATGTTCTTGTTTTTTTGTTGACGGGAGTTATTACAAGTGGCAGGAATATAGGCTTTGAGCCCTACCTTCTGGATATTGCACCGGGGGATAAAAGAACCGTTTACCTTGGGATTAGAGGTACGTTGAATATACTAGTTGTACTATTGCCGGTGGCCGGGGGGTTGTTCATCGATAAGTTGGGGTATTTTGCGGCATTTGCCACTGTATCGGTCGTCATGCTCATTGCATTTTTCCTTCTTCATAAAGGTGCTATACAAAGGCAGACATAACATAAAAAGCTGCTGACGCGACATTCGCCAGCAGCAATAGAAAGGGGGCTTCAATCATTTAGCCATCAGATGGCTTTATTAATCATGTTCTCGAGTTCCTGAGAGGATCTTAAGCCGATCATTTGATTGAAGACCTTCCCATCCTTGACCAACACAAGAGTGGGAATGCTCATGACCCTAAACTGTGTGGCCAGTGCAGATTCATCATCAACGTTCACCTTTGCAATCTTCACTTTACCACTGTACTTATCGCCGAGTTTCTCCAAAACAGGCGCTACTGCAAGGCAGGGTCCACACCAGGGAGCCCAGAAGTCAATCAACACAGGTACACTGGAACTGATGACCTCCTGATTGAAATTATTTTTGTTTACATGGATTATATTTGTTGCTGTCACAATATTTTTCTTCCTTTCTACTTGTAATATTTATAATTTCGTTTATAATGATTATATAATATACCCCCATAGGGTATGTGTCAATAGTCAGCAAGAAAATTATTTATTTTTGATTGAATAGGAGTGATCAGATTGAAACTGGTTGATGTTATTATAATAGGTAAGGGACCGTCGGGCATTTCAGCAGCATTATATACGCAGCGGGCAAATCTTGAAACAATAGTAATTGGAAGAGAGGGGAGCTCTCTTGAAAAGGCGGAGAAGATTGAGAATTACTATGGCTTTGAAGAAGCGATAAGCGGCGAAAAGCTTTTGCGTAACGGTGAAAATCAGGCGCAAAGGCTTGGAGTTCAAATATTGGAGGAAGAGGTTGCTGCGATTGCAAAATTCTATAAGGAAAAGTATTTCAAAGTTTCTTCCATAGAAGGTGAATATTATTCCAGAGCTGTCTTAATCGCAACAGGGCAGCCTAATAAAAAGATTGACATGGAGGGCCTCAAGGAATTTGAAGGCAGAGGCGTCAGCTATTGCACCACCTGCGACGGCTTCTTTTATAAAAACATGACTATAGGCATACTCGGAAACAGCGCATATGCAATACACGAGGCCATGGAACTGGAAGCTTACACAAGGGATATTACATTGTTTACAAACGGAGCAGAACTCGATGTAACGGGTGAATTGGCGGACAAGGCAGGAGAGTATAAGATCAATACCCGCCCCATACTTAAGCTGACCGGTGATGAATACCTGCAGGAAATTCACTTCAAGGATGGATACAGTCAGAAATTGGACGGATTGTTCGTAGCTTATGGCACAGCTTCCAGTGTGGATTTCGCAAAAAAACTTGGTGTTGAAGTGGAGAATAATGCGATTGTGGTTGACCTAAAGCAAAGTACAAATATTGAAGGGGTTTATGCTGCAGGAGATTGCACCGGAGGTTTCAAACAGATTGCAACTGCTGTAGGACAGGGAGCGGTGGCCGGTAAAAACATGATAGAGTTTGTTAGAATGCTGAAAAAATAAACCATTATACTATCCAAAGTTGAAAACAAAAGGGGGAACCGGATGTTTACTTTACTATTGTACCTGCTGGCAGGTGCATTGCTGATAGGTTCATTCCTGAAAGACAGGAAAAAAACTAAAATGGCATTAAAAAAGGCATGGAAAGCCTTTGAGAATATACTGCCACAGTTTCTCTCCATTTTAATTATTATTGGAATCATGCTGGCTGTACTTTCGCCGGAGACCATATCAAAACTCATCGGACAACAGTCCGGCTGGCTTGGGATGGGTATTGCCGGAATTATCGGCTCGGTTACCCTGATTCCAGGTTTTGTTGCGTTTCCTTTGGCAGCTGCACTGCTAAAAAGTGGAGCAGGCTTTATGCAGATAGCTGTGTTTATTTCTACGCTCATGATGGTCGGTATCGTAACAATACCACTGGAAATCAAGTATTTTGGAAAGAAAGCGGCATTTTTGAGAAATGGCCTGGCTTTTGCATTTTCATTTGTAATAGCAATTGTGATAGGGGTGGTGCTCGGATGAAGAAATTACTGAAACGATATAGAATGTTTGTTATTTTGGCAATGATCAATATTTTGCTGATTGTTTTTTCCCCGAAGTTAGGTCTGAAATCCATAAACATAACATGGGATAACACGCTTGAGATGTTATCTGTTATTCCACCGATTTTCATTTTGTTGGGATTGCTTGATGTCTGGATTCAAAGAGAAACGATGGTTAAATTTATGGGCGAAAAATCCGGTGTTTTAGGTATTGCTATTGCATTCCTACTGGGATCGGCTGCAGCAGGACCTCTGTATGCTGCTTTCCCAGTCGCAGGGATATTGCTTAAAAAAGGTAGTAAATTCTCAAATGTACTTATTTTCATAGGAGCCTGGGCTACTACAAAAATTCCTCTACTTTTATTTGAAACTACATCGATGGGGTGGAAGTTTATGTTGACAAGATTTCTCATCGATATCCCTGTGATTGCGCTGATCGCATATATGACAGAAAAGCTTCTGAGTGAGTCGGAAAAAGCCTTGGTTTATCAAAATGCAGGCACACTGGAATAATTATAGAAGGATACTATTTTGGGGGTATGGGGAAGTCTACCTATTTGGGATGGAAAAATAGCATATTAGAAGAAAAAGTACTGCTGATATTGTAAATTACGGAACACAAGTGCAGAATTCATACATAGGCGAAGGTGCTGGCTTATTAAAGGAGTGGTCGCAGCAAGTCTGCAGCCGCCAAGGCACGAAGAAACAATTATTTGGTGGATAATTTTTCTGTAAAGTTATATAATAGGTAGAGAATTTAATTAATATTAATGGCGATGGAGTTCGCCGGAAATGCTTGAATAATAAGCTAATGACTCCTACTTTTATGTAGGGTTATTGGCTTATTTTATATTCTTTTATGAAAGGGAAATATGTTATGGATAAAAAGAAGAAACCGGCAAAAGAACGAAACAATGTCCGGGCATTAGGTTGGGTTGCCTTTTTTGGCGGCTTTGGTCAGGATATGATACAACCGATACTTCCTATATTCTACTCTACAGTCCTTGGCTTGAACAAGCAAACGATAGGACTAATCGAGGGAAGTCTTACTACAATAGTAAGTATTTTTAAAATACTCTCCGGTATTATTTCTGATAGGATAGGAAAACGAAAAAGCATCGTATTTATTGGGTATTTGCTTTCTGCTATAGCCCGTTTCTTATTTGGAACTGTGTTTTTTGCATGGCAGGCTTTTACTTTGCGTTTAATTGACGGTGTTGGAAAGGGAACAAAAGATGCCCCGAGGGATGTATTGGTAGCTCAATCTGCCAAGGAAGGACGGATGGGATTTTCTTTTGGGTATCAGCGTATGCTTGATACCTTTGGTTCAGTTATCGGGCCATTGGTAACAACCGGTATACTATATCTAATAGTAAGCGGAAATATGCGTTATAGAATCATATTCTACATAGCAGGTCTTATTTCTGCTGTGACAATTCTTATAATCGGTCTTTTTGTAAGTGAGAAAGGTGCGCCTGTTTCAAAAGAACAAACGAAATTTGATTTTAGTTTGTTAAAGGGTAAATTTCTATTTTTCCTTATCATCATGCTTGTTTTCACATTGGGCAATTCAAGCGACTCATTTTTGATTTTACGTGCTCAAAATGTGGGCATAAGCCCCATAATCATACCAATTGTTTACGCAGTGTTCAACCTTTTTTATGCCCTTCTGTCTGTTCCGGCCGGAGTCATCTCGGATAAGATTGGAAGGGTCAAAGTAATGCAAGTTGGATGGCTTGTTTACGCACTGTCATATGTAAGCTTTGCCCTGGCAAACCACCCTTGGCATATTTGGCTGATATACATATTCTACGGTGTTTATTATGCAACAACCGAAGGGATAGCAAAGTCATTGGTCGCTCGTATAGTACCCGAAAACAAGCGAGGTACAGCTTATGGACTATTTAATGCCTCATTAGGAGTTATGACCTTACCGGCAAATATCGTCGCAGGATACTTATGGGATAAAGTATCCCCTTCGGCAACATTTTATTTTGGGGCCGCATGTGCATTTGTAGCGTTCTTGATCATAAGCTTTGCAAAAATTGAAAAAGCCTGAATATAGAATGATATATATTTGTGTAAAGTGGTATAAAATATCTATAATTAAAGGAGATGGAGAATATGCCAAATATTAATTCACTAAAGGCAAGAGAGATTTTGGATTCCAGAGGAAATCCCACAGTCGAGGTTGACGTTATATTGGATAATGGAGTAATTGGAAGGGCGGCAGTTCCTTCGGGAGCTTCTACGGGTACAAGGGAGGCCGTGGAGCTTCGGGACAATGATAAGAAAAGGTTTCACGGCAAAGGAGTGAAAACCGTAGTTGATAATGTCAATAAGATTATTACGCCTGAAATGTCTGGTATTGATGTACTTGAACAAAGAAAAATTGACCGTATGTTGATTTCAATAGATGGTACAAAAAACAAGTCCAGACTCGGTGCAAATGCAATTTTAGGCGTATCCCTGGCGGCTGCAAAAGCGGCTTCCAATCATCTGAATATCCCGCTTTTTAAGTACATTGGCGGTGCAAATTCGTATGAACTTCCTGTTCCTATGATGAACATATTAAACGGAGGTAAACACGCTGATAATACCGTAGATATTCAGGAATTTATGATCATGCCTATCGGTGCTGACAGTTTTTCGACAGCTTTCAGAATGTGCGCCGAAGTATACCAAACTTTAAAGAAAGTGATAAAGGACAAAGGCATGAATACGGCAGTAGGCGACGAGGGAGGTTTTGCTCCTGACCTTGCAACCAACGAAGACGCATTAAAGCTGATTGTCGAAGCAATTGACAAAACAGGCTACAAGCCGGGTGAAGACGTATCTATCGCATTAGACCCTGCTGCTTCTGAATTCTATATTGATGGGAAGTATGTATTTGAAGGTGAAAAAATAAGCCGCACCTCCGAAGAAATGATAACTTTATATTCCGAATGGATTAATAAATACCCGATTATTTCTATTGAGGATGGACTTGCAGAAAATGATTGGGGCGGATGGGTTTCCCTTACATCTAAGTTAGGCAATAAGATACAATTGGTAGGTGATGATATTTTCGTAACAAACCCTGAAATATTTAAGGAGGGCATCAATAAGAATATCGCAAACTCAATTCTAATTAAGCTAAATCAAATCGGCACACTTTCCGAAACCCTTGATACAATACAGATGGCTCACAAGGCCAACTACACTACGGTTATTTCGCACCGTTCCGGTGAAACGGAGGATACCACCATGGCAGACGTCGCCGTTGCAGTCAATGCCGGACAAATTAAAAGTGGTGCCCCATGCAGAACGGAAAGGATTGTTAAATATAATCAACTCTTGAGAATTGAAGAACTGCTTGGGGAAAGTGCTATATTTAAGGGTAAAAACATATTTTACAATTTAAAAAGCAGATAATTCATAGTAGCTGATATCTACTTAAAAGCCTGTATTATCTTTGTATTTAAGCTGCGATATACCGTTTGGCAATTGAAAACAAATTTGAAAGTGATATAATAAGTATATCATAAGATCAATAATTCAATGGTGATGAAGCTCACCTTAAATGCTGATAAACGGCTGATGGCTTCTACTTTCAAACTGAATGTAGAAACCATCAGCTTATTTTATGCAAAAATGCCAAATGAATTGGAGAAAGCCGAAATGAGTGAACCAAAGAATACCCGGATTGTATCAACTTCACGGCCAGGAGGTTTTTCCTATGACCTTTCATAGTATACTATTCGAAAAAGCTGATGACAAAGTAATAAAAGAAACACTGGAAGCGCCCTTCTTTTTTGTTGATTTAAATCTTGATCAGATTATAGACACCATCACAGCTGGTAAGCAGGAGTATAATTTAAAACCTTTTTTTTACACCTCCTTGAAAGATATGGATGTGATCAAGTACCGTCATGAAATAATGCAGGACCTTGAAAATAATAGTCTGCTTGAGAATATAAAAGCATTTGCAAAAAAGATGTGCGAAATGCGCAAGATTCTTGCTGAAGTAGCAAAGCTTCACTACAAATATCAGAAGGAGAGCCGGTTTTTGGACGTAGTTGAAATTTATTGCGAAGCCATTAATAGCCTGGCATATGATATGGACCTTCCGGAATTAAAATCTCGTGGTTTTTTGGCCTTCCGCGAGTATGTATCAGGTTATGCCAAATCCGACGGTTTTATAGTACTTCTGGAGAATATGAAAAAGATTCAATCAGATTTGGACACAGTAAAATATAATATGCTTATAAAGGGAAACCGCATCAAGGTTTGTAAATATGACTCTGAAATTGATTACAGCACCGAGGTAGAGGAAACGTTCGAAAAATTCAAACAGGGAGCAGTGAAAGATTACAGGGTAAAGTTTCGTGATTCCTCGGATATGAACCATGTTGAAGCAGGAGTATTGGATTTGGTAGCCCAATTATATTCCGACATATTTCTAAATCTTGATCATTATTACGAAAAAAACGGCCATTATCTGGATGAAACAATAGGCGTTTTCGACCGGGAAATACAGTTTTACATTGCGTATCTGGAGTATGTTGCAATATTTAAGCGGAAGGGATTGAAATTTTGTTATCCGCAGGTTTCTGACAAATGCAAGGAAGTTTATAATTATGAAGGATTTGATATAGCCCTTGCCAACAAACTCATTACAGAAAAGTCATCTGTTGTATGCAATGATTTTTACCTGAAAGGAAAGGAACGCATATTTGTAGTATCTGGTCCGAACCAGGGCGGCAAAACAACTTTCGCCCGCAGTTTCGGTCAGCTTCATTATCTGGCTGCCATAGGCTGCCCGGTTCCTGGCAGGGAGGCACAACTCTTTTTGTTTGACAATCTTTTTACGCATTTTGAAAAGGAAGAAGACATAAAAAATCTCCGCGGAAAACTACAGGATGATTTGGTTAGAATTTACGATATATTAACTCGGGCTACATCAAACAGTATAATTATAATGAATGAAATTTTCACTTCTACAGCATTAAAAGACGCTATTTTTTTAGGTAAGAATGTAATGGAAAAAATAATGCAATTGGATTTGTTGTGCGTGTGTGTAACGTTTATTGATGAATTGGCCTCTTTTAGCGATAAAACCGTGAGCCTGGTTAGTACGGTAGTTCCGGAAAATCCGGCATTGCGTACATATAAAATTGCAAGAATGCCTGCTGACGGTCTATCATATGCGATATCAATTGTGGAGAAATACAAACTTACATACGATTGTATAAAGGAGCGTATAAGATAATGAATGCTTTTCTCATGTATAAAGATCATGATTTTAACTTGCAGCAGATATTACCGTGGAATGAAGAAGAACTGATACAAGACCTGGAACTTAACACGCTATTTGATGCTATGGCGGTCAATGACAAGTTTTTATTTGAAGTGGCAAAAAATACTATTTTATCAAGTTTAAATGATTTGGATGAAATACAATATCGCCAGAATATTCTAAAGGACTGCCTGAAAAATGCTTCCATTATCAGGGAGATCTACGATATCGCGGTAGAGTCGATTGAAAACGAGAGAAAGAACTATTGGGGTATTTTCAGGGATTCTCCCGATGCGATACTGCATAGATCGATAGATGTGATGCAAATGTATGTTGGAAAGCTTAAAAAACTAAAGAAGATCGCTGACGAACATGCAGATAAATTTGAGTCAGAGGGCTTTACTGAATTTTTTTCGATGATTAAGAAAGAATTTGGTAATGACTATTTCGACAGTATCCAAAATCATCTACAGGAACTAAAATTCCAAGACGGAGCTTTGATCAGCGCCGAACTTGGGAAATGCAATAAAGGGGTCAATTATATACTGCGTAAACTGCAAGAGAAAAAACAAGGTTGGATGAAGCGAATCTTAAATAAAAACCCGCCTGTTTATACTTTATTCATAAGTGAACGTGATGAAAGCGGAGCAAGAGCTCTGTCGGAATTGAAAGACAGAGGGATCAACCTTGTGGCAAATTCGCTTGCCCAATCCACCGAACATATTCTCGGCTTTTTTAACATGCTTCGTACTGAATTGGCCTTTTATGTTGGTTGTTTGAATTTGCATGGGCAACTGGCTCAAAAGGGAGAACCGATTTCATTTCCTCTGCCTGTGGCTCACGGCGAACGGAGACATTCTTTCAAAGGATTGGTTGATGTCTGCCTGGCCTTAAGCCTGGAACAAAGAATCGTGGGCAACGAGGTGGATGCTGGCGATAAAGGCCTTATGATAATCACCGGAGCCAATCAGGGCGGCAAATCAACTTTTTTGCGAAGCCTGGGTTTGTCGCAATTGATGATGCAATGCGGTATGTTTGTATCGGCAGAGTCTTTCTGCGCCAATATCTGTGACGGCATTTTCACGCATTACAAAAGGGAAGAAGACGCTGCCATGAATAGCGGGAAACTTGATGAAGAACTCAGGAGAATGAGTGATATTGTAGATAATATAACGTCAAATTCCATGTTGCTGTTTAATGAATCGTTTGCCGCCACAAATGAAAGAGAAGGCTCGGAGATTGCAAGACAGATCATTTGTGCGTTGTTGGAAAAACGCATTAAGATTTTCTTCGTTACGCATTTATATGAATTTGCGCATGGCTTATACGACAAAAAAATCGAAAACGCCTTTTTTCTGCGGGCTGAAAGGCAAACCGACGGAGAGCGGACTTATAAAATAATCGAAGGCGAACCGTTGCAAACCAGCTATGGCGAAGATCTGTATAACAAGATATTCGGGGAGGAAATCTTGTTATACAGATGAGCATGCATCTCCATTATTTCTTCTTACTCTGCGGGTTCTGCTTGACAACCAGTACAGAGCAGGGAGAAAGTCTAACCAGACTATGACTGGTACTTCCCATTGCCCAATCATAAATCGCAGACCTACCCAGGAAGCCAACCACAAGTAAATCAATCTTATTTTTTTTGACAAAATCAATCACAGTTTTTACTTCATGTCCTGCCAGAATGTGCGATTCAATCTGAATACTCTTTGCTGCCGCCATTTCCTTCGCTCTGAGTATGATTTGATTATATTTACTATCTTCAGATTCTTTTTCCTCCTCTACTTCACTGATCGTTTCAGAAAAATGAGGAAGCTCTTCTACTGAAATTGTATGTAGCTCAGCATTACTAAGCTTCGCAAGAGACATTTCTTCTTCCAGAGCTTTAAAGGAATTTGTCGAACCATCCAGACCAACTAGAATCTTATTCATGGTTATTTTCCTCCTTTTCTTGACTAGGTAAATTTTGGTTTGTACTTCCATTTAGTTCACCCCATTGGTTCATTGCTTCCTCTGAAGGTTCAAAGAACCGCTGTGCGATCAAGGTCGGTATAACGGCGCTTAAGATTACGACTGTTACAAGAATTGTATACTGCTTTTGATCTATAATATGGTTATTTAGCCCAAACAATGCTGAGATTGTGCCGAAGGTAAGTCCGGTTGACATTAAAAGCGTATTGTAATTTGCCATTTTTGTATTCATTTTGAAATACTTTGATAAGGGCCAAACTCCGACAGTCTTAAATAGTATTTTTAATAGCAGAAGTACAATAATAATGCCCAAAGAAATCCATACTGCATTAAGTGATACATACAATCCTGCCTTCATAAAATAAAAAGGAGTAAATATTGTAAAAGCTATTGTTCTCATACGATTGACAAGTGTCTTATCCCTAAGAAAAACACCTGCTACAACCAGTCCGATCAGATAGGCGGGAAGCACAGCTTCGCTTTTGGCATTCGTTGCAAGTCCGCCCAAAAAGAACAATACAAGCAGAATAAATTTGACTTCCGGTTCGCTGACTCTTTTAGTACCCAGTTTGCCGATAATATATCTTGTCCAGCGAGGCATAAACCATAAGACGATAGCCAGTATTACTATAAAAACAAGCAGCATGATATTAAAATCCGCAAATATGATTCCAAGTGCCAAAACTGTCCCAAAATCCGTGATAAAGCAAGCGGCTAATATCATTTTCCCCAATGCTGTGTTTGAAAGGCCTTTCTCAATCATCACTGCATATATTACAGCCACAGAAGTAGTAGACAGGGCTATCCCGGCAATTTGAGCCTGATGCAGCTCCCATCCCAGGACAAACTGGGCAAAAAGCCAAATACAGATAAATGGTAAGGCAAAGGATACTATCCCAATAGCTAAGCTCTTTTTTAGATTTTCGCGGAGCGATACCGGGTCAATTTCTGCACCAGCAAGGAAGGTTAACACTCCACTACCCAACATAGCCAGAAAATCAATCCATTGTGTTGTTTGATGTATCCCTAGAAAGTTTCCTGCAATTACTCCTACAAAGATCTCAACCAGAGCAACTGAAATTCCAAGTCGGATGGAGATAAGACTTGCTATAAAAGCCAATCCCATCCAGATTGCGGCAACAAACCAAATGTTGTCAAGCATTGTAGCACCCCCAGGTTTTAATTTATTTTTGTGTAACCTTTTATAAAATCACTTAAATGATCCATCTGTATTAAAACATGGTTACTATCTCTCTTGCTTTCAGATATCAGCATTTCAACCGTTTTTAATTCTTCGTTCATATAAGACAATGCCTGTGCCGTAAAACTATCCATCTCTTTATTGACTTTTCCGTTTAGGTCAGAAACCAGTCGGTAAAGGTTCTTTTTAATTTCATACGGGATCTGGCCTAAAAAGTAATGCCGAAAAACACGCCTATATAGGAACATTGGAAATAGAAACCAAAGCATATCCAAATGAAAATCAAAAGACCTGCTGATGGAAATATCCGGTTTCTCTAGTTCTCCCAAAGATATTTTCCATTCCTCAGGCTTCATTTTAACATCTAAAACCCGATCCAAATTATCGTTTAATCTTTCACGGAAGGATTTAAGATAAAATGAAAGGTGCTTTTTGACAGCGTTCAATAACTCAAAGGATTTTTCTTCCTTCAGTAAGATTTCCTTCAATTCCAATTCAAGCGAATGATTCAACCAATTTTCATATTGTCTGGTTACTTTAAAAAGGTTACCCTTCCAATTTGTAAAAAGAGTTTCATATTCATTAATAATCTTATCTTCAATATCCTTTTTGAATGAATCCAGATAATCTTCAAAATTCTCCCTTGTCTTTTCTTTGTAACTTCCAACAATGAGCAAGAGTTCTTGCCGGATAAAATGAAAATTCAAATGCTCGTCTAAAATATTATTTTTCAACTGAGCCTTTTCAGATTCTTTTTTTAAAGAAGCCTGATAGGATATATTCATGTATGAAAGGCAGCTATTAACGAGCGAAATCAATTTATATTGCAATAACTCAGTATAGGTTTTGTCTCTATTACGGGCAAGGGGCATAAAAATGTTCTGTTCAATCATTTTATTATATTCATTTGTATTTACATAAGCAGAATACCTGATGATAGGGAAATTTTTATTAAAAGCTTTTTTTATTACTTCTGCACTAAAAGACTCAATTTCTTTTATCTGCTCTTCCTTAAAAAGGTCTGTCTTTGTTATCACAATGGCTATTTCATGAGAATATAAATAAATTTCTTTTAATAGGCTCAATTCATTCTCCGATATTGGTTTTTCAGCGCTGATAATAAAAAGGACACCACCTGTTTCTGGAAACCAATCTGTCGTCGTTTCCGTATTATGCTTCCAGACGCTGCCGATGCCGGGTGTGTCCACAAGCCTGATTTCTTTAATTTTACTTAAAAGAGGTGTTTCAATATCGACTATGTAGACCTTTTTCCTATTCTCTGGATTTCCCGTTTCGGAGACATAGTCCTTTATTTCCTTGATCGGGATTTCTTTACATACTCCATCCATGAAAGTTACAATCGCTTTTTCTTCAACGCCATATTTCATTCTTGTAATTACGGAAGTAACAGGAATAATGCCAACAGGTAGTAAGTCTTTATTTACAAAACCATTTAAAAATGAGCTTTTACCAGCCTTGAATTGGCCTAAAATGGCAATATCAAGGTATTGGTTCTGGTCAGCAAAGTTTTTAACGCTTTGTAATGTCTTTTTGAGAGAATTCAGACAGAAATCATCGCAGACTGACTGAATTTCCTTAAATATTTCCTTTGCACTTAAGATTTGACTGCCGTTTACATCCATTTCTAAATACCTCAACTCATAAAATAGAAATGTTATCGCTAAAATTCTAAAGTCATATGGTATCATGTCGTAAGTTTTAATCAGCCTTACCCATAAGTGCATATCAGACTTCATAATCATTTCTACTTGTCTCTATTTCATTTAGCTTGTCATTTCTGCCTTATCTTCACCGTTAAGCTGTTCTTTTCCATATTTTACAACATGTACATCTGTTACCATGATAAGTCCTTCGTTTACCATTTCTTCTATGACCGGAATTGCCTTTTCTATCCTTTCGGGTATATCGATCACCTCAACAATGATTGGCAGACTTAAAGATAAATCAAGAATCCTAGTTGTATGAAGGCGTTTTTCCTGTCCAAACCCTTCGATACCTCTTGTTACAGTCACCCCAGCCATTCCGATCTCCCTTAATTTAAAAACCAGGGCGTGATAGAGGTTATGGCCTTTGTATTTTGAATCCTCACTGATGTAGATTTTTAGTATCTTGCATTTTCCACTGAGTTTCATAACAAAACCGCCTTTCTTATATTATTTTTATAAGTTTTCCCAATTCAAACCCCAGGATATAGCCAATAATGCCTATTAACAATGACCCTAGAACATAAATAAATGCGTTCAACTTCTCATTTTCCTGAAACAGGTTAAACCCTTCATACATGAAGGTCGAAAACGTAGTATACGCTCCCAAAAATCCGTCACCCAAAAGCAGATACATATTCCTGCTTGCATCCAGGCTGCTGACAAGCCCTAAAAGTATTGCGCCTGAGATGTTTATAATAAATGTACCAATTGGAAACGTAGTATTGGATTTTTCAGTGACTACCTTACCTAATCTATACCGTGCTAAACTTCCCAATGCTCCACCAATACCAACAAAGACCAAATCCATTTATTTCACCCCATCTTTAATTTCCTCGATCACATTTTCTTCCAATTCTTCTTTATCCTTTTTTACAAGCTTTGAAACAACTTCACGGGCAAGAACTATACCGAAATATGCTGCTGCAAGGCCAAGCATAGTTGATACGGTAATATATGAAATGGCCGAGAAGTAATCACCTTCATGTAATAGTCCTACTGTTTCCTTGCACAACGTCGAAAATGTAGTAAACGCCCCTAAAAAGCCTGTGGCTATGCCTAACCTTATACTTGCATCAAATTCCCAAACTTCAAATGCAATTGTTAAAACGAGAGCAAGAATAAAGCTTCCGGCTACATTAATTATAAGTGTGTTCAAGGGCACGTTTTCGTGGTAATGATATATGTGCACTCCTTTAATCAAATACCTCAGAACAGCCCCCAAAACACCTCCGATACCAATAAAGACATACTTTCGCATTTTATTTCATGTCTCCTATAATTTATTTCATATTCTACTTCTGTATACCCGGCTCACCAACACAATGCTTAGCTGCTTTCAGTCTTTTAATTCTTGATAAATAAAATTATTAGTCATACTTTTTAACCCCAAATACAAAAACTCCTACAAATAACATATAACAGTTATTCGTAGGAGTCATCAGCATTGTTGCGTTTAAAGGTGAACTCCATCACCTTTGCTTCAAATTCATTATAGCATACTGGCAATTATCATGCCATAAGTATATTTGTAAAGGGTGCATAAAATAATCGTGGCTAAAATAATCGTGCACCATATATTTACATTCAAGCCACTTTTAACTTATTGAATATAATTTTCTCAACCTCGTACCAGCGGTTACTCTCATGTTTGGCT
>DBTX01000015.1 GCA_002307275.1 Hungateiclostridiaceae bacterium UBA1305
TCACAAACCAGGAGAACCGTCCCCCCTGGTCACGTGGTTATTCCCCGATTCTGTCCAGTGCGAATTGCAGGATATCTTCTCCGGTGTACTCTACTTCAGGTTCGATGCCGTTGCCCTGTATATTGATGCCTTTTGGCGTATACCATTCTAGTATTGTAGCTTTCACGGCGTAACCCCTTTTTAACGGCAGCGTGAACTGGCCGATACCCTTGCCGAAGGTCTTGCTGCCGATCAACTCGACATTGCTTAGGTTGTCATTCAACGCGGCTATCAGGTTTTCCGAAGCGCTGGCGGTATTCTTATTCTGTAGGATAATTATTTTATTGTATTTTAATGGCTGGTCCTTTGTCGAATGATAGGCAATATCTTTCCAACGGAATTTATCCACAGCAACAATTGATTTTTTAGGAAGAAACAGGCTTGATATATCCACCATGACATCAATATCGCCGCCGCGGTCGTCCTGCAGGTCTATAATAATATTGGGCCTGCTTTGAAGCTTGCTGATATTATCCTGCATGAATTTCAATGTAAATTCCGAAAAGTTGGTGAGGTGAAGATAAAGTGTGCTGCTGTTAAGGATCTTTATTTCCGATTCAGCTGCTTCCTTCTTAACTTCCTGTTTGTATTCGGTCAATCCGTTCGGCGTATAAAGGTAAGTGTACTTGTCTCCTCTTTCCTGCCGGATTCTGTTTGTGACAACTGCTATAACCATATCATCGAAGTTTCTGTAATATTTGCCCTGAACATCGGTTCCAAGCTCTTTGGCATAGATATCATCCATTGTACTGGTGTATATGTAGCTGCTCGTAATAAAATGCTTAAAGGCCAGATAGTCATAGTTCAGGAACAGATAAAACGCGGCAAGGGCTATAAAAGCAGCCAGTACGCCCAATGCGGCATGATATCTTTTCTTATATCGTTTTAATAATATGTCTGTTGACAACTCCTGCTTTTTTACACGATGGTTCATAATTAGTTTATCTGCTTTCTTCATATCTCTTTATTTTTTTGGAGGTGGTTTTTGTAAACTCCTCGTTCCTAAGGTTGAAATCCTTTATATACTTATATATGGCGAGGCTCTTGTTCACTGCCTTGACCTCCCTGTGAACCAGGTCATACACCTCTTCAGGGGTGGGCTGATGGTCGCCGAAATGCGCCTGGATCGCTTCCATTTCCGGGACGATGGTCGCCGAAACAACGATGTCACCGTAAACTTCATCATCCTTGCCGAATACAAGAGATTCCTTGATAAAGGGACTCTTGCCAAGCATTGTTTCAATCTCTTCAGGATAAATGTTCTTGCCGTTCTTTGTGACGATGACATTTTTCTTTCTACCGGTAATATATACAAATTCAGCGTTATCCATGTATCCGAGATCTCCGGTGTAAAAACGTCCGTCTTTCAGGATTTTGGCTGTATTTACCGGATCCTCGAAATAACCGAGCATGACACTCGGCCCTGTTACTGAAATTTCTCCATTTCCGTCAGCTCCGGGATTTTCAATTCTTATGTCCAGACCAGGAAGCGGAAGGCCTGCAGCATTATCCCTGAAGTCCACATCACGGTTCAGCGCAACGATAGGACTGCATTCAGTGAGGCCGTAACCTTGCAGAAAATTGAGGCCGAAGCTTCTGAAGCCTTTTGCCACCTCAGGATCGATACCTGCTGCACCGCTGATGAACAGTCTGAGATTGCCTCCGAAATTATTATGAATTTGTGAGAAAATTTTTCTTGATATGTCGATTCCCAACTTTTTCAGAAGGTTGCTAAGATTAAGGCCAAACTTGAGTTTTTTAAGCATTTCCGGCTTTTTTGCCGCCTGATCCCAAATGCGTTTGTAGATGGATTCGAATATCAGAGGAACTCCAAGCATGACCGTTGCTTTGGATTCCTGGAGGTTTTTCTGTATATGCCGCAAGCCTTCGCAATATGCAACTGTTGCACCGCGGTAAATAGGGCAGAGGAAGCCGCAGGTATTTTCATAGGTATGATGAAGAGGAAGTATTGAAAGGAATATGTCGGCAGGAACGATGTTGATCATAGCGCTCATAGCCATCAGGTTCTCGCTGAGATTTCTGTGTGACAGCATAACAGCCTTTGATTTATCAGTTGTAGCTGAAGTAAAAAGCAGTATGCTCATGACTTCCGTGTCAATTTGTGCATCGATAAAATCCCTGCAGCCTGCCGCAATTCTTGCCATACCCTTCGTTATAAGTGATTTTAACGGAATGAAGTTGTTTTCACCGTTTTCCTGCTCCTGCTCACCTTTATCTTTATCTTTATCTTTATCTTCATCCTTATCCATGTCTATGTAATGCTTTATGAAATCAATGCGCTTTGAAATACCAAGAATGTGCTCCCGGCAATTGGCAGAAAACAGGACTGCATCTGCTTTTGACCTGATGAGCAGGTTTTCGATTTCGTTCTCCGGGAGATCCTTGTCCAGCGGGACAACGATCCCTGTGCCATTCAAAACTGCCATGTAACTGATAGCCCATTCGTACCGGTTCTCACTGATGATTGCCACTCTGCCGCTTTTTAATCCGAGATCGTGCAATGCCGTACCCAATGCGTCCACATCAGCTTTGTACTGCGTGTACGTAACAGGAACATAATTTTCATTGCCTTTTTGCTTCATCAGAAAGGCAGTTCGTTCGCTGAATAAAACGGCGCTGCTATCGAGTAATTCCTTGATGGATTTTATCTTTCGGATTTCATAAAGCGGTATGCTCTTCATTTTGACACCTCACCAGTATTTAATACAAAATCCAGCTATCAGTTTTTTCACTAATATCACCTTCAGTGACTGGCAACTTATATTATATAACATTAATATTTAGTATTAAATAAAAATGAAAGATAAAAGGGGATTGGGAGTATCAAGGATACCTTCGATAAGTCCGGACTGGCTTTACTGGACGCAAACATAAAAACAGGAGCCTTTCAGCTCCTGTTTTTTTACCATCTGTTTCCGCCGCCAAAGCCGCCCCTGCCGGAATTCCTGTTGCCGGAATTGCCACCGAAGCCGCCACCGCCGCCACCGCCGCCGGTTCTTCTCTGTGCTTTTTTCGCTTTTCTGCACTCCGGGCATCTCTGTGGTTCGTTTTCAAATCCCTTTTCCTTGTAAAAAGCCTGCTCGCCCTCTGAAAAAACGAACTCCATGTTGCAGTCCTTACAGGTCAATGTCTTGTCTGCCATGATATTATTACCTCCTCAGCTAATTTGGATTTAACTGGTTTAGACTTATTACTCCAACGCTCCAAATCAGACAAGGAGGGTTCGGTCTACAAACAAATTAAATCGTACTATGTACCACCTTCGATACATAAAAAATTATATCACGGAATATACCGCCTTTCAAGCATATATTGGAAATAACCGTGGGTTATGCCAGGATGCAGGCAGCTGATGTAAAATATTTCCTAAGCCTTTTAACCGCATCAATAAATCACTCTTTTCACTGCAATTTCTGCCGAAATCCTTTGCCAGAGTCCGGGGTCCTCCATTGCCAGCCTCCAAAGTGCAACACCGGATATTCCCTGCTGCCATGCCAGTCTCATCATTGCAATAACGCTGCTGCTGTTCCCGAACCATACTTCGTGCTTACTGCCTTGTTCATCTTCATATGCAAACATGGGTGTGAGTGTATCATGGTCGAAAATGATGCTTTTATTATATCGTTTGGCAAGATTAGCTGCCGTAGAGTATGTTGTATAAGTGCTTTTGCCTGTTGTCAGGTCGAAATCAAAGCCAAATACTGAAATCCCTGCTACTACCTTGCTTGCCGGCACCCTGGTCAGGGTATAGGCAAGAACCTTTGTCATCCAGGCGCCTGATACGACGGGTCCGGGGCCGCTGCCAGGCCATCCGTGCTCGTTGTACAGCAGTACGATGAACTGGTCGGCGGCAGCGCCTATGGCACTGTAGTCGAATGGGTCGGAAAATGGATTGTACGGCGGATAGTCTCTTATCCTGGAGGGCACGGAAGCCGACAAAAAATAGCCGCGGTTTTTCATAGTCTGCCCCAGCTCGGTATAAAATAACGAAATTCTGCCGCTGTCTTCTTTATATACATCTTCGATGTCAATGTTAACGCCATCAAAGCCGAATTTATCAATCAGTGCAATGATGCTGCCGATGGTTGTTCTTCTGCTTTCCGGAGAAGCAACGATCCTGGAGGCAACAGCTTTGTTCGCTTCCTGCCCGCCTCCGCTGTAAAGGAGATTGTGCACGACAGGCAGGATCATGACATTGTTCCTATGGGCGATTGAGACAAGCAATTCTACCTCACTGTCTGTGAATTCACCAAACTTTATAACTGAAGTCGGATTGTTCTGATCGAAGGTGTACATGAACAAAGGCGCCTCGGAGATCAGTGCGGTATTGTTGACGAACGAACGGTATGAACCGGGTAATGCAGGTCCTTCCCACAGAGTGTAAAAACCTGTGATTGAAAGGATTGGTTTTGTACCGTCATACGTTTTCAAGCGAATGAGATTTCTTGAAATCCAGCCATTATTCCCATTATGCAGGGATACTTTGATCCAATCCCGCGTAGTATCGATAACAGGCAGCCTGGTGGTGGATACTACAGATGTTATAATTCTGTTTTCAGTACCGGGACCGCTTCTTATGTTGGCTCTAGGTGCAGTAACGGTTGCCTCGGTATACTGTGGAATTACCAGACGCTGCCCGACAGATATGTTACTGCCCGTGAGTCTGTTTTGAATCATAATGCTTTCAACAGTAGTATTATACCTCTGTGCAATTTTATAAAGAGAATCACCGGGCTGTACGGTATAAGTGATAACCTTTGAGATCTGTAGGGGGATATATAATCTTTGACCGATGGTAATATCATTACCCGTCAGTTGGTTCGCGGTCATCAGCTGCTGAACAGGAACACCAAACTTCTGACCTATCAAATAGACGGAATCTCCTGACTGTACGGTATACCACATAGACTCACCTTTATCATAATTGATACATCATTATATTCCCATACATGGTGAAAGGTTCATCGAGTTATCGATAAAAGTAAAGTGGGAATGTAAAGCACTATCGCATTGTGTGTAGATAGAATAGAATAGTGGAGAATTGGCATTATAATTTGGAAATATTCCTTATACTAGTTATTGAGGTTGAAAGTAGCGGAGTGAAATAATCTTCTGTGGCTGAATAATGACAGGGATCCACTGAATAAAGGTTCACAGCACACTTAGGGGAGGGTTGGAGAATGAAAAAGGTTAATGGTTTTCTACTGATAAATCTTGGACTTTTATTAACAGCAGCCGGAATTCACTTTTTCAAGGTACCCAATAAATTTGCAACAGGGGGGGTGAGCGGGCTTGCGATTGTTTTAGGCCATTTTTTCCCCGATATTTCGATCGGGCCTATCATGCTGGTGATTAATATTGCCTTAATGCTAATGGGTTTTGCACTCATAGGAAAATCATTCGGGTCACTGACTGTCTACTCCAGTTTTGCACTGTCCGGTATGGTATGGTTATTGGACCGGCTGATTCCTCTGATAAATCCTTTGACAAATGATAAGCTGCTTGAACTTTTTTTTGCCATTATTCTTCCAGCTGTGGGCTCTGCAATCGTTTTCAACCAGAATGCGTCAACAGGAGGGACTGACATTGTAGCAAAGGTGTTGAATAAACTGACAAGTATGGATATCGGCAAAGCGCTGCTGCTTTCCGACTTTGTCATAACAGTAGCTGCAGGCGTGGTATATGGTGTGCAGACCGGGATGTATTCCGTGCTTGGATTGATCATGAAGGGGTTCTTGATCGATAACGTGATGGAAGGCTTCAATATGCGAAAACAAATCGTCATTGTCAGCAGCATGCCGGAACAGGTCAGGCAATATATTGTTGATAACCTGCACAGGGGCGCTACCATACACCTGGCTTATGGTGCATTTCACAACGAAGAGAAGCATGTCATCACAACGGTCGTCAACAGAAGGCAGGCTGTGGCGCTTCGCCAATTCATCCGGCAAATTGATAGAAGCGCCTTTATCACAATTACCAATACATCCGAGATCATTGGCAAGGGCTTTCGAAGTTTTTGATGCATCTGATTGCCGACGCCATCCAAACCACCCCTATCCTTAATACAGACTGAAATGATCTCATCAGCCTTGAGGGTAGTACTTTTTTATCAGTCTTCGTATTTCCTCTCTGGTATAAGTTGTGGAACAATTATGCAAATTATCAATTAGACCGTATATACGGAGAACTGTTCCTCCAACTCGCTGTTGATCTTTTTGGTAAGCTTCCGGAGCTTCCTGTTTTCACACCGGATATATTCAAGCCTTTCCTCTGCCATTTCAAGTGCGCACTGATAGGGGCTTTTTGATGGAGCCGATTCCATTTTTATACATAGCTCCCGTATGTTGCGGCATATTCTTCTCTCAATCGAGGCTTTCACACGTTCCCATTTCTCAGGGATCGAGATATGAATCAGATTTTCATTTTCCAGCATCCACTCCTCATAACTGGAAACTACGCCGCCTGAATTGGCAATAATTCCTGGGATCGACAGGATACCCATGCCATGCACGACATCCCGGAGTTCATTTTTACTGTAGGCGATATTGGCCCCTTCTGCAATCAGTCTGACCTGCAGTCCGTGACAATTCATTTCGTTGATGCTTCTGCCGGGACCTGCGAGGACAAGTATATCGGCTTTCCTGGCAAGAAGTGCCGATGGCAGCGGATCATACTCCGCATATGAAAAAAACTGTGTCATTTCCTGCACAGTTTTCTCTGATTCCAACAGTTCTGTTAACTTTTTTCCGTCCAATCCTGTTTTGAGGTACATCGAGCCGGTAATGTCGCTGATTCCCGAGATGGTCGTTCCTTTCTCCAGAAGTATCTTTATCGCGTTACCGCCGACTTCTCCGGTACCTTCTATGATGGCGGATGCTTTATCGAGACTCAGATCCATTCCGGTTTTTTTGAGCATCTCTTCAATACTCAATATCACCCCATATGCCGTACTTCCTATTTCATGCGGTATGCCCGTACTTTTCCCGGTTGCCGCCAGTCTTGCCTTACGCCATCCTTTTACGGAAGCACATCCGGCAATAAAGGCGTCGATTGCTGCACTGTCCGTATTCACATCAGGCGCTGCACACCATTTGTAGGGAATAAAATCAATTTTCGCAAGCTCCCTGCCGAAGGCATACATGGCTTGATTTACCTGTGAAAGATCCTCCAGCCGGATTCCACCCTTGGCGCCGCCGAAGGGAAGGTCGGCCAGAACGCATTTCCTGGTCATTTCAGACGCAAGAGCTGCTATTTCCTCTTCTGCAACATTTTTGTGTATCCGGATACCGCCTTTTGCAGGGACGGACCTTTCGGTCGTGTCGATTACAAGAATGGCTTCCCCTTTGATACGGTACTTTTCCAGATTGATTTTAATGACTGTTTCAGACATGGTTACCCCTCCATTTCTTTTGACAGGAATCTGTAAGGATATCGCGATATCGTTCATGCACTAACGGTATATCTGCTCATCAGCTGGATAAATAAAAAAAACCAAAAAATTCTCTAATATAGTATAAATTAAAGAATCCCCTGGCGTTCCTGGCCGGATGGACAGATATCCTTCTACGGATTCCGTCCTGTGTTCAGTTTTTATATCATTGATAGTAGTGGATTTAAAATTCATTGTCAACCACTTTTTAGAAAAAAACCACAAAAAAAAACAGCAAAATTGCAGGAAATCCTGCAAGAAAATTTAAATAAAATTATTTTTGAAAAACATATTGACATTTCCCAAAACTATTTGTACAATGAAAAAAATTGATAATACCGGTTAGACCAATATGACCAGTTTGAAACCGGAAATTTTTCTGAAATTATCCATTGATATGAGGAAAACGTTCTGTGAAAATTGAATATAGGTAGATTGAACAGGATTGCGGATGAGAATTTCCCAACCACCATGAAGAAGGCGGCATAGCCAATACAGGGCGCTGTTTCAGTGGGGGGAGTAAGGTTCCTTCCGGTTCGTTTGATCTATGCAATAACCCAGACCTGTTATTGCGACATTGATATTGTGTAAAGGTGCATTGAGAATAATCTCAGTGCGCTTTTTTATTTAAAAAAATATGTCGAACGAGAGGAGAATTGTTATGAAAAGAAAGAGGTTCATGAAAAGTCTGTTGGCAGGTTTGTTGGTTATGATGATGGTAGCAATGATGACGGTTGTTTCGGGGTGTTCCTCAGGAAACACTTCAGCGAATGCAGCCGGGACTGCAGCAGCTGCCGCACCGGAGGGCACAATCAAGATTGGCGCATCCTTCCCGCTGACAGGTACGGTTGCAGCGGATGGCAAGTACATCGTTGACTCAATTCAGTTTGCTGTGGATCAATTTAATGAAGCGGGCGGCATCAATGGCCGTAAAGTTGAAGTCGTAGCGGAAGATGATGAAGCTGATCCGTCCTCGGCGGCTTCCATCGCAAATAAATTCGCGGAAAACAAAGATATAGTGGCAGTTGTCACATCTTACAACAGCTCCTGCGCACTGGCCCAGGTTCCTGTATACAAGCAGGCCGGCCTGCCGGCAATCAGCCCGGTATCCACTTCTCCGGACCTCACAGGTGCAAGTGATTACTTCTTCCGTACCTGTGCCTCCGATGCATATGTTGGAAAGCTGGGAGCCGATTATTGTGCGGATCTTGGCTGGAAAAAGGTAGCGCTGCTCTATGAACAGGATGACTATGGACTGGGTATCTCAAAGAAATATGAAGAAGAAGCGAAAAGCAAGGGCCTTGAGATTGCCTATACCGGTACATTCGTATATGGTGAGACAAAGGATTTCAGCACAATTCTGACAAGTATCAAAGAGGCCGGTGTTGACGGTATCTTCATATGCGGCCTTGTCACAGAGACCTGCCTGATCGCCAACCAGGCGGATACATTGGGCGTAGGAGATGTTCCGATCTGCGGAGCCGACGGCCTGTATTCTCCGGCACTTATTTCCGAAGGCGGAGCAGCTGTGGAAGGTATCTACACCCTCGGAGCCTTCACCCCGGACAATCAGGACCCAACGGTTCAGAAATTCGTAAAGACCTACAAAGAGAAGTATGGAAGCGATCCTTCCAACTGGGCTGCTTTGGCTTATGATGCCACAAACATTGTTCTTGAAGCAATGAAATCCAGCAAGACAATCGACAGGGAATCCATTAAAAACGCGATTGCCGCTACCAGTTATACCGGTGTGACGGGACTGAACAAATTCGTCAAGGGCGATGTTGAAAAGGAATATCTAAAGTTCGTTGTGAAGAACGGGAAGTTTGAAATTTACAAATAGAGATCCGGGTACTTGTGTATGGCTGCATGAAACCAGGGTCCCCCTTCGTTTCATGCAGTCCTGTACCGGAAAGGGAGGAGATTTGAAATGTTTCCACAACAGCTGGTAAACGGACTGACAGTGGGTGGCATCTATGCAATTGTTGCGTTGGGGTATTCCATGGTGTACGGTGTGCTGCAGATTGTAAACTGGGCACATGCGGACGTTCTCATGGTGGGTACCTTTATAGGCCTTATCCTGGTTACACAGCTGCATATGCCGGTCCTTGCGATGGTTATCCTGGCAGCCGCCGCCACTGCGCTAATCGGCATTACGGTGGAAAGGGCAGCCTACCGGCCAATCAAGTCGGATAACAGAAGAATGGCGGTGCTGGTAAGTGCACTTGGAATGTCGGTTTTTCTGCAGAATTTGGCGCAATTGGTTTTCGGAAGTTCCACAAAGCCGTTGCCTACGATTAAGAAGATACCTTATACAATAGGCTCCGTATCTTTTACAAATATACAGATTATTATTGGGGTTACAACGATTTTGATGCTGATTATTTTGTATATCGTTGTATACAAAACAAAAATGGGTATCGCAATGAGGGCATGTTCGGTCAGCATTCCCAATGCCAAATTGATGGGAATCAATACCAACAGCATCATCTCCATGACCTTCGGAATTGGCGCTTTCATGGCCGGGATTGCAGGAATTTGCATTGGTACCTATTATAATGCAGTTTATCCCACCATGGGTTATATGCTTGGAATGAAAGCGTTTTCCGCTGCAATACTGGGTGGTATCGGATCCATACCGGGTGCGGTGGTGGGCGGATTTCTGATCGGAATCATTGAAAGCCTGGGTGCGGGCTATATTTCTTCAGGGTACAGGGATGCCTATGCTTTCATTATTATGATAATCATTTTAATCATCCGTCCATCCGGTATTCTTGGAGCAAAACACATTGACAAAGTCTAGCAGGTCTGGCGTATTGTCAATGAAACGGAGAATAGAAATATGGTAGGAGACAGGGAGGCCAAAATGAAATCGATTAAACTGACGACAGGGACGAAGACGATTTTGCTGGGCATATTTACAGCAGCGTTATTCATTGTTCCTTTCATCATTAAAGATACCTATATTTTACATGTCATTATTTCCTGTTTTATCTATTCCTGCCTTGCCTTGAGCCTGAACCTGATCATCGGTCTGACAGGACAGTTCTCTCTGGGACATGTGACTTTTTATGGAATGGGAGCATATATTACGGCACTTTTAATGATGAAAGCGAGTATGTCATTCTGGCTGACAATTTTGATCAGCGCGGCAGGCGTCGGTATTTTCGGTTACCTTCTTGCTCTGCCCGCCTTGAATCTGAGAGGGGATTACCTTGCGGTCGTTACGTTGGGCTTCGGAGAAGTTTTCCGCCTGTTCCTGGTGAACGCAATCGATATAACCCGAGGTCCCATGGGGATTCCGGGGATTCCATCCCCTAAAATCGGGAGCTTCGTGATTAACACCAAACAGGAATACTACTTTCTGGCATTGATCATTCTGATCGCGGTTGTCATCTTTGTAAGGAGACTGATAATATCCGGGTTCGGGTTGTCCATGTTATGTGTAAAGGAAGACGACGTAGCAGCGTCGGCGATCGGTATTTACCCCAGAAAATATAAATTGTGGGCATTTGTGATCGGTGCGGTGATTGCGGGAATTATGGGCAGCTTTTATGCGGTGTACATGTCTTTCATCAGTCCCAGCAGCTTCCAGTACGGTGAATCCATCACAATGGTATCCATGGTGATCCTGGGCGGAATGGGGAGCATTGCGGGTCCGATCCTTGGCGCCTGCATACTGACGGTTCTGCCGGAAGCGCTCCGGTCCTTCAGTGAATACCGCATGATCATTTACGGAGCGGCTCTGGTCATCATGATGATCTTTAAGCCGAACGGAATATGGGGCTTGGATAAGAGGGTCAGAAATATTTATATGCTGCAGGCAGGAAGGGGTGTGAAGAATGGAAAAAGTGCTTCAGGTATACAATGTGACAATTCGCTTCGGCGGGCTGACAGCGGTAGATAGTGTGAGCCTCGAACAAAACAGGGGGGAGATCCTTTCGCTGATTGGACCGAACGGAGCGGGAAAAACCACTTTCTTCAATCTTTTGACCGGTGTCTACCAGCCGAATGAAGGAAGTATCGTGTTCAGTGGCAGGAATATCACGAAAATGAAAGCGTATGAACGGACCAATTTTGGTATCGCCCGTACTTTCCAGAATATCAGGCTATTTAAAAGCATGACGGTACTTGAGAATATTCTGGTTGCGCACAAGGATTGCAATCAGGAGACATTACTATCTGCAGTGCTGTTCCCGGGCAGGATCGTAAAAAGAAGGAAAGCGGTTATTGAGAAGTGCCTGGAATTGCTGGATGTAGTAGGCCTGGCCGATATGAAAGAGGAACTGGCTACCAGCCTTCCTTATGGAAAACAGCGATTACTTGAAATAGCCCGCGGGCTTGCAACCGATCCACAGCTTCTGCTGCTGGATGAACCGGGCGCAGGCATGAACAATCTCGAGAAGGAAGAATTAACACGGGTGGTTCACCACATTACAAAGAAAATGGAAAGAGACGTATTGATTATCGAGCACGATATGAAATTCGTCATGAATATATCGGATCGGATCATTGTCCTGGATCACGGAATGAAAATTGCGGAAGGACTGCCACATGAAATTCAGAACGACAAAAAGGTCATACAGGCCTATCTTGGCAGTGGAACATTTAAGGATGACGATGAATGAAAGAGTTCGGAGGAGGTGGATCGGATGGACCATATTTTAGAAGTGAAAAACTTAAGTGTGAATTATGGTGTTGTACCTGCACTCCGCAGCATATCATTCACGGTTGACAAGGGCGAGGTCGTGGCGCTGATCGGACCCAACGGAGCAGGTAAAACCACAACCCTGCATGCGATCTCCAGCCTGGTGAAATGCTCCCCGGCTTCCATCTTTTACGAAGGCGCCGACATATCGGCAACGGAAGCACATAAACTGGTGAAAACGGGTATTTTGCAGGTCCCGGAGGGCAGAGGCATATTCCCGAACCTGACGGTGCTGGAGAATATCAACCTGGGCGCCTACTTGAGAAAAGATAAGATTGAGATCAAAAAGGACAGGGAATGGATTTTCAGCATTTTCCCGAGGCTGCAGGAACGTGTGAGCCAGGTTGGCGGCACCTTGTCCGGCGGTGAGCAGCAAATGCTTGCCATTGCCCGCTCCCTGATGGGACGGCCCCGCCTGCTGCTTCTTGACGAACCCTCCATGGGTCTCGCACCTATTATAGTGGAAGAAATTTTTCATATTATAAAGAAAATTAATCGGGAGTTTAATACAACCATCTTACTTGTGGAACAAAACGCCGGGATGGCGCTGACTGTTTCAAAAAGGGCGTATGTCATCGAGGTAGGTACGATTATTTATGAAGGATATTCAAAGGACATGAAAAATGATGACAAGATACAAAAAGCGTATTTGGGGATTTAATTTACTGAGAAGATTCGGGAGGTGCATAAGATGGATAATTTCGTAATCACGATTGCCAGAGGGTATGGCAGCGGCGGCAGGCAAATCGGTAAAAAACTGGCTGAGGAGCTCGGAATCCGGATGATTGACAGGGAGCTTCTGCAAATGGCATCTTCCGAAAGCGGAATCAGTGAAGAGCTTTTTGCATTGGCAGATGAAAAGATGATAAAAAAGGCACATCTCTTCGGTGACAATATCAAGAAGTATACAGGAAACATTCTGAAACCTGAGGATGAGGAATTTATCTCCAACGAGAATCTTTTCAACTATCAGGCACGGGTTCTTGTATTCATGGCAAGCAAGGAGTCTTTTATAGCGATCGGCAGAGCGGCGGATTATGTTCTGCGGGATTTCCCGAATGTATTGAGCGTGAATATTCAGGCCCCTTTTGAGGATTGTGTCCGTTCCATTACAAGAAGGTTCATGATGGAGGATCGGGAAGCGGAGAAATCGGTAAAGAACATAGATAAATACCGGGCAGGGTATTACAAATACTACACCGGAAGAGACTGGAAGGACCCGGCAAACTATGATATTTGCCTGAGCAGCTCACGATTGGGCCGGGATAAGTGCGTTGATGTGATCAAAGCATGCGCAAGAGTGAAATTCAGTCATATCACCATAGGATAGACAGAGCAGGTAGTGCAGACAGAGCAGGTAGTGCAGACAGAACAGACAGAACAGACAGAACAGACAGAACAGACAGAATAGACAGAATAGAAAGGTTGCTATACATTATGAAAAACTTCTTATTTAAATCACCAACGAAAATCGTGTTTGGTGAAAATGAGGCACTAAAGATCAATGCTATTTGCAATCAACTACATTTAAAAAAACCGTTTATCGTCACAGACAAGGTCATCGAGCAGACCATACCGTTTCAGAATTTTTTAACTGCGCTCATGGCTTCCGGTTTTGACACCGCAGTGTATTCCGATACAGTGGTCGACCCGCCCGTTGATGTGGTGGACAGGATAGCCGTTATTCTGAAAGACAGCGGCTGTGATGCGGTAATTGCAGTAGGCGGCGGAAGCTCGATCGATACGGCGAAGGCGATCGCCATGCTTACTTCCAATGAAGGATCGATCAGGGAATACCTTTTTGGAGGGACAAGAACGGTGACCAATCCTTCCTTGCCATTGATTGCGGTTCCTACCACTGCCGGGAGCGGAAGTGAGGTTACTGCGGCAAGTGTTATTACAGATACGGAAAATGACATCAAGCTGTCGGTGACCCATGAATACCTGATGCCGCTTTACACAGTGGTGGATCCTGTAATGCAGAAGGGAATGCCTCCGTTTATAACTGCCACCACCGGAATCGATGCGCTGACTCATGCACTGGAAGCTTATGTTTCGCTCAATGCAAGCCCGGTAAGCGACGCCTATGCGGAAAAGGCTATGGCAATAATTTCTGAGAACATTAGAACTGCGACATTCAATCCGGAAAATCTGGAGGCCAGAAGCAACATGGCTATTGCAAGCGTAATGGCGGCTGTTGCATTTTCAAACGGCGGTCTCGGCGCGGTGCATGGGATATCCCAGGCATTGGGCGGAGTGGCGCACGTGGCTCATGGCCTTGCCAATTCCATGATGCTGCCTTTAGTGATGGAAAAAAATGTGGCAGGCAATATCAAGAAATTTGCAAGGATTGCGGAATTGCTGGGAGAACAGACAGCAGGACTTTCAACAAGGGATCAGGCGGAGCTTTCCATCAAAGCAGTCGTTAAGCTGGTCCGTGATTTGAGGATCCCTGAAAAACTCAGGGA
>DBTX01000091.1:0-7746 GCA_002307275.1 Hungateiclostridiaceae bacterium UBA1305
TCTTAACCACTTGACCAATGGGCCTTGTTATCGCCGGTTTGAACCGACAAAGTATATTCTAACGGCGCGGGGGTAAAAAGTCAAGTAAAATAGAACAAATACTTCAAACCTTATTTACCCTGTACCAGCATTTAAGCCACTGTGTCCCTTTTCTTAAGCTTGTTATAGGCTGCAAGCAACGATATAATTATCAGTAATATTACGATACTAAGAACATATATAAGTCTGGGTTCGTATCTATAGATACTTCCCGATACAAAACCGATCAGTGCCGTTATGATGCAGGTAACTGTATTGATCAACGAATAGATTCCGGCTCTTTCCCTGCCCTCGGATATCTCCGCGAACAAGGAATCGACAAATGGTCTGAATATGCCAAAACCAACCGCATAAGTCCCTATGCACAACACTGTCGCAGTCATACTCCCGGTAGGAATAATGATCAGCAGAGCCAGGGAAACGGCTTGCACCGCAAGACCAAACTGCATGTTTCTGTTATTGTTCAGCCTGCTGACTATCGGGATGATAAAAACAAAAATAACCAGCATCACCCCGGAATAAACGCCCCCCAATAATGATATGGAGGACCTGTCAAGGCCCAGCACCTCAGTCATGAATGGAGCGAAAAAAAGGCTGTTGAAGGTTCCAAGCGGCATATAGATGAAGAAGAGAGCATATACCAGCGCACCAATGATCGCTTTGGGATTGTCCCTGAACACGACTGCTGATTTGAACGGTAACATGCTCTTCAAACTTATTTTTACCGGACTCTTCCTTCTTTCATCCAGTATGTGCTGTCCCACGGATGTTTCCCTGTACAGGTGGTTTCTAAGGATGATCATTGTCGTCATACTGATCGCAGCATATGTGAGAAAAATCCTTTCCGAAATAACCACTCCGAACGCACTGACAAGCAATCCAGCCAGGGGAATGATAATACCTGTCGCGATATTGATAATGTTAAGAAGATTAAAGGCCGATACCCTTTGCTCATTATCCGCATCCTCAACCACCATGAGATTCCATGAGACATTGACGATCCTGGTGAAGCTGTTTAGTAATGTAGCAAGTGCAAACAGGATAAAACTGTTTGAGATCAAATAGATAATTACAGCTACAGGCCAGCTGATAAAGTCAAAAATCAGCGTGGTTTTTTTTCGTCCCAATCTGTCTGTTAAAGCGCCGCTGATTAATGACAGGAATACTCCGGCGACATAACCGATGGAAATAAGGTATCCCAACTGTTGATCCGTCACACCAAGTTCTTTCATATACAGGCTGAGATAGAAATTGAAAAGAACGAACGGAATACCCCACAACGGTTCACAAATAACCGAGGTACGCGTATTGCCTTTCAGCATTCTGAACGTACTGAAAATATTATTCGAAGCAGTTATTTTATCTCTCATTTGACCTATTTTAGCACGAGGAAGTGTCTTATGCAAGAGACATCTCCCCTCTCCTTACCATGTCCCGGTTGATGCGAATATCTATATTACTTCCGTTTCACTGATTTCAGACCGAGACATCTCCTCCGTATTCACAAGCAGTCTCTTCCATCTGTCCAAACTCTAGTTTGACAAGCTTCCTGCCCTTTTGTTATGAAGCAGCTTTGCAATCTCAACAATCGGTATGATAAGCAGTGAGGCACACAGAACGATTCCCCATTGAGGCAGGTTGAGCGGCTTCACTTTAAATATTTCACTCAAAGCCGGTACAACAATTACAATCAGCTGAAGAACTGCCGATAAGGCTATTGCCACAATAAGATACAGGTTTGAGAAGATCCCCAAAGAAAACAGTGACTTGGTATTTGACCGGACATTCAGGGAATGTGTCAGCTGTATCAGTCCGAGTGTGGCAAAGGCCATTGTCATTGCGATCTCCTGTGTATAAAGATTAAATCCCAGATAATAAACTGCAAGTGTAATAGATCCCTTGAACAACCCATGATAAATGATACTGAACCCTACTCCGTCGGAGAAAAAGCTGCTGTTCGCCTTTCTCGGCTTTTGCTTCATGACATCCCTTTCAGCCTTCTCGACACCAAGAGCCAATGCAGGCAGCGTATCAGTGACAAGATTGACCCAGAGAATATGAATCGGAAAAAGGATTGTCCAGTTCAACATTGTTGCAACAAATAAGGTTACCACTTCACCGAGATTGGAAGATAACAGAAATTGTATCGCCTTGCGAATATTGCTGTAGATTTTACGGCCTTCCTCAACAGCGATCACAATAGTCGCAAAATTGTCATCCGCCAGCACCATATTAGACACGCCCTTGGCTACATCCGTACCTGTGATTCCCATACCGATTCCAATATCGGCAGCTTTCAGTACCGGCGCATCATTGACACCATCACCCGTCATTGCAACTACCTTGCCTTGTTTCTTCCAGGCTTTCACTATCCTTACCTTATGCTCCGGTGATACTCTTGCGTATACGGAGAATTGCCTCACACTTGTTTCAAACGCCTCTTCACTCATTTTGTCAAGTTCGATACCGGTTATTACCTCATCTTCATTTTTTATAATACCCAGCTCTCTGGCAATAGCTGCCGCTGTATCCCTGTGATCCCCAGTAATCATCACAGGCCGTATTCCGGCCTCGGAGCAGATCCTGACAGCTTCTTTCACCTCAGGCCTTGGCGGGTCCATCATTCCTACAAGTCCAACAAACACCATATCTATTTCAATTTGATCACTGGTAACACTTTCGGGAATCTGGTCCATATCGTTTATTGCAACTGCCAGAACCCTTAGCGCTTTGGCTGCCATAGCCCTGTTACCCTCAATAATGTCTTCTTTTTGTTTTTGTGTCAGACTTTTTGTTTCTCCATTCAAAAGAATTCTGTTGCACCTTTCAAGAAGTACATCCGGCGCGCCTTTGGTAATTGCTCTGTGGATACCGTTTATCTGATGGATTGTTGTCATGAGTTTTCTTTCCGAATCAAACGGTATCTCGTCGACCCTTGGCGTGATAGTATCTATCATGTCCTTGTGTATCCCTTTTAAGGAAGCGAAATTGGTCAATGCGGTTTCCGTCGGGTCTCCAAGATAGCTGACAGTATCTTCGTCTGTTTTTGCAGTTTTTGAATCATTGCATAAAACAAGCGAATGTGTGAACACGGCAAAGCTCCTGTTATCCTCGTCAAATTCCTGAGCGCTGTGCAGTTTTCCATCCAGGTATACCTCTTTTACCGTCATTTTGTTCTGTGTAAGTGTTCCCGTCTTATCCGAACAGATGATTTCAGTACTTCCAAGTGTTTCGACTGCTGATAGTTTTCTCACAATGGAATTCTTTTTCGCCATTTTCTGAACACCCATGGCAAGCACAATTGTAACTACAGCTGGAAGACCTTCGGGAATAGCTGCCACGGCCAGACTGACAGCGGTAAGAAACATTTCAAAGTAGTTCCTGCCCTGTAAAACACCTGCAAGAAAGATGGCAACCGATATTGCGATAATACCTACAGTGAGATATTTGCTCATTTCCGCCAGTTTTTTTTGCAGAGGTGTTTGGCTGGACTCCGTATTGGAAATATGTCCAGCTATCTTTCCAACTTCTGTGTTCATTCCTGTCGCAGTGACTACTCCCATTCCTCTGCCATAGGTTACACTGCTTCCGGAGTATGCCATATTCCTTCTATCGCCTATGACAATTTCAGATTTATCAATTTTTGAGGTGATTTTCTCAGCGGGAACCGATTCACCCGTAAGGGCGGCTTCTTCGATTTTAAGGCTCGAAGACTGCAGCAATCTCATATCTGCAGGGATATAGTCTCCAGCTTCAATCAGCACGATATCTCCAGGGATGATATCCTCGGTATTTACTTGTTTCACATTACCGTCTCTTTTGACCATAACATGGGGAGAGGACATTTTTTTCAGCGCCGCCAATGCTTTCTCCGCCTTGCTTTCCTGTACAACGCCCAGCACCGCGTTAATGATAACGACTACCAATATAATGATTGTGTCAGTGATTTCATGCATGAATCCCGATATTGCTGCAGCTACTAAAAGAATGATTACCATAACATTTTTAAACTGTTCAAGGAATTTCTCAAATATAGATTTCGTTTTCCCTTCCTCCAGTTTGTTTTGTCCATAGCTCCCTAAACGATTAACAGCCTCGTCCTCCGATAGTCCATTATGGCTTGAGTGCAGATATAAAAGGACCTCCTGCTCTGATTTGGTATGAAAAAGAATTTCGACTTGCTCATTATTTGGCTTCAAAATGATTTCCCCCTTTAGTTATAATTCTTAATATGTCCAATCGGTTTCAGATTAGTATGGAGAAAACAAAAAGACCTTTAACATGATTCAGTACATACTGAATCATGTTAAAGGTCTTGCTCTCCAACAGGAGTATAAAACCAGGCGATCACTAATGCCGGTTGTTGGCTTTATAGCTTACAAGCTACTCCCCTTTATTGATATAAGTATATCATACTGCGTAATTGCACGTCAATCCGGAATTCCATTATTTTGTAAATTGTTAACAAACCGTTAACAAAACGGTTAACAAAACCAGCATATCCTGTTTTCTTTTTTAGTGATTTTCCTGTATAATATATTGACATACAATGCTGACAGGAAAGGACCTCTACATATGAAATTCGACAAAACACTATACACGGAAAAGCCAACCGATAGTACACGGCTGGCTAAGGAAATGGCAGCATATGATCTGCTTGCAAGGCTGGATATCCCTTTCTTAAGGATCGATCATGACCCGGCGGGTACAACAGGGGACTGCGTGGATATTGAGGCTGCCCTTGGGATTGAGATCTGCAAGAATCTTTTTCTGCGCAACCACTCAAAAACAGAATTTTACCTTTTGATTCTACCAGGCACGAAAAAATTCATTACAAGGGATGTTTCAAAACAAATAGGCACCTCCAGGCTTTCCTTTGCAGAAGCCGATTATATGGAAAAATATCTGAATATTACACCGGGCTCTGTTAGCGTGCTCGGGCTTATGAACGATAAGGAATGTAAAATTCACCTTCTGATAGATAAGGAGATCACCGAAGCGGAATACTTTGGCTGTCACCCCTGTATCAACACCTCCAGTCTCAGGATAAAAACACGGGATATACTCGATAAATTTCTGCCTTATACCGGTCACCAGCCGGTTATAGTGGAATTGTGCCAGCAGTCAGAATAAATAGATAAACAGGATATTGACTATTATAAATATAAAGTATAATTTAAATGAAAGGCTTCTAAAAGCACTATAAGCGCTAAAAGTATTAATGACGCAGCAAAAGAAGCTTTTAAAAGGAGTGGTACAAATGAACTGGCTCAGAAAATTCATGAACGGAAGATACGGTGTTGATCAGCTTTCCATGGCTCTGCTCGTGTTTTCGATATTATTGTCATTCATCTCGCAACTAAGCAGGTTGCCTGTCATTTCATATATAAGTCTGATTCCACTGGTATTCGTCATTTTCAGGCTTCAGTCAAAAAACCTGGAAAAGCGCAGAATGGAAAACTATAAGTTTGCTATGCTTATGAGCCCTGTCTATTCCTGGTTCAAAAAAACGCTGAGCCATACAAAAAAGTCAAGGACTCACAAATTATTCAAATGTCCCGATTGCAAGGCAGGTTTATGGGTCCCGAAAGGGAAAGGTGAAATTATCATCACCTGCTCCAAATGCAAAAAAGAGTTTAGGAAAAAAACATAGATTTCTACCGCACATGTGGCTTATGATAAAAGAATACGACCCCTGAGGGAGGCCGTATTCCTTCACTTTCTATTAAGAATTAAATTCCACACGCTTTTCATCATGAAAAATTCCGGGTTAAGCATACCGAAAATCATGGTTATATGTTGATTAACCTATGTTGAATCCCTTTAAGGTATCCAGCATAGCTCTGATATTCTCTTTTGGTGTTCCCGGCGAAGCTCCGCCACCAGCTGATAGAATGATGCCAGTCTGCTGGCCGTAATTTTTCAGGCAGTCAAGTGTTCTTTCCCTTACAAGCTCAGGTGTACCCATCGCCAAAACCTCCAGCGGAGGAATATTCCCAAGAAGACATACCTTTTCGCCTGCAAGTTTTCGAACCTTCGAAATCTCCTGCTTGTATGTAAAGTTGAAAATGTTTACATGCAGTTCCTCAAGATAGCTGTAACAAACCGGGTTGTCCGTATCATTATGATATATCCTGATACAATCCGGGAATGCGTGGAATATCTCCTTCATGTATGGATGTGCAAATTCCTTGTAGTCTTCATCCGACAAAAAGCCCACTACGTCATCAAGCACAAGGACTCCTTCGACTTCGCCAAGAACTCCCGCCTGCGCCTCCAGCCAGTTTTTAGTCAAAGCTGTTGTCATTTTAAGCAGTTTGTGGGTTTCATCCGGATAAATCTTCAGTGCAATGAGAAATTCCGTCAAACCCATCATATAGGATGCTATTGTCAATGGACCTCTTGCTGCCACGATCTTGATCGACTCATCGATACCCTTCACTTTTTTCTCAATATTCTTATACAAGTTCAGCATAATAGGCATGAGTCCGTCTTTTTGGGGATTGGGCTGCTTTATACTCAGCAACTGCTCTATATCATCCGCAGACGTGATGATATGGTTGATGCTCGGAGTTTTGTGCTCATAGAAACTGGTCAGGCAGCCAAAGCCTGACGGTTCAGCCGCCATACCGAATTCGATCCAGAAATCGGGAATGAGTATCATCTCAGGAAAGTCCTTTTTGATCCGGAGATTGGCATCAAACCATTGATCCGGCATGGTGAGATAATCCATGGTGGACATTCCGAGATAGCCGGGTATCCATGGACTGTCGACGATCAGCCCCGCAGGTATGTCACCGGCATACTCCATATTGGCACATTTTTTTAAAACATCCCATTGTTTTGAGTTCATCACTGCTTCCTCCAAAGTAAAATTTAACGAATCAAATTTTTACATCACCCAGTGCATTTCATTGGATTTATCCAACCATATTATATTCAATAAAGAACCAATAGTCAAAGCAACATGAAAATAATTCAGGATGCATGGGCGAGTAATTAATGAAGTCAACGACAAGCCCTGAATTAAAACAATCACGCCTAAAGGTTCGCAAGCAGCCTGCGGATCATTGTGATTCCTTCTGCTCTGGTTGCATTTGCTCCGGGTGCAAACAACTGGCCCGGCCTACCGGTGATGATGCCCAATTTCACAGCTTCGGCCACCGACTGCCGCATGGCTGTCTGAATCCTGTCGCCATCCTTAAATGCTTTCAATTGCTGGCTTATCTGCTTTTCATCCAGTCCGGCATTCTTGTTTTTATACTTTAATGCCGCCGCTGTCATATAGGCCATTTCTTCTCTGGTTATTAAGACATCAGGCCTGAAGGATACGCCTTCCTCTGCGATACCGCTTTGATATGCGAGGGATATTTCCGCTGAATACCATTTATTGCTCTGAACATCTTTGAATGGCATCGATGCGGCAGAGGATTTCATTTTCGTGCTTTGCCCTTCAGTTTTGCTTAATTCAAGTGCACGCACCAGCCATGAAATAAATTCTGCTCTGGTTACCGTACCTTCCGGATTGAACTTCCCGCCGCCGACTCCGTTCGTGATATTCTTTGCCGCCAGCTTTTCAATATCGGCTTTTGCCCAATGTGTTTTGATATCACTGAAAGTGATTTCATTTGTCATAACCGAGTATAGACTGAAATGAGCTGTTGTGAATGTAATACTGTGTGTCGCGGCATTGTAGATCCCGCCCAT
>DBTX01000091.1:8067-34373 GCA_002307275.1 Hungateiclostridiaceae bacterium UBA1305
ATCTATAGTCCCCGGCTCGACATCCCTCAGGGAAATAGTCACAGAGACAGGTGCATTGAAACCTGCAATCGTCTGGGTTTTATTATCTGACACGAACTGAGCGCTGAATTCATATAAGCATCCTGCAACTGCAAACAAGCCTTTTCCGTCATTCTGAGCGGCATCACCAAGTTTTTTGGCCACACTGCCCGGCTCCACCTGTCCGACGCTGATTTTGAGCTTTGAGTCGGCGCCTGCAGATGCGAACAATAATGGACTGATTGCGTCTGCTGGAAATGTAATATCTACTTTCGGACTGTCTACCGTCAGGCTTTTCCCCTTCTTTACGATCTCTTCGAAGGTTGCCGTATCCAGCATAATATCCTGTATTGCACTGCTTGTTATCTTTGCAGTGACATTATTGGAATCCGGATCATCTATCTGCCCGGCAAGCTCATTATCCCCAAAAGTTATAGCCTCAATGGCAGAAGAAGTGGATATCACTGAAGTGGTTGTTGCGGCAGAGACTACAGTTGTTGTAGTTGTTGTGTCCGCGGTCGTTGATGTTCCGCCACCGCCACCACCACCGCCGCCGCCATCGCCGCTGGTAGTCGTGTCAACGGTTTCCGACGCTGTAAACGCTATCGTTGTGATGATGCCGGCCAATGTAGATCCGGTAGCCGCATACCGCACTTTCAATGAAATTTTGCCGGACAGGTCAGGTAAACTGCCACTGTATCTTATCCATGAGATCCCATTTGTACTATATTCCATCGTGGTCAACATTCCTGTTACCGTATTGGTGCTATCGTTACCGACGACATTTGTGGTGGATGTGTTGGCAAGTATATCAATAATTTGTACGGTACCCGCTGAAGTATCGGACGTTCCTGCATACCTTATTCTTATATCATTTTCAGCCGTTATTGAACTGATCTCGGCAGAGGTTAAGGTCTGGCCGGCGGAATTCGCCGCAGTATAGGAATTTCCTCCGTCCAGACTATATTCCATACTGCTTGTAATATTAATCAGTTTTCCTGCGTAATCTCCATCGAAGCTGAACAGGATTGCCGGGTCTGGAAAATTGTACTGAGGCTCGGCCGTATACATTTCAACTGTTTTTCCGATAGATCCGCCGGAACCATAACCGCCAAACAAATAGATATTGCCACTAGTCGCTGCCACGCCCGGATCGTTCATTACTTCAGGTACTGCTGCCACTTCCGATATGGAATGATCCGCAGTAATATATCTATATGACATATTACTATCACTATCACTACCGCAGTAAAGGATATAGAGATTCTTATTCAATACAGCTGTTTTATAATCATCTGTACCGTAAATATTAAATTCATAACCGGAATCCTCCCAGGAATTCGTTTCGGGATCAAAGACGGATATCTTCCCGTCTTCATCGATCGTATAGATCAATCCGTCGATTGAAGCGGCAAGTGTTATGCCTTTTGAATCGGATGTCCGGCTGGCAGAAACAGTCCAGCTGTCATTTTCCGGATCATATTCCCGGATACAATCGTGCCCATCTGTTCCGTTAATACCGCCAATCAGGTACATTTTCCCATTTGACGCACATAAAGACAGCTTGTCACCAAGGTCAGGCAATGGCTTTAATGTTGTCCATTCATCCTTGGAAGGATCGTATACCTCCAGCAGGGTATCATATGAAACTGTTGATGTACTGCCACCGGCAAGGTATATTTTATCATCAAGTACGGCAGCATTTTGGATTTGCCTTGGCACAGGCATGTTTGTTACGAATGTCCAGCTGTCATCCTGTGGATCAAATACATACACCTCGGCTGCATTCGTGGTGGACGCCGATTCCAAAGTAGTTCCGCCAAAAATATAAATTTCACCGTTAAATTCAACTGCTGCAAAATCCGCACGGGCAACCGGCATATTATCTTTCTGCTCCCAGATGTTGCCGGTAGCAAAACTGCGGATTTCACTCCATTGGGTATTTGCTTCAGTACTGGAATCATTTAATCCGGCAACCCTCCAATAATAGGTTTCAGGATATTCCAGTTCCTGAGCATCAGGCAGGGTATACGAATATTGGCCATTTTCATAAACCAGTTGCGCTGTATTCCTGTTCATGTAAATGTCCTTCAAATTCTTTGTAAATCCGCTATCAGCCGCAATTTGAAGCCTATAGCTTGTAGATTGCGGGACGATATTCCAAACGAATTGCGGCTTGGTATCAACAGTACCGGCATTTGCAGGGGCATCAAGCACCGGGCTTTCGGCAGGCTGCCTCTCCGAAATGTAGTAGTTCGCGGTCGCCGTACTGCCTGATACCTGAAAGTCACATACATCTACATAGGTAAACTGTGTATTATCCGCATTACAATAATTCATTCCATATGGTATATTGGTAAATGCGGTATTTTGCGAGGTGCCCGGGAATGGATCCCCCCCGTCTCCCGTATTCTTGTTCAGACACGTATATAAATCACGTTTTCCATCCGCCTGTTCAAGCTCTACTCCCAATCTGCTCTTATATGAATTCACATCGTCAGAATCAAAAACTGTTGTACCGGCTGAGAGTGACGTGTTGATCCATTTATCGTCAATATGCCAGATCAGTACCCCTTCCCCCGGCAAAGCAGCGTCATACCCATTCTTTCTCCGGTATTCAGCTAAATAGTATTCATCGCCATCCGTAACGCCATTCGTCCAAAAACGGTATGCTGAATTGTTAACCTCTGTATTTGTCAGTGTATATGTTCCATCGGAAGTAATATCCGTTACAGTACTCCAGCCCAGAAATTCCTTGCTCCACGCGGAAAGATTTGCCGGACAGGTGCCTGCTTCTTTCCCGGACAAATGGTTCCATGATCCGCTGCCCATGATGTCCCAATCACCGACGCCATATGTATATCCATTTTCGGAACCATCCGCATCATACAAATCCGGCAGTCCGATGTCATGGCCGAATTCATGGGCAAAAACCCCGAGCGTTCCTGTCTCGGGTACACAGATATAATTATCGGCAGCCACCCCGTCCAGTATCTCATCAGGGCTGATATTCCATTGATGCGACCAGATATTATCAGTTGATCCGCCTTCTTCCTGCCCCTTACCTGCATGTATAATGAATAAATGGTCTACGATACCGTCTGAATCCGTATCAAACTGGCTGAAGTCAATTGTTGGGTCTGCTAATTCCACTGCCTCTCTGGCAAGCTCATAAATCTTAACATACGCATCATCACTGCCCAGACCTGTTTTATCCTTGCCATAATAAGCCATTGTTTTAGTGCTGGTAACAATCGGCGCAACTGTATAATTTATCGACATGCCTTTTTTGGATGAAGCTACATACCCGGAATTTTCCTCATAATACTCCTTCATTTGTTTCATAATGCCTTCAAAATATACCTTGTCATGACCCGAATCAAATTTTTCATCTGTGAACTGTATCGGAATAACAAGCACCTTTTCAACGCTTCCGGCACTTGGAACGCTTTCTTTCGATGCCGCCGATTCTTTCTCTCCCGCAAATGTCAGGGACGGTTCCTGATCCGTCATCATTTTATCATCTGACTGACCGCTGCCGCTGCCTTGATTATAGAATTCAGGATACGCCTCCGGATTCGGAGAGACATTCTGCCTGCCGGGAATGGCGGCATCACTTGTGATTTTTGAAGTATTTTCAGAATATGTAACCGGTATCAGCCATTGAGTTAATATTATTACTACGCATAGAATCACAGCAATTCGTCTGCTTATAAAATTGGAAATCATTTTGCACCCCATTAAAACTGCTTTTTATGTAATTATATAATATAAAATGATTATTTTCCATTTAAAATGAATTGTAATTGAGGCAGGATTATCAGGTGTAACGGAGTTTAAGGAGTTTAAGAAAAAAATAAAAGGTAAATATAGTAATTCAAAGTAATTTAAGGTAATATAAGGGAAAACAAAAATAAAAGGAATGGACGTCAGCACAGGCCTTAATCCTTTCCTTTTATTTCATTTCATTTACATGCTGTATATTATTCAACTTTCAGCGTTGTACCAGTCATTGACTTCCCTCTTAATTAAGATTTTCAACAGCAGCTCTTTCGATAGCCAGCCCCTGGTTATACCGTTTCATGAATTCGTTAAAACCGGCAACATCCTTGGGGTCAGGACTAACTGAGGATCCGGTTTCTCCGGCAAAAACCCTTTGCTTGAGAAAATCTTCCAACGTCTGGCTCTCTGTGCGGTTCAGCATAAAGGAAGCTAAGAGCGCTATTCCCCAGGCACCGCCTTCACCGGCGGTTTCCATAACGGATACGGGAACATTTGTGGCCGCGGCCATGATCTTCTGTCCCACCTCTTTGGTTTTGAAAAAGCCGCCATGGCCCATGATTTTATCCAGACGAACAGCTTCCTTGTCAAAAAGAATGCTCAGGCCGGTTTTCAGCGCACCAAGGGATGTGAAGAGGTGAACCCGCATGAAATTGGAAAGATTTAAATTGCTGCCCGGTGAACGCACGAACATGGGTCGTCCCTCTGAGAAATGGGTAATATGTTCACCCGAAACGTACCCATAAGCCAATAATCCGCCGCAGTCCGGGTCACCCTGGCACGCCATGCCAAGCAAGGTATCATAAAGCGTCGGTTTGTCAATTTTCACGCCCAATGTTTTGATAACTTCGGTGAATAAGTCCATCCACGCATCATAATCAGAAGTACAATTGTTGGAATGCACCATAGCCACAGGTTTTCCTGCAGGCGTAGTCACGAGATCGATCTCGGGATATGCCCTGGAAAGCGCCTTTTCAAGAACAATCATTGCAAAGACTGAAGTCCCGGCCGATACGTTGCCGGTACGAACTTCCACGCTGTTCGTGGCTACCATGCCGGTTCCTGCATCCCCTTCGGGCGGGCACATGGGGATACCCGGCGATAACTGGCCCGAGACATCCAGGAGTTTGACACCGGCTTCTGTGAGTTGACCGGCTTTTTCACCTGCTACAAGGATCTCCGGCAATAGATTCTCCAAACGCCAGGGAAGGTTTTTCGAGCTGATCAGCTGATTGAACTGCTCCACCATTTTCGGGTCGAACTCCTTGCTCTCAGGGTCAATCGGGAAAACACCCGAAGCCTCTCCAATTCCAAGGACCTTGCGGCCGGTCAGCTGCCAATGGATATACCCGGCCAGGGTTGTCATGTGGTCAATGTCGGATACGTGTTCTTCCCCATTCAGAATGGCTTGATAAAGATGTGCGATACTCCATCTCTGCGGGATCGGATAATCGAACAGCCCGGTTAATTCCTTTGAGGACTGGTCGGTGATATTGTTTCGCCAGGTACGAAAAGGCACTAATTGTTTCCCGGCTTTATCGAACACCATGTATCCATGCATCATGGCACTGATCCCTATCGCTCCAGTTTTTTGGATGGTTATGCCGAATTGATTTTTGACATTGTCGGCCATTTTCTGATAACTGCCCTGCAATCCCTTCCATATATCTTCAAGGCTGTACGTCCAAATGTTGTTTATGCAGCTGTTTTCCCAGTCATAACTGCCGGAAGCGATCGGTGTGTTGTCTGAATCTATCAGGACAGTTTTGATCCTGGTGGATCCCAGTTCTATACCGATTGCCGTTTTGCCATTGATAATGGAATTTTTAATATCATTCAATTCAAGACTCATAAATTTCTCTCCTTTATATTATCAGGATAGAGTGTCTATATACCTAATTCTTTTTGCAATGCATTTAGTCTGGTATCCTCATCAATAGCGACAAGTTCTGTACCTGTGAGTTTGGCAAATATTCTCATATCATCCATGGTAAGGGCTGTGGATACGACAGTGTGATGTCCGCCGCCGGCATAAAGCCATGCTGCCGCTCCGGTTTCAAAATCCGGCTTCAACTTCCACATGATCCTTGCAACAGGGAGCTTTGGCATTTTCTTCGGCTGCTTTATCAGTTCGATCTTTGCTGCAATCAACCTGAATCTGTCGCCCATGTCCACCATGCAAACTGCGATTGCTTCCCCCTCAACTCCATCAAATACAAGCCGAGCCGGAGGTTCCTTATCTCCGATCCCGAGCGGATGGACCTCTATTGCGGGTTTGGTTGCTGCAAACTGCGGCGGTACCTCCAGCATATGGGCGCCAAGAACCATCTCTTTGCCCGGCGTTAAGTCGTAAGTATAATCCTCCATAAATCCGGTGGCACCCTTCCGGTTTTGAGCCATACGGCAAAGGATTGCATTGAGTGCCGCTGATTTGTAGTCCCCTTCTGCGCCAAAACCGATGCCGGTTGCCATCAACCGCTGTGTGGCAAGTCCCGGGAGCTGCTTCAAACCATGCAGGTCCTGGAAGGTATCCGTGTATGCGCCAAAGCCCCCGTTTTTCATAAAACGCTTCAATGCTATTTCATATTTTGCCTGAACCCTGACAGCGTCCATGTCCTCCGTGTTCATATCATAAATGGACTTGTACTCGCTGATCAGATCGTCCAGTTCCTGATCGGTAATCTGATCGGCAATTGCAACAATATCGCCTATTCCGTAATAATTAACCTCCCAGCCGTACTTTATCTGACTTTCAACTCTGTCGCCATCCGTGACTGCAACTTCACGCATATTGCTTCCGAACATGGCTAATTTCAGATTTTTTGAGAAAGCAACCGCATTCGCAATTTCACCAAACCGCCTGACCTTATCAATCACATGATTATGCTTGTAATATCCGACCACGACTTCACGGGCAATTTTGAGCCGGGTACAAATGAAACCGAATTCCCTGTCGCCGTGCGCCGACTGGTTCAGGTTCATAAAGTCCATATCAATCGTAGCATAGGGGAGCTTCTCGTTTGCCTGCGTATGCAGATGCAAAAGAGGTTTTGTAAGAAGCTGCAGTCCCTTGATCCACATCTTCGCAGGAGAGAACGTGTGCATCCATGTAATAATTCCCACGCAGTCTGCATCCATGGAAGCCTGGGTACAGACATTGATAATTTCCTCTGAATTTCTGACCGTCGGCTTCCATTCGATTTCAACGATTTGTTTCAGCTGTTCATTTAGATAGCCCGCAATTGTTTTACTGTCTTCGGCTACCTGTTTCAGAGTATCCTCTCCATAAAGGTCCTGACTTCCTGTTACAAAATAAAGCTTATTCATTAAGTGTTCCCTCCTTGTCCATAATAGGCATTTTTCCCGTGTTTTCTGTAATAATGTTTATCCAGAATATATTGGTCGGCACGAACCGCATTTTTATTCAGCATTTCAGTTTCTCTGGCCATTTTTGCGCATTGCTCCAGTACGACGGCGTTATGTACTGCTTCAACGGAATCCTTTCCCCAGGAGAAGGGGCCATGATTCTTAACAAGACATGCAGGAAGCGACATCACACCGATTCCACTGAATGCTTCAGCAATAACCACTCCTGTATTCTTTTCGTAGTCCTTTTTGACCTCTTCCTCCGTCAGTGCTCTTGTACATGGAATGTCGCCGTAAAAATAATCGGCATGAGTGGTTCCATATGCGGGAATTGCTCTCCCGCTTTGTGCAAAAGCCGTAGCATTTTCGCTATGGGTATGAACGATTCCGCCCATTTCAGGAAACCGCCTGTAAAGCTCCAGATGCGTCGGCGTATCGCTGGACGGCTTTAGCTTCCCCTCGGCCACATTCCCGTCAAGGTCCACAACAACCATGTCGTCCGGCGTCATTCCTTCATAATTCAAACCGCTTGGCTTAATAATCACAAGCCCGGTTGCTCTATCCTGTTCGCTGACATTTCCCCAGGTAAAAATAACAAGTCCGTATTTCACCAAATCCAAATTTGCCTGGCAGACTTTTTCTTTTAATTTTTCCAGCACTTGGCTCACCCTCGCTTTATAATTTTCTTAATGTGTTTATTCTTCACAGCTATGTTTCCAGATATCCGCGCAGCCCTATTTACGTTAATACCAAAGCAGCAATACCCGGTGTTTTGTATCCCATTATATGTAAAGTTGTCCGTACATCTTTTAATTACAGAATATCAAAGAGGGTTCGTTATGTCAAGATGATAACCTGGACAAAATAGCCGTCTGCATTCCCGTGCATTATGTGCTTTCCCTTTCTTCCAAAGTCCAGGATAGCAGGCATGGTTTCTCTTTGGAACCATGAATCATTCTAAGCAGCTTTCTTGCAGCTGTGCGTCCGATTTCCTCCTTCTCCAGGTTCATGCTTGTCAATTGAGGGGTCGACATACTGCAAAAGATGCTTCCATCAAATCCGATAACTGCTATTTGTTCCGGTACGGCAACTTTATTCTCTTTCAAAATATTCAGAACCTTCATCGCGATCTCATCATTGTAGCAGACTACCGCATCACAATCTTCCAAAGTTTCAATAAGACTGGCGGCAATAATCTTCTCTTTTGTATCCGTTGTATACCAAAGCACATTGTTGTCTGAAATAGGCATATTTGCATTCAATAAAGTTTCTATATAACCCGCATATCTGAGATGTCCCTGAATGTCATCACTTTTAAAAATACCGGCAATTTTTTTGTGCCCCTTTTTTATAAGATATTGAGTTGCTTCTATGCCGCCTGTCCGATCGTCAGCTATTACAAAAACATCAGGTCGATATTCCGGGTAATAGCCGTTCACAAAAACGATAGGTATACCTGCAGCCTTCATACTTTTAAATAAATCAATGTTTGGATTTGGGAGGGCCGTTTTTGTCCCTTCGATTATAATTCCATCAATGGGTTTTGCCAGTAATGATAAGAGAATGGCTCTTTCATTATCAATGTGGTTATGGGTAGCAGATAAGGATGGAGTATACCCTTTACTTCCCAACTCGGTTACAATCCCCCTAAGAATATCCGGAAAAATATACTCGCCAATATAGGTAGTAATAATTGCAATATTATGTGTGATCTCACGTTTTTGGCCGATACTTGTTACAATCGTTCCGCTTCCGCGACGCCGCTGAATGCGTCCTTCGCTTTCTAAAATATTAAAAGCCTGCCGAACGGTCTGCCGGCTTAATCCTTCCTGTATCACAAGCTCATTCTCTGAAGGAAGCATGCAACCGGCAGGGTAGGTATCATTAATAATCCCATTTCTGAGTTTGTTTGCAAGTTCTTCGTATTTAGACAATGAATCCTCCAAATAAATGTATCACTGTAATTGTACCCTACAACTTTATAATTAATTTGTTTATTTAGCAAGCCTGAAAAAAGCATATGATGCATTATGATGAAAAATTTCGACATAAAATTTGGAAATTATTCAATGAGAGAATCATTATGAGATGGATTGTTACTAACTGAAGAGCTTCTTTCTGATGCCGACACATATCCATTATCCTACTGCATCAGATATCTGCCGTGGAACAGTAAAAAGCCCTGCAATCCAATGATTACAAGGTTGTAAGTTGACTCTGCAAAAGCACTATTGAAAGAACTGATTTCTCGCTTACTTCATCTTACTTTGAATATCAAGTAAAAGCTGCCTGTAGTCCTCTTGCGTGTCCAGGTCCCTGAGAATACCCTCATCCTGTACCGCAACGGCAGTAAAACCCCGTTGGTTGATAAAATCCCTTAAATTAGAGGTATCCGGCATTTTAATAATTTCTTCGGCCAGGGATCCTCTCATTAAGATCGGGTGACCCTTTTTACCGTCTATGACCGGTATTACAATATCGTCTTGAATTTCCAGCAATCTCTGACATACCTTTGGATTAATCAAAGGATAATCTCCCGGTGTAAAAAAAAACCGATCTGCTTGAACATGGTGCATTCCTGTTTTCACAGACGAAAACATTCCTGTTTCGTAGCTTTCATTACATACTACTAAAACCTTTGGGTACTTGTCCAGCATTGTCTTTATCTTTTGTATCTCATATCCACCCACGACAATAATTCTTGTACAAGCATCATACAGGCTTTCAACACACCGCTCAAGTACTGTTTTCCCATCAAGCAGAAGCTCCAGCTTGAAAGCTTTCGCACGACTTGAGAGACCTGCCGCTAAAATAATTCCTTCAATGTTCATAACTGTCCTGCCTTATCCAGAAAGCATTATTATTAAAGAGAGCATTCCTATTCATTTGATGAAGCCTGTAGAATATACAAGTACCTTCTTTCCGCAACCATATCGCTTCGGAAATCCTGCAGTCAAAGGAGTTCTGCTATCCCTCCAGCAGGATCAATTTTTCCCGTACCAGTTGTATTTTCCAGGGTAGTGCCATTTCCTTCATTTCCAGCCAGTCCTCTCCGGGCAGATCCCACTGGATCCGGCAATCCGCCTCGCTTTTGGGCGGCTTGTTCGGCGATAGATATACCGTGGTCCTGAACGGTCCTTCGATAACGGAAGCCGGCCAGCACTCCAGCACATTCTCTTCTGCCATTGCCGGGGCAAGCCGGATATCATCCGACCGAATTCCCACATTTGCCACCTTTCCCGTGGACATCCCCGTATGCAGGCGACATCCCCAGTCCACCGCCTCGATGAGTCCGTTTGACACGGAGCACGCACCGGACAGGTTCCTGCAGCCGGTAATCCGGGCAGCAGAAAGGGTGGGCGGCCTGTGGAAAATTTCTTCCCTGCCGCCGATCGCCTCAATTCTCCCATGGTCCATGATGATGAGATTCCTGCAGACCTTGTATGCTTCTTCCATATTATGTGTTACAAACAAGGTAACCCCTCTGTAGTCCGCTAAAGTTTCAATCAACTGCTTTACCATCTGATTCCTCAGAAATTCATCCAGTGCGGAGAACGGTTCATCCAGAAGCAAAACCTCCGGTTCCGCAGCCAGCGCCCTTGCCAGCGCCACTCTCTGCTGCTGTCCTCCGGATAGCTGCCCCGGATATCTTTTCTCCAGCCCCTCCAACTGCATGAACGCAATCTGAGTGCGGACCCGCTCTTCGCGTTCTCCTGCGGAATACCCGGCAAAGCTGAACGCGATGTTCTGTCCTACCGTCATATGCGGAAACAGCGCGTAGTTCTGGAACAGAAAGCCTGTCTTCCTTTGCCTGCTGGGAAGATTGACCCCTTTTGCAGAATCAAAAAGGATCCGGTCATTCAACAGGATTCGTCCACTATCCGGTGTCTCAATTCCGGCAATGCACCGCAGTGTCATGCTCTTTCCTGCACCGGAAGCGCCCAGAATCCCCATGATGTCACCGGAGGCCTCAAATCCCACATTCAAATCGAATTCCCTGTATTTCTTCCTGATCTCCACCAGCAATTTCATTGCATTTCACCCTCTAATATCTTTCGCCTCGTTATTTCATCCATTGATTGCCAATGTATTTTTGCTGGCGCTCCAGCCAGAAGTTCATCAGGAAAACGACCAGCAGCGATATGGCAATGATGAGAGCGACCCAGCTGTATGCCAGCCGGTCGTCCCCGCCCTCCACGGCAAAATAAATCGCCAGCGGAATGGTCTGGGTCTTTCCGGGAATATTTCCCGCCAGCATGATCGTGGCTCCGAACTCCCCCAGCGCCCTGGCAAAAGCAAGAATACCGCCGGCGACGATTCCTGGCCATGCCATGGGGATACTGATTCGGAAAAAAATTCTGAGTTCAGAGGATCCCAGCGTCCTGGCCGCGCTGAGGATATTCAGGTCCATCTGCTCAAACGCCCCTTTTGCCGTCCGGTACATCATTGGAAAGGATACGACCACCGCCGCAATAACGGTGGCGGTCCAGGAGAATATAATGCTGATATCCAGACGATGTAAAATCTCCCAAAAGGGACCGTGCCTGCCGAACAGGAGAAGGAGCAGGAACCCTGCCACCGTTGGCGGCAGCACCAGGGGAAGTATGAAAATTCCGTCAATAACCCCTTTCAGCTTTCCCCTGTATCCCGCCACCCAGTATGCGGCAGGAAGTCCCAGAAGGAATGTGATGAAAGTCGCGGTTGCTGTCGTTTTCAGCGATACAATGAGCGGTGTCACGTCAAATTCCATCCTGCCCCTCCTTTCCAATACATCCAGTCATTATTCTGTTCTGAATCCATATTTTTTGAAGATATCCATGGCTTTTTTCCCAGACAGGTAGTTGAGGAATACTCCGGCAGTATAATGGTACTTTGCCGATTTTAATACCGCTGCCGGGTAGACCACCGGTGAATGCGTTTCTGCGGAAGCTGTTGCAATGATCCTGACTTCGGAGGAAATCAGCGCGTCTGTTTTATACACAATACCCGCATCCGCATTCCCGTCCTCCACCCAGGTCAGTACTCCCCGCACGTCATTTCCGTAAACAGTTTTGGCTTTAACGGCATCCAGTATCTTGTAAAATGTGAGGATTTCTTCCCCGTATTGACCGGCCGGAACGCTTTTGGGCTCACCCATGGCAACCTTTTTCACTTTGCTGCCGGTGAGGTCGGAAAAGCCCTTCAATACCAGCTTGGAATCCTTCGGGACAATCAGGACAACATCGTTAAAAAGCAGGGTTTTGAGTGTGTTGTTGTCCAGCAGGTTTTGTGATTTGAGGGCATCCATCTGCTTTTTTCCTGCAGAAAGGAATAAATCAACGGGAGCGCCCTGTTCAATCTGCTTCTGCAGAGTTCCGGAGGCGCCGAAGTTAAAAGTCACCTTGACATTGGGCTTTTCTTTTGCATACTCCTTTGCGATTTCTACCATGGCATCCTGCAGACTGGCTGCCGCCGATACGGTTATTGTTACCGGGGTTGCTTTGGGTGCGGTTGACAATGCACTCGTATTGATGGTGAGCATGCATAAGGTAGTGACAACCAGTAGTACAATTGAGATCTTCTTTTTCAGATTTTTCATAAAATCCCTCCATTTCAAAATAGAAACATCAACCCAATCCTCCATCCTGTTTTTGGATTCAGGCAGCTTTACCGAAATATTCGGTTTTATTTGAGGCGGAATAGGTTCCGGAAACCTGGTGTCCCGGGAATAGCATGCTGCCAAATATGCAGGCATGGCATATCATGACTTTACAAGGAATGCTTTTTCAATTCTGTTTCGTTATGTTTTGTTACGTTTTATTATAATCCATGACAGAATATAAATCAATAGATAATTTCAAAGATCAAACTCAGATTTTTGGATTCTGCTTAAAATATATTCCGGTGTAACTGGAAGTTTATCAATGTTTTTATCCAAAGCATTCCCGACTGCAGTGGCAAATGCCGCAGCCGCACCAACCAGGGTGAGTTCTCCGGCGCCTTTCGCCCCGAAAGGTCCTCTGTCATACGGGTTGTCAACAAGCTTGCTTTGAATCTTTATAAAATCCTTTGAAGTTGGAATGATATAGTCTGTCACCGATCTTTGCTGAATCTTCCCATCTTTGCACTCCATCACCTCAAGCGCTCCGTACCCCAAACCCTGAACCATACCGCCATCTATCTGTCCCCTGAGTATTCTTTCATCAATCGCAACTCCTACATCATAAACCGACCAGATTCCATTTACCCGGACCTCCAGTGTGACAGGGTCAACCTCCACCTCAACTGCATTCACCCCAAAGGAATAAGCGGGATATGCATCTCCTGCAAATTTATCATTATCCCATCGAATGTCCGCCGGATGCTTGTATTCCTCCGTTACCTCCAGTTCCCCGCCTTCCTTCCATTGACTTTTCAGTTTATGCGCCGCCTCTTCCAGAAGCTTTCCCACGATCATAACCGTCCTTGAAGCAACCGTAGGACCTGAATCCGGAACCCGGTCCGTGTCCGGATTCTGATAGATAATATCCTCAAAAGGAATTCCAAGCGCCTCTGAAACGATTTTAGCCAGTGTTGTTTTCAGTCCCTGCCCCATATCACAGCTTGCGACAAGAATTTCCACTTTTTCATTCTTATGCTTTTTCAGCTTTACAACTGCTTTTATCAGGTCTCTCTCCCCACTGCCTGTAAAACCTCCGCCATGCTGGAAAGGTGTTATTCCTATGCCTTGGAGCCGATTTCCGTCTTTTTTGCCGAATTCATTTATTTTTTTACGGTAGCCGGACATTTGTTCCACAGTCTCAATCATTTCAGGAAGCTTGATCTCCTGCTTGAAGGTACCCCCTGTTGCAGTCAAATCGCCTTTTTTTACAAGATTCAACAACTTGAGCGTCAACAAATCGATACCTGTCTCCCGGGCAATTTTCTGCATTTGCATTTCTATGGCAAAAATTGCCTGAGGACCTCCAAACCCTCTGAACGCACCTGAGGGAACAGTATTTGTAACCACGGTTCTGCCTCTCGCTTTCAAAGCGGGAATGTTGTATACTCCGTTGATATTAAATAACGATCTCTGGAGCACAATATTGGATTTTCCTGCGTATGCGCCGGCATTTAGCTTTATATCCGCGATCATTGCCAGAATTCTGCCTGTTTCATCCAGGGCAGTCTTCAGTCTTATCACAGAGGGGTGTCTTTTACAGGTAACTTCTATATCCTCCGCCCTGTCAAAAATCAGCTGAACAGGTTTCCCGGTCTTATATGCGGCGACGGCTACCTGTGCTGCGATTAAGGAGGGATATTCCTCTTTCCCGCCAAAAGCGCCGCCGGTTGTTGTCTGTACGACCCTTACCCGGTCTCCGCCGAAGCCCAGGGCATACTCCAGTGCTTTTTTTACATAATAGGGACATTGGATGGAACCATATACAGAAATTTTTTCATTTTCATATACACCCAAAACGGACTGGGTCTCCAAATAAATATGCTCCTGGTAGCCTGTGGAATATTCCCCTTCGATAACATGTTTTGCTTCCTGAAAAGCTTTATCCACTTCACCGTGGGAATATTGATAGTCTGCAAAATAGCTGCCGCCCTCATAGATCGGCTGGAATCTGCCATTTTCCGCGTCTTCCATTGTCAGAATCGGTTCGAGGTCTTCATAACTCACCGATATCGCGGATATGATATCTGCTATGACCTGCTTTTCCGGGCCCACAACCAGAAGGATCGGCTCTCCGATATAGTTGACGGTATCTTCCGCGAATACAGGCTGATCGTCCACAATTAATTTCACCAGATTTTTGCCCGGTATGTCGTTTGCGCCAACCGTATAATAGCCTTCGGGAAGCTGGGGAATATCGATGGATACGATCTTGCCCCTGGGTATTTGCGATCTCACTGTTTTTGCAAACAGCATTCCTTCCAGCCTGATATCTCCGAGATACTCTGCATATCCGGCGGCTTTTTCCTGTCCATCCACTTTCGGAACGGGTTTGCTTATATGATTCATCAAAGCCATCAACTCCTATCCATCCTAACTTTTATACCCACACTATATCTGTTGAAATAAAACTTTGTGCGTTGAAATGTATCCTTCCCTAAAGTTTTAAAGATTTTATCAGTTTGGCCGCTTCCGCCTTTACCTCTGCAATGACCGATTGCTCGTCAACTCCTTCAAAAACTCCCTTGTTATAGACAATCTTCCCGTTCACAATCGTGGTCTCTATGTTTTCATGACCCGAAGAGTAGATCAGTGTTGCAGGCACATCGTTCATTGGAGTGGATTTCAATTGGTCCGGATTATAGATGATGACATCCGCTTTTTTCCCAACTTCCAAAGTCCCGAGCGTTTTTTCCTTGTGCAGCGCTTTTGCCCCTCCGACGGTAACCGCCTGAAGCATCTCTCCTGCTGTTATTATAGCTGCGTCCCTGTGGTAACCCTTTTGAATCAGGGAAGCTATTTTAAGCGTTTCCATCATATCCGTGCTGTTATTGCTGGCAGCTCCGTCAGTGCCCAGGGATACAACGACGCCCTTCTTTAAGAGCTCTGGAATGGGAGCGACTCCCGAGCCAAGATATAAATTGGCCATCGGATTGTGACTGACTTTTACGTCATGCTCCTTAAACCTGTCCATCTCGTTTTCTGTCAGATTCACACAGTGTACCGCCAAAAAATCTTCACTTAGAAAACCAATCTCCTCCAAAAGATCGACGGCTTTCTTCCCGTAATATCTTTCACACATCTCATTGTCCACCAATGTTTCATTGATGTGCATGCTATAGGGCATTTTTTCACTTCTGCAATATTCCAGCATACCCTCATAGCCTTCCCTTGTCGTTGCCCATGTGACACAGGGCCCGGTCCAGATAGTCAGCATATCCTCCGGACTCCTGCCATATTGCTTCACCAGGTTGTCCACCTTTCTCATCGCAGTGGAAACAGGTTCCAAAAAGCACTTCGGCATGCCATACTCTTCTCCTGTGTCCTGAAAGGTGCGGATGAAGACACTTCTTATCCCGGTTGACTGCATCCCGCTGATCACAGCATGGGCAAGTTCTTCGTCCTGACTGGTATAAAAGAACTCTGCCAGGGTGGTACATCCGCTTTTAATCGCTTCCATACAGGCAAGCTGCGCTGCGAGAAACTGCTGTCTGGCAGACATCACTTCTCCATAGGGAAGGGCCGAGAGGTTGAGCCATTCTATCAATCTGTGATCTGCTCCCAGCCCCTTTAGAAAAGACTGAAAGATATGTATGTGGGTATTCACAAAGCCAGGAAAGACCACTTTCCCTTCTGCATCGATTTCAGTCAGAATTTCATATTCCTCTACCGATCCCATTTTTTCTATAAACAATATTTTGGAATCGGCAATGCCGATCATTCCTCCATGCAGGATGGAATTTTCAGAATCCATTGTATATATGGCGGCATTTTTTATAAGAATATCCAGTCTTTTCTTTATATTCATATTGAATCACCTTTCACTTTATTTCAATTTTCCAAATCCGTTTGCTTTTCTCGATCATTTTAGCCCTGTTCATACAGTTATTCCCTATCAGTTTGCAATCCGGAAAATCAGAAATGACTTTCTTAATATACTCCCCATAGGTCGATTCTTCTCCCATCGTTATCGCTTTCGCTTCTGCCAGACCCGTTTTTATCAGTGCCAGAGATAACCTCCCGCACAAATGCATGACAGCGCCTGAGGTTTCCTTTTGAAATCTTCTTAAAAGGGGCAGTGTAAACTTATTGGACATTTCTGTGAAAAGCTGTGGTCCAACAATGTTTACATTCCCATTCGGATCTGCAAAGGATATTATTTTTGCTCCCCTTTTTATCCCTTCGTTTATATATAGAATCAAATTTTCTTCCAGCCTGTTCAGGAATTGATTTAATTCCTTGTCATCTTTCTTTAACGCCTTATAAAAAACCGAAGGGTCTATGATGCAATTGCTGATCGTAAACGCACCCTCCACATTCAACGAAACGACATGTCCTCTTCCTGTCAACTCTTCCACCGCATCAAGAACTTCTTTTATTCTCCCCTTTCCCAGGTCAATTTTCCTTATTCTTCCCAGTTCCGCAATGTCAGTTAAAACATACTTCTCCATTCTGGGACCCGCCAGAGCATCGCCAAGATTGATAGAGGCTCCTAAAGCTTCCGCTTCCACCGTTGCGCACAATGGCAGCCTGCAAAAGACATCCTGGTTGGCTTCCTTCACTTTTTCAGCAAGCAGTGCCATAAGCCTGGCTTCCTTGTGTACTTCAGGAAAAATCAGTTCTTTATGCTTCAAAACGCTGATCGGCCAAACTGCACTGTCTTCATACCCGCATGTAAATTCAGAACTCTTTTCCAAATGATCTCCTCCGAATATATTCCCTATCCGTCTCCTGTGTATGCAATAAATGCGTCTGCAGCCTACTTTCCAAATGGGCAGACCGGATAATGGCAGATTTCGCATTGAAGACATAATCCACCATGTCCCAACATCGACAGATCTTCTTTTTTCAATAGCTCCTTCGTGAGCGCTCTTGGATAAAGGATATCCAGGATAGTCGTTTTACTGAACATGGCGCAGGCAGGTACCCCCATCAGAAGAACCTCTCCTGCATAGGCCAGCATGCACATGGCTCCGGGCAGCACCGGCAATCCATATGTAACCACCGTGGAGGCTATTCTTTCTATGGACTTTGGCGTCACATCATCTGCATCCACAGCCATTCCCCCCGATATAAGTACAACCTGCGCTCCTTTTTCAATAAAACCGTTTATTTCGGCACAGATGATATCTATATCATCTGGAGCATACCTGATTTCCATCGGTTCGCCTCCATAATAGCTTACCTTGTCCTTCAGCTGAACTCCGAATTTGTCCTGGATTCTTCCATGGAACACCTCTGAGCCGGTTACCAGAATACCTGTCTTCAAGCAGTATATGGGCTTAATATCAATAAGTGGTTTATTTAAGGCAAGAATCGTTTCCGCCCTTTTGATGATTTCCTCTTCAATGGTTAATGGAATAATTTTCGCCGCAGCAACAATTCTACCCTCTTCAACCAGTGTATTGTCATGTAATGTCACCAGCACTGCATTACCAAGCTGGTTTAATTCGTCAAGCACAGCCCGGTTTACTTTAAAAATTCCGCGTTTTGCCGCCTTAATATTCACTTTCCCTTCCTTTGCCCCGCATAATACCATCCCTGGTGAAGCTGCTGCCGCTGCGATTCTTTCTGCTGCTTCATTCTCATGGACGTCCCCTTCTGTAAGAGAAACAACAAAGACATGATACTTGCCCATATTTTTTAATTCTTCTATATCTTCTTCCCTGATGATATATCCTTTTTTAAAAGCTACCCCTTTAAAGGAGTCCGGTACAATTTTTGTCAAATCGTGGGCCAATACCATTCCTACCGCATCTTCCACTTTTACACTTTTCATTCTGACAGCTTCCTTTCCCCTTTTTCATTGGATGCATGCTTACCTTCTCAATTTCTTCCATAGATTCTGTCTGCAAGACTTCTCCCTGTTCTTGTATCGGCAAGGCCACCTTTTGCCGTTTCTTTCAGACTGCTTGGCATAACATTGCCCACCGATTTCATTGCTTCTATTACGTCATCAACAGGTATTACGCTCTCAATCCCGGCTAAAGCCATTTCTGCGGCGGCCAGCGCATTGGCTGCTCCGATCGCATTTCGTTTAATGCAGGGTACCTCTACCAGGCCGGCAACCGGATCACAAACCAGACCCAATACAGCTTTCATTGTAATGGCACTGGCGTTGGCTGACATCAGCGGTGTGCCTTCCAATACTTCAACAAGTGCTGCCGCCGCCATTGCTGCCGCACTGCCGCATTCAGCCTGACATCCGCCCTGGGCGCCCGATATGCAGGCACGTTTTGCAATTACCATCCCAATTGCGCCTGCTGTAAAAAGGCTCATAATTATTTTTCTCTCAGGGATAGCCCGCTCCTCCATCATCGTAATCAGAACGGAGGGAAGAATTCCACAGGAACCGGCTGTAGGTGCTGCAGCTATTTTTCCCATACATGCATTGTATTCACTCACTGCCAGCGCCTTAATCAAAACACCGGTCAGAACATTTCCCCCAATATTTTTCCCGGCCTGCATTGCAAGCGACAATCTTGCCGCATCTCCCCCGCTTAGTCCGCTCGCCGATTTCCCGACATACTTCAAGCCGCTGGCAACGCTTTCTTTCATAGTATAAAAGGTGCTTCTCATTTCCTCATATAAATCTTCTAAAGATCTTTCCATTTGTTCTGCCTGGTCTTCCAGGACACATTGGGAAATTGTCTTTTTAGAATTGGAAGCACTTTCAACCAATTCTGAAACCGAGCTGTATTTGAGCATTTTTGCTCCTCCTGTATACAATGAAAAAAACTAAATTTTCTCAATATAAATGGCATTGTTGATATTTATATTGTTTTTTATATCAAAAACAGTCTTTTCATCAACCTCTTGATCTGTTTCAATAATCATGATTGCTTCTCCGCCGCGGCTGGATCTGTAATCCCGCATCCCTGCAATATTAATCTGACTTTGGCCAACCCTTCCTGTTACAAATGCAATTACTCCGGGTTTATCCCTGTGATTCACAATCAGGGAATAGTATTGACCATCAAACTCCACATGGATCCCATTGATTTTCTGAATCATAATATTGCCGCCGCCAACCGAAGCTCCCAATACAACAACCTTTCTTCCCGATCTTCCCTCTGCTTCTATGACTACTGTATTTGGATGTGCTTCCTGTAAAGAAATCGTCTCTATCCGATAAACCATCCCTGCTTTTTTCGCCAATTCCTTACTGTTCCGGATTCTCTCATCATCTGTTGAAAAGCCCATAAGTCCGCCAATTAATGCGTTATCGGTCCCATGACCTTTATAGGTGTCTGCAAATGACCCATGCAGCTGGATAACAGCCTTCACAACTTCCTCATCAAGTAATCGCCGCGTCACTTTACCGATACGAACGGCTCCTGCAGTATGCGAACTGGATGGACCAATCATTACGGGGCCTATGATATCAAAGATATTCATTTCCGCTTACCGCCCTCTCTGATTACTTTTTTTAATTTCCTATCGTACCTTTCTTGTCCTGGCGCCGGTTCAGGTATTCTCCGCTTCCCCCGATGAATTTCCCGTCCTTAATGACAAAGTGTCCTCTGGAAATCGTCGTATACACCTTTCCTTTCAGCGTAAGGCCCTCATAGACATCATAGTCGCAATTTGAACTATGCCCCCGCACCTTCCATTCCTCCTTCGGATCAAAGACCACGACATCAGCGTCACTTCCCGGCAATAAGCTTCCCTTGCGGGGGAAAAGGCCATGCAGCACGGCAACATTTTTTGTAAATTTGTCTATAATGCGATCTCCGAAAAGGGAATACATGATAGAGAAGGAATGTTCAATTCCTCCGATTCCCATTGGAATATCGGCAGTGAATTCAGCTTCCTTCTCATTTTTATTGAAAGGACAGTGGTCCGTTCCTATGGCAGCGATATTTTCAATGTTCTGTATCAGGAGCTTCCTTTCCTGTTCGGATCGTAACGGGGGGGTCATTGTGTACAAGCAACCGTTTTCCTCTTCTAAAACGGCAGCATTGAAAGTAAAATAATGAGGGCAGCTTTCCACAAAAAGATTTTTATTCAGGATATCTCCATACCCTTCTGCCAGCCTTTTTACTGTAGTACCGCAGCTCACATGCACGATGTATACAAGGGCATTATTATATTTGGTCATTTCTGCAAGCTTGATGACTTCACTTATTTCGGAAATCGCCGGCCTTGCTCTTTCATGTTCACAGATCCTTATCCTTTTATCCTCCCGGATAATACCGTCATTCTCTGCATGGATCAGCAGCAGGGTGGAAGTTTCAGCTGACACACCCATCATGGCCTGAAGGTATTCATCGGGCGTATTCCTGTTTGAAGAGGCATAGGTAGTGAAAAATTTTACCGAAGGAATCCCGAGACTTTCAATTTTCTCTATAATTTTTCGAGGTTCCTCCTCCGGCTGTGAAAGAGTGGCATGAAAGCCATAATCAATCACACTGTCCCGGGAAAGCAGCCTTCTTTTTTTAAAGGCCTGCTCCAGCTCCTCCGCGCTTTTTACAGGATCCAGAAAATCGATAAAGGTTGTTACCCCTCCGAAAGCGGCGGAAACAGAGCCGGAATGAAAGTCATCCGCAGAAGTATATTTACCCGTGTTCAGCGCAAAATGCACATGTGGGTCTATAAACCCGGGCAGAACGAATCTGCCTGCCGCATCATACTCTTCTTCGGCTTCAAGACAGGCTTCCGAAATAGCCGCCACTCTCCCCTCCTTAATATAGAGATTTCCTTTTATCCACTGTTTATCCAGATAAATTTTTCCGTCCAATATCCCAAGACTATACATAAAAACACCTGCCCCAACTTTTACTGATTTAAAGTATTTAGAAAAAACTCCAAAATTCTTAATGAAACTGTTTTCCGATAAAAAGCTTTTGACCTCTGGTCATCAATAGGCTTTATACAGGGCTCATACAGCCTGACAATCTCAGGAATCAAACCTGCCAGTTCAGAAAGCCCCGTTCCGATTATTTTCGCCTCAATTTCCTTCCTTCTCACAATGGTTGGTCCTACTGCGCCAAAGCAGATCCCTATGTCTTCCACCTTCGCTTCGGATACTCTGGCAAGACCCACAAAGGACAATTTGGAAATTGCATTGGCTTTACGCGTCCCTACTTTTTTAAAATATGCTTTGTTAAAGGTATTGATCGGGATAATAACTTCGGTTAAAATCTCGTCCTCCCTGATTGCCGTCTTGCCGGGGCCATGAATAAACGCATCTACAGACATTTTCCTTTCGCCGGTTAAGCTTTTAAGTACAAGAGTGGCATCTGTTGCATACAAAAACGGAAGGGTGTCCCCTGCCGGAGAGGCATTGCAAATATTCCCGCCCAATGTAGCCAGGTTTCTGATCGCCGGTGAAGCCATTTCTCTGATTGCTTCCTTCAACACTTCCGGAATGAGTTCTTCCCGTAAAAGATCACTTAAGGTGATTGCCGCACCTACTTTTAAGAACTGTTCTTTCCGATTAATTTTCTTCAGTTCCTCAATTTCATTGAGAAATAAAACAGGCAATTGAAATTCAGGCAGCAAGCCGGACCAATTTTTCCTTTTCACCATCAGATCCGTACCGCCGGCCAATAGAATTGTTTTTTCCCTGGCTCTTATCGCAAGCGCTTCTTCCAGTTCCTTTGGATGATAAGTATTTACCATAGGCCATCACCTCTTTGACCGGCTATTTGTATGGCCTCTACAATCATGTTATACCCTGTGCATCTGCAGAGATTACCGGAGATTGCATCTCTTATTTCCGCTTCCTCCGGCTTTGGATTATGTGTCAATAAAGCCTCCGCGGCCATGAGCATCCCGGGTGTGCAAAACCCGCACTGTACTGCTCCCGCTTCAGCAAAAGCCGCTTCCAGTACCGTGAACCTCTTTGTCAGCTTAAAGCCTTCAATGGTCAGAACCTCATCCCCCTCAATACTTCCCACGGGGATCAGACACGAGTTTACCAGCTTCCCGTTCAGTAATACGGAGCAGGCGCCGCACTCGCCTTCCCCGCATCCTTCCTTGGTACCTGTGATTCCTAAATCATCCCTTAAAACGTCCAGTAGTCTTCTCATTGTATCCGTTTGAACAGAGACACTTTGATTGTTGAGAATAAACGTAATTTCCTTTTCCATTTTTCATTCCCTCCAAACCATAAAATTTACAAAACCACAATCTCATCTCCGGTTTTTATGACGCCGCTTTGAATCACCCTTGCAAAGATTCCTTCCCTGGGCATGACACAGTCGCCTATTTGCTGGTATATTGCACATTCCTGATGACATTCCTTGCCAATCTGTGTTACCTCCAGAATGACATCCTTGATTTGTAATCTTGTTCCAACAGGGAGTGTATATAATACGATGCCTTTTGTGGTAAGGTTCTCGGCATACACACCGGGATATAACCCCTGTACGCCTGCTTCAGCCGCTTTATCCACGCTTTCCTGTCCCAGCAGGCTTACCTGCCTGTGCCAGTTTCCAGCATGGGCATCCCCTTTAATCCCATAATCCGTCAAAAATTCTCCCCTGTCGATTGTCGTTTTAGGTACACCTTTTTTATCACTTATATTAATGGCAACTACTATTCCCATGTCAGAACCCTCCTGATTTTCCGCCCGTTTTTCCAATCAGCGTGATGTCTCCAATCCTCATCCCTTTGTCAACAGCCTTACACATATCATAAATTGTCAAGGCCGCAATTGAGACAGCTGTTAGTGCTTCCATTTCAACTCCCGTCTTCCAGGTACATTTCACGGTTGCCTTTATTGAGATTGCTCCCAGCTCCAATTCATGTTCAAAATCCATTGCAACGGCATCCAAAAGTATATTATGACACATGGGGATGAGTTCCTGCGTCCTTTTGGCAGCCATGATTCCTGCAACCCTGGCCACAGCAAAAACATCACCCTTTGGAATATTGCCGTTTAAAATCATTAATATCGTCTCAGGCTTCAAATATATTTTGCCTGCAGCCACAGCTTCCCGATGCGTAATCTCCTTATCCGATACATCTACCATCCTTGCATTTCCGTCTTTGTCCACATGCGTCAATTCCATACTACCCTCCAATCTGGTCCATTCCTCTTTCCGACAGGAAAGCCTCTTGAAAATTATGTCCTTTTGGCTTATTAAAAATAATTTTTTCTATTATTTCATCCAGCTTCTCAGGAGAATCCCGTAAAATGCCGGTTATATCAAATTCTCCATTGCTTCCCAGACACGGCTTAATCTTGCCGTCACATGTAAGTCTGATCCGGTTGCAGCTTTCACAAAAACTGTGACTCATTGCGCTGATAAAGCCGATTTTCCCCTTATATCCGGGTATTGTAAAAATTTTTGCAGGCCCATTTTGAAGACTTTCTGTAACTGCTTGTAATTCCGGATGCACAGCAATAATATCAGTGTTGCTTACTATTTTATTTCGATTCAGTTCTCCAAAACTGCCAATAGGCATTAACTCAATAAATCTGACTTCAACAGGGTAATCCTTTGCCAAATGAAAGAATTCCCCCACCTCGTCCTCATTGATCCCTTTGATTAAAAGCATATTTATTTTAACTGGATCAAGACCCACGTTTACAGCCTTTTCAATTCCCCTGAGAGTAGCCGGCAACCGCCCGCCTCCTGTAATATATTCAAATCGGCTGCTTTGAAGGGAATCAAGACTTATATTTATGCTCTTCAAGCCGGCCTGCTTCAGAGCCTCAGCCCTATCCTCCAGATGAATCCCATTTGTTGTCATGGAGAGAGCTTCAATCTGCGGAATATTGGATATCCTGGATATAATTTCACAGACATCCTCCCGGATCAGAGGCTCTCCCCCGGTAATTCTCACTTTTTTAACTCCAAGTTTTGCCATAGACACAACAATGCGTTCCATTTCGTCCGCCGTCAATTCCTTACAGGGTTTTACTCCGCTAACCTCTTCCAAAGGACGGCAGTAGATACAATTCAAATTGCATTTTTGCGTTACAGACAACCTTAAATATTCTATTTCTCTACCAAACCGGTCCCTCATTTTCTCACCCCACAATAAGTCAATTCTTCTCTGTATAATATGTTTTATTTCTTCCCGAATACTTTAGCAGTTAACATAAGTTACTGATTTTTTATTGCTTCCTGTCCTTAATAACATTATGCTCTGAAAATTTCTTTGAAACAATAATAATTCCTGGAACTGATTTTGCTAATTTAACTTAATTCAATAAAAAAATAAACAAGTTACTATAAATATGTTAAAATTCTAATCATAGTCAGGAGGAAGCCATATGATCAGACTTGGAATACTTGTAGCAAGCGATAAGGGCTATAAAGGGGAACGAACCGATGAAAGCGGGAAACTCATCATGGAGCTTTTCAGTCGATCGGAATATGAAATCGTCGAATACATCATTCTTCCGGATGAAAGAGAAATCATCTCCAGCAATTTGTGCCGGCAAGCCGATCACCTTGATATCGACCTTATCCTTACCTCGGGCGGTACAGGTTTTTCTCCCAGAGACGTCACCCCTGAAGCAACCCTGGACGTGATTCAAAGGCAAGCCCCGGGAATTTCCGAGGCAATCCGGCAAAAAAGCCTTGAAATCACTCCCCTTGCCATGCTTTCCAGAGGAGTTTCCGGGATACGGAATCAAACGCTCATCATCAATTTGCCGGGAAGTCCAAAGGCTGTCAGGGAATGTATCGAGGTCATTGCTCCGGTCCTTCCGCATGCAATTGACATTTTAAAGGGTCAAACAGGAGAATGTGCCAGAAAATAAGTCCGCAGCAGAAATATTGCCGAATCAGCCGACAGAATCATTTTCGATATAGCCAACCACGATATCTCTTTGAGTCAGTTTACCTGCCGCTTCCTTTTCTCACTCCTTCCCTCTCAGCCCTTCCCTTTTGCCCTGGCCTGAATCAGCTCGGCAACAATGGAGATGGCTATTTCACCGGGTGTCTGCGAACCGATTTTTATTCCGATCGGCGAATATACGGCGTCCAGTCGCTGCTGGGAAAATCCCTCGTCCAGAAGCGCTTCATAAATCATTTCCCGCTTCCTAATGCTGCCGATCATTCCGATGTAACCGGCCTTTGTATTCAGCGACCATTCAAGAACGACTTTATCGTGAATGTGGCAGCGCGTCATGATTACAATATAGTCGTTATCGGAAAGCTGCATTTCCGGAATCGCTGTCAGGGATACCGGCGTGATGCAGATGGAATCCGGAAACCTGTCCCGGTTTGCATATTCACTTCTGTCATCAATAATAACTGTATCAAATTCAGCAATTTTTGCGGCTTTTGCCGTTTCCATTGCGACATGGCCGCCGCCAAAGATATATACCGTTCCATTGGGTTGAACAGGCTTGACAAAAAGCTGTACACTCTCTCCTGCATCAGAGAGCATACCGGGATGTGCTGTTGCATCCAGAATGCTGTTTTCCATCCCCATGAGAGGAGATGTTCCATGAATGATCGTTTTCTCCTCTGTGACAAAAAACAGCCTGATTGTATTTTCCCCTTGCGTATCGGGGTCGATTGCCAGTACCAGATGGCCT
>DBTX01000016.1:0-11063 GCA_002307275.1 Hungateiclostridiaceae bacterium UBA1305
GCCTCGTGCATGTCGATCTGGTTTTAATCAGCTCGACGATCTCCATAAAATATTCGTCCCATGACGGTCTCATCACGCACCCCCTAAAACAGTCGTACTTGTCCCGGACATCACTCCGGTCTTTAGACTTATTGGATGACTATTTGGTTCCGAACAGTCTGTCTCCGGCATCGCCGAGTCCAGGAACGATATAACCGTGGTCGTTCAGCTTCTCATCCACGGCCGCACAATAGATCTCAACATCAGGATGATCCTTGTTTATTCTTGCGATCCCTGACTTTGCTGCAATCAGGCACATGAGCTTGATATTCGTAACGCCGCGATCCTTGATAAAGCTGATCGCAGCTGATGCGGAACCACCGGTTGCAAGCATTGGATCGAGAACGACGATTTCTCTTTCAGCTGCATCCATCGGTAACTTGCAATAATATTCCACAGGCTCCAGCGTCTCGGGATCGCGGTAAAGCCCTATATGGCCCACCTTTGCCATCGGAAGCAGGTTCAGCATTCCGTCCACCATACCCAGACCAGCTCTGAGAATCGGTACGATACCCAGTTTTTTGCCTGAGATTACTTTTGTTTTTGCTATTGCGACAGGAGTTTCTATTTCTACTTCCTTCAATGGCATGTTTCTTGTAACTTCATAACCCATCAGCATGGCGATTTCGGAAACAAGCTCCCTGAATTCCTTCGTGCTGGTGTTCTTGTCCCTCAGCAATGAAATTTTATGCTGTATCAGCGGATGGTCAAATATAAAAACCTTTTCCATACAAATTCCTCCTGTTATATGTTTTATACTGAATATTTTTTCTCAATATCGGTAAACTTGTCCACTCTTCTTTGATGACGTCCGCCCAAAAATGAAGCGCTCAGCCAGGTTTCGACTATGTCGATCGCTTCGCCGGCGCCAATTACTCTTGCACCAAGTGCCAATACATTCGCATCATTGTGTTCGCGACTCATCTTTGCCATGTAACTGTCTGTACAAAGTGCCGCTCTTATGCCTGGTACCTTGTTTGCCGATATTGAGATGCCTATCCCTGTCCCGCAGACGATGATCCCTCTTTCGTGAGTTCCTTTTGCGACCGCTTCAGCTACCAATACTCCAAAATCATTGTAGTCCACAGATGTTGTGCCGTCACATGTTCCCAGATCTTCGCAGGGTATGTTTTTCTCTGCCAAATACTTTACTAATTCATCTTTTAATGCATATCCTGCATGATCACTTGCTATGGCTATCATAAAATTCTGTCCTCCAATTATAGCTATAAAACGACTTTTTAGCATATAATCATTTTATAGTATTGATATGACAAAGTCAAAGCCGTATCAACTATTTTTAAGTTTTTCGACAAGCTTTTCTACAGCCTGTCCTATTTCAACGGCGCATAGCTTGTAAGCCCAGAGAGAACTGCCGTAAGGATCGGCAATATCTGCCGTCACAGAAGCAATGTTCTCGTTTTCCATGCTGCCGGGCTTTCCATATGCATATTCTTTCAGAGTATATACCTTTTGATACGCACCGGGAAACATGGAAAGGATATAATGCTTGTGACTAAGTGTCATGGTAAGTAGCAGGGTTGCTTCAGCGACTTCCTCCTCACTCAGCAAGTGAGGACGGTGGCTTGAAATATCGATGGACCAGGGATCTTTCATTGCCAACACGGCGTTTTCACTGGAAGCAGCATTCTTTGATACCGCAAGACCAGCAGAACTTGCCTCATAATCGAATTCCGGCGGCTCAAGACATGCGAAACCGTTGAAAAAAGCCATTGCCATTGGGCTTCTGCAAGTATTCCCGGTACAAATGAAAATGATTCTTTTCATACCTGCTCCTTACACTTTAATAATATTGCCGCCAGCCGCCTTCATCAGACGGTTCACTACTGCAAGGCCTATACCGTCGCTTTCAGGTATTTCGGCCAGTATGACCTCTACTGCTTTTTCATCAAACTCCCTTAGACATCTGAAGAGATTTGAAGCAAGAATTTCAGGCTTAAGCCTGCTGCCCAATGAAAGCATCCGGCTGGAAAGGTGCATTGACGGCTCATATAGGGCTTTTGTCTCGTCGGTGGCCAATATTCCGACAGAAGTGCCTTCATTTATATATAGTGCTGCGCGCCTGCATATCTCGGCAGCGACGCTGTCATTCCCGCCCTGAAACAGCAAGAGCGCTGCTTTGGGGGCGTAATGGCGGTATTTCATACCCGGTGATCTTGGCGCCGATGCAGAGGACTGACCGTTTGTAATTGCCGGGTCCATGCCTACATCGCCCAGAAGCTGCCGGAGCTGTTCCTGTGTGACACCGCCCGGTCTAAGTATGACAGGCTGTGCCGGGATGATATCAAGTACAGTGGATTCCAGCCCAACCATTGAATTTCCGCCATCTATGATAATATCAACTTTACCCGCCAGATCCTCAATAACATGTTTTGCAAGAGTGGGGCTTGGTCTGCCTGAACTGTTCGCGCTTGGAGCAGCAATGGGGATCCCTGCCTTTCTGATCAGCGCCAGAGCGATCGGGTGTGATGGCATCCTTATTGCAACGGTATCAAGGCCCGCAGTTATAATGGATGGAATCTTGTCCGATTTTGGAAAAACCAGCGTAAGCGGGCCTGGCCAGAATGCTTTCATCAGGCGAGGTGCAGCAGCCGGAATGGAACCCACAAGAGCCTCCAGTGCGTTAATATCTGAAATATGAACGATGAGCGGGTTGTCGGATGGACGTCCTTTAGCCTTGTAAATACTTTTAACGGCTTTTTCATCAAGCGCATTGGCGCCAAGTCCATATACGGTTTCGGTAGGGAAGGCGACGAGACCGCCCGATTTTAGTACTTCCGCAGCCTTATCCAATTGCTTGTCCCAATCTGGAACAGCCATATCTATTTTTATAATCTCTGTATGCAAAATTTGTATCTCCCCATACTATAACGAAAACAACTGAATTATTCTGATAATAATACATTTTTGTATAGTATTCAATTATATATTGACACTATTATACCACATAATATTCCCAATACGTTTCCTAATGACGATATCCTTCCAAGGTATAACCTTTTTGACTCGGGTACCAGCTCGCCATAGATGATGTAAAGCATTGCCCCTCCGGCAAAACCAAGGCAGGTGGCTGTGAGCAGACTTGACATTTCACCCAGTGCCGCACCAAGCAGTGCACCAAAACCCATTGGCACTCCGGACAGGAGAGTGTAAATGAAGGCTTTCGATTTCGAAAATCCGCCTGCCCGCATGGGTACGGCCATTGCTATCCCCTCCGGGATGTCATGGATGATGATGACTGCAGTTATAGTAAATCCAAGGCTGATCGAAGCTTCAAAACCCGAACCTACTGCAAAACCTTCCGGGAAATTGTGCATGGCTATCGCGATTGCCATCAGTACACCGGCACGCAGAAGGCTTGAACTGTTACTGCCTTTCATCAGATTGGAGTGCTTGAGTGCGTTTTCTATCACAACTACGATAAGTATTCCGAATAAAATCCCGATAAAAGTGTACAGGGTACCACCTATAAGAAAGGCTTCGGGCAGTAGTTCAAAGCAGACCACAGCAGTCATCAGTCCTGCGGAGAACTCCAGTATCGTGCTCATAAACCGATTGCTGGTTTTTGTGATAAAAAAGGCTGAAAGCCCGCCGATACCAGTGCCGATAAGGCCGGAGACCAGTCCCAGCAACGTTATTTTCAATAAATGCTCCACAGCTGCGCCTCGTAATTATAAGAAATTATCCTTACAAGTCTATTCGGTGCAAACTGAAATTATGATTTTGCCGCAAAAAGTCGAATTCCCAGTAATATCAGCTTCCCAGGAGTTTCCGGGCAGGCTCCTAGTCCTCGTCATAGGATGCGCTTCCGAGTTTTTCCGACTGTGCAGCAGTGGTAAGCGCATCAATGATATCGTCGATGTCGCCGTCCATTATTTCTTCAATTTTATATAGCGTCAGTCCAATACGATGGTCCGAAACCCTGCCCTGCGGGAAATTATAGGTACGGATGCGTTCACTCCTGTCACCGGTTCCCACCTGGCTTTTTCTGGCCTGTGCGACTTCTGAATTCTGCTGGTTCTGGGTTTGTTCATAAAGCTTGGAACGCAGTACCTTCATCGCCTTATCCTTGTTCTTGTGCTGTGAACGCTGATCCTGACAGGTTACAACGATACCTGTCGGAAGGTGGGTGATCCTTATGGCGGAATCGGTCTTGTTGATATGCTGACCGCCCGCTCCTGATGCACGATAGGTATCAATCCGAAGGTCGTTCGAATTTATCTCAATATCAACGTCATCAACCTCAGGAAGTACGGCAACAGTAACGGTAGAGGTGTGTATCCTCCCGCTCGATTCCGTTGCAGGGACGCGCTGAACCCTGTGCACGCCGCTTTCGTATTTCAGTCTGCTGTATGCACCCTGGGCTTCAATGGAAAATACGACTTCCTTGATGCCTCCGATTTCCGTCTCATTTATATCAAGTATTTCTGATTTCCAGCGATGGCGTTCCCCATACCGGGTATACATTCTATACAGGTTTGATGCAAACAGCGCAGCTTCTTCTCCGCCGGCCCCGCCTCTGATTTCAACGATGACACTGCGGTTGTCGTTGGGGTCCTTCGGCACAAGCAGCAGCTTCAGGTCATTTTCCACCTGCTCAAGTTTTTCCCTTGCCTCATCGAACTCAAGCTGAACAAGCTCGCGGAAATCCTTGTCCAGCGTGCCGTCCAGCAGTTCCTTCGCCTCAGCTACATCAGCTTTTACTTTTTTATATTCACGATATTTTCCAACGATTTCCCCAAGCTCAGAAAATTCTTTCATCAGCCTGCGATACTCGTCCTGATCTGCAATGATCTGCGGTTCGCTCAGCTTGAGGTTTATCTCCTCATATTTGTTGTCTGTGGCTTCCAGCTTGTCAAACATATTTCACCTCATGGCATGAATTGTACGGCTTTTTATTATAGCATAGTTTGCCGAGGTGCGCCACAGGAAATGAAGGCTATTCAAGAGTTGCAACAAGGGCCTCAAGGGGGCTGTTCAGGAGTTATTCCTTTTCAGAATCAGTTCCATTCGATTGTACTGAATGCTCAAGAGCTTTCAACATATCATTCAACTCTCTTAAATCTTTTTCTATTTCTGAGCCATGCGTCTCCGCAGTAACAGCCTTTATAATCAGATAGTCCAGATATTCGGACAGGTGCCGAACCGTTTTTATGCTTTCGAAGGGGTTCTTTCTCAAGATACTTAACCTCCAGTTTCAAATTAAAGTTACAGGAATTCTATTTCATTATATGTCCCATAATATGAGACGTCAACATAATTATCCAAACATATGGGATTAATAACTCTTATTTTGAGATAGAACTATAATAATCTATGGAGGGATATATTTGAAAACATTGGGAGATAGCTTAAGAAATGCACGTGAAGTAAAAAACCTTACCCAAAAGGAAGTTTCCAAAAAAACAGGAATTAATAATAAGACTATCTCAAATTATGAGAATGATGTCAGTTTACCTGATCCTATAACATTAAAGACCTTCGCCGATATATATGAAACTTCGGTTGATTATTTGCTGGGACGCCCGCAAAACAAGAAAAACGTATTTGACGGGGAAGATAAAAAAAGTCTCGACGTCTCCGGACTGCCGGATGAAGCTATTAAGCAGGCAGAGGAATACATCGGGCTTTTACGATTGAAATATAAAGGAAATGCATCTAAATAGTGAAATAAAAAATTAAAAAAAATCAGCAAATAAAAAAGCCATGGTGTACATTTACGTACCCATGGCTTTTTCGCTTCACACATCTTGGTTTCTGACGATCCAGTTCAATCCTGGCTCTTGGAGGGGGGAAGGGTTGCTATTTGATCACTTCAACATAACCGTTCAGTGTTTCGGCATATATGTTAACCCTTTGTGGGGCGTTGCTGAAATTTTCTGTTTCTGCTTCCATTTGCTTTCCAAAACCGCCGGTTTCCGGTGAATTGCGGTACAGCAAGCTCGGGATCAGCAGGTTTATCCCGCCGTTGGTGGTGCGTGCCTTCACCTTGTAGCCCTTGTCCTCTGTGTCGTTCATGTTGGCTTTAATGTCGGCGTTTTTTGTCTTGAGCATCAGCTCTACTTCCGTTGAACCTTCATAAGTCTGCAGATTCTCGAACAGTATCTTGCCGTTGGCCGTATAAGCGCCCAGCTTCTCAGTCCTGAGGTTTTTCATGTCGATCAGGGCATTCTTTGTGTTTAAAATGATCTCTTTCCCTATCAGATAGTTCACAACTACCTTTGCATTTTTTGTGTCAACGGAGATCTTGGTGCTGGTTACACCTGTGAGGTCTACCGCACCATTTTTTGTAATACTGGAGAATTCTTCTGAAACCGTATCCTCGACATTGATTTTACTGTTTTTTGTCTCAATTATCAGCTTGTTTAATTTGATCGCAGGTACAAACACTTCGTAGGCTACGCTCAGATTGAAGGTATCAGGCTTTGCCAGCTTGAGTGAGACTGTACCGTCGATGCTGCTGAATGCGAGAACTTCCTCTGCATTTGCCTGGGGAGTACGGATTTTGGCTTTTATAAGTATTCTGTCCTCCGCATGTTTTTTGATTGTGATCGGACCGTTGGTTCCCTGAAGCTCGAGATTTATTCCTTCTGCTGCAGGTGCCTCATAGGTCTTTTCAACCAGTACGCAGCTGCCGAAAATATTAAAGGCGCCGGTATCAACGAAGCTTCCCATGAAATCGACCATTTTGTCAACCATTCCTGCTGTTGCCGATGCGACTTCCTTGCCGACCTTTTCAGCCTTTACACTGAAATCATCGACCATCTTGTCAAAATCCTTCTGGTTGTAGTTCTTTGAAAAATCGCGTCTCCACTCATTGATTCTTTCCCTGACCTTGGACACTTCATCATAATATTGCGGCCTTTGATGATGATGAAAGTGGGGTTCGAAGCCTGGTCCAGGCCCGCATGGTCCGCCAGGTCCGCAGGGCCCCGCTGAAGCCTTTCTTTCGTTTACATCCAATGCTTCCAGAAGCTTTGCGGCCTCATCGCTGTTTATTCTCCCTTCCTGCAGCATCTTGAGTATCATCATTCTTTCTTCACTAATTGACATGGTAACATCCTCCTGAATTTATTATTTTTTAAATATTTTCTTGCAGTCTGTCTTTGTTCTTTATTTCCAAACCTTAATCCTTAAGCATATCCAGAGCATCTTCTACTGTAAGCTCGCCGCTTTCAAGCTGATCAAGGATCTCTCTTCTGCGGCTGGTATCGTCAGATCCGTTGTAATTGTAGCTCGGGGAATTGTTGTAACCCAGTGCGTTTGCTGCATCCTCAAGCTTGTTCTTTACAGTGGGGTACGAGATCCCAAGTTCCTTTTCGACTTCTTTGATATTTCCTCTGCATTTTACGAAGGTTTCAATAAAGGATTTCTGTTCTCCAGTCAGCCTGCAGAACCTGCATAGCTCAAAATGTCCTTCGATTTTTGTACCGCATTCATTGCAGCTTATTGCTGTTACTTCAGTATTTTGTCCGCAGACCGGGCATTTTCCCAATGCTTCTCTTGGCATATTAACGCTCCTTGATTTATTTGAAGATATATTATAAATTTATTAATATTATTAATATTATCCTTAAATATATTAATTATTCTATAATACATACTATTATTGTTCAATTCGTTTGTCAAGGATCATTCTGAAAACATATTAATAAAATCAAGGGACATATTAATTTTATTAAGGTTACAATTAAATATACGCAATATAATTAATTATGTTTCATAAAAAATAAAAAAATTTTGAAATGATGCAAAAAGAGAAAGACCGTTCCGGAATTTGTGATTTCCCGGAACGGTCTTTGTGTTTTCACAATTGCTATAATTCCCGACGGCCTTCCAACGCTTTGGACAGAGTGACCTCATCGGCATATTCCAGATCACCGCCGACGGGGATACCGTATGCAATACGTGTCGTTTTGATTCCAATGGGTTTCAATAGCTTGGATATGTACATGGCAGTGGCTTCGCCTTCCACGTCGGGGTTTGTGGCGAGTATGACCTCACGTATTTCTCCGTCACGGATCCGGTGAAGCAACTCCTTGATTTTGATATCTCCGGGACCGATACCCTCCATGGGGGAAATGACACCATGGAGCACATGATACAGACCCTTGAAATCGCGTATCCTCTCCAGTGCGACAACATCCCGTGGATCTTCGACGATACAGATCACACCCTGGTCGCGGTTTGTAGCGCTGCAGATCGCACACGGATCGGCTTCTGTCAGGTTGCTGCAGATCGAGCAGTAGCGTGTTTTAAGTTTGGCATCCCGAATGGCGTTAGCCAGGCCTTCCGCCTTCTCCAGCGAAAGATTCAGCACATGAAAAGCAAGCCTCTGGGCTGTCTTGTGGCCAATGCCGGGAAGCTTTTCAAATTCCTCAATCAGTTTTGCTACGGGTGGAGCATAAAAGTAGCTCATATCAGAACAGACCGCCGAGTCCGCCCATACCGCCCATACCGCCGGTAATCTTTGACATTTCGCCGTTGACCATTTCATCAGCCATTCGCAAAGCCTCGTTTACAGCAGCCAGTACCAGATCCTGCAGCATTTCCACATCATCGGGATCAACGACGTCACGGTTTATTGTAATTTCCTTTATCAGCTTTTTACCTGTGGCAATGACTTTAACTGCTCCGCCGCCTGCAGTTGCTTCAACTTCTTTTTCCTGAAGCTCTTCCTGCACTTTTTCCATATCTTTTTGCATCTTCTGCGCCTGCTTCATGAGATTGCCCATGTTACCGCCGCCACCGAAGCCTGAAAAACCGCCTTTTGCCATTTCTTGCGCCTCCTAAAAAGATAGTTTAATATTTCTTATTATACCTTAACAGTTTATCATCACACAAGGACCAACATACAGGAAATGTGACCGTCGGTAATAGATGAATTTAGATGTTATAGTCTACTATTATCAGTTATTCATCTATTATTTCAAGTGTCAAACCCGCTTTGTCAGCCAAACTGCGGGCCTTCTCGACCAACTCTTCGTTTTCGGTGAGCTTGGCTTTGACGGGTGTCTGAGTAAAGTTCTCCTCATCCAGGCACTTCACCTTCATTTCATGTCCGGTTATTTTCAGAATAGCATCTTCGATTAACTCGAGATGCTCAAGCTTTGAAACGAGCGTCTTCGTAAAATTCTCCTTTACACTGAATAGAAGACCGATAGTGTTCTCATCCAGCACAATTGCCTTTACATTTAATAGGAAGGAGTGGATTTTCATCTTGCCCATACTTTTCAGATGTTCCATTATTTTCGGCCACTGCTTGAATTCGGCTGCTGTTAACGATTGGGACGAGTTCGATGCAAGCGTGGCTGAAGGTGATGAGGAAGAAGCCGGCACGAATGGGGAAGCGGCCTGCGTTTCCACTGGAGAGCCTGAATGTGAAGCGGTACCTTTGGCAGTGTCCATTTGAAATAACGGTGAATCACTGTCTTGGGCAGCATTATTATACATTGAAGATGAATAACCACTTTGTCCGGCCTGTCCGGACGGTTCCAGGTTTTTTGCAAAATTTCCGCTGTCGAGTCTGTTTTCAAGAGCAGTTACTCTATCGTTCATGCTTGCATCTTCCGGGACAATATCGATACATAGCTTTATGAGGGTTACCTCCAGCAAAACTCTCGGGTTTGACGCCCATTTCAGCCCTGTTTCAAGTGCGGAAAGTTCCTTTATCCTGTATACGATTTCATCCTGTGAGATACTTTCTGCCTGCTGCTTCATGTCTTCAAGCACCGATGCCGGCACTTCAACAAGGTTATCGCACTGTCCCTTTGTCGCTTTGCACAGGAGCAGATTTCTGAAATAAAGTACCAGGTCAGATACGAAATGAGCGATATCACGGCCGTCCATGACTAAACGCTCAATATTTCCAAGGATAGCAATAATATTTTTATTAAGGATGCAGTTTATAAAATCTGTCATAAAGGTGTCGTTCACAATGCCTGCGACTGAAAGTACGTCATCGTAGCCGATCTTGCCGCCACCCAGGGAAATGCACTGGTCAAGCAGGCTAATGGCATCCCGCATTGCACCGTCCGACATTCGTGCAATAAGCTTTGCAGCATCGGAGTCCAGCGTGATGCCCCCTGCTGCAGCGATCTTGTCAAGGTGCCTGACAATGCTTTCATGGGTAATACGCCTGAAATCAAAGCGCTGGCAGCGGGAGAGAATGGTGGCAGGCAGTTTGTGGGGTTCCGTGGTCGCAAGGATGAAAACTACATGCTCAGGGGGTTCCTCAAGCGTTTTGAGCAGCGCATTGAAGGCTCCGGATGATAGCATGTGGACCTCGTCTATGATATAAACTTTACGTCTGGCTTTCGTTGGGGAGTAAATGACTTCATCCCTGATGGAGCGGACATTGTCGACACTGTTGTTTGAAGCCGCATCGATTTCAAGTACGTCAACACAACTTCCTGCGAGTATTTCACGGCACACCTCGCATTGGTTGCAGGGGTCGCCGTCCTTTGGATTAAGACAGTTGATGGCTCTGGAAAGGATCTGCGCCATCGTGGTTTTACCGGTGCCTCTTGTACCGCAAAAAAGGTAGGCGTGCGCGATCCTGCCTGTGCTGACGCTATAGCGGAGTGTTTTGACCACATGTTCCTGTTCTACCACATCCTCGAACAAAGTAGGGCGCCATTCCCTGTATAAAGCGATATATGACATAAATTCCACCTCATTAAAAGTTGGATACCGGATTGCCCGGACTCAATGACTTGCAAATCTTATTATATCAAAATGATGGACATATAACGAGGTAAAAATTGTCCCCGAATCGTTGAAACGCAGTTAGGTACAAAATTTTCTTTGAACCGATGCGTTATAAAAAGAGGACATCCCCATTTTGAACATTCCGGGATTGTCCTCTTCTAAATATTTTGATTGGCCGTGCACCTGTTGTCGACTTATCTCTATAAACGTAACCCATATAGTTAGCTCTAACCAGGTATCCTCGCGGCACACGCAAGTTACCGCTTACCGTTGCTTCCTTCCGGACCTGGCGG
>DBTX01000016.1:11210-22890 GCA_002307275.1 Hungateiclostridiaceae bacterium UBA1305
CGTGCACCTGTTGTCGACTTATCTCTATAAACGTAACCCATATAGTTAGCTCTAACCAGGTATCCTCGCGGCACACGCAAGTTACCGCTTACCGTTGCTTCCTTCCGGACCTGGCGGGGTTCACAGGCTTTCGTTGCGCAAGACCCAGTTATCATCGCCACTTGCATGGGGCAGGCTCTACAGGGACAAAGCCTCGAACAGGAATTCAACCCTGCTATAGCGGATTGCAGGTATAGGGCACCGCTACCTCCCCGTCTAGCACGACCAAAGATTAACACAAGGTTCTTTCAAAAGTCACTTACTTATTATACTCAATATACTGCAGCTTATCAACACATTTCAATTTTTATCGGCATGTATTTACTGGAAGTCCCCGGATATCAAATGTTATAGAGTTTATGGCGTGAAGATAATTTATGGGCAGTGGGCTTACTGCATTTTTAAGCAAAAAAATAAAGCACTAGGTAAATATTTATAAATAATTACGATAAAATAAGTGCTTTACAAAATAAAATAAAATAAGATCAGCCATAGTCTATATTAAAAGGAGGAACAAAAATGAAAAACTAGTATTATTGGCTGTGGCAATTTTATTGTACCACAATTTTCTAATAAAGTATATTAAATTTCTGTAACAATTGGGATTTTATCTTTTAAGGATAAAACTACAGCGGGTGGCATATCAGTGTATTGAAAAATATACTGCTGCACATTGTTCCAGGTAAGATGATATTTAAAACCTGGCTTGTAAAGTTATCCATATATGTGATAAAGTAATCATAATGTATAATACCTATAATGTAGTGGGCCGGGGCATTGCTGCTGTTTAAGGCAGGTATGCCGGATCAATCATGTGAGGGGGTGCTGTAATGGCAGATGTTATCGACTATAAGATCTTTGGTGATGACATGCAGATGGTAGAGGTCGAACTCGATCCCGGGGAGGCAGTCAGGGGAGAGGTCGGCGCAATGCTGTACATGGAACAGGGTATTGTAATGCAAACTTCAACAGGCGGCGGGTTATTCAACGGATTCAAACGAATGGTTACAGGAGAAAGTTTTTTTATCACTTCGTTTTTTAATAATGGCGCAGCCAGGAGCAGGATGGGCTTTGCAGCTCCTTATCCCGGCAAGATCATCCCTTTGGACTTGTCGCTGCATGGTGGAAGATTCCTTTGTCAGAAGGATGCGTTTTTATGTGCTGCGCGCGGAATTGAAATACAGGTAGCGTTCACAAAACGAATGGGTGCCGGTTTCTTCGGCGGAGAGGGATTTATACTGCAAAGGCTGGAAGGCGATGGACTTGCCTTTATGCATGCAGGTGGTACGATTATTGAAAGGGTGATGGCGCCGGGCGAATCACTTAGGGTGGATACAGGCTGCCTGGTCGGATTTGACGAATCCATTGAATATAACATACAGTTTGTCGGAGGCTTCAAGAATGCATTATTTGGCGGAGAGGGCCTGTTCCTGGCCTGTGTCACCGGACCGGGTACAGTCTATCTACAGACACTGCCGCTTGCAAGGCTCGCGGACAGGATGCAGGCAACTGCACGCGGACATGCGAATGAAGCACGTGGTTCAGGAAATATCGGAGGAGATATCCTGGGAAATTTATTCCGTTAAAATACAAACTCAATGCGCAGGCATTGAAAGGAGGAGACTACAATGAGAGTACGAAAGGCTGTAATACCGGCAGCCGGGCTAGGTACAAGGTTTCTGCCGGCAACAAAGGCTCAGCCTAAAGAAATGCTTCCAATCGTGGATAAACCGACGATACAGTATATTGTTGAAGAGGCGATCGCTTCAGGGATTGAAGATATACTAATAGTCACCGGACGCGGAAAGCGAGCAATTGAAGATCATTTTGACAAGTCCTATGAACTGGAGGACATTCTCAAAAGAAAGGGTGAGGAGGGTTTACTGTCGCTGGTACAGGACATTTCAAACCTTGTCAACCTCAACTATGTGAGGCAGAAGGAACCCAGAGGACTAGGCCACGCAATCAACTGCGCGCGTTCATTTATAGATAATGAACCTTTTGCTGTTTTACTGGGAGATGATATCGTAGATTCGAAAGTGCCTTGTTTAAAACAATTGATTGATATTTATGAGGAATACCATACAACGGTACTTGGCGTGCAAAATGTCCCTGAAAGCGATGTTTCCAAGTATGGGATAATAAAGGGGGATCCAGTCAGGGATCGGGTTTATAGAGTATCAGATCTGGTTGAGAAGCCCGATCCTGAGAAGGCGCCGTCAAATATAGCAATACTCGGAAGATATATCATTACGCCGGAAATTTTTTATTATCTTGATAACGCGACACCGGGCAAGGGCGGCGAGATCCAGCTGACGGACGCATTGAAAATGCTGCTGACGACGGGTTCGATGTTCGCCTATAACTTTATTGGGAAGCGTTACGATGTTGGGAACAAGATGGGTTTCCTGGAAGCGACGATTGAGTTTGCACTAAAGCGCGAGGATCTGAGGGATGAATTCTCCAAGTATTTGAAGGAAACAGTGAAAAAGCTTTAGCCACGTAATCAACGAGAGATACCGGGGATTGACCGGGTTGTAAAATCAAAGAGAAAATCCAAAAATAAAAGAGGAGACAGTTCTTGGTTTGATTTTCTTAAAATTCAAAGCAAAAACTGTCCCCTCTTTATTCTTCTTTTATTTGAGCCTCCATCTGAAGCCCTGATGTATAGTTATAGTTGAAATAGTTTACTTCTTCACCGCGGTGGAACGAGTTGATTTTACAAATCTTGTATCCCATGGAGTCAGGACCGCGTTTTCCAAGCTCCTTTCAACTATCATGAGGCGATCTCTTTATATATGTATGTTACCACCTGGCCCTTTACCGTAACCAGTACATACTTGGCGGCAGCAGTTTTGCCGGTTTTCAGCCCAGCCACTTCGTAGCCGGCTGTTTCAATATATCTGACACCATTTTCCATGTAGCTTTTGTTTTGATCCCCATTGTAGAAGACCCAGACATTGCGTAATGTTTCGAATCTGTAGTCATTCAGTGTTTTTTTAAAGTATTCCAGTTCCAGCTTGTCTGTGAAGGTTTCCGGGGAATTCTCCATGAAGATGAACAGGTTCTTGCCTTTGAAGGAATTCAAATCGTCCAGAAATTGGAACCACTGCCCCGAATCACTCTTCCTGAGGCTCTTGTTCCGTGTGTCCAGCTTAATGAAACGGCTGTTTTTGATATCTGTGGAAGAATATTTGTAGTCTGCAGCTTTCGTGCTCTTCAAATCGACAGTGTGCGTTGCAATAACCGGCTTTTTCTTGATCAGGCTTGTAATGGAATCATGTGCGCCGTCTCCGACTATAGCACCGACATCAAGCAGTTTCGTAACTTTATCCGCAAATTTCTTCGCCAGATTTTTCTCTATGGTATTGGCTGGTTTGCGTGATTGGCCAAGCACGCCGAAACGGAAGGAATCGGAGGTTGCTTTGCTGAAACTGACCGCTATGTTTGCCTCATCCTTAAATGGCGTGTCATTCGGCACTTTCAGTCCATTCAATGCCGTATAACTGCTTTTGGTCACTGTCAGATCGTCGAAACACAGGTAGCCTGCATCGGACAATCTTTCACTATCCGGGTCTACAAGAACCTGATAGATTCTTGTCAGTTTTGCCGGCATTTTTATAGGTTCGACGGATGCGTCAATGTATTTCCAACCGGTCCAGTCCATTGTTTTGGTCAAGTCCACCACCTGCTTGGCGCCGTTAGCGTCATAAATCTCAGCGCGAAGCCAGCCGGGATTTTCATGATCATTGTATACCTGCAGTCCTATTTTTGAAGTGCCTGCATTGAGGCTGTAGCCGCCATCCTTCAATACCAGATATGCGGCTCGCGTTATGTCGGTATTCGTAGTAAAATCATATGCCAGTTTACCAGAGGAATTGCCTGATTTCTTTTGTTCTGTTGAAAGGGCATAAGAACCGGCTACCGTTTCAGGATAAGAGAGGAAGCTGCCGTTATCTGCCTCAAAATTATCAATTACCGTAACGGTATCATTGGATATGGAAGCTGAACAGTAAGCATGTGCGCCTCCGAAGGAAGCATCTATATAACCGGTACCACCTTTTGTTGCTGTAAAGACGCCACCCTTGAACGTGCCGATTTTATTGCTGACCTTCCAGGTGAGGTCTGAAGGTTCGATGGTTGCTGTGTAACCTCGGGAATTCACACCCTTGATCGAGAAGGTTTTTGACTGCCCTGCAGGAAGCTTGAAGCTGCCTGTATTAAGCTTAATAACAGCTGGCTTGGACAATACGCTTATATTTAAGGATGCAGTCACATTGCCGATTTTAGCTGTTACTTTACCTTCACCAAAGGTTGATGGACGCAATACATTATCCTTAAAGATGCCTTTCACGCCTGAAACACTCCATTTGACCAATGCAGGATCGACATCGATCGGGTTGTTGAATTTATCAAATCCTTTGACTGTAAAAGTCCTTGAGGCATTTGCAAACAGATAATGGTCGTTCGTTTCCACAATCAGGCCCGCTAGCGGTGCTGCAGGCGCCGAGGTAAATACACCGACTCCGATCAGTACGTTTCTGGTCGTTCCATCCGAGGGCTTGTTCATTACTTTTACAGCTGTGCTGCCAAGAGGTCTGGCTGCCATGGTAGATGATCCGCCGCCGTCAAAATTGACGGCATTGTAAGCTCCGATGCTCTTCATGAACAGCGCCATATCTTTCTGAGTCAAGCCGACACTGGAGGTTTGTCTGCCGTCTACAGTAACCAAATAGAGCGTTTTCCCATCTTTTGAGCTGCCGATCGATGTTTTTGGGCTCTTTGTAACGACATCCGCTGCTGTAAAGGAAAATGTCGTCGGAACCACTCCGTCCTTTATCAGGACAGAACCTCCGGAAACCGCCATTTTCAGTTTGGTCCAATCCGGAGTAGAGCCGATATTCATTGTTACATTATCTCCAATTGCGAATGCCTGTTGGAGCTTTGCTGCGCCATCTGTCCGGGTGACAACGACAAAACCATTGTCGGGGATAGGGATGCCAGGCTGTGCGGTAAGAAATTGTGTTACAATACCGTTTACTACGACCATCTGAAAGATATCGGGCATGTCAGTTGATGCGCCAACGGATGTTTTGCCCCATTTTTTATCAAACACGTTGATTTCCGTGTATTTCGCCTTGTTAGCCACATTGTATTGCTCTACAGCTACATTTGTACCTTTCTGTGAAGTCAGACTCATGTCGATTCGCCAATAATCCAATAAAACTTCGTTTGCGTTATTGATTGAAAAGGTCGACATGACATTGCCGTATTTGTTAAAACTACTGTAGGCGCACATGACATCCGAAGATTGTACAATGGCTCCGACCGGGAAACCGTTGCCGCTGCCGGAGGAGGTGAAGAAGCTTGCATTAATTGCTGCAATTGCATTCCGCTGTGCCGCAAGCTTGTTTGTCGTTGCAGTTTTTCCGACGGATTCCTTGTTTGTGAGCGTATCAACGCTTATGTACTGGTTGGACAGGTCTACCTTGAGAACTTGAAAGTTATACCAGCCATCAGTGGTAAAACGGATGATATTATCCAGTGTCACCCCTTGAGTAATGGTTTGGCTGTTTGTTTCCTCATGTATGACCCCTGAGTTGGCTGCATATGTGTTTGCCGTCATAGACGGTATCAGAATGAGGGCAGCAAGCAGAAGGGCCGCAAGCGACTTGCCTCTTCCTTTGTATTTTAACATTTTGACCTCCGTTATTCGTGCCACCCATCCAGCCCGGAACGCTTTATGGCACCGAATATGTTGTTTTTTATTTCCCTGTTGTCAGCTGTCAGGTCCATCAGCAGTTCCTTGATGAATTGGCGTTTTGTATGGCCATTGGCCGGACAGGGATTGTGAACAATCTGTAGATGTAAATCTTTGACAAAAGCCTTGATTTTCTTTTCTTCAACGTATAAAAGAGGACGTATTACGGTAATTCCCTTCCTGTCCAGATATGTAACAGGTGAAAATGCGTGAATCCGTCCTTCGTAAAATGTACTAAGGAGCAGAGTTTCAATGATATCATCACGGTTATGAGCAAGGGCCACTTTGTTGCAGCCGAGTCTTACTGCAGTGCTGTTTAAAGCGCCCCGTCTGAGATTGGCACAAAATGAGCACGGACTGTCCTTCTGACCTTCTTCAAAAACGATTTCTCCTATGTTTGTGTCTTCTATTATGTACTCTACTCCGATCTCCTTGCATAATTTTTCAACTGGGGAGAAATCCGGCTCTCCGATGCCTATGGAGAGTGTTACAGCCTTTAACTCGTATTTAATTGGGTAAAAGTCCATCAACCTTCTCAACGCAACCAGCAAAGTTAGAGAATCCTTGCCGCCAGAGACTCCGACAGCGATCCTGTCACCCTCCTGTATCATATCGAAATCCTGGATGGCCTTCCTGGTCAGTCCTAAAATCCTCTTGATCAGTACCACTTCCAAACCGTTTTATCCTACACCGAACCTCAGTCTACTAAAAGAAGGTGTGTCCCCTTTCTCTATTATAGCTTAGTGGTATAGAGGGTTCAAGTTACCATTCTGTTACACAATCCTTTCAATTTCCTTAATATATGACAAGGAAAGCATCAAGATAATAGTTGAAATACGTGCGGTTTGATGGTATTATTTACATTGAAGATTTCCCAAAAGAAAAGGCATATTACAGATTCTGAATCCATTATGGTGAGCTTTCATTGCGGCATTGGAGGATATATGGTCTTTTCCAGCTTGGTCTTTTTGGTCCGATTCTTGCCTATAACTGCATTGCTCTATTTTATTGCTCCAAATATAAAAATCAAAAATCTGGTCCTGATTGCAGCCTCGCTATTCTTTTACGCCTGGGGCGAGCCGGTCTGGGTGATTCTACTCATATTAAGTTCTCTCATCGATTTTATCTGCGGTGGTTTTGCAGGAAAGTACCACAATACAAAAAAAGGTAAAATGTTTCTGGTCACGTCGCTTGTTCTGAATCTGGGGATGCTTGCACTGTTCAAATATGGAAACTTTTTTGTCGATAACCTGAACGCAATTTTGAATATTCATATGCCCAACCCGCGAATTTCCCTTCCGATCGGTATTTCTTTTTATACCATGCAGACCATTACCTATACGATTGATGCATATAGAGGAAAGGTGAAGGTCCAAAAATCTTTTACCAACTTTCTGCTTTTTGTATCCATGTTTCCGCAGCTTGTGGCGGGACCGATCGTGCGCTATGAGGATATAGAGACGCAGCTGGCCGACCGGAAGGTCTCGATGGAGGATATGTATGCCGGGGTCGTACGTTTTATCCGCGGACTTGCAAAAAAGACGCTGATCGCAAATTATGCAGGTTTTCTGGCGGTCAAATTCCTCGACGGTGATCTGCTCAGCCAATCCTCACCGCTTGTGTGGTTCGGCTTGCTCTGTTATACATTTCAAATTTATTTTGATTTCTCAGGGTACTCGGACATGGCAATCGGACTTGGCAGAATGTTCGGCTTCAGATTCCCGGAGAATTTTAACCATCCATATGTCTCGCAAAGCATTACGGAGTTCTGGCGCCGGTGGCATATGACACTCAGCAGGTTCTTCCGGGATTATGTATATATCCCGATGGGCGGCAACCGAAGACTCCAGTACCGAAATATACTGGTCGTCTGGATGCTGACCGGGTTCTGGCACGGCGCAAGCTGGAATTTCGTCATCTGGGGCTTGTATTTTGCAGTGATCCTTGTTCTTGAAAAAACCTTCCTGCTCAAAGCGCTTGAAAAAGTGCCCAAGGGCGTACGTATTGCTTATTCGTTCTTTCTTGTAATGTTTGGCTTCAACTTTTTCTACTTTGTTGATTTCAACCGCAACATCGATGCACTGAAAGTGATGTTCGGTTTTGCAGGAGCGGCATTTACCCTTTCGGAGGCTGCACAACTGCTTGTCAACTATCTCCCGTTCATTGCAGTTTGTGTGATATGTGCAATACCGGCACGGGAATTTGTTCTGGAAAGGTTAAAAAGGCTCAACCTGCCCAACGGTGTTGTCTTGACCGGAGCAACGGTTTGTGCGGCCGCTGTGCTGATATTCTGTACAGCCAGTATTGTAAGTAACAGTTATAACCCTTTTATATACTTCAGATTCTGAGCAATATGCTCAAAAAAAATACTCTGGGAAAATGCTCTGGAAATATAATATGGAACAGAACTGGAATTTTTATTCTGCAGGTAGAGGCAGGGTCAGATGTTTATAGGTGAGGACAGATGAAAAAGCTGCAATATTCCATTATAATAACATTTGTTGTGATCATGGCTGCGATGTTTGTATGCTCGCTGTTTCCGGATAATGATGGGTTCTCTTCATTCGAAAACAGAAAGCTGAACGGCAAGCCGGAGTTATCGCTGAGCAGTATTTTCAACGGGAAATATGAAAGCGGCTATGAAAGCTATCTTCTGGACAATTTTTTATTGAGAAATTTTTCTGTTCAAAGCTATCAAACCTATACTGAACTGTTTTTTCTTGATGTTTTCAGACAGAGCGAAGATGTTTTGATGAGTATTGATGTCGATACATTTGTTACAGCACAGAAGCCGGAAAATACTGTTGATGCGCAATCAACCGACAGGCAGCCGGTTATGGGGCAACAGCGGGCAGGGGAGCAATCCGCTGCAGGGCAGGATCCAATCGTGACAACTGCACGGCCCTATGGGCAGCAAGCAGTCGACGGGCGATCCACCACAGGAGAAGCCGCTTCATATCAAACAGCCATAGGGCAGAACTCTGCAGAGCAGTCCACTGCAGGAAATTCAACCACAGGGCGATCAACTACGGGGCAGTCAACTACAGGGCAGTCCACTTCAGGGCAGGTGGGTGAAGCATCAATAGAAATGGGGCAAGGAGATGCTGCTTCGACGGATGACGGCCTGCAATCTGCTATTGAGCAGGACCCATTGCAGGGACAGATCGACGACAGGCTGAACAATTCCCTGATTATATCCGGTGACAGAGTCATGATGCCGACTGGTGCGAATAACCTGAAAGCATACGGAAGTGTATTGACGAAAATAGCAGAAGTACTGCCCGGTAAAAACATCTATTCGATCACAGGCCCAACAAGTGCTGCCTACTTTGCTTCAGATAAATATAGTACAGGTTCTTATGACCAAGGCAAGGCGGAGGGGATCATCAAAGCCTCCGTAAATGGTGTGAAGGTGGTCAAAGCTTATGATATGCTTCTTGGTCACAGGGATGAAAATATCTATTTCCGGTCCGACGTTCACTGGACAGCCCTGGGTGCCTATTATGCCTATACTGCGTTCTGCCAGTCGGCAGGCTTAGCCCCTGCGAGCCTTGACAATGATTTTACAATGGATACCTACAGACCGTTTTTAGGCGGTCTGTATTCACAAATCTACAAACAGCCGCAGGCAGCGAGACTGAAGAATAATCCGGAGCAATTGGATTATTATATCCCCAGGATCGGACATCAACTGACCTTGTATAATAAGGGCAACCTGAAAGCTCCCTACACGGTGGACAGTATCATCAATACCGACTTTTCCAGCCTGGGCGCCTATAAATATTCCTGCTTTGCATGGGGAGACCAGCGTATAGAGAGAATCAATTCAGATGCTCCCGGCGGCAGAAAACTCCTTGTTGTAAAAGATTCCTACGGCAGCGCGCTTGTGCCGTTCCTTGTGCCGAACTACTCGAAGATTTATGTAATCGATCCCAAAGGCTTCAACCAGGAAGGCTCGCTGAGCTTTGACGCAAAGAAGCTGATCGAGGATGAGGAGATCGACGATATAGTATTCTGCTTCTCCATTTACGGAAGCGGCAGAACGATTATCCAGAATGGTCTGACAGACTTATTCCTGAGGTAGAAAAATAGAATCTATAGGATGATCGGCTCAGGTTAGAATTTTTCAAGTCTGCTGGCGAAGGTGAAAAACTTTCTGGACTTGTTGGCGGAACAAATTCCGTATTGCGGTAATGGGTAAAACCGCTTATAATATAGCTACACGAAGCAGCACGGAGATACAGAAGGAAAAATGCCGTGAAACAGTGTAAAATGCAATGCAGTGGCATTGAACAAATGTATGGCATATAGTACAATGTACTCTGCGCCGAAAAAGACGCAGACATACTTTGCAGTTATCCCGCAGGTATGTTCCCAGAAAATAACGGGGTGTAGCGCAGCTGGTAGCGCGCTTGGTTTGGGACCAAGATGCCGCAGGTTCGAATCCTGTCACTCCGACCAGTACAGAGAAGCGGGTTTACGATATAGGAAGCCCGCTTTATTTATGCCTTGAAATGAAGGTTTTGTACTAATTTTGTACTAATCAGGTTTTTTTTCATTTGGATTAAATATTTTAAATCTCTTATTAGCGGCATCATGTTTCATGTCCTCATTTACATGACCATAACGGTCAAGTGTAGTCTGTATGCTTTCATGCCGTAAGGGTCAAACCATTCGCTACCAGTTAATATAAGCGCCGTTTATTTGCGGCGCTTGTTGTAACAATCAGCCGGGAGTGATTTTGACCACGGCATGTGTGGCTCCAGATTTGATTGTTCAATATTTCCATCTTTATCAATGAGTTTTGGCAGTTCTGTGAGAAGATAACTGATGTAGTAATTACATTGAGACTGTTTGCTCTAGCTGTCTCTGTAATACTATAGATTATGGCACTGGCCTGGGCACCTCTAATTGTATTTATGGTCATCCAGTTCTTACGACCAATTGAGAAATTTCGAAGAGATCGTTCACTGGCTGAGTTGTCGATAGGGACTTCTCCATCAGTAAGAAATACTTTGAGGTATTCTCCTTGGTTTATACTGTATCTGAGTCCAGACGCTGTTTTCCCTTTGGGAATGACTGTTGTATGGATTATAAACAAATTTGTACATTGCATCATGATAAGTTGGATGAATTAGATCAAGAATACCATTCCTCCTTAACATGTCTGAATACTTTAATTTCGATGTACTTTCTTCATATGTAAAAATGTATCTGATTGGATTTCCAAAGAAATAGCAAGTACTTAGGTTTTTAACATTAGCTAAACCAGTAATGTCTTCAATTCTATTATTTCGTATATCAAGGTACCGAAGGTTTGAAAGGCTTTGTATCTGGTTTATATCAGTTATGGCATTCTCTGAAATTTTTAATAATTTCAGCTGTTGCAGCCCCTGAATTTAGAAGTCTTTCAGCCTCAGCCATTCGCTTTTTTGCTAATATAAACGACTTAAATTCTTCTGTAGCTTCTTTTTTCAGACAAATACCATACACATGCCTTTACAAGTGGAGTTGCTGGTTCTGTTGTAGTCGCGCAGACCTTATCCTATACTGTAAGAACCTCTACTGGGTTTGACGTAAAATATAGAATTAATTACGAAAATACTACAGTTGCATTTCAGAACTTCAGCAATTATTGCAACTATTTACAGCATGGCGTTCATATTATGTATGACATTACTGATGATCATTATTATAATGTTCAAAGTGCACCAGTCAATGGTCAAACATATACAGTCTATTCGGGTAATTCAAATTTTTACCTAAATAGTGGAGGTATTTGGAATGCGTTATATTCTTATTACTCTGCAAATATAGTTGGAGCATCTTCTTTGGAAGGTACGATATCTCTTAACTAGTTTCACCTGATAAAAGATCCTT
>DBTX01000095.1 GCA_002307275.1 Hungateiclostridiaceae bacterium UBA1305
TCTATTCACCCCGCTGCGCATACTTAATATATTGCGCAACTTTACTAATATATGAAACCCCTGAATAGTTATCTTATGTATTCCATATATTGTAGAATATTACCCCCGGCAGCCCTGCTTTGTCTCTCAATAAAGAGCTGCACATAATAAAATGGATATCTTTGCATATACTATATAAACTGCGGAAATGATTATATTTATATAGAATGATTTTCGGCGAGATGCATTTTACATTTTTGAAGAAATAATGTATGATTTAATTATCATGAAAATTAAGTCAGGGAGTGTTATAACTTGCAGAGTGGCAACCTTTTAAGCTTTAAAAATTTTAACAGGATTCACTTTATCGGCATCGGCGGGATCAGCATGAGCGGACTTGCAGAAATTCTGGTCAACCGGGGCTACGCGATAACGGGATCGGATATGAAATCTTCATCTATCACCCAGAAGCTTGAGAAAATGGGCATAAAGATAACAATCGGTCATTTCGCGGAAAGTATTATAGGCGCTGAACTTGTCGTGTATACTGCGGCTGTGAAAAGCAATAACCCCGAACTGGCAGCGGCATCACAGGCAGGCATCCCATGTATAGACAGAGCCGCACTTCTCGGAGATATCATGCGGGACTATGCCAGAAGTATCGCTGTTTCCGGCACGCACGGCAAAACGACCACCACCTCGATGATCTCCATGATCATGCTTGAAGAGGGTCTGGATCCGACAATCAACATGGGTGGCGAACTGGACGCTATCGGTGGAAATACCAGAATAGGCGGAAGTGAATACTTCATTGCAGAGGCCTGTGAATATACGGGAAGTTTCCTGAAATTCCATCCGTACCTTGCTGTCATTTTGAATATAGAATATGATCATGCTGATTATTTTAAAGATATGGATCATATAAAGGAAACCTTCCTGCGCTTCGCGAAGCTACTGCCGGAAGATGGCTGTCTCGTAGTTTGCGCCGATGATACCGACGCTTTAGAGGTCATGGATCAGGTATCCTGCAACAAGGTGACATATGGTCTTTCAGATGGGAATCATACCTGGAGCGCCTCCGATATATCCTTTAACGATCTGGGCTGTGCGGCATACACGCTGCTTCACCATAATGAACCGGTCACCGAGGTAAAGCTCATGGTGCCCGGCATCCATAATGTGAGCAATTCGCTCGCAGCGATTGCCTCCTGCCATGTAATGGGCTGCAGCCTGAGTTCTACAGTCAGGGCTCTGCAGAAGTATGGCGGAACACACAGGCGGTTTGAGTTGAAGGGAATCAGCGACGGAATCACCATAATCGACGATTACGCCCACCATCCATCAGAGGTGGCTGCTACTTTGAAGGCGGCGCAGAATTGCAAATATTCACGTATCTGGTGCATATTCCAGCCCCATACCTATACCAGGACAAAATTTCTCATGAACGAATTCTCAACTGCATTTGAAGATGCCGATATCATCATTGTCACTGACATTTACGCGGCACGGGAAATAGACACCGGAGAAGTAAATTCCGGAATGCTGGCTGATAAAATAAGCGGCAACGGAAAGCAAACGCTTTATGTCAAAGGGTTTGAGAATATTGTCGAATACCTTGACAAGAATGCAAAGGCCGGAGATCTTATCATTACAATGGGTGCCGGCGACATCTACAAAGTCGGCGAAATGTTCCTCGATGGCCGGAAGGCTCTTGCTGTAAGCTGAGGAATAGGGTATTGCATCGTAATAAATCAAGTGATTCCAAAAGCAATAAGGCCGCCCGGTAAACCGGACGGCCTGTTCTTTTAAAAAGGAGCTATTATCAATGATCTGTTTTTTATTTCTTCACTGCTGTCATGGCAAAACGGATCTCGCCTTCTGCTGCGACTTTATCCTCAACGGTAGCTTTTACTTTTGCCTTCACAATGCCCATCTTCATCGATAGGATCTCAACCTCCAGGCGAAGTATATCCCCCGGTACTACCTGTCTCTTGAATTTCATTTCGTCAATGCTTGCAAATACGCCAAGCTTCGCTCCGCCTTCGGTATCCGCATTAGCTGCGATCCCTGCCGTTTGGGCAAGCGCCTCGACAATCAGGACGCCAGGCATAATCGGAAAGCCTGGAAAATGTCCCTGGAAAAATGGCTCATTGACACTTACATTCTTAATTGCTACTGCTCTTTTGCCCGGTTCAAGCTCCAGAACCTTGTCAACAAGCAGGAACGGATACCTGTGCGGGATTATTTTTTGAATTTCTACATTAGTTAGCATGGCACACCTCTTATAAATTATAGTTTACTCCAATGCCCTACAGCCTTTTACCAGCTCAGGCAGTATTGTCTCTTTGAAATATTTCGCGCTTGTCAGATCTGATTCCAGAAATTTCTCCAGGATTGAATGATATTTTTCTACAAACGGGTCCAGATTATTTAACCTGACCTCGCCTACGCATTCCATGATCGCATCAAAGTAATCAGCGCTTTTGAGTATTTTACCCTCTAGTGTATCATCCTTCCCATCAAAAAGGATATCCCTGTAAATCGCCTTGTACGGCTCATCTACGTTGACGAGAAGATTTTCATCGGCAACTTCCCGTTCCAAAAGGCTGATCATGTCCCTGAGAGGCTCGTTCTTGTGCTTCACCGTGCTGATAATGTCCCCGGTGATTGCTTCAACTACATCATGGTTGATCAGTTTCTTGAAAAGCTTGCTCCAGTTGATGACGTTGCCGTTCTCTTCTTCGATAAGCGCCATCATTTGGCCTATCTGCGCCACGAAAAACGAGTGCTCGCTGACCGTAGTCCTCTGGTGCATGAAATCCGTGGACCAGCGGCCCATGTTATTCAACTTGCGCACAGTTAAAAGATAATTGTGCAGACCCATAAGCGTCTCCCTTCCGCCAGAGTGCCATATCAGGCAGCTTTGGCCAATGATAATCTTCGCCTGTAAAACACCAGCATCATCAGCGCAGCCAGCAATGCCATAACTGCACCAAAGTAAAATGGTGCGCTGTTGTTGACATGATCGTATAGAAGCCCCGCGATCAGGCTGGCAGGAAGCAATGTCACACCAAGCAGCGAATTGTAAATTCCCATAGCAGTCCCCACTTTGTCCTTATCGGCAACATCTGCCACAAGTGCCTTTTGAACTCCGTCTGTTGCCGCACTGTATAACCCGTAGAATGCAAACAGTCCTATCACCACACCGGCCTGACCAGTCCTTCCGAACCCGAAATAGATCAGTGAATAAGTTACATAACCAAAAATAATTAACTTTTCCCTTCCGACCCTGTCGGATAGTATGCCCATCGGAATGGCAAACAGTACGGAAACAGCGTTGTATATCAGATACACCAGCGGTATGTAAAGTGCGTTGATCCCGACATCATTCGCTTTGACGAGAAGCAACTGGTCTGAAGAATTGCCTAGTGTGAATACGAAAATGATTGCAAGGAACGCATAAAACCTCTTCGGGAAAGATTTCAACGATATTTTGGGTCTGGGCAGCTCCTTATTTTTTCCCGCTTCTTTTATGTATAGCGCAATGATCCCTATGCTGAGCAGAGCGGGAATGGCAGATATGATAAACACAAGCCTGTAGTTGCCGGTAAAAGCCGAGATGATCGCGAAGGAAAGCAACGGACCGATAATGGCGCCACAGTTGTCCATCGCCTTGTGAAATCCAAAACCTTTTCCGGTATTTCCTGATTTGACAGAGCCTGCGATCAAACTATCCCTTGGCGCTGTCCTGATGCCCTTCCCGACACGTTCGACAAATCTCATCACCAGAACATGTACCGGATGGGATGCAAGCGCATAGAACGGCACTACTAAGGCACTCAACGCATAACCCAGCAGCATGAACGGCTTGTTTCTGCCTATCCTGTCGCTGAACCAGCCGGAGAAAGCCTTGAGCAGCGAGGCAGTACTCTCGGCAATACCTTCAATCAGCGATAACAACGTCTTTGATGCCCCGATGGACAGCAGGAACATGGACATGACAGAGTAGATCATTTTCGTCGCAGTGTCCATTGTGAAGCTTGTAAGACCAGCGAAGAATATGTTCCGCTCGATCCCCAGTATTGTATCTTTTTTTTCCCCCAAAAACTCATCTCCGTTAATTTGACATGCCCCGTAACATTATACATGATTTACACTGGATGAGTAAATATATTACACTGCCTTCGTTTTCTTTCCGGCTTTAGGCTTGTCCGCTTTGGTAGTCACCTTCGTAGCCTCCACACTGGCCTTCAGCGCTTCCAGGAGATCGATGATATTATTCTGTGCTTCAGGCGGACTAACGACCTCCTTCCCTTCAATCTTTGCCTGGATCAGCTTTTTCAGCGCTTCCTGATATTCATTCCTGTATTCGCCGATATTGAATTCGGATGTCATATTTGCAATAAGGCTTGTTGCCATTTTCATCTCGTTTTCATGAATATCTACATTATAATTCAGTTCCGTGATATTCTCCGTACTCCTGATTTCATTGGCATAATACAGCAGATTTAGCAGAAGCCCTCCCTTTTCATAAGGCCTTATAAGGGACACATATTCGTTGGAGGACAGCGTGATCTTGGCTATACCTACCTTTCCCGACTCCTGCATCGCCCGGCGGAAAAGCTCAAAGGCCTTGCTGGCGTTGAAATTGCTTGGGCTTATATAGTAGGCTTTGTCCAAATAGATCGGATCGACCTGATCCTTGTCCACAAAATTCATAATGGAAATTGTCTTTTTTGAATTGATCGGCAGTTTTTCATAATCCTCATCCGTAATAAGGATGTACCTGTCCTTTTCGTACTCGTAGCCGCGCACCAGGTCTTCCTGCGCCACATCTTCCTTACAGATCTCGCAATATTTTTTGTAGCGCACCCTCGTATTGCATTTTTTGTGCAAATAGTGAAATTTGACTTCCTCCGCACCGGTTGTAGCCGTATAAACATTGACCGGGAAATATACCATACCGAAGCTGATCGAGCCTTTCCAGCTTGTTTTCATCCAAACCACCCTTATCCTTTCTTATGAAATCGCTATTAAGATGCAAAAGCGCTTTTGCATAGGGAATACTCTTTTATACCAGGCATCAATTAAGGGCATCAAAAGAAATACACATGCGCTTAATCTTATTCTGGCTGAAAAGTAAAATAAATATTATAATAAGAGTTGCAAAAAAATGTACAAGGAAGATTAAGTTTTCTGCAAAAGGGTACTAAAGGTAATACAAATGAAAAAGCTTAAAAACCCGAATTTTTTTCATTATACATAGGTGCAAAAAGATAAATAAGGCAATTCTGCATGAATATGAAGCAAGTTTACAAATAATAAAACATGAGGTATTTATGGGTACTCTACGTTACATAAAGGATCTTTTATTAAAATACAAATACAGATACATGCTGGGTATCGTTTTTCTTCTAGGCGTGGATCTGCTGCAGTTGGTGCTGCCAAAGATATTAGGGGATGTCACGGATGCTCTGGAGAGCAACTCCTTGACCAGGCCAAGGCTTTTGGAATATGCGTTAATAATCGCTTCAATCTCAATAGGGATTGCTGTTTTCAGATTTCTTTTCAGATATGCACTTTACGGTGTTTCCAGAAAGATAGAGCTGTCTTTCAGAAACCGTTTCTATGCACATTTGCAGAAGCTCTCGGCAAACTATTTCAATACCCACAAGACCGGCGATATCATGGCCCATGCCACAAATGACATGAATAACGTCACGGCGGCAACGGGTCAGGGGATTATATTTGCAATCGACTGCCTATTGGTACCTGTCGTCGCACTAGGCATGATGTGGAATACGGCAGGCTTGAATCTCACAGCTGCCAGTTTCTCACCGCTTGTACTGCTTGGTATCTCAATTGCGTTTTTTATGAAAATAATGCAATCCAGAGTGGAGAAGCAGCAGGAATCGTTTTCCAGTCTGACTGAAACAGCCAGAGAGAATTTTTCCGGGATCAGGGTCATAAAGGCCTTTGTACAGGAGCAGAAGGAAATCGCACGGTTCGAAAGGGCAAACTCGGTCAACCGTGAGGCGAATTTGAAGTTTGTCCGGCTCATGAGCATGATGTTCCCAACGGTCATGTCGATTGCAGCGCTTTCCTTTGTTATAGCACTGTGGTACGGCGGTTATCTTGTCATAAAGGGTTCACTGACGCTGGGCGGCTTCGTCGCATTCAACAGCTATCTGGGCATGCTGATCTGGCCCATTACGGCTATAGGCTGGGCGGCGAACATGTTCCAGAGAGGCTCGGTCTCATTGGAAAGAATCAACATCATTATGGATGAGAAACCGGAGATTGCCGATAGCATCGATAAAATTGAGGGTAATCATGCTGATGCTGAATCCGGTAAGAATGATGGCAGTACGGGAAACACGCCTGTAAACATATTGAATGAAAACACATCGAATGGAGACACATTGAATGGAACCTCAGAAAGCATGCCAGCGAACATATCTGCCGGTGCCGCTGGTGCTGCGTTCAGCCCGATCGAAGGCGTAATAGAATTCCGTGGCCTGTCTTTCACTTATCCGGGTACACAATCACCTGTCCTCGAAAACATCAATATCACAGTGGAAAAGGGCCGGACGCTGGCTATTATTGGCCGCACCGGATGCGGAAAAACAACTTTGATCAATCTTATATCAAGGTTATTGACGGTGCCCGAGGGAACATTATTCATTGACGGAAAGGATATAAATACGATCCCGCTGGCGAAATTAAGGACCAACATTGGCTGTGTACCCCAGGAAACCTTCCTTTTCTCCGCTTCCATCCATGAAAATATAGATTTCTATAGAGAAAGCAGTATTCAGGAAATTGAAAGCGCCTCAAAAACAGCTAGAATATATGACAACATCATGGAGTTCCCGAACAAATTCAATACGCTTGTCGGTGAACGCGGCGTTACACTGTCCGGCGGCCAGAAGCAGCGTGTCGCAATTGCAAGGGCACTCCTGGGATCTCCGTCAATACTGATTCTTGACGATTGTTTGTCTGCCGTCGATGCAAATACGGAAGAGGAGATCCTTGGAGATTTGAAAAAAATAATGAAGCAACGTACCAGCATCATCGTTTCACATAGAGTTTCGGCGGTCAAGGATGCTGATGAGATCGTCGTGCTGGGCGACGGTAATATCATCGAACGCGGCACACACGAGTCGCTGCTTGAGCTTGGCGGTTACTACAGCGAGCTGTATGACAGGCAGCTCCTTACTGAAGAGATAGAGGGGGCTGAATAAAAATGTCCGACGAAAACAGCAATTTCCAGGAAGAAGAACTTGAAGTTAAAGCATATGACTCCAAGCTGATGAAACGGCTTTTGAAGTTTGCCGCCCAATATTGGCGTTTCTTCGCTCTGGCAGTCGTTCTATTGATCGCATCAACACTGGTGGACCTGGCAAGGCCCTATCTTATGGGAATTACAATTGACCAGTTCATCAAAAAGAATGACGTACAGTCCTTGAACACAATGGGCTTCTATTTTATAGCACTGGTAGTGGCAGGCTTTGTGTTCAATCTGCTGCAGATATATGTACTCAGCTATGTCGGGCAGACCATCATATACAACATTAGACAGCTGCTGTTCACGCACCTGCAGAAAATGCCGCTGTCCTACTTTGACAAGAATCCGATCGGCAGGCTTGTGACGCGTGTCACGAATGACACCGAGACGCTCAATGACATGTACACGAATGTACTGGTCACACTGCTCAAGGATTTTGCGATCCTCTTTGGAACATTGATTATCATGATCAAGCTTAACGTCAAGCTGACCCTTGTGATTCTTTCCATTATGCCTTTCGTCGTGCTGCTGACAGTGGTCTTCAGGAAGAGGATCAGAAAAGTCTACAGAAATATACGTGTGACTCTGGCAAAGATCAATTCGGCTATTTCAGAGAACATTTCCGGAATGCGCATCATTCAAATGTTCAGCCGCGAGAAACAGAATTTTGATAAATTCAATGAGACCGGCAAGGAGTATTACAAAGCTGCAATGAGCGAGGTTGTGACCTTCGGCCTTTTCCGGCCGGTGATTGAAATGCTTGCATCCTTTGCCATTGCACTGCTCGTATGGTTCGGCGGCGTAGATGTGCTGGAGGGCGCACTCACTTTTGGCGTCCTGTATGCGTTTGTAAATTATATCGGACTGTTTTTTCAACCCATCAATGATCTGGCTGAAAAATATAATATACTGCAATCTTCAATGGCCGCTTCCGAAAGGATATTCATGATACTGGATGCACAGCCCGAAGAGGATAGCGGCAAAAGGTGTCTTGGTCAGAACGAGGCGAAGGGCAATATTGAATTCAAAAACGTCTGGTTTGCATATAACGAAAACGATTGGGTATTGAGGGATGTCAGCTTCAAGGTTCCGGCAGGGAGGACTGTTGCAATCGTTGGAGCCACAGGTGCAGGTAAGACATCCATCATAAGCCTGTTGAGCAGGTTCTACGAAATACAGAAAGGTGAGATCCTCATTGACGGGATCAATGTAAAAGAGCTGTGTAAGGATGATCTCAGGCGATCCATCGGTGTGGTTCTTCAGGATGTCTTCCTGTTCAGCGGAAAACTTAAGGACAATATTCGTCTCAACGAAGAAGGAATCAGTGATGAGAAAATTGAGGAAGTCTCCAGATATGTGAATGCAGACAGCTTCATCAGCAAGCTGCCCTCCGGCTATAATGAAGAGGTGATGGAACGCGGTTCCACTTTCTCTTCGGGACAGAGGCAGCTTCTGGCCTTTGCACGCGCTCTGGCGTTCGATCCCGCCATTCTTGTGCTTGACGAGGCGACCTCCAATATCGACACCGAGACCGAGCTTCTCATTCAGGATGCGCTGACAAAGCTCACAAGGAACCGCACAACCATAGTCATCGCCCACAGACTGTCCACGATCCAACACGCAGATAATATCATCGTACTGCACAAGGGAAAGGTGCGGGAATCCGGCAACCACCAGGAACTGCTGGCCAAGCGCGGTATGTATTATTCGCTGTATCAGCTGCAGTATCAGAAGGATGATACCAGAAGAACTGCTACATCATGAGGTTACGGTGGAAGTAATTCCATATATGTATGTCGCAGATAATATTAAGTATGCGCAATGAACGGGATGTAATGTAGGGGCGGCCATTGTGCGTGACAAGGGAAAGTCCCCTGTCACGGTCACAAACCAGAGGAACCGTCCCCTTGGTTCTGCCCTTGGTTCTTGAGTTCCAGTATCTCATGCAAGTCGGGCGGGTTCAGGGCCATGGGGAATCTTCTGCATACGCAGGCGGCTGTGGCGGCGGCGAATTTTACAGTATCCGTGTCGCTCATGCCTTTCAGTACACCATAGACCACACCGCCCCTGAAGGTGTCACCTGCGCCCAGAGTGCCTGCGACTTCAACCTTGAATGGTTTGAGTGATTGCATACCGCTGTTCTTTCTGCCGTAAAGTATTTCTTTTGAACCGAATGTAAAAATCACCAGACCGTGAGAAGCGTCTGTATATCTTTTGAAGAGTCCGGCGATGTCCTCGCCTTTAAAGCTGTTTCCAATGAATTCGTTGGAGATGACCGTTGCCGCAGCATTTGCGTGCAGGCTGCTGTCAGGCAGGCAATCTATCGTGACATACGGTTTACCGTTTTCAAAGCAGAAGTTTGCCAGATTGGACGAAACATCTCCAAAGAAAGGATCAATGGACACGATTTTCGAAGCTATTACAGCATCTCTGTTAAAATCGGACCATCTTGTGCCCTCCCTAAAATAGCCTCCGAACCTGCCGAATACAGTGCGTGTTTCTCCTCCGACCAGTACCAGGTCCTGCACACCATTGAAGGACGAATCATAGTGAAGGCCTGTGCAATCTATGTCAAACTGCCTGTAAAAATCCAGAATGCCATCTTTGGTCCTGGTTCCAAGGAATGGGCCATCAATCTTAACCCTGGCGCCCATTCTCGACAGCACGATCGCCGAGTTTCCTGTCTCTCCACCCGGTATAAAGTAAGTCTGCCTGATCTCTCCATAGGTATCCGGTTCGGGATATTTGCCCTCGAGAAGATGTATTGTGGAATAGACCGTCATACCATATAGGTATACATCAAGGTTAAGTTTCGATGCATCTGTATTCATAAAAATCTCCTATCTTTCTATAACATAACTCCACATCCTTCATAGAATGTACTATGTAGAAAGGAGTATAAATGCAATGCAGAACTACGAGAATTCTTTCACCTCTGAAAAAAATGCCAATCAGCCTCAAGTAATCGGTCTGGAATACAGAGTATATAAATCCTTTACCGGTAAGTACTTTATGGGTCATACACCGCAAATATGCCTGGGGGCAAATTCAAATGCATGGAGTGGCTTGCTGAACCCGGCAAATTCCGGTGTGAATTTATATGTTAATACCTTTGCTGTTACAAACACATCTGCACTACCGTTCCAGGCTCAATTATGGCTAAACAGCTCACCACTTGGAAATGCAGCAGTATCATCGCATTTCTCCCCGGCCAATACTGCTTTTATTCCGCTTCCAAAGCCGAAGTCGTTGCTTGCATATAGTCAATATGTGCCTGCCACGCCCATGAATGGGGTAAGCATCCTTTCGAGAATAGCTGAGGCAAACTCAACAACCGTTGGTAATTATTACGGAAAAATTGTTATACCGCCGGGAGGAACATTTATTGTCTTTTTGCATTCCCCAGGCACACAGTATATTAAAACAGAAGTCGCATTCGGCTGGTGGGAGGAATAGGTGCTTTTCCCCGTAATCACAATAACCTTTTGCTTACATCAGCCAACGCAAGCAGCTTCAATTCATCCGCTTCTGCAAGAAGTTTCACCTTCCTGGCAAGAAGCCTTTCTTTAAAAGCATCTTCTTTTATGAGCGGTAAATTGATGTCAACACTCAGCAATGCCGACCTCAGTGCCGCATCAGCCAGGTACACTCCGACTCCAACATCCGATATTGCTGTCTTGTTGCCAATCGGAGCCAGTTGTTTGGCCTGTTTGAGAATTTCAATACACGCACTGCACAGTTCCAGAGGTACAGATGAGGCGTTCTGTGCCGACTTCTCCATTCCCACACTCTTGAAGGTCTTTTCTTCCTCTGTGGCAGACGGTAAACGCCAAGCCTCCATAAAGTTCTGGAATGCCTCTATATCTTTCTCGGTCAGTGCTTTTATTTCATTCACATTCTTACTCATCTTTTCGAGAATGTTTTTGACCTCATCTTGAACTGCATCGTATCCCTTTTTACCTAGTGTCAAATTTGCAACCATGCTTACCATCGCAGAAGCGTTTGCGGCAACAACAGCACTGACGCTGCCCCCGCCCGGTGTGGGGTTTTTTGATGAAGCTGCATCAAGGTAATCATTTAGTGTCATTTCATAAATATTCATGCTTTCCTCCTATTTCAAACCCTTCTGGAGCTTCAGCGCCTTCAGGGTATTTGCCATAATGATCGTTGTTGTCAGACTTCCTACGCCTCCCGGCACGGGAGTAATTGCAGCCGCTTTTTCCTTAGCGTTCACAAAGTCCACATCACCTGTAAACGATCCGTCCGCCAGTTCATTAATTCCTGCATCGATTACAATTGTTCCTTCAGCTACCATATCATCGGTCACCAGATGCGCACGTCCTGCCGCTGCTATCAGAATCTCAGCCCTTCTGCACTCCTGAGCAAGGTCCAGTGTCTTCGTATGGCAAACCGTAACTGTAGCATCCCGGCTGATGAGCAGCGATGCCAGCGGTCTGCCCACAGTATCCCCTCTGCCCACGAGCGTAACACGCTTACCCTTCAATGACACACAGGATCTCTCAATAAGCTCGATGCAGGCCATGGGAGTCGCAGGCACAAGCGCCCGGCTCTCCTGTCCACCCATAATATATCCGCGGTTCACAGCTGTCACTCCATCCACGTCCTTCTTCGGATCAATCGCATTCATAACTTTTGTTTTATCTATATGCTTTGGCAGCGGCAGTTCCACGAGTATTCCATGCACCGTGTCCTCAGCGTTCAAAGCGGCGATATGCTGCAATAGCTCTTCCTCGCTGACATCGCCGCCAAATCTTGTAAGGTCGACCTGGACACCCAGTTTATCACCGATCTTCACCTTGCTCTGCGCATACCATACACTGCCGGGATCGTCGCCTGCCAACAGGACAGATAGCTTCGGGTCATATCCCAGCCCTTTTACCTTCTCTATCTCCACCCGCAGCTCTGCACGGATCTCTTCCGCAACAGGCGCTCCCTTGATTTCCTTTGCTCCCATTTATATTTCCCTTTCATAATGTAACATGATGGTATTATTTTACCATAACACTATCAGGGATTGCCAAAAAAATATGTTTTCAGGTATTATTCTCAAAAGAGAACTTTCAGGCAACATTGCGTAAATTAAACAAACATAATGAAAGCAGGGTGGTTGCCCTGCCGGTAATAGATGCTATTATGCCCGTCAAAATAAAGATGTACTCCAAACTGATAATCCCACCCATGAACACTTATTTTATGTTCAATACAGCACCATCCTGATAGGTAATGCTTCTGGAGTACCGGTGGATTCCTTCCTCCCCTTCCCGATACATCAACAAACGTTCCAACCCGAATCCAATGCCTACCCATGTACATGTAATATTCCATGCTGCGTCCAGAGGGTGCGGTCCCATGGAGGAGGAGGCCAGTTCCGTCCCATCCCTGCCAATGATATCAAGGCCCCTCCCATAGATTACCGAATCTTCGTTTTCGAATCCGAATTCCTTTATTTGAGCCGCCTTCAGCACTGCTTCCGCCAGCTCCTTCAGCCGCTGTATCCTCTCGTCTTCAGGGGTCCCCCATTCCACAAGATTCAGCATGGTGAATTCCTTTAAATGGCTCTTCCCCTCTGTTTCTTTCCGAAAGCAGGAACCTATCTCAAAAAGCCTTAATGGCATTTTGGAATAATTCATCATTTTTTTTGAGACCTCATACAGATTTGGCGCCAGCATCGGTCTCAAGCAAGTCTTATTGTCAAGCCAAAATACCTGCTCATTCAGCGGATGTGTTCCGTCGATAGACATACGCTCTAAAAACTTTCTTGATATGATCGTTGGTGTTGTAACCTGTGCGAAGCCCTGATCATAAAGGCTTTGTTCAATATTGTGCTGTAAGCTGCACAGTTTGGGCTGATAAACCTCTTCAGTCAACTGCTTTATTTTTGAACGGTTTTCTTTAACTGCTGCTTTTTCTACCTGTTGATAACCCGCTTCACGTTCTCCGACCGAACTAAACTGCATCTGGAGCACACCTTGCTTCAGTCCCAACTCAATCAATCGATTCCTCTGTGTTTCAGAAAATGCAACCATGCTTCATCTCCCTATTGATTCATAGTTAATATCATCTACCCTCATCAAAGCCACCAGTTTCATTGCCTTTCCGGATACAGACCGAGCAGTTGACCTTAGTCAACGACCAGCCCCGGCAGAGTCCGAAAATACAGTCGAAGAATACTTCGACATTTTCCACTCCGGTATCCTGCATTTGGGGCAGGGATAGGTACACCAGCGGTTTCTAAGCCATCTTGCACTTCGGCTGTTTTTGGAATTCCATACGGTAAACTCTTCTCCGCAATGCGTCGTGATTTTTATGTTATTCACAAGAAGTTCAACACTTTTTATGCCATGCAGGACACCAGATCTGGAAGGCCATAACTTGATTTTATTCATCAGGGAATATAAGCTTTGGTTTTTATTTACATACCGTTTGACGATATCCTTTTTTGATTTTTCCAGTTTCTCGTTCATAACTGCCTCCTTCCTGAAGCCGTTTCCTGAAGTTGCTTCATGCAGTCGAAATACATCGTCATAATTCCTAATTCCAAAGGATTATGAAAGACAGGTACTTGATCCATGACCTCCTTTGATACGCCAAGAGGGATACCGGGTGCTGAAATCCTGGTTTGTTCCGTCACATCGCAGGATCTGATAAAGTCTCCCGAGGTTGTGGCATCCAACAGATATCTGTAGTTCCTTATATGGTTCCTATCCCTTTCCACCCTGGCATTCTTTATGGAAGCAGCAACCCTGCAGGCTTTTGCTTCGTCAATATCACACAGCACCGGTACAGCGCCTTTTTTTGAAAAATATTGTGCCGCTGCTGCCCCCACCGGACCCGAACCCAGAATCAGAACCTCTTCCTTTTCAACCCTTTCCATCATGATTTCCAGGGCCGCAGCAAAGCCAATGCCCGTTGCATAACCGTTGTCGGAAGTTACATTCCCATGCACGGAAAATGCTGCACATACATCATCATCCGCCATGAAAATAAGTTCTGCACCATTGATGTAAGCTTCCTGTATTCCGGCAACATCCGTCTTTTTTGTTATAAAGACATCCGCCCCGCAATGCTCAAGAATATCTCTCACTGCCTCATTAAAGCCTCCGATGATGCCCAACCCGCAGGTCACCGGTACAGTCGCCGTTCTTAGTCCAATGTTCAAGTGAGGCGCATTTACAGCCTTTCTTGCTATTTCCTCCAGCGTATGTCCAAATGTTCTTTGCCATTGCAGGTCATTTTTCTGCAGATCACAGGATATCCGGTCGATATCAATCGTATTCAGTCTCGTCATGCTTCACACTTCTCCTTCCTGTCCTTTTACCCTTCAATAAATGCAAGGTTTGGATTATTGACCTTCCTTTTTATGTTTTCCACGCATTGCAGGAATTTTTCGTACGCATTCCCGCAGGTATCGGCAGTAATGATGATAATGGCTTTCCAGTTCATTTTGCCTTCAAAATAGTCCGTAATTCCTTCATCCACTCCAAAAAATCCGCTGATCAGTGCCATGTTCCTGCAATCTCCAATCGCATGCTCTCCCATGACCCTTATTTCATCAGGTCCAACCACGATCTGCTGATAGAGGCAAACCTCATGCTTCGTTGCATTTCCGCCATAAAAGGTACCGTTTGCCATCCCTGCCAGCATTTCAACCATATTAATGCCACTGGAATTATAAATACTGACAGGTGTCTGACTTGGAAATCTCGCATCAATTTCCAGCAACTTCAATATTCCGTTATGGCAGATTACTTCTATGTCGAAGATCCCCTTAATTTTCATGGATTCTGCCAATTTACAGGCTATCCCGAAAAACTGATCTTCCAGTTCCTTCTCAATCTGTGCCGGTGCAATAATCCGTTTGCAGTCATAGCTTTCATCCGTTATGACTTCCGTTATCTGTGGATAATAAAAATTTTCTCCGTCACCGATCACCTCAATGGAAAAGGACCTGCCCTCCAAATATTCCTGTATCACAATTTCTCCAGCCATACCGGCAATCACTGCTTCCGCTTCTTCTCCCGACCAGGCCTTATGCACCTGGCTGCTGCCGCTCAGGTTATCCGGTTTGATAATAACAGGGAACTGGCACTCCGGATATTTCCCGGGCAAAGGCAGCCCCAGACTTTCAAATAATTGATTGGATGCGGTTTTTGAGGAGGAAATCCGGTAGCTGCCTTCGTCAAAAATGACTTTTCTGCCGGTTATCCCACCATACTCCAGAAGCTTATGCAATACCCTGTCATTCTCTATTGCAGGGATAATCACATCTGCTTCCTTGAATAACTGCAGCAACCTGAGCTCTGAAAATACGTTTTCCTGAACAAAGCGGTCTGCCAATCCAATTGCAGGAGCCTCTGCGCTTTTGTCAACAAGAATCGTATAGAACCCTGCTTTTTTTGCCAGATAGGCAATTTCAATTCCCTGCAGCTTACCTCCTGCAATCAGAACTTTTATCATGCCGGTAATCTCCTCGTCTCATTTTGCCGGGACTGCAGCCAGTTCTCATATTCTTCGGCAGTGGCCGACCGCAGGCCGCATTTATGAATACTTTCCTGAATTCCCTCAATTGTGCGATGCCCTTCGTCAATATCATAAACAGCGTTGGCAACTCCGGCATATCCTTCCTTCGGAGGAATAATCGATGTAATGACATTGGCTCCCGCATTCAATCTCTCTTCCAGCCCTCTCAGTCCATCTACGTCAAGCGAAGCCGGTATCAGCAGCTTTGGAAAGATCAGCCGCATGACTGCGATATTCAGAAGTTCACTCAGAAAGCTGCCCTGTTCGCATTCTCCCATGGGACTTCCCTTCTGAGGGATAAATGTCATTGTTCTTACCTGGGATGCTCCCAACCTCTTCATATACTCAAAGGATTTCACGTATTCCGCAAGCTGATTTCCCACCCCCGTCAACAGGCCTTCTTCCACCAGCATACCCTGCTTTTTTGCATATTCCTTGGCATGAAGCCGGGCCTGATAATCCTGACCGGCTCTTAGTTTTCCGAACAGCACTCTGTTATGCGTCTCCTGATACAGGGCGTACCAATCCGCTCCGGCCCGGATAAGCTCATCGATTACCTCATCAGCCAATACCCCGGGGGAGATCATGATGGGGAGCTTTGTCTCCTCCTTAACTCTCCTCACAATTTCTGTAAGCCTCTCCGGATGGTCGATAAAATACGGATCTTCCCCCATTGTCAGATCAATCAAATGGATTCCTGCAGCTTTCATTTTCATTGCGGTACTGACGATTTCATCTACAGATTTCCTGTACCGGGGTGGCATGTCATTTGAATTTCGAAAATAACAAAAAGAACAATTGTTTTTGCAATAGGTTGAAAAATATACAAAGCTGTATAAAAACACCTTCGTGCCAAAATACCTTTCCCTTAATTTCCTTGCCGTTTCAAATATCCGGTCAAGTGTCACCTTCTCCTTTTGCTCCAGCAAAAACAGTACTTCCTCCTCTTCCAGTTCTCTTCCCTCAAGGCTTTTCCCTAAAATATATTCCAGACTCATATACATCAACATCCTTTGCTCTTTTAGTTTGTCAGTTCCAATTTGCTGATCAACGGAACGGACAGCTTTCTGGTATGAATACAGTTGTGTCCGATGAACTTGAACTTCTTATTTTCCGCATAGTCGAATAACAGCTCCATATATTCCTTGTCCCCGGCACGGTATATCTTCGTAGTGATATATCCTGCCCTTTGCAGGGAATAGGACGTTTTTCCGCACAGATGCACCAGTGCATGATCCAGATGGCCTTCCAGCTTTTTCAGGTATGCGGCGGTGGCAGCTCCGCTTATTTCCCTGTAAAAAGGCTCGCCAACCAGTTCTGTTACCCCTTCCGAATCTGCAAAAGAGATGATCCTGACACCACGTTTTATTGCTTCGATAGTGTATTCCGCCAAAGAATCTGCGATGGTATGAAGCACCTCGATTAACAGCGCTTTGTTTTTCCGATAATAGGAATACAATTTGGTCGGATTGACCAACGCTGCCAATATGGAAAATGGTCCGGTTACCTCCAATATAATTCTGTCGCCGGAATGCCTGAAAATGCACTCCAATGTGTTTTGTATTACCCTATGTTCTAATATGGACTGGCTGAAATCAATCTGTTCCAGTTTTTGATAAACATAATCAGGAACGATAATATTATGTCCAACCACTTCAGGTTCTCCGCCGTATGCAACCGCTTCAATTTTCTGCATAATAGGGAACAGAAGATATGACCTGTTTTCAGCTCGTTTATTTTCAATCACTGCCCTGTCCATTAATTCGAAATCATTAATCAGCCCGGCTCCCATATTGAGTACTTCCTGACTGTTCGCTCTGTCATCCTTTCCCATACACGGCCATATATAAGGCTGATTCAGCGCAAAGCTGTCTTTCTCGTGCGGTATAGCCATCGCCCTGGCGAACATGACCTGATAATCCTGATTCATGGCTGTCTCAATAAATTTCACCTGTCTGGCAATGTTTTCTGCTTCCTTTCTTTTGCCTATATTGACCAAAGCCAGTTTTGCTCCCAACCCCGCTGCATTTCCGACCACTTTTACAGAATCCAGAGGGCAGTCGGGAAATAACCCCAGTGCCAATGCGTTTTTCTTATCAATATAGCTTCCAAAGGCTCCAGCCAGAATAATCTCATCCGGTTTTTCAATGCCACAGCTGTTCATCAGGGCTTTTGCCCCTGCGTAAAGAGCTGCTTTCGCCAATTGAACCGCTCTGACGTCCTTTTGTGTAACAACGATATCTCTTTCATCTTCACCTTTTTTAAAATACAAAACATATTCCTTCTTACCGTCCTGTCCATTTCTCACTCTGTCCGAGGTGATGTTTTTAGAAAATTTCCCATCCGGTTCTATAATACCGGCTGATGCCATCTGTGAAATCGCATCTATGATACCGGAACCACATATCCCTGTCGGCACCTTTATTGAATTGGAGCCTATGATCCCCAGCACGGGTTCCAGCGTGACAGGGTCGATCGCAATCTTTTCAATTGCACCCCTGCAGGCTCTCATCCCGCATTGGATCTGAGCCCCCTCCAACGCCGGCCCCGTCGCGCAGGAGGTGGTGTATATTCCATCCCTGTTGCCCAGACACAGTTCGCTGTTGGTACCGATATCTATGATGAGCTTCATTTTATCCTGTAAATAAGGTTCCTCCGAAATAAGCACTGCAACATTATCCGCTCCTACAAAGCCTGCTTCCGAGGGCAGACAGTGTACATTTCCACCCGGTAATATCTGCAGTCCCAGATCGCGTGCCATAATGTCAACCGGCTCTGCAACTGTCGATACGAATGGAGCTACTCCTATATGGTCCGGTGAAATTCCAAGCGCTATATGCTCCATAACCGTATTAAATACTAAAACAGCTTCCACAATCCGGTCTGTATGGATTCCTTCCTGTTCCGCCATTTGCCTGATCAGTTCGTTTAATCCTTCCATCAGAAGCTTTTGCAATTGATCAACACCATTTTCGTGATCTGCACAATAGCTGATCCTCGATAAAACATCATCACCGAACCTGATTTGCGGATTCATCATGGATACCGTCTGTTTTGTCCTGCCATCCTCCAGGCTGCATAAATATGCCGCAATCGTTGTCGTCCCGATGTCGATTGCCACACCGTATATTTGTTTATCCGAAATCCCCTGCTCCACATCGATAATTTTCTTATTATGCAGGACAGTTGCACATACTCTCCAACTACCGGCTCTTATTACTTTAGACAGTTTCTTCAGTGCATAATAATCAATTTCCAGCAATCCTGCCTCCAGTTCCTTGTATTTACATGCCAAAGCCTCCTTCAGCCTGGTGAAATCATTTACATTGTCTTTTAGCGTCGCTTTATCCAATTCCACATAATAGTTCCGTACCGCCGGATTGCATTCTGTTTCTTTGTCCTTACCCGTCTCAAGGATTACCTCTTCGCTGGTTCTGCCATCTTTCGGGATTTCAACTGCGACATCCCCGGCTATTGTTGCCGTGCATGCAAGTCTGAAGCCATGATCCAGTTCATCCTTTTTAAGCAGTCTCTCTTCAGAAGCACTGACAGGACTGACATTCTTCATGGAGGATTCCATTGCGTAATCAGAGAATGCCCCTGACAATATCCTGACCTTGCATTTCCCACAGGTCTTCCGCGAGCCGCAATAAGCTTCAATATGAACTCCGGCCCCTGATGCCGCTTGAAGAATAGTCTCTCCTTCTTCCGCAACTGCAAGGATACCCATTGGTTGAAATAATATTTTTCTCTGCATAGCTTCACCTCGTTATCTTTCCTCTGGACATTGTTGAGGAAATTTTAAGTAACACAAAAAGAGAAGTATCATAGATACTTCTCTCTCATAATGATTATGTACTTTCACTTACAATCCGGTGATGTGTCCATCTGTCTTATTTTCTGGCGGAGAGTCCCGGTGTTGCACCCGGCTGTACGAATTTAGAGTCCGTATAATCACTGCGATTCACCCTCCATATTATTGTATATCAGGATTAATACCCCGAACCGTAATATCTCCCTGGATACCGGGCATAAAGAGTATTAATCCGCTATATACATTATGTCTTCCAAACGGAAGACTTATTTGTTCCAGTAGGTAAGACCCAAATCAGTAAGTATTTTAACTGCTTCATTGTAAACTTCAATATATTCTTCTGTCGGCTGAAGTGTTTTCACATCATAACACTCCTGAAATCTCTTGCCAACCGGCGCAGTCTTGTAGTTTTTCTCATATAAAGCTACCAGCTTATCCAGAAGAATATTGGCTTCATGAACATCCATACCCGCTACGGCGTGTGCGGCCTCTCCCATCATCCTTGCTTCCATGGCGCTGAACATATCCGTGGATACGCCCTTGCTCGCCGCTACTCCGGAGAGTATCTCACGTCCGCTGACCGTATCTGTAATTGCCTGCGCCGCTGTCTCAAGTAAGCACATAACCGTACATGGACCAGCTAATGTATAATACTGATTTCCCAACATCAAATGGGTATTCTCCTCGATTGCCTTCGCCGCATGTCCGGCTACCGCAAGAGCTTCCCTTGCCGTGGTAATTCCCCATCTGACGTGTACAGGACCATCCAGATGCCAAGTACCCTGCATCATTACAAAAGAGTTTATTGTTGTCGCGACGTCTACAATAGTGGTAGTCTCAAGACCACCTGCATATCCTCCGTAAATCGGCATCTGTTCTACCATTACGTTTACACCAGCCATTGCATAATGAGCACCTACAACCAACGCACCTACGTCGATTTTAAGTTCATTTAGCTGGGACACTTCATGGGAATCAGATGGACGCATGCCGCCTTCGAAGTCTGCTTCGATGACACCGGCGGCACTGAGAGAAGTTTCGTTGCCCTACAATCCCATCCCTGCACGTCCGGCCCGCGCCTGTGCTTCACGCACCTGCAGCGCCTCGGAACGTACTGCCATGAGCTCCCATGGAGAATTGGGAACAGGATCCTTGCCCATTACTGTCTGCATTACCCCATCAACGATGGTATCAACGATTCTTTCCTGGGCATAAGATTGATGGATCGCCAGGAACATTTCCTCCGAACAGGGTGAACCGGTTGGACCGCCCTGTATTAACGGAGCTTTCTTTGAACTGGAATGTCTTGGCACGACATTAATTGCTTCCTTGCCTTCACCAAATATAAAATGATCCGGTGCGGATTCCAGCGCATGAAGCACTTCATCCCTTGTATATTTGATTACCCTGTTGGTATCGATGCAGTAAACACCGCATTCCACCAACATGTCCAATCCTGCGTTAAACAGCTTGTTCATAAGCTCTTTATCTTCAGGAATGATCGTCTTCTTATCCATTTTGATGTCATATTTTTTTTGCAGGGCAGCAGCCGTCTGAGGGATTATTTTAAAGTCCCATACTTTTTCTTCCATCTTAGGCCCGCTTTTTGCCCTATCAAACACATCGAAAACGGTTACTCCCTTTCCGATCGCATTCATATCAAGCACTCCTTTTTTTAGCTATTAGCTCTTTCGCCAATACTACAGCTTCTGTCGCCGTGTCCGTGTAACCATCCGCGCCGATCTTATCACACCATGCCTGGGATACCGGGGCTCCCCCATACATTACGATGAAATTCTCCCGTATCCCTTCTTCTTTCAACAGGTTGATAATATCCCGCTGCGCCGGCATTGTGGTAGTCATAAGTGCCGAACCGCATATAATATCGGCCTTGTATTCTTTCGCTTTTTCTACTACTAATTCTACCTGCACATCGCGGCCAAGATCATAAACGGTAAAGTTGTTTGCTGCGAACATCGTTTTGACTATATTCTTGCCGATATCGTGTATATCTCCCTGAACCGTATGTATAACCACTGTTCCACTTGATGCGTTGTTTTTCTGTTCCTCTGTCATCCTGCTCGTCAGTACCTTTACTGCTGCCTCAAAAGCCTCCGATGACATCAGAAGTTCAGGGACAAATGCCTCTCCTTCATCGAAAAGATCACTCATCACCTGCATCCCTGCCGACAGACCGTCACTGATGCATTCCAACGGATCAAGACCTATCTCCAGGGCTTCCTTAGCCGTTTCGACTGCAAGGTCTATATCCATTTCAGTAATCGATTCCTTCAGCTTTGCTAAAACTTCTTCCTTGGTCATGGTATCCTCCTTCTCAAAAACGTACTGTTATCCGATGAATTATGTTTTTGTTTTCCTGGTGGAGAAAGCAATCAATTTCATCAAGATATTCCCTTTACTTTCACTTGCATGTCACTCCAACTCCAACTCTATATAAATATTATAGTGACTTGCATTGCATAATAAAGGTACAGTTCGTCATTATTTTAAGAGACAGTCCAGCCAATCGGATTGTTAAGCCTTGAATAATCCTATATGAAGAGTGTAATGAGATCTTCCAGTGATACTTCTCCCAGATAATCACTGATTGTGATTTCCTTCAGTGCATTCCGAAGAAGTTCCTTATCGTATATCAAGCCTTCCAGCCTTTGTTCCAATAGCTCAACCGGTTTATACCCAATATAATCGCCTAATATTTTGCATGTAACAATTTTATGTTTTTCTATATTCAGGCATACTTCTATTTCACCAGTATCAAATCTTTTGCGATTGGTATAATTGCATTCCGGGTCCAGGCCATAGTTCCAATCCCAGGTTTCGTACTTGCTTTTGACCAATCCTCTGACATCTTCTTCTCTTTCAGGCTGCAAATCGATTGATTCCGCATCATATGCCCGCTTGATATGGCATTCCAATTCATCTATAAATTCATCTATTGTTCCTGGCCTTAATAATAGGCCGGACAGATTTACCACCCTGCTTTTAATGGAATCTATTCCTTTGGATTCCAGCTTTTCCTTTGAACCATTTAAAACCTCTTTCATGCGGGATAAGTCCGCTGCATATAACAACGTTCCATGAAAAAGCACCCTTTCGCCGCGCTGCAACTGGGCACATCCGGATATTTTGCGCGTTCCCGCCACAATGTCATTCTTTCCGGAAACCGCTGCCTTTACTCCGTGGATAGATAAGAAATCCAACAGATGAATCAGAAATTCATCCTTTTTTCTCTCCGTCCCATCACTTGAATATATGTATGAGAAATTAATATTCCCCAAATCGTGATAGACTGTTCCGCCTCCGGTAATTCTGCGTACAATATCACAGCCGTATTCCCCGGCCTTGTCAAGATGAACCTCTTTACTGGTATTTTGATGCTTCCCGATGATTATGCTGTTTGCATTCTGCCATATCAGGAGGCAGTCCTCTTCCTCCCGTGCAAAAAGAACTTCTTCACATGCCAGATTATAATACGGATTGTTTCCCTTCAGCCGGATCATCTTCATAAATGTACCTTCTCATTACTGAAACTATTTATTTAAAAAAAGGAAATAGATAATACCAAATTTAATCAAACCCAATAGCATAATTGAAATAGCGGCTGTCGTATACATCAGTTTATTCGCCTGTAAAATCTTTTCCGGTGTTATTTCTCCCTCGTTCTCCCCGATTAATTCTTTCTTTATCCTTATTCCGGAGTAATAGAAATCCCCGGCCAGTTCCATTCTTAAGGCACCGGCAAATGCTGCCTTTGTGTAGGCCGAATTCCTGCCGGCATGCTTTAACCTGTCTCTTATGTAGATTCTCTTCGCATTTTTTCCGTCAGTACCCTTCCAGATATATGCGGCAAGTATCATCAAGTTTGCCGCAATTCTTGCAGGATAGTATTTTAATATATCATCAAGCTTTGCTGCGTATCTTCCAAAATTCACAGAGGTTTCATTTTTATAAGCAACCATTGAGTTCATTATGTTTACCGCTTTAAAAAATAAAGCAAACGGCGCTCCTCCAATAATCATAAAAAACATCGGGGCGACAATCCCGTCCACCGTATTTTCAGCAACGGTCTCTACCGTCGCTTTTATGATCTCTTCCTGGCTTAAGTCCCCTGTATCCATGCCGTCAATCCTGGAAAGAGATTTTCTGCTCTCTTCCAGCCTTTTCCCCTTCAATAATTCAACAATCTTCACCGTTTTGGTTTTTAATGCTTTTAATGAAAATACAAAACAGCACAAGATACTTTCAAGTAAAAATGCAGCAAGAGGACTGACCTTGAATAGGAGTACCAGCAATAAGTATGGTATAAGAAATGCAGACAATGAAACACTGCATGTCATGAGTAGTCCGCCAATAAGTTTGCCTTGATTCGTATCCGGGAATCTTTTTCTGAATGATCCTTCCAGTACGGTGATTAGTCTGCCAGTCATCTTAATGGGATGAAATTTTCTTCGTGGGTCAATCCCAATCACAAAATCCAATAGAAATCCAAGCAAGCATGCATATAATGAAGATAACATATAATCCCTCAATTCTTTTACCTTATATTCCGTATACAAAGAAAGCTGCTGCATAATCTGTTAAGACGACCGCCTGGCTAAAATGGAAGTGGTCAATAAAATCCATATCGGCGTCTGTCGGCTTACATCCTATGCAACAGCTCCAGTTCTACTTATTCGCCATTATTCGTTAGCGCTTCTTCATTTCTTTCGCCGGTTCTAACGCGAATGACCTCTTTAATCTCGGAGACGAATATCTTTCCGTCGCCGATCTTTCCCGTCCTCAATACATCCTTTGCCGCTTTTATGACAGCCTCAACAGGGACTGTACTTACCACAATCTCCAATTTGATTTTCGGCAATAAATGCACCTGTTTTTTAACTCCACGAATCTGCAATTCCAGTCCATGTTGAACTCCGCAGCCTTCCACTTCAGTTAAAGTCATTCCCTGAACACCGATTTCCAGTAATGCAACACGTAATTCTTCAAATTTTTCACGTCTTGTAATAATTGTTATTTTAGTCATCTGACTTGACATCTTGACTTACCTCCTATTCACAATGCATTCTTACCTTCTTCATCTGTTCGTACTTTATACACTGCCAGCTCTTCCTCCACAAATATCTTTCCATCGCCGATATTACCTGTATAAAGCACATCTCTTGCAACCTTGACAACACTCTCCACAGGAATGTCTGAAATAACCATTTCAAACATCACCTTTGGCAATAGCCTCATCTCTGCCTTAACACCCCTGAAATAACGAACAACCGCATGCTGAACACCACATCCTTCTACCATGGTCACGGTAATTCCATTCACGCCCAGTTCAACTAATGCCTGCCTAAGTTCTTCCGTCTTTTCTCTTCTTGTTATTATCGTTACTCTGTTTAGTGGCTCACTCATATGGATTCATCTCTCCTTTCTGCAGATAATCACGATCAAGCTCTTTTACTGATATCTGCGTAACTGTCATATAATACCTGTGCCATCCTTCTGCAGCCACTGCTGATATCTTCTTCAGACAAGGAGTTGAATCCCATCAGAAAGATATCCTCTCTTGCATGCTGCTGGTCCCGCCAATACTCTTTCGTTCCGTAAATACCTATTGATGCTGCTTTCATAAGCTGAATCATTTTCTTCTGGTTTGTGCAGTTTACAAACCGCACCAGGGTATGGACCCCTGCAGGCTGTTGGAAAATCTCGACCTCATCAGCCAGGTATTCATGAATCGCATTGATCAATACCTGATATTTCTTCTCATTGACGGCAGATACCCTGCGAATATGCTTCTCCAATACACCATCATCAATCAATTGAGCCAGTGCCAGTTGATGGTAGCTCGGCAGGGATGCGTTGAAGTATCTGTATTTCGAATCATATACCTCTGTCAGGCAATCCGGCAAAATCAGGTAAGCACACCGTATTGACGGCGACAACACCTTTGACACGGTACCGACATAAATCACCTTATTATGCCTGTCCAGTGACTGTAATGAAGGAATTGGCATTATTCCATAACGGAATTCGCTGTCGTAGTCATTTTCTATAATATAGGCATCGTTCTGGTATGCCCATCTCAATATTTTATTACGATTGGTAATCGATGTAACAACTCCTGTCGGAAATTGATGTGAAGGTGTCGTATACAACAGATTACAATTGGTTTTGGATAGCAGGTCGACATCCACCCCATTATCCATAACCGAAATTGAAGTAACGCTGTAGCCTTTATCCTCAAAGATAAATCGCATTGCATCATATCCCGGTTCTTATCCGTCGGAAGCAGATTCGTCAGGATATCCATCGCATATTGGGTCCCGGCACACAGAACGATTTGATCGGGTCTGCAATTAACCCCCCTGTGTCTGTTCAAAAACCCGCATAAGCTTTTTCTCAGCATCAGATTTCCTTTGTTGTTTTCATATGAGATCGCCCTGCCGCCGGATTCTGTCAGAATGGCGTTTTGTATGTATTTTCTCCATTTCGGCCACGGAAATAAATCTGAATCGATGCTTGCATATTCAAAATCATATCTTAATTTAGTTTTGTCGGACTGCAATACCATTAACTCACTGCTCTTTTTAAATGGAGCGGCATCATTAAAATAGTCATTCTCAATATCCTCGACAAAATAACCGGCACCCGGTACTGAACGTATATAGCCCTCTGCCAGTAATTGCTGATACGCACGATCCACAGTATTGCGGCTGACATTCAGTTCCTTTTCCATGACCCTTAATGAACTTAACTCCTTATTCTTTTGCATTGTTCCGGAGACGATCCGATTCTTGATTTCCGAATACAACTGTTCATATAACGGCCTTTTATCATTTTCATTAAGACATATCATATGCTTTCACATCCCTGTTATGTAAGATTTATACTACAAACATGGAAATCCCATATACCTAAAGCATCATTATCCTTATTGAAGATCATTCTCTGGTTACAAATTCCGGATAGGCTTCCGAAGCATGTTCTGCGATATCCAATCCACCTATTTCTTCATCTGCATGCACACGAAGTCCGATTGTTTTCTTTATCACAAAGAACATGATTCCACCGGCTACAACGCACCATGTCAATACAGACAACACACCCACTGCCTGATAGCCTAATTGTTCAAATCCGCCGCCGTAAAAAAGTCCTTTCACTTTCACTTCCCTGACTGCAAAAAGACCAACACAGAGGGTACCGACTGCACCACCCATACCATGAACGCTTATTGCCCCAACCGGATCATCAACTCTAAATACCTTGTCAAATAATTCAACGCTGAAGATGACTGCAACTGCACCGATTGCGCCAATACAAGCTGCGCCGGGCAGATCCACAAACTTACAGCCTGCCGTAATGGCAACCAATGCGCCAAGTGCGCCATTCATACTGAGACCCAAATCAGGCTTTCCATATCGGAACCAGGTCAAAAGCAATGCTGCAATGGATCCTACTGCGACTGCCACTGTTGTTGTGATTGCGGTGTATAATACATGCTCGTCAAATGCCAGTTCCGAGCCGGGGTTGAATCCGTACCATGCCAGCCATAATATGAAGAAGCCCAGACATGCCATAAATATATTACTGGGGGTAAATGCTTTTATCTTGCCGTCTGCTCCATACTTTCCAATTCTGGGGCCTACCAGAATAGCGCCCATCATTGCCGACCAGCCACCCGCGGAGTGCACCGCCGTTGAACCTGCGAAATCTATGAACCCCATCTGTGCCAGCCATCCACCGCCCCAGATCCAATGTGCGGAAACCGGGTAAATGATCGCGCTGATTAAAAAGCTGAAAACCAGATATGATGAAAACTTTGTCCTTTCCGCAACTGCTCCCGATACGATCGTAGCAGTCGCAGCACAGAACATTAACTGAAAGAAGAAAAACACTGCCGGAGATAATGTGCCAGCGGTGTCATAACCCAATGGGTTCAGAAACAATGTCGAGCCGACAATACCTGCTTTGTCCGCGCCGTACATCAGGCCGAACCCTACCATACAGTAAGCCACTGTCCCAAGTCCGAAATCCATAAAGTTCTTAAATAAAATATTCACGGTATTTTTCTGTCTTGACATACCAGCTTCCAACAATGCAAATCCGGCCTGCATAAAAAATACCAGTATTCCTGCAACAAAAACCCATAGCGTATTTAATCCATATTGTAACTCCATATTAACATCCCCTTTTCATGAATAGTTTGTTCATAGATTGGATTGGAGATGGTAATAATGACCTGCTAAATTGCAAAACACTGACCAGACAATTAGAAATGTAAAAAGCTATCGACATGGCAATCCCTTTTAAAGGGCTATCGTCATGGATAGCTTTAATTTCTTGCTTATTCTTTTCATTAATACATTTAGAATGCAGAATTTTTCCGATAAATTACTTGCTCCACCAAAATAATATTATCAAATGAAAATTTTTCTGTCAACACTATTTTTTATTTTCAACAATTATCAGCGTTTTTCAGCGTTTTTCAGCATTTTTCATGATTGATCTTTTTATCAGGTAAAAATTTATTCCATTTTCCCAACAAATTCTCCCCAAAATCCATATTGCTCTTACCTATCAGGACAATTTCACAATGTTTGCCTTTAGAAGCATCCATTTCAATCCTGTCAATCCTTATATAATCTCCTACACAATCTGCATGCGCAAGCTCACCTTCCGGCGTTAGGAAAAAGCCTTTAAAACGCAATACCCACTCTGACATTTCCATAGCAAATTGCTTCATGATTTTCAACTCATATTTATCATTCATTTGAAGAACATATGTCGCCGGCCTGTTCCAGACGGTATTGCAGGATTCTTCCTCCAGCACGCCGTCCGGACTTATTTTGCTCTCCAGCAATACAGCTGGAACCTTTCCAAACACAGTATCATAAATAAAAGCCCCTGGATTTAACTCATTCAGCTTGTTGTGCAATTCCTGTATGCATTCTTCTGATACTTCATCAATTTTATTCAGGATCAGTAACGAGCTTTTCTTCACCTGGTTGATTGTCGGCTGGAATATTTCACAGAATTCTAAAAAATGCCCGGCATCAATAAGACAGACAGATCCCCTGTATTCATATTGGCGGGTAATTTCCGGTCTTCTTTCCATTAAAGCTGCCAATTGTTTTAATAATTGTTTCATACTGGACGGATCTGCCATTCCGGAGGCTTCAATAAACAGCACCTCGATGGGTTGCTCCAAAAAGGCTATCAGGGTTTTTACAAAGCCGGCCTTCAAGCATGCGCAGAAAATCGAGCCATTATTTATCTCAACCATTGTCACATCTTCTTTTTGAAGAATTTTTCCGTCAATGCCCACACTTCCGAATTCATTGACAATTATCCCAACTTTTCTGTCGCCGCACTGCTCCAGTAATTGCTTCAAAAAAGTGGTCTTTCCTGAACCCAGGAAGCCCGAAACCAGATACAGATCAATCATTGCTTTCATAAAACCTCCTGTACCTTCTTATACAACTGCTATGTCTTCTTATACGAGCAGTGCCTGCTTATACGAACTGTACCTTCTATAAGGATTGTACCGCCTTATAAAGATTGTACCTTTTATGCGAGCTCTTCAATATAGCCCAGTATGGTACCTGCTTCAAATACATCTCCCGTAACCACACGCTGTTCTGTTAATCTTCCCTGGCAGGGAGATACGAACTCAACGGATTTTTTCTCAACCTCACCTTCACAAATCACCTCATTCAGTTCAACCTTTTCTCCAATTCTCTTGAGCCAGGAAATGATCTTCCCCTTCTTATATACCAATTTCACAGGGATATCCTGACATGGGCACGGATGAACCAAATCCCTTTTAGGCATGACCATATCCGGGACAATGATGATTCTTCTATTATTCTCCTGCATCTGCCCTCACTCCTGTTTCATATAAAATGGGCATCGTTCTTTTTTACATTCCATATTATTAGCAGAATATTTACATACAATTCCTTCTGGCGGCTTCAGCTTAATACACAATTTTTTTTCTATATAAGGTATCGCTGCCTGGACCGCCAAAAAGCATGTACGCTTGCAGCAGCGCGGACCCGGTATCCCGGAAATCGCCTGAAGACTCAGACCGGTAATTTCGTTGCTCCATTGCCAGCTTTCTTCCGACATCGTAGTGGTGTCCGTATAGACACTCATATAGATACCTGCTCCGATTCCGGCTCCACAGGCCCCATAATCACCGCAAAAACCACCTTTTATGTACTCCGCCCTGCCATATGCTTTATGAAGCAAGATCTTCAACTCATCTTCCGTACTTCCCGCAACCATACAAGTGGCTGTCAGCAAGCTTGCCGGAACGATAAAGTGATGAAACGGGTTATGCATGGAAATATAGTCCTCATCCATTAAATGGATCAAAATTTGTATTGCATCACCTTTTCCTTCATTTTTCCCGAAAAGCGCAATGCAACGTTCCATCAGCTTAAGGTATACTGCATCTTTTTCTTCAGCAGAATATAAATAACCTGGCATAATCATAATCCTCCCTGATCATATTGCAAATCAAAAACCGATAAATATTCAGTTATCGCACATTATTAGGAATCATGCCGGACCGATGGCATAATGACAATAAAAAACATCTGATTAAATTTTAAACTGTTAGCTTAATACCCACTGACAGTTTTAGTGTATCATCGGCATAATTGGCTGTCAATATCATATTTGCTTTGGATATTTGCTTTAGTAAAATTTATTCAAAGTGGAAAGCAATCCGGATCAATGGCATCCACAAACGATATTTTCACTTGCTCCGGTATCTTATCGAGCTATAATTGGAGGTATTGCAGATTATGTAGTATACAGATATAACATAAAAGACGATATTGCACGAACGAAGAAGATGGGTCTCACCAATCTGCCGACGATGGTTATAAATGGAGAGCCGAAATTCGTCTCCATCATTCCCTCCAAGCAGGAACTGGTTGAAGCAGTCAACAAAGTTAAGAAATGAATTCGTTTGAGTCTGAAATACAGGATGCCAGGGTCCCGAGGGTACCGGCATCCTGTACTGTTTCTCCTGATGTTTTTCCCCACTATATCAGATAGAACACTATTAAATAAACGGTACACATGGCCACAGTTAAAAGCATTACGGGGAACGCTACCTTGAAATACCTGCCGAAGGTTATCTTATGGCCTTCCTTTTCCGCCATTCCCGATGCCACAACATTGGCGCTGGCGCCGATAATCGTACCGTTTCCGCCGAGGCATGCGCCCAGCGAAAGAGCCCACCACAATGGTCCAAGGTCAGTGATGCCCAATGCTCCAAGAGCTTGTATCAAGGGTATCATTGTTGCAACAAAAGGGATGTTGTCAATGAAGGCTGAAGCAATTGCGGAAACCCATAGTATGGCAATCACTGTCATAAGCATGTTTCCACCGGTCAGATCTATTACGCCCTTCGCAATCATATCCAGTATTCCAACTTTTTCTATACCGCCAACCAGCATAAACAGTCCTGCAAAAAAGAAAATCGTCTTCCATTCAACTTCCTTCAAAATATGCTCTATCTTTACTTTTGAAATCAGCAACAGCATAACGGCTCCGGCTATGGCTATTGTCGAAGATTCCAGACCGAACATCCCGTGCAGCACAAATCCTGTAACTGTAAGTCCCATTACTATAAGGCATTTCGTCAGAAGAACCTTGTCCTTTATACACTCATTCTCATCCATTGCCATAATTTTAGCCTTATATTGTGGCTTAGTATGCAGCTTTTTTCTATAGACCAAAACAAATACTATAATTGTAACAATTAAAACAGGTATAATTACAGGTGCATCATTTTGAATGAAATCCATAAAACCCAGACCAGTTTTTCCACCAATCATGATATTCGGGGGATCGCCTATCAGTGTAGCCGTTCCGCCGACATTGGATGCAAATATCTCACTGATGATAAAGGGTATGGGGTTCATTTTCAGCTCTTTTGTAACGCCTATGGTTATAGGCAGCATCAGTAGTATTGTAGTGACATTGTCAAGAAATGCGGAAGCAACCGCGGTTAACAGGGCCATAAGGGCCAGAATAATCCAGGGCTCACCTTTGGAAATCTTGCATGTTTTGATGGCAAGATATTCGAACACACCTGTGCGCTGTGTTATAAATACGATTACCATCATGCTTATGAGCAAGCCCAGCGTATTGAAGTCAATTGCCCTGAACGCCTCCTCCTGGTCCAGAATTCCAATTATAATCATCAGGGCCGCTCCCGCCAGAGCTACAACTGTCCTGTCCAATTTATCAGTGATGATGATTGCGTATACTGCTATAAATATCAATGCAGCTATAATTACCATTGTCATTCTTTATCTCCTCGTCCTCATAATTTGTGCCGGTTTGCATTTAATCCATCAGGTCATAATTGGTCTGCAGCACCTTCAGGTAATGCTCGTCCTCTTTCGTAAACCTGCTGTAGCATTCCCGTTTGTTTCCATACCACATTTGTTCAAATTGGATCGCTTTCCTGAAGCCTTCGCGGGCTATTTCATCCGGATCGTCCGAGACGCCGAATATTACTTTTCTGGATTCATAGGCATCCACGGTACCGGGTTGGAAAGCGTGAAGGAACGGCAGCGCCCCGGTGCCGATCACACCGCCGAGCGTGCATTCCGCTTTTGGAAATTTTGATTTTGTTTTACTGAAAATTTCGTTGCAAATAGTAAACAGTTTTTCGGAATTCACATCTTCAAATGTCAGGCCCATGGAGGAAGCCATATCGACCCTGCCGATAACGACGCCGCCCAGCTGGTTGCTCTCCGGCTTTTCAAGCATTTTGTCAAAGTTGTTGTACCCCGTAATTGTTTCAACATTAGCAAAAAGCTCAATATCTTCGAGTTCATCTTTCGTAAATATGGTATTGGCCGTAGTAACAAACTTTTTGAGTGCGAAAGCAGACTCTATCATCGGGGCAACCAATTGGGACACCCCTATCGTACGGGCATGCCTCATATCGTTCATGGCTTCACAGCCGCCGATTTTCAGTGTAATCCCCAGACCGGCTTTCATTGTGACCTCTTTCAGGCGGCAGATTTCATCCATTCGAGCCCCCTCCGCCTCAAATTCCGTTTTAATCCCTATTACATGGTAGTTTTCTTTCAGGTCGGTTAAGAGATCCACCATCTTTTTCTCCATCATATTCATTACACATTTCCTCCTTTTACAATAGCATTTAAATTTTTTTTATTTATGGATCGGATAAGAATTGTTAAAAGAATGCCGAATACACTCATTACCGCTGAAATATAAAATGCATTGGTGTAATCGCCATTATTTGCAGACTTCACTGTGGCTGCCAGGATTGGCCCTATATACCCGCCTATTGCAAAGCCGGAGAATATAAACCCATAGTTTATTCCATTGTTTTTTATCCCGAAGCTATCCGCTGTCAACGCCGGAAATACCCCCATAAACCCACCGAAACAGAAACCGGTTGCTGACACGAATAACACAAATTTCACAAACTGGCCTTCCCCGACAGATGACAGCAAGACCATCATTAACGCGGAAATACCGTACATGACCGGCAGAACATTATACCTGCCCGCCTTATCCGATATCCACCCCCAAATAATGCGGCCCGACGTATTTGCAACCGCTATTGCGCTTACCGCAAAAGCGGCTTTTGACGGGCTGACGCCCGCTACCTCCTGCGCAAGCATGGAGGCCTGACTGATAATCATCAATCCGGCTGAAGTTCCGATGGTTAGCATGATCAGAAGCAAATAAAAAAGAGGATCGGCAATCATTTGCGACCATGTCTTATCCTTTCCGGCAATGGCAGAACCCGCGTTAATTTGAGGCGGTTCCCAGCCTTCCGGTTTGTAACCGGCGGGTGCTGTCAAGATAAATTTTGAACTGACTGTAATTACGATAAGATAAATAATTCCCAGCGTTTTAAAGGTAAACAGCACGCCCGAACCGGCTATAAGCCACTGTGCGACAGGCGCAAAAATGATAGCGCCGGATCCGTATCCCGCTGTAACCAGGCCTGCCACCAGGCCTCGTTTATCAGGAAAAAATTTGACGGTGTTTGCTATTGTACAACTGTAAACAAGACCCATTCCAAATCCGGCAATTATTCCGTAACATATATACAGCCATGCTAACGAAGAAGCCAGCCCGGACAGACAGATGCCGCCTCCGTATAATATCCCCCCGGCAAATATGACCCAGCCGGGGCCATACTTATCCTGGATTTTTCCTCCGGTAATCATTGTTGCCGGACTGACAGCGTTCGCAATCGTAAATGTCAGTGCCGTGGCGGCGGCAGTCCATCCGAATGTTTTAACAAGAGGACCCGCAAATACACTCCACGCATATCCGGAGCCAATACATAAATTGATTAATAAACTTGCTGAAAGAACAAACCATCTCTTTTTCTTCAGGTCCATTTTAATTTCTCTACTCACTTTTCCGATTATTATTTTATAGCAGGGCATCCAATCCGATCATTGCGATATAATAGAAGTTGATAAGCAGGTTGAATTTCAACATGCTTCCCATGCATACATGACGAGGCTGCAATATATCAGGCATGTGCCAGAGACGCAGGAAAACTGGAATGACATGTACTGTGAAAAAACCCAGAAGGAATGCCCCGTCAGAGAAGTGCAAAATCACAAGCACATAAACAGAAGCGAACGAGATCGTTATAAGCATGCGGTATACAGCTCTGGCAGCATATTTTCCTATTACAATGGGAAGCGTCCTGCGTCCTGCGGTACGATCCTTTTCCATGTCACACAAATTATTTGTCATCATCATCAGGGATACTGTAAGTATCGACGGGATGGCAAGCAAAAGGACGTGAAAGTCCATCGTACCGTTCATGCCGGTGTATACCGCCAGTGGAATCAATCCGCCCATGACAAGGCCTGACACAAGTTCACCCAGCGGCGTACGGCAAATGGGAAACGGACCTGCCGAATAAAGCACAAGTGTCACACCGCCGATTAACCCGATGATTAACAGCGCGATCCCCCGCATCAGTACGAGCCATATACCCATTCCCAGCGCAAAAATCAGAATCCCTATAATAAGCAAGATGATATCGCGCTGTCTGAATTTATGCTTAACAAGGATTGACTGCTCCGGACTGTCACAATTTTCCAGCTGGTCGGTTTTATTGCGAAAGTCACAATAATTATTGGAACAGTTAGCAGCCGCCTGCATTAGAATTGCAGTTGCCAGTAACATATAAAACAACGTTGGTGAAAAGGAAGTCCCATAATGTATACTAAGCATTGCTCCCGTAAGTACCGGTAGAATACTGGATATCCATGCCTGAGGTACTACCAGCGAAAAAACAGCTTTCGGCGTAAGACGTTCATAAGTGCTCATGGCACACCTTCATCCTTTGTTGAATGAATAATACAATCTGCGTCATTTGCGTTTTGTAAAAAACTCATGACGAATACAATGAAACACCTGTGAGATTCCCAAAACCTCGGTTAGATACATTACATTGATAAACCGTTTCATGGAATTCGCCACAGGTGAAGGCACGCTCATTTTAAACGGTCCCATGCGGATCTGAGCCACAGCGTAGTCGTTACCTATGCTGATCATTACACCATGAAAAGATGGCTTATATTGTTTGGTACGCCCATTTCCCGTAACATCCGCAGCTATATTATCTGCCACTGCCTTCGCACTCTGCTCACAGTTTTCCACCATTTGCGGCACAGGTGATTTCTTGCCGGGCGGTAAATAAAACATATTGTCTCCGGCAACATAAACCGCAGTATCAGCCACTGAGCGGAGCAAACCGTCCTGAGTAATTCTTCCCCTGCCGCAGGATTCGACGTTCTTCGCCATAAACTGTGAAATGTCTGCGCATTCAATCCCGGCAGACCATATTACCGTTCCTGTCGGAAGCGAACTTTGTTTTCCGTTAATTTCCAGCACAATGGCGTTATCGTCCACCCGGATAACCTTAGCAGAAAACACAAGCGACACACCCATATCCTTAAGATGTTTTTCTACTTTATCTGAAAGCCGTTCCGGCAAATTGGGCACCGCTCTGGGAAGCGCATCCGCCATTACAATGTTAACCAATCCGTAAGGCAGCGAGTAACGTGCACAAAGAAGCCGGGCGTATTCCGCCAGTTCTCCTGCCAGTTCCACTCCCGTAAGCCCCGCACCCACCACGTGAAAGGTGAGCAGCCGTTGCTTTTCTGCCTGGGTTTCAATCTGGGTCTCAACCTGGGTTTCAGATGCTTTCAGAAATTGGGTCTCAATCTGTTTCTTTAAGCGAACGGCATCATCAAGCGTCCAGAGAGGAAATACATTCTCACTTGCGCCGGGTATCCCGAAATAGCACGGCTTCGAACCAGCCGCAAGTACCAGGTAATCATAATCATACACCCCGGCTGTACCGGTAATCCGCTTTGCGGTACGGTCAATTTCCGTAATTGTATCAGTAATGATTCGTACCTTGCGGCGCGCAAATATTTTTTCAAGCGGAAACGCTATGCTTTGCGGGTCCATTCGCCCCGTTGCCGCCGCATGGATCTCGGTGCGCATCGTGTGATATGTATTACGGTCAATCAATGAAATCGAAATGTCCTCAAGACTGCCAAGCTTTTTCTCCAGGTAAATTGCAGTCAACACTCCGGCATAGCCTGCACCGAGAACAACTACATGCTTCAAATTCTACGCCTCTCTCCATATGAAAATAAAAATAGAACCGGTTTTATGAATTTTTTGACTATTGCTCCAGAACCCAACCTAGAAATGAATCAAATATATCAAACGCTTCGTTTTTTTCCAATTCGGCAAGCAGTGTCCGCGCGCCTTCGGCAATATTACGCATATACCTCCTGGTAAAGTCGACGCCTCCCGAAGCCCGGATCAATTCGTGTATCTCCACATTCGCCGGACCGGCTGATGTCTTCAGCTCCGCAAGAGCACGCAGTCTTTCCCCTGTTTCTGGATGGGCAAACGCATATATGGCAGGCATCGTATAAATACCCTGCAAAAAATCCTTCTGTGTGGGTTTATCCGATATCCCGTCAGGGACGCAGACATCCAGAAGGTCATCCCGGATCTGGAAAAGTATTCCGATGCAGCTTCCCAGCATGGCATACTGCGCGGCTGTTTCTTCATCCGCATTTCCCTCCAGTGCGCCTACCCGGCACACAGCGGAAAACAGGGCGGCCGTTTTTCCGTTAATTCGTTCCACATACTGCTCTATTGTTACAGAAGCATTATAGTATTCACTTTTTTGAAGTATCTCGCCCGCGCACATCTCGGAAATCGATTGGGAAAACAGTTCGAGTGCACGGGTTGCACCTAAATGCGATAACGTCTGCATCACACGCGCGATCATCAAATCTCCCGCATAGACGGCGATGTCCTTTCCAAAGCGGCTTTGAATGGTAGGAAGGCCGCGTCTGCAGGTCGCATCGTCTATAATGTCATCATGTACCAAAGACGCCATATGTATGATTTCCGCACAGGCGGCAATATTTATGAGTCTTTCCGTGTTTTCGTTTCCCATCGCAAGCAGCATTGCAGGTCTTAATAATTTTCCCCTGCTTTTTAATACGGCACTTATCACCTTATCAACATCGGGCGATGAAAAACAAAGCTGCCTGAGAATACATCTTCCTACGCTGACAAGGCCTGATTCAATGCGTGCACTTTTTTGAATCTGCAATGCTTTTCGCCCCCTGTTCTCCGTTATATTTTCCGTTTAAAACTTCTTAATTGCCATATTGGGGCACAAGCGCTATCGCTGCATGTACCCCAATATTCAGCATCTTTCTTTGCCCTGCTCTTTCTATAGTATCAAATACTGTTAGTATCAAATACTGTCGAAAGCGGTGATTTACTTGATTGCCTCGGAAACCAACTGCATCAGCTTGTCATAAGCCGCCTGGACATCGATGCCCTTTGCCTTGGCATCTTCAATCCACTTATCGTTGGCTTTTGTTGCGTAAGGAGCCCACGCAGCCATTTCAGTCGCATTAAGAGTGTAGATCTTTTCACCCTCGTCAAGTGCAAGCTGACGCGCTTTTGATTCTATGCCCAAATCATAATCTGAAAGCTTTACTGCGCACTCCGTATAAGCATCGGTTATAATTTTCTGGTATTCCTCAGGGAGTGATTTCCACTTGTTAAGATTGATTACGAAGCCTCTCGCCTGCAGTTCAATTCCGCCTGCGCCGAACTCAGTATGAAATTTGGTGAGTTCGTTCAGTTTATTGCTCTCCCAGGAATTCCAGTGGGTGGACATCGCTTCGATCAATCCGGACTGGAGGCTGGTGTAACGCTCGGAAGTGGAGAGCTTAACCGCACTGCCGCCGATTTCATTGTAAAGTAGCATATCGGCTCCGGTTGCTCCGATATTTTTGCCCTTGATATCTTCAGGCTTGATATAGAAACCTTTGGTGCTGTGAAGATGACGTCCAGGGGTTGCGTCGATGCTCAGCCAATGGGCGCCGGCTTTTTCCATTTCCTCCTGGATTCCAGGTACGGTATCCAGGAGCTCCTGATAAATTGCAGTCATTTTGTCAACCTTCGGAGCGCCTTCCGGATACAGACGGTCCCAAAGCAGGGGCCATATCTGTGTTGTTTCTGTCATTGCCGACAGCATATAACTGATATCGGACATACCCTGACATACGCCGTTCAGCATCTCGGAATATTTTACAAGACTTTCGGAAAAGTATGTATTGATTTTGACGGCGCCTTTTGTTTCCTGAAAAATTTTATCGGCAGCATCCTGAGGAAATTTGCTGATAGCAAGACTGGCCGGGTTCTGGTCCGCATAGCTCAGTTCAAAGAGCGGTTTGGTATAAAATCCATTGGCATCCTTTCCAGATTCCGCCGGTTCTGAAACAGATGACGCTGCCGTTGCTGTTGATGTTACTGCCGCTGTTGATGCCGGTTCTTCGGTTTTCGTTCCGGTGCATCCTGCAAAGAGAACCAGAGACATACATACCACAAGAATAACTGCTACTGCTTTTTTCATGATTACCCCTCCTAAATTTTGTAGTTGCTTCTTTATTGCATTTTATTGCTATCAGCGGCTTTCAGGAGTCCTTCCAGGAATAGTCTCCGAAAAATCGCCAAAAATTATTACTAATAACACTGACACTTTTAAAACGTCCCATAAATCAAAATGGAAGGATTCTGTATCCCTACTTCTTAAAGCAGAATCGTAGTAATCACCGGGAATGCTATAATAAGGCTGAGATGGACAACGTCAGAGAGAATAAACGGTATGACTCCTTTAAATACTGTTCCTGTTGGAACATTGATGGCTGAAGATACAACAAAGCAGTTAAGCCCGTAAGGCGGGGATATCATACCCATTTCCGCCAGCTTGACGCACAAAATGCCAAACCAGATCGGGTTGAATCCAAGACCGATAATTGTCGGGAATATTATAGGGACGGTAAGGATCAGGCATGAGGTAATGTCAAGGAAGCAGCCTGCAATCAGGTAAAAGACAATGACAATCGCCAGTACCACCCATTTGGAAACTTGCATGTCCGCTACAAGAACGCTTAACTCCGCAGGAAGACGGCTCATGGTCAAAAACCGTGTAAAGATATATGCGCCAGCCATCGTAAAGGCAATCATCGCCCCATTCCGGCAGGTGTCCACGATGGATTCCATGAATACCTTTTTTGACATTTTTCTTAAAACCATTGCTATCGCAAAAGCGCCAACGCAGCCTATGGCCGCTGCTTCAGTCGGCGTAAAGAATCCGCCGTACAGCCCGCCGATAACGAAAACGATCAAAAACACGATCTGCCATACGCCTTTGAGCGAACCCACTTTTTCTTTCATTGCAAATCTTGAATTGGAAACATTTGGAGCGAGACTCGGCCAGATCCGCACAATGATTTGTATGGTGATGATATACAGCACGCACTGTAAAACGCCCGGAATGATACCGGCGATAAAGAGCTGTCCGATAGATGTCTCCGTAATCATACCAAATATGCACATGTTCATGCTTGGGGGTATTAAAATACCGATGGTGCCGCCTGCCGCAAATACGCCGGCGGAAAGGGAATCGGCATACTTGTGCCGCTTGAGTTCGGGATATGCAAGCTTTCCCATTGTAACCGCCTCCGCGGCGCTGGATCCGCAGACCGCGGCAAAGACTCCGCAGGCGACAACCGTCGCAATCGCAAGCCCGCCTTTTATTCTGCCCAGCCATTTGCTGGCCGCGTCAAACAAGCCCTCGCCCATACCTGTATTGGAGATAATGACGCCCATCAGGGTAAACAGCGGCAATACCGCAAACGTATAGGTTGCAAGCTGGGTATACGGTTCCATTCCGACCATCGTCAGGGCCATGGGCCATCCGCGCACCAGCGCAAAACCGATCAGGCCGACAACAGAGAGGACCGCGCCCACCCAAACCCTGCAGAACATCAGAACCAGGACAATAATAAGGCCAATGATACCTATGGTTTGAGAACTCATTATTTAACGGCCTCCTTTCTTTGAAATAGCTTAAGTATCAGTAATACCGTACTCAGGGTCATAAGAAGGTAGGCAAACGCTACAGCAAAGTAAAATGGATAAACAGGAATTTTGCTGATATAGCCGGCAGTACCTGCCGTTTTCATTAAAAATCCCTGAACCACGGATTGCTGTGCAATAATAAAGGTGATAAATATTACGATCAGATAGTTTAATATGTCAAAAAACTTCTGTGCTTTTTTGGGCAGCTGCTCAACTACTACTTCCACCTTGATATGCTGCATAGCCATTGTACAGACACCCAACCCCATAAATGCGATTCCGGAGGTAAAACACTCAACCAACTCCGAAGTGCCGGGAATAGGAAAGTGAAAAAACGTCCTTCCCGCTACATCAATAAAAATCATGAGTACAACAAAAACCAGACATACCCCCGCGATGGCTAACAAAACCTTGTTGATGGACTTTATAATCCAGTCCAGTGTACCAATAAATCCCTTCCGGTCACCTATAGCTTTGCTTTCATTCACTTATAGACCGCTCCCTTCATTGTCTAGTAGCTTCTCTTGTCAACATACGTCGTAGTTCTCTTCCCGTTATCAACCCCCTTATGTACAGGCAGCTTATTTCTATGTTTTCTGCATGTTTATAGCTTCCATTAAGCTCATACCGTTTTTGATTGCTTCCATAATCAGTTTTTCTTTCTCTTCCTTTTCCAGCGCCAATTTCAGTATTTCTTCGCACTGCCCGGCCGGCACTGCGGCAACGCCATTATCATCAGCCATAATAATATCTCCGGGATGTATGCTGATACCGTTGCAGAGTACAGGCCGGTTTAAGGATACAAGCTTCATTTTGCCCACGCCGGAGAAAGGCACGAAGTGGCGCGCAAAGACAGGCATTCCCAACTCACGAAGACTTTCCACATCCCTTACGCCGCCATCTACGAGAACACCGGCAGCACCTCTTTTTTTGAGGTACGTCGCGGTCAAATCACCAAGTGAAGCTGTCGGGGCGCCGCCGTTATCAAAAACAGCCACATCACCCTCATTAATCAGAGCTGCAATCTGTTCAAAATTATAGTCACTTTTTTCAAAATCTCCCCTGTTTCCATTCGCTACTTTAATGGTAACAGCAAAACCCACAAGTCTTTTCCCTGATATTGTCTGGCGGAAACCAAAAAATACCCTGTTTGCAATTCCAAGCTGCTCAAAAATATCACTGACGGTAGTTACAGAGACACTGCTAAAGCCACACAATATATCTTTACGCAGACACTTTGTTTTCTCTTGCATTGATCTTCCTCCCGCAAAATATTATAATGGCGATGTTTATTTATCAAATTCATCCGAATCCAAATATGAAACCGCATTCCGGCCGGCCATACGCCCACTGTTTACAGCAAAGCCCATTGTGCTCCCCGGTAACGCAAAGCAGTAGCTGTCACCAAAAATAGAACAGGCATCCGTACCGCAGGCATACAGGCCCGGAATAGGCTTTCCTTCGTGTGTCAGCACACGAAGCTCATCATTGATTTTAATGCCTCCAAGTGAACCATAGCCCGCCGGACATTGTTTACACGCATAGTATCTTGGGCCGGTAATGGGACGTAAATACCTGGGGCTTTTATTAAAGAACCGGTCTCCGTCGCGGCAGGATTTGTTATATTCTTCAACGGCAGCCTTGAGTTCTGCGGTGTCGATACCGGTCATCTCCGCCAGTTCGTCAATAGAATCTGCCACATACAACCCCTTGGCAGCCTCTGCATCAATATTTTGAAGGTGTCCGAGCGGAGTACCCTGCTTCGACTCTCCGCTGAGGAATTCCGCGAGTTCCCTGTCCCAGTTCTCGATGGTGTGTACATTGTGTTGCACCGTAAAATAGTCCAAACCGTTCTTTTTGTAATAGTTCAGGATATTATCATCAATAATGCTGAACCCGCAGCGTTTGGTTTGGCGTGCTATCGCATTACCAGTAAATACGGTGTTGTTCATCAGTTCTTCGTTGAAAAAGCGCTTTCCTTCCAGATTGACCATCAGATTGGGCTGACGCATCACTTCACTGAGTGTCTTGTACAGATTGGACACGCCCGGTGAGTTATAAGTCATCTCAATGCCTACCTCTGTCTTACCCGCTCCAGCTTCCCATGCCATTCGGATCCCATCGCCCGTCACACCGGGAATACGGAAGGAAAAGAGATCCCTGCCCCATTCGAAGCCTGTATACTGACGGATCATATCCGGGTTGTCACCAAAGCCTCCCGTAGCAATAATGATGCAATCGCATTCCGCAACAATCTCCTCACCATCTTCATCTACCGCTATCACACCGGAGGCACGCCCGTCCTTTATAAGAATCTTTTTAACCGGAGTCTTGTAATGGAACTGTACGCCCAGTTCTTCCGCCCTGTCCGTCATGGTTTTTACCATTGCCGAACTGGCACGCTGCGCAGGCACATTGCTCCCCGGCACCTTTACAATGTGCCAGGTCGGGTTGGAATGGTTATAATACTTGAAGGCGCCCAGAAATTCCACTCCCATGCTCTCCAGCCACTCGACCGTATTGGCGGAAAGATCATAATATTTACGCACAAGACGGGCATCCACCCTCCAGTGGGTATATTCCATAAAAATTTTAAACGCGTCATCCGGTGTAAAATCGATCATCTGATTTTTCTGATGACGGGACCCTGCGGCAAACAGGCCCATACCCATATTTGCCGCTCCTCCGGTCGTATTGCTCTTTTCAAAAACGATAACGCCAGCGTCCTGCTCTGCTGCTGAAATTGCAGCAGCAAGCCCGGATAACCCACCGGCAATGACTATAACATCCGCTTCAACCTTTTTCATGATCTGACTCCCTTTCGTCCGATACTTTACTATCAAATGTCACGGGCAACCAAGGTTCCTGCAGCTATCGCGTCAACTATCAAAAGAGGTTCTTTGCAGTCACCGACAGCATATAGCTCGGGCACCCTGCCCTTTAGCAAGACATACAGGTATGGATCCGGGACCGAAGGAACGGCAGGCACCACCGAGTCTGCCCGGAAGGTGACTGTTTCCCCCTCTTTCGTGACCGCTTTTACTCCTCCTGCAATGACCTCAATATCTTTCACCCCGGTCAGCATCTTAACCCCTTTGCGTTCAAACCATTCAACCAATAGTCTCCGAAGCGCCGGCACAATGCCAAGGCCCAGGGTATCTCCCGTTTCCAGAATGGTAACCCTGCGATTCCGGCGGACAAAGAACTCGCCCAACTCGCAGCCGTGCATACTGCCGCCCAGGATTACAACATTTTTCCCCAGGGGCATCCATATGTTGGTAAGCATGCCGAGTATTTTTATGGGGAAAATCTTCAACGCGAGCTTTAACATTGCATGGAGCTTTACGTTATCAACTACAACGCGGTTTTTTATACCTTTTACGTCAGCGCTCCCCAGGATACCCCCGGTCGCAATAATAACCGCGTCCGGTTTTTCTGCGAGTACATTCTCTACAGTCGCCTTTGTATAAAGCCTTACTTTGACATGATGCATTTCCAATTGATTGACATAATACTTAATGACGGCAGGTATATCTTCAAATTCCAGGCCCTTTACCAGTGAAGCCAAGGGTAAAAGCCCTCCAAGATTGCCTGCCTTCTCGAACAGAACAACTTCGTGGCCTCGTATTGCCGCCGTCCGCGCCGCCGCCATGCCGCCGGGGCCGCCGCCAACTACCAGAACCTTCTTTTTCTTATGCGCGGGTGTGATTTGATACGGCTGATCTGTTCCCATAAAAGCATTAATTCTGCACCGGCGGTTAACACGCTGCGGATCAAGGCAGGTAAGACACGACGAGCAAGGCGCCACCTCTGATTCTCTGCCATTTAACACTTTATCCGGATATTCCGGATCCGCAAACAGACGCCGTGTCATACCGATCAAATCGGCCTTTCCCTCGCTCACCAGCTGTTCGCCCAGCTTTGCATCCAGCCTTCCGACCACGAGCACCGGTATCTTTAGAATCTTTTTTAATTCCCCGCTCAGAATACGGTTGGCTCCCACGCCTTTTCCCGCAGTATAGTATTCTTCAGGAAACTGGCTGACCGGAACCGGCGGTTCGGGATAAAAGAATTTATCCGGAAGATATCCACCCTGATGATAACCCAGCCAGTGGCTTCTTACATGAATTGCATCGACACCGGCTTCTTCCAGTAATACCGCAATCCGTTTGGCATCGTCAAACGTCAGACAGGTGCTGTTTTCAATACCGATAGCCTGTCCCATCTCAATGCCGTTCATACACACCATAACCGGGAACTCCGCCCCATTACGGTATTTGATCTCCTTTACAACTTCTGTCAGAAAGCGTGAGCGGTTTTCCACACTTCCGCCGTATTCATCGGTTCTCTTGTTCCAGAACGGTGAGAGGAAGTTATGGAACAGATGGCTGCTGGCCGCATTGATATCGATACCATCAAACCCTGCCTTCTTGATGCGTACCGCCGCAGATGCGAATTTTTCCACCAAAGCGTGTATCTCCTCAACTGTCAGTGGATGCGGAGCATCGCGGTGCATATCCGTTGCCAGGTCGAGTTTTGTATCCGACGCGCCGATCGGTGGTCCTACATAAACCGGCTCCTGCGTTGGAAAAAGCGGATTCATCCACGGTCCCTCATGTATCATTTGCATAAACGCAGGGCAGCTATACTTATGAATCGCATCAGCCAATTCCTTCATTCCGGGTAAATACTTATCGTCGTCGATACGATACCGGCAATGCCAGCGGGCGCCTTGCGGATAGTCGACTGTCGGCGCTTCAACAATTAACATCCCGACCCCGCCTTTGGCAATTGCCTCATAGAATGCCAGCGTTCTGGAGTTCATGTGTGTTTCATTTTCGTCCCAATACCACATGGATGCCCCTGTTTTAACAATACGGTTTCTGAGCTTGCAGGATCCGATATAAGTTTGTTCACTTAGCCTTTTATAGCCTGTAGAACTCATACGCTCTCCTCCGTCCTAAAATATTGTCCTTGTATTTATCCATCCCTGATCTACTGCCCTTATATTTTATCTATCACTGATCTACTGCCCTTATATTTTATCTATCACTGATCTACTGCCCTTGTATTTTATCTATCACTGATCTACTGTCTGCATTTTCACACTACAGCGGGAACTCTTTCAGCGGTTCTTTCCCCGCTAGAACTCTTTGTCCGCCTGAAGCCAATGAAAGCAGGATGTCTTCTTCCGGCAGAATATCGACCGGCGCAATAAAAGATACCCTGCGAATAATTTCATCTGTGATATAATCCCACCTTGCCATCGGTCCGATAAGGACAATACGGTCAACGTTACCGCAGACCACGGTAGCAAGCTCGCCGATGGCCTTGGCTGTCTGATATGCCATTGCCGCGCATATCAGGGCTGCTTTTTCACATCCCTGTGCCCTGCGTTTTTCTACCTCTTCCACATCTTTTGTACCTAAATGCGCTGCCACCCCGCCATTCCCCTTAAACATGTCATTTATGGTTTTGCGGTCAAGCTGTCCATTAAAGCAAAGCCCTATCAGCGCGTGTGTCGGTATTCTACCCGCACGCTCCGTCGAAAAAGCCCCTTCGTCATCAGGTACAAGATCTGTCATTTTTCCATGGCTATGCAGGCTCACAACATTACCGGAACGAAGATAGGCAACAATAATATTTGCCTTCTGATAATCAATCTGATTCATCGCAGCAGCTTTTCGCGCCGCTGCTTTCATATTCAGCGTATGACCCATGCTTTCCCGTTCTATCTGAGGTATTCCGGTAATCTTTGCCAATGGTCCAAGCTCATTTGTAGATATGCCATCGTAGATCATAACCGGAATATTTGTATTTTCTGCAAGGATATGTCCTACAGGCGCTGCGGCATTCGTCGGATGATCCGGGATACTTCCCGTGCTTAGAAGCTTCAGCAGAGCGTTGTTTATACGATGGGCGCCGCCCGGTATGGGAGGAAACGGACCTCCGCGGCAGACAATGGCCGATAATCCTTCCATGGAAACGTTATGGTCCGCCAAACACATTTTAAGCTCCATTGCCCGAAAATCAGCCTGCGCAATATAATTGCCCGCCTCCTTCAGCTTCTCCGGAGCATGCGATACCGCAACCCTTATAATCTCATTTTCATTTTCGAAAACCCCTGCTTTGGTATAAAGCGGCTCCGTATCAATTGAAAGTACACGAAATTTATCCATCTGAATTTTCAGCCCCTCCCAACAAAACAACTTCCATATTCCGTGAAAAAATTTTGAAGATTCACCACCAGGCTGCCGTCACTCCTGATTCGATTCCCCCCGCTCACGACGCCTTCTTCTTAACCCCGCTTCCGATTCAAAAGATCCTGCCTTCACCGGCTGCAGCGGGCATTTTGGCTTTATTCCTCCCGCCTTTACCACGGCGTCTGCTTTACAGGCTTTTATACAGAGACCGCAGCGTGTGCAGCGATCGTTGTCTATTACATGAATCAATCCCTCACCGCCGGCTATGCAGTTTTCCGGGCAGACATCCAGACACTCGCGGCAGCCGGAGCATTTCCCGGGGAGAATGTGCAGCGTATAAAATTCCCTGCATACAAGCGCAGTACACTTTCGGCGTATGATGTGCGCATTCCATTCCTCGGCATACGTTTCAAGCAATAATTTTATTCTGAGCGCCGTCTGTTCGGCAAGCCTGCAATCAGCCGCAACTGCTATAATACCACATATTTCTCTGAGAAGCTCTGGATCCTCCGCCTTGCCTTTTCCTGCTATAATGTCGGAAATAATATGATAGAGCTGGTTTATCCCATCTCTGCACATCGTCCCACGGCCACAGGATTGCGAGCGTGCGGCAGCGGCAATCTGTAAAGCCGCATCTACCGGACAAAGGCTTTGAAGCATACCATCCTCCGCTTCAAAGCGAGGCAGCCCACTTTCATCCCTGTCACAAATTTTAATCATAGCCGTACCCGCTCCTCTCACCTGGACGTGTATGAATTCCACATTCTATTTTTTGTTATCTGTGTTCTCAAATCACACTGCAGGCATCTGTTCGCTTCTATATCAGCCTGCTCTGCCGACAGCCCGCCGTCAACGCAGCCAAAAGTACATGTGCGCTCATCGCCGGGCAGCAAGCCGGGATTTTGTCTTTTTATATGAGCAAAGCCCACTTGTCTGCCTATATCAGTTTCTGCCGGAAGCCTTTCCACCAGAGTTTCATTAATATCACCGTCGCCTCCGAGGTACCTGTCAATTTCCTGCGCCGCTTTACGACCGCCGTTGATCGCGTCAATCACGGATTTTGTTCCAGTCACGATATCCCCCGCAAGATATATCCTGTCTACCGGGGTACTAAACGTTTTTCTATCACAGACCGGGTAACCGAAGCGGTTGAGTTCCAATCCGAATCCCACCGAAATATCCGGCCTTTGTCCTGTGGCAAATATGATGGTGTCGCATTCGATCAACTGCTCTGTGCCCTCGATTATTTTAACCTCAAGACAGCCTTCAATAAAGCGGAATGACGATACGTCAATAATTCTGATTCCGGTTACCCGCCCTTCATTTCCTTCAATTGCAAGGCTGGATTTTCCTGCTAAAATATGGATGTTCTCTTCAAGCGCCTGTTCCAGTTCCTCATGGTCTGCCGGTATTCCATCCCGTTTTTCAAGGCAAACGACACTCACACTGGCTCCAAAGCGCCTTGCTACACGCGCGGCGTCAAACGCAACACTGCCTCCGCCCAGCACTACTACCTTTTTTCCGGCAGCAACCTGCGGAATTTCCCGGTTCAGGCCGACCATCTGTAAAAAGGCTAACGCAGAAAGGTTCCCCGTAAGGTCCGAGCCCGGTAAAGAAAGTTTCCCACCGGCTGCGGCCCCGACAGCCACCAGAATGGCATCGTATCCCTGTTCTTTTAATTCGAAGACCGAGGAAACATCAATTCCTGTCTTTATGGTGACGCCCGCCTGTTGTATAATCTCAATTTCCTTTTTAAGAATATCTTTCGGAAGTCTATAGGATGGTATAGCCGTAGCGGGTATTCCTCCGGCTACGGGCATCCGTTCAAACACAGTGACTTCATGTCCGCATTTCGCCAGGTAATAAGCGGCAGTAAGACCTGCGGGGCCGGATCCGATAATGGCCAGTTTTTTCCCCGTTTGAGGTTTTTGAAATGAATTCCGGCGCCATAGTTCCTTCATATCATGTTCCACAGCAAAGCGCTTCAGTTCGCATATCGATACCGCATCATTCAATTTGGTACGTTTACACCCTTTTTCACAGAAACGGCTGCAGATATATCCCAGCGTTAGCGCAAACGGCACTTTTTCACGAATAACCGAAACTGCCTCGGAATATTTCCCCTGCCTGATAAACCGCAGGTATGCAGGAATATCAACGTGTGCCGGGCATTGCGCCGAACATGGAATCAGTGCCTCCTTAAGCGGAATATCCTCGCGGAAGACCCCCTCCTCGTCCCGCAGCGCACCGGTGGGACAGACTTCCACACAGGCGCTGCAAAAGCGGCAGTCGGCCTGAGCCAGAGAAATGTCTCCCTGTGTCCCGATATATGTCTCATCATTTTTCTTGCGATAATCAATTATGCCGACGCCGCGAAGTTCATGACAGGCGCGTACACAGCGCCCGCATTGTATACAGCGTTCCATATCCCGGCTGATCAGCGGATTGTTTGTATTGAGACGTGTTGTGGTTTTATGGATTTCCCTCATACGGGAATGCGCAACCGAAAGATATTGCATCAAGGCCTGAAGTTCGCAGTTCAGATAACTGCGGCAGCTTGTACAATCGTGTGGATGTCCGGCAAGCATAAACTCAATTGAAGCGCGGCGCAGACTTAAAAGTTGGGCCGAATCCGTCTTTATGCGCATGCCTTCCCGTACGATTGTGGTGCACGCCGTAACCGGCCCGTCTTCTCCCTCAATCTCAACGACACAGAGCTTACAGCCCCCCTGTGGCGTCAGATCTGGGTGAGAGCAAAGATGCGGAACATATATTCCGGCTTCCAGCGCTGCGTTAAGCACGCTTTTGCCCTCTTGCGACTGTATGGATTTTTTATCGATAAAAATCTCAAGGCTACTCAAGGCAATATCTCCTTTTAACTTTTAACTTTTAATTTTTAATTTTCCTGTTTAAAGTGATTGCAGCCGATCTCATATCCCATCTGCAACGCCTTTTTGTTCAGTTCGATATATTGCGGCTTTGAGGCCGATTTTTCCAGAAGCGTTCTCTCAAGGATCTCAAGAGAAAGCGTGCCGGTATATCCGATAAAAGCGCCTGCGATAATAATATTTGCAACCTTGCTTGACCCCAGATCAGTGGCAAGCTTATCCGCTTCAATCGACAGTATCCTGATGTCGTCTCTCGTTTCACAGGGCGTTGCCATAGAGGAATTGATAATCATCAACCCACCGGGTTTGATAGAAGACATAAAACGGTCGACAGACGGCTGATTCAAGGCGCAAAGGATGTCCGGGTTTTCCGCAACAGGAGAAGCCACATAGTCGTCGGCAAAAACCACGGTACAGTTTGCGGTTCCGCCTCTCTGCTCATTGCCATAAGCCGGAAGGATTGTCACACTCTTGCCGAGTTCAAAGGCAGTTTTACCTATAAGATTTCCTAACAGCATTACGCCTTGTCCTCCAAAGCCGGAAATAATAATGCTCCTGTTCATTTTTCATCCCCCTTTGGTTCTTTAAATACGCCAAGCGGATACACCGGCATCATTTTCTGCTCGACAAAATTGATCGCTGCGGAAGGCGACATTCCCAGACCTGTCGGACAGGCCGAGAGGATCTCCACAAAAGCATACCCGTTATTGTACATCTGAATTTCAAAGGCCTTTTTGATTCCCGCCTTTGTTTTTAAGATATTTGGCACATTGTTTACTGCGAACCTTGCAACATACTGGGGAGCATCGAGTTGACTAATCAGCTCGCACATCTTTAACGGTGAGCCCGCCGTTTCGGCGTCACGCCCATTGGGGCTTGTCGTACTTTTCTGTCCGATTAAAGTAGTCGGAGCCATCTGTCCGCCTGTCATGCCATATATCGCATTGTTTATAAATATTGTAGTGAAGCGCTCACCGCGATTTGCAGTATGAATCGTTTCACAGAGTCCGATGGACGCAAGATCACCATCCCCCTGATATGCGTAAACAATGCTGTCCGGACGCACACGCTTAATGCCTGTTGCGGCTGCCGGGGCACGTCCGTGCAATGCAGGGAACACATCAACATTCAAACATTCCCCGTGAAGCCCCGCACAGCCTATGGCAAGTACATTTATAATTTTTGATTCAATACCAAGCTCGTCGATCACCTCGCCAATGAGCTTTGTAACTGTCGCATGACTGCATCCCGGACAAAATCTGTTCGCCTGTGTGAACAGCGACTTCGGGTGTTCATATAACGTTTTCATTCTGCCACCTCCCTGTTCAGCTGTTCAACTTTTTCTATGATTTCCTGGTGCTTGACCAACATGCCGCCGGATCTGCCATAGGTGCTGATCGGTATTCTGCCGCAGACGCCTAATTTTACATCATATACCATCTGCGCAGGCACAGTCATCTCAACAACAAGGATATGCCGGACCAAATCATGATTGAGGCTTTCGAATGCCTCGTATGGGAACGGATTTACTGTGATAGGTCGGATCATGCCAATTTTCTGGCCCCGTGCCCTAAGTTCATCGACTACTCCATGACAGATGCGTGCACTTGTGCCATACGCCGCAATTATAGTTTCGGCATCCTCAACAAGGTACTTTTCCACCATAATATCCTTTTGCCAGGTATCTATCATTGCCGCCATCCTCAGGTTTTGTCTTTCAATGGCAGCTTCACTTGGATCGCCATGGGAACAAAGCTTCCTCGGCCCGTTGCCGCGCCCTCTGACCGCCCATTCCTTGGCATTTATATCAACTTCTCTGAAATCAGGCAGATTAACCGGTTCTGTAACGGCAGCAATTAATCCGTCTATTAAAAGAAGCACAGGGTTTCTGTCCCTGTCCGCAAGATCAAAAGCCATGTACGTAAGATCCGCAGCCTCCTGAACCGTCGACGGTGCCAGCACGATCATCTGGAATCCGCCGTGCCCCGAAGCTTTTGTCGCCTGTAAATAATCGGACTGCGCATGAGTTATTGAACCGGTGCCGGGGCCTCCGCGCATCGCGTTGCATATAACCGCAGGCACTCCCACGGCAGCCATGCTGGAAAGCGCCTCGGACTTCAGACTTATCCCGGGGCCGGAGGACGATGTCATCGCACGCGCACCTGCCATACCTGCTCCAATCACCATGTTCGCACTGGCGATTTCGCTCTCGCCCTGTATAAATATGCCTCCCACCTGAGGCATACGGCGTGCAAAATACTCAGGTATTTCATTTTGAGGTGTGATGGGATATCCGGAATAAAACCTGCATCCGGCGCGTACCGCTGATTCTGCGATTGCCTCGCAGCCTTTCATCAATGCTCTATCCATATCTCAGTCATCCTCCTTGAAAAGCTCAATGGCCGCGTCAGGGCAAATAATCGAACACATTTTGCAACCTATGCAATTTTCCGGCTTTTCTGCTTTTATGTAATGGTACCCCTTTTTATTAGGTGAAGTTCCAGGTATTAATACTCCTTTTTTACAGGCTGACACACAAAAAAGACAGCCTTTGCACTTTTCCTGGTGAATTACAATATTTACCACTTGATTTCCTCCTGTAAAAACTTTAATGTAATATAGAAATATCAGATATTTGATAATACATTATTCTGCTGCTTATTTTTTACAGCTAACTTTGCTGTTTATTTTATGGCTTATTTTACGTCCTATTTTATGGCTTATTTTGCGACTTACTTTTTAAGCTATTATTTGTATGTTATATTTTGTTCTACATTGTCGCACGCAGTTTTCATTTTTCATCAATTCCAGCGTATCATCATCTATGTTTTATGTCAAGTGGATAGATATATATTTTTGATGAATCCAGGTTTTTTTTAAAATTATAATGAATTCATTAGACTGCGGCAATGGTCTAAAAAAGTATTGCTAATTTCTACCGTTTGATTTATAATACCGTTTGTGTGATAATATCGCACAATATTTCAATAATCTCGAATGGGGGTTTACAATGCCAAAACAGAATACAAATAAAATACAATCTATTGAGCGCGCGGTCATGATTCTCGACTATCTTTCCGCAAAGCGGGGCGGAGAACGTCTGACGGTTATCAGCAAGGCTCTGAATCTAAACAAAAGCACCGCCTTTGGTATTATTTCGACACTCGAATCTCTTGGGTTGCTGACTCAAAACGATGAAAATGAACGCTACAGGCTTGGAACCAAGTTCATCGAATACGGAATGTCAGTCCGGTCGAATATGGAAGTCACACCCATTGCAAAACCTCACATCGAACGCTTTTTGGAGACACATAATGAAACTGTCCAGCTTGCGCTTCTGTCTCTTAATGAAGTGATTCTGGTTGAAAAGTTTGAGAGTTCCCAAACCTTCCAGATCGCCACAAAAATAGGCGAGCGTTACCCTGTGCATTGTTCCGCCTCAGGAAAAGTACTGTTGGCGTTTTTACCCGAAGAAGTATCTTCCATGATTCTCGATAACTGCACTTTCACCTGTAATACCACAAACACAATCGTAAATCGCAAAATTTTTGAAGAGGAAATGCGTAAAGCAAGAGACCATATGTACGCTTTGGATCTTGAAGAGGGTGCGCTTGACCGCTGCTGCATTTCCGCTCCTCTCCTGAACAGTGACGGCCATTCAGTTGCGGCCATTAGCGTTACATACCCCGCAAAACACGCTCTCCATGAGGATCCAAATACCATTCAGGCCGTCGTATCGACAGCAATGGCTATTTCACGTGATCTTGGCTATAGGGCCTCCTTATGAATCATAGCAGTTCCAGGATGCCCGTGGCGCCCATTCCACCGCCGACACACATGGTTACAATTGCATAGCGCTTTTTGTTATCTTTCAGATAATCAAGCGCTTTACAGGTCAGAAATGCGCCGGTCGCGCCCATCGGATGACCAAGGGCCAGCGCGCCGCCATAGGGATTCACCTTTTCAGGATCAAGTCCCAGTTCCTTAACACAGGCAATCGCCTGCGATGCGAAAGCTTCATTGATCTCCACCACATCGATGTCTTCCATTTTCAGTTCTGCCCGTTTAAGAGCCTTTGGTACCGAGTATATAGGTCCAAGTCCCATAAGCGTTGCGTCACAGCCTTCAGTAGCATAGCCTGCAAGCCTGGCAATCGGCTTTATTCCCATCTCCTTCGCCTTCTCCGCGGTTGCGAGGACTACAAAAGCGGCGGCATCCGAAGTTTGGGATGCAAGAGCGGCGGTTATGATTCCGTCCGGCTTGAAACAGGGCGCTAACCCGGCAAGACTTTCCATACTCGTTCCTTCTCTGATACCCTCATCTTTTTCAACCAGAATGCTTTCTCCGTTCGGTCCTTTCACGTTGACCGGCACAATGGAGGAAAATTTTCCGTTTCTTCGTGCGGCAGCTGCTTTTGCGTGTGATGAGACGGCGAACTTTTCCATATCTTCGCGTGTAATGCCGTATTTCTCCGCCACATTTTCCGCAGTAATGCCCATCGACATGTATGCACCGGGATAGTTCTCCTCCAGCCAGGCGTCATGGTATTCGGGAGGAGACGGTATAAATGTGTGCGTCATATCCTCCACGCCGCCCGCAATGATTATACTGCCCTGACCTGCTTCAATTGCGTTTGCGGCAGTGGCTATAGCCTGCAGCCCGGAAGAGCAGAAGCGGTTGATGGTCTGACCGCTGACGCACTCCGGCAGGCCGGCGCGGTTTACAACGAGCCTTGCTATGTTCATTGACGCTTCGTTAATGGGGAAGGCGCAGCCCATAATGACATCTTCGATATCGGCGGGATTTATTCCCGGACATTTTGCAAGCACCCCCATGAGGGTTTGCGCAGCATATTCAACAGGGTGGGTATTTGCGAAGGAACCTTTGCGCGCACGGCAGACGGCGGATCGTCCATACGCGATAATATATGCTTCATTCTTCATGGCTTACTCTCCTTTTAAAATGTACTTTTGGTATGCGTTATCAATTAAATCCATTTCCTCCATGCTTAATTCCCAATACCCGGCTTTTGCATTTTCTTCTGCCTGCTGTCTGTTTCTGACACCTACCAATGCGGATGTTACCCCTTCATGCTTCCATACCCAGTTTATCGCAACATGAGACACCGGTTTACCATACTTCTCCGCTATCATCCTGAGTGTTTTTAAAAGCTCTTGTATACAATCAAACCTGTCATTTTCAAAATACGGATAAAATTCCTTTCTTCTGTCCCCTGCTTTGAATTGATGGTCTTTTTTGTATTTTCCGCTTAAAACACCGGCGCCAAGCGATCCATATGTTATTATTCCCATACCCTTCTTTATGCAATATGGCAACATGCTTTTTTCGGTTTCACGCTCCAGGATGGAATAACTAAGCTGCTGACTGACTATTTTCAAATATTTTGATACTTGTTCAATTTGTTCTTCAGAAAAATTTGAAACCCCCAGGCACCTGAATTTCCCTTGTTCATATAGTTTAATCAAAGCCGGCATGGTATCTTCAAAAGGTGTGGCCGGGTCAGGCCAATGAATCTGATACAGGTCTATGCAATCCACACCCAATCTTCTAAGGCTGTTATCGATTTCTTTATAAATTGATTCCGGCTTAAGACAATTGATAAATTCCTGACCGTCTCTCAATATTCCGACTTTTGTGGCGATTATTAATCCATCGCGCCTGCCTTTTATAGCTTTTCCGACTAATTCCTCAGAATATCCGTCGCCATATGCGGGCGCAGTATCTATAAGATTTATACCAAAATCAATTCCTGCCTGTATAGCCTTTACGGACTCCGCATCATCAGATTCGCCCCAGTAATCACCTGCTATCGCCCAGGTACCGATTCCAATTACGGATGCTTTCAAATCACTGGTTCCCAAAGTCTTTAATTTCATAAGCCAATATCCTTTCTATCCAAACTTGTGCGTATAGATTATTGGAAACCCTTAAAGACCGGCACTCCGGTGTAGTCTCTGGCAGCCTCCTGCCCTCGCAGGATACGCAGGACGCCGCAGGCAAGCGCCTCAAGTTCCAATTCTCCGGGGTAAATCTTTACCGGCGCGATAAATCCAACCATCTTCTTTAGTGTTTCCACAACCTCGGCATCACGTGCGATACCTCCGGTAAGGATGATTGCGTCGACCTCCCCACAAAACACAGCGGCCATGGAGCTTATGTTTTTTGCAAGCTGGTAAACAAAGGCGCTAAACACCAGCTCCGCATAAGTATCGCCGTCCTTTATTCTTTTGTGTATCTCAAGCATATCGCTGCTGCCCAGGTGATCAATAAGACCTCCGGTTTTTACGATCCGGGAATACAACTCGTCACGGGTATTCCCGCCTGAAAAACACAGATCAAGAAACGGCAGAGTGGGAAGTTCCCCTGCTCTGGTGGGCATCATGGGACCATTTCCGATAATATTGCTGGTGGTATCAACGGCGCGACCTTTTTTATGCGCAGTTATTGAGACCCCTCCGCCGATATGGGCAACGATAAAATTCATCTGCTCATACCTTTTACCCATGTCTGCCGCCGCACGTATCGCAATTTCCTTTTGATTCAGGGCATGGAACTGGCTGCCGCGGTAAATGCCTTTAAGACCGGTTATACGGGCAACATCTTCCATTTCATCCACATCCGGGGGATTTACAATGAAAGCCTTTCCGCCATATTCGCGCGCAAAAAGGTGTGCAAGCCTGGGACCGAGTACAGCCGGATGTTTAAACTTCGTGGTGCGTCCATCTTCAAGCATGACATCGTTAACGCTGTAAACCCCGCCTTCCATTGATTTCAAGCCGCCGCCCCTGCCGGAAAAGGCGTCCACCCTGTTAAGATCATACCCCTTTTCACGTACAATTCTCACAATCGCATCCTTGCGATATTCAAGTTGATCGTCCAGGTTCTTAAAACCGGCAAGCTCAGATGCCGAATGATCTGCCTTTTCCATAAACAAAGGGACTTCGCCTTCAAACAGACCAATCTTCGTGGTAGTGGAGCCAGGATTTATCGCAAATATTCTGTAATCCCCCATGATCGGACTCCTTTTCTTATATTTATAACTGTACCTATATTTGTAGCTGCATAAAACAATTACCTGTTTTTGTAAACCGGTTGCCTTTTTTCGATAACTGCGTGCAAGCCTTCAACACGGTCTTCTGTTGAGAACAAAAGAGTAAAATGCTGTTTTTCATAATCTCTTCCGACACCGCTGCCATAATTTACGCAGAAATTAATGACCTGTTTGCCGGCGCCTACAGCCATGCCCGGCATGGCAATGATTTTTTCGGCCATTTTAAGCGCGCAGGCCATCACCTCTTCATTGGCAGCCAAATCATTAATAAGTCCGACTTCCAAAGCCTCGAAGCCCCTCAGCCGTTTTCCCAGCAATATCATTTCCTTCGCTTTGGCAGCGCCGAGCAGATTGGTCAGCCGCTGGGTTCCGCCGGCTCCGGGAAGGATGCCGAGGCTTACCTCCGGAAGGCCGAAAATACTATTTTCGCCGGCGACCCTGAAATCGCAGGCAAGCGCAAGCTCCAGACCGCCGCCCAGCGCAAAGCCGCAAATAGCTGCTATAACCGGTATGCGCAGGCCTTCAAGACGATTGTTGATGCTTTGTGCCAATAGGGCTATCCGCTCCGCCTCAGCGGGAGTCGCGTCCATAATCTCGGTAATATCGGCACCCGCGGCGAACGCTTTACTGCCGCCGGTAATGATCAGCACACGAACGCTTAAATTATCTTCAAGCCGGGTAATCGCGTCTTCCAGTTCAAGATTCATGCTTCTGCACAGGGCGTTGTATGCTTTGGGACGATTCAGCGTTATTATGGCTATTCCATTTTCCACACTGAAGATAATATTCTGATATTCCATGTGCTCTTGTACCTTTCTATTCAATTATTGAGTAATATCAGCGTTTGTCATGCATCTGGCGGTATTTCTCAAGCACTTTGCGGGGTGTGACAGATTCTCTGCGGTAAATCGGGATATCCGCCTGAATACCGGCAAGATACTTCGCAATACCTTTCAGTTCATTGATATCATAGCGGGACATCATGGCAATAACTTCCATTTGAGGGGATCCTCCGCCATGCAGCCCGGCGACGATCATACTGCCGCCAAACTCGTTTACAATCTGATCCTGTATCATTCTGAAGCAGCGATGCACATCCTCAGCCGGGATAGCGGGATTTCTCATGATATATTTATTCAGAAGCTCTCCCACATTGTCTTCGGCGTAAAACGTGTTCTCAAGCGGTAATGTGGCGATAAGCCCACCTGCAAGATCGGATACGATCTTCGCTTCGTTGTAGATCTCCTCGCCTGCCAGCTTGCGTCCCGCATTTGTCAGTATCTCATCGGGAATCATCGTACCGGAAGGCGACTTCTCCGCACGGTATGCACTTGCGACGCCTGCCGCGTAAACAAGCTCCGCGATACCGATTATATGGCAAAGCTTTTCCTTCACATGCCCTTCTTTTTCAATTCCGTTGTATTCCGCGACGAGTGCTGCCTGGCTTGCGAGCACCTCAGAGGTCGCCGGCTTGCAGCCTGTATAGGAATGTCTGTGAAAATGAGCGAACATGAGCGCCAAAAATCCCGCATATGGCGTACATTCGGGATTTCCCAAGCCGTTCATGAAAACTCTGTCATTCGGTATAAAAACATCATCAAAAATTGTAAGTGATTCCATATCGCCCACATGAGCAATGGGCGCGTCAATATGGCTTCTCTTGTGGCGCAGTCCGGGCACACAGGCAAGCTTTACCCCCGGCCAGTCAGCCGGTATCGCAAACGATACTGCGTAGGCAAAATCGTTTTTGCCCATAAATCGAGTGGGCGTAACAATGATTTCATCCACATAGGGGGCTGCCGAATTGCAGGACTTCGCGCCACGCACTACGATTCCGTCAGGGCGGGTTTCAACTACCCTCATGTACATGTCCGGATCGGCCTGCTCGTAGGGACGTTTGAGCCTGTCGCCCTTTACGTCGGTCTGAGCGCAGTTTGCAACGATATCGTTTTCCTGCACCCACGCGAGATACTTCATAAACCTTTTGTTATATTCGGTTCCGAGGTCCAGATCCATTTCATACGTAACAACCGAAAGCGCATTCAATGCATCAATACCCATGCAACGCTGAATACAGCCTCCCACACGGTGGGAGAGCAGTCTGGTCATTTCCTGTTTTTTCAGAAGATCGTCAACCGTTTGGTGTATATGTGTAAAACGGTTGATGGTCTCGCCGTTCAAGTGTGAGGTGGCGGTGCAGACATCCTTGTATCTCTCGTCGTGCGCACAGTCAAAGGTCTGCCTCATTACGTAAATGCCCCCTGCAAGCCTGGGATCCGAACGGTCTATTACCTCGTCGCCAAGATAGATATTGGGTTTCATTTTTAAAAGTCTTTCATAATATTGCTCATAGGTTCCTACCGGCATACATTTATCCTCCTCTAATTTTGGTTATAGTCATACCAGCCGTGGCCGTTTTTTACGCCATACCTTCCGGCACGGTAATTTGCCTTAATGGATTGTGGGGTCGCCCACTTGGGGTTTTTACTTTCTTCAAATAAATAATCGCATACATGCGGAAAGGTATCCAGTCCGCCTATATCCATCAGCTCAAAGGGTCCCATCGGATGATTAAGGCCGTATTTGAGAGCGAGATCTATGTCTTCCTTGGATGCTATCCCCTCCTCATAAACCGAAATGGCTTCCAGAAACATCGCGAAAAGAATGCGGTTTACAATAAAGCCCGGAGTATCCTTTTTAAGTAAGACAGGGATTTTCCCAAGCGCTTTCGTAACCTCATTTACAGTTTTACAGGTCTCCTCGGAAGTATAGTAGCCATTTATGATTTCTATAAGCTTCATGGCATGCACCGGGTTAAAAAAGTGCATTCCGATCACCTTGTCAGGGCGGGACGTGGCCGATGCGATCGAGGTGACGGAAAGCGACGAGGTATTCGTTGCAAAAATTGTTTCCGGTTTGCAGACCGCGTCAAGCTCCTTGAATATCGACTGCTTGGTCTGCATATCCTCAATAACAGCCTCTATTACAAGGTCGCTGCTAGCGCAGTCAGCCAACTTGTAAATTGGGATTAATCTTTCAAGTGCCGAGTTCTTTTCTTCCTCTTTTATCTTTCCTTTGCTCACGCTTTTTTCAAGCATGGCTGCTATACGTTTAATGGAATTTTGCGATTCCTCCTGGCTTATGCCCCAAAGGCATACTTCAAAACCGTTTATCGCCGCGTGCTGTGCAATGGCGCTTCCCATTTGCCCGGCGCCAATCACTGAGATTCTTTTTACATCCATCTGTTGAAACCCCTCTCTTAAAAAATTATTAGCCGCCTATCGTTTGACCGCCATCTATGACGAGCGTCGCTCCCGTCATATAGTCAAAACAGCCTGAGGCCATTGCCAGAATAGGTCCTGCGATCTCTTCCACCGATCCCACCCTTCTTAACGGGATTTTACCTGCCATTTTTTCTTTAAACACCGGATCGTTGAAAAACTCCCGGTTAAGCTCGGTTACCACATAGCCGGGGCAAATTGCATTTACATTTATGCCATAGCGCGCCCATTCGTTCGCCATGGTTCTGGTAAGGCTGATAACACCTGCTTTAGATGCCCCATAGGGCGCCAGGCCCTTACCGCCGATCAGACCTCCCACTGAAGCCACATTTATGATTTTGCCTCCGCATCCCTGCTTTACCATCTGCGCAGCCACTGCCTGTGCAAACAGAAATACTCCCTTGAGGTTTACATCAATTACGCTGCTGAAATTTTCCTCTGTCTGTTCAAGCAATGCGGCGGTTTTTCCGCTGATACCGGCGTTATTGATCAGGATATCTATCGCGCCGAATTTTTGGACAGTTTGGTTTACGACCCTGTCGATATCCTCCTTTTTTGAAGAATCTGCCGGTATCCCGATACAAGTCAAACCAAAAGCCGTGAATTCGTCTGAACATCTTTCACAATCGGCTTGCGTACGACTGGTGATTACCACATTAGCTCCGGATTTTGCCAGCGTTACCGCGGTTGCATACCCTAGGCCTTTGGTTGCCCCGGTAACAATAGCCGTCTTATCTTTCAGTTTAAAATCAGGCATTTTCAAATCTGATAGCATAGTACACTCCAATCTATCTTCCCATCAGTCAAACCTCACCGCTAATTGATGGTCATACCGCCGTCTACCGGAATCAGCGCGCCGGTTATGTATTTTGAAGCTTCGGTTGCCAAAAACAGAACAACTCCCGCCACATCGTCCGGCTCACCGAAACGGCGCATGGATATCTTTTTGAGTACGGCTGAAGCGTTCTTTTCATCCGCAATGACAGCTTTGGTCATACTTGTCGTGATATATCCCGGAGCTACGGCGTTAACGTTTATACCATATCTTGCCCACTCGTTCGCCATAACCTTTGTCAGATGGATGACAGCTGCTTTCGCTGTGGCATAGACCGAGGTGTATTTTGCCGCAAGAATGCCTGCCGCTGAGGAAATGTTGATTATTCTTCCTCCCGTACCATTGTCTTTCATGGTTTGTGCGATTATTTTGGAAGTGAAGTAAAGACCTTTGAGGTCAATGTTCTGGATAAAGTCCCAATCCTGCCCGGTGGTGTCTAAAATCGGTTTTTCTTCGCCGCCGACCCCCGCGTTGTTGACTAAAATATCAATCTTCCCGAAGGTTTCAATTGTTTTTTGTACCATTGCCCCGATCTGATCTGTTTCGCATACATCGGCCGCAATTCCGACGGCTTTGTACCCTTGATTCCTGAACGCTTGCGATACCTCGTCGCACTCATCCTGCCGGGGATTGGTTATCACGACATCCGCTCCGGCCGCCGCCATCTGCGCAGCCATACACAAACCCAGTCCCCTTGTTGAACCGGTTATCACAGCGACCTTTCCCGCAAGATCATATCTGGGTGCCGAAAATATTACTGGCTCCATATTAAACCCGGCCTCCTGTCTGTATAGTTCAGCTATTTTTCAAAGTGAATTTATTACTTATTCCGTTGAGAGAGCAGCACTGCGAAAGCGATCGCGTTAAGCTTCAAATCCTGCCTGGTTGCTCTTGATGTGAAAACGATCGGAGAGGCGGCACCCATCACAATGGCGATCGTTGCATTATCAGTATAGTAATCAAAGGTTTTGCTCATTACATTGCCAACCTCAAGCGACGGCATAACCAGAAGATCGGCACGCCCTGCCACAGGGTGGTTGTAATCCTTATGTTTCGCCGCTTCAGGAGAAACCGCCAAATCAAGGGAAATAGGCCCGGCTATGGTGCATCCGGTTATCTCTCCGGTTTTATTCATTTGCTCCAGGGCCTGTGCGTCCAATGTGGCGGGCATTTTTTGGTTTACCGTTTCAGTAGCACATATCACGGCTACCTTTGGATTTTCATGTCCAAGCATATGCAACGTTTCAACCGCATTTTCTATGATCTTTTTCTTTGTGCCCAGATCGGGCAGAGGTACAAACCCAATATCGGTTATAAATACAAACTTGTTTTGCTTTTTAAGCTCCACTGCCAGCATGGAACTGATGATACGTCCTTCAATCTTTAATCCGGAATCTTTTGCAACCACTGCATGCATAAAGTCCTTCGTCTCAATATGGCCTTTCATAAGAATGTCGGCCTTTTTGCCCGCAACGAGTCTGACCGCATGAGCCGCGGCAGGCCCAGGCTCCGCAATATCGATAATCTCGAAGCCTTCAATATTAATGTTGTGTTCGGCTGCAATCCGCCTTATTTTCTCACTGCTGTCAATAAGGATTGCATCAGCCAGCCCACGTTCCCTTGCAATGCTAACCGTCTCCAGAACCACATCGTCCGCCGCCATGACAACCGCCATGGTTTTGAGATTACTTCCGTTTAAGGCGTTCATTACATCTCGTATACTGTTGAGCATCATTTTTCAGCCCTCTTTTTTGTTCTATATTGTCGCACATCGTTCTGATATTTAATATATTTATATTACTATACAAACTCCATTTTTGCAATAAGAAATTATAAAAAACCTAAAGATAAGAATAATCCAGAGACAAATAAAAGCTGTAATCCGCTTTAAATGGACTACAGCTTTTATTGGATATTATAAATTCACAATGGATTCCCTTGTTTCTTCTTTGCATAATGCCTGAAAAATACTCTAAGTAAAGGCGGTACGGCAAAATTTACAAACAGCATGCGGAATACCTGATAACCGGTAACCAATGACACATCCGCCGCAATTGTGCCGGCGATGACACCCATCTGGTCCGCCGCTCCGGGAGCCATGCACAGAAAGCCGGTTGCAGATGTTAACCCATGGATATTTCCAAGAAGGTATCCTAAAAACAGAGAAAAAAGAATCAGAATTAAGCCATTTATTAAAGAAAATGAAATAAGTTTCACTTTATTTTGCAGGCTCTCCGGCTTAAGCGAAAGTCCAAGATAACAGCCCATCGAAAACTGCGCGGCATATAGCAGGCAGGGTGACAGCGCCGGACTGTAAAACCCCGAAAGATTACATATTGTAATTCCAAGAATCGGGCCAAGAAAATACGGCGTCGGGAATTTAAGCTTTTTTGCAAGAAAAACGGAAATTACCGCAATGACCACTATCAGAAAAATTTTCAATACAGACCCTTCAGGCTGCGTTTCAACAGCTTGCTGCACAGCAGCCACATGAGCTGCGTTTCCCCTGGAATATAAAGGACTGCAAATAAACAGCGGAACACAAAAAACAACGAGAATCAGTCTTAATACCTGAAAAAACGTGATTATAGTCAGATCCAGGCCTTCAATTTCCTCCCCCAGCATCACCATCTGCGTAATGCCGCCCGGAATACAGCCGGCCAGTATGGATGGGTAATCAGTCTTTGTAAATCGTGAAACACCATAAGCTGTCACAGCGGAAAAAGCAAGGAGACATACTGAAGCGATCAGCATCCATGGCAATTGCCGTACAATTTGATAAGCCGTTTGCTTATTAATGGAGGATCCGCAGGAATAGCCGATAATGATCATTGCGAGATTTCTCAATCCGGCCGGCCAGTATAAACGCTTCTTACACACCCTTGAGCCTATAAGAAGCGCCGACAACGGTCCAAGCATCCATGGCAGCGGTATATGGATGCCCATAAAGACCGGCACGCCAATAAAGCCGATAATTATCGTTAAAAGCATCCTGGCCGGTTTACTTTGTTTGTTGATATACGTTATGAACATAGGACAATATTTGTCGGAATGTTGAGTTCAAACAGTTTCATTATTTCCCTCCTATTTGCTTAACAATTTCAACACTGTCTCGCAAATCCCCTTCGGATCCATTTTATAATAGCGGTACACTTCCGATGGATCTCCTAAAACAGAGAATTCGTCCGGTAATCCTATGCGTTTGAATTTACCGCAGAATCCATTTTCCGCAAGCACTTCGGCAACTGCTCCGCCAAGCCCGCCGTTGATGCTGTGCTCCTCCACTGTTACAATACAGCCGGTCTTTTTGCCCCAATCAATAATTGCCTGCGTATCCAGAGGCTTGATCGTATGCATGTCAATAACCGCCGCTTTTATTCCCTTGGCTTCAAGCATCCGGGCAGCCATCAGCGACCAGTAAACACTGCTGCCTGAACTGATAATGGCTAAGTCACCGCCCTCTTTTGCAACAATGGCTTTTCCGATTTCCAACGTGTAATTTGTGTCTTTATACACATCCGGTTCCGCGCCGCGTGCAATTCGAATAATCATCGGCCCGGGAGTTGTCATTGACCGGCGTACAATCTTGGTACACTGATCCGCGTCCGCCGGCACAACGATTGTAAGATTCGGAACGGCTCTGTAGAAAGCCAGATCGGCAATTACATTGTGGGTCGGGCCTCCTCCCGAGGTAACACCGGAATGCGTTCCGATCAGTCTGACGGAGACGTCGTTATACGCGATATCCGTATGGATCTGGTCGGCCGCGCGCAATGGCAGAAACGGTCCGAACACCTGGGCAAACACGGTCTTTCCGGTCAGGGCAATGCCTGCGGAAGCTCCCACCTGATTTGCTTCGGCGATGCCGAAATTAATGCAGCGCCCGGGATATTTCTGAATAAGCTTACCGGCGGAAGAAGAAGGCGCCACATTATCGCTGTATGTAAATACAAAATCGATCCCTTCATCCGCCATTTTCAAAAGCTCGGCGCCATATGCCTCGCGGGCATTGGACAACATCTGGTCAAAATCAAAAGTAGTTAAAACAGCCATTTATTTCATCCTCCCGCTTTTTTCTACAGACAATAGCGCATCCTCCAACTGTTCTTTCGCGATACCGCCTCCATGCCATTTGTAATTATTTTCCATAAAGTCAACACCTTTGCCTTTTACCGTATTGCTGATAATGCAGACCGGGCGCCTTAAAACCTGACTGTTTGATTCGGGAAGCGACTCAAGTGCCTTGCAAACTTCAGACATATCGTTGCCGTTAATGCTGATTACTTTCCACCCAAAGGACCGAAGCTTTTTATCAAGCGGATCGACATTCATGACATTCTTCGTCGACCCGGTCATCTGGAAGCCGTTTTTATCTATAATGGCAACCAGATTCCCCAGCTTGTAATGCCCTGCCGCCATGAAAGCCTCCCAGTTGGTTCCTTCTTGAATTTCACCGTCACCGATGATGCAAAACGTACGCCAGTTTTCTTTTTTTAATCTGGCTCCGAGTGAAAGGCCAAGGGCGATTGGCAGTCCATGTCCGAGTGATCCCGTAGAGGCTTCAATCGCCTCAATATATTTGCGATTGGGATGCATTCCGAATTTAGCGGTATCCAGCGTTTCGAAATGCTGAACCATATAATCCTTCGTATACATTCCGAGGTCGGCGTAAATGGTGTAAAGCGTTTCACCGCAATGTCCCTTGCTCAGTATCAGTCGGTCGCGCATTTCCCATTTCGGGTTTTTGGGGTCATAATTCATATATTCATAATATAACGCAACTGCCATCTCAACAATGGAAAGCTCGCCCCCCAAATGCCCCATACCGATACGGTAGATGAAATTCAGAAGGTCCTTTCTGATATTCAGGCACTTCTCCTCAAGCTTATTTACCAATTCGATATCGATATTATTTTTGTACATTTTATACGCTCCTTGTCAACCGTTCTCAATCCAGTTCATTGCACTTAATCAATATCTTGGGATATTTCCCTGTAAGATGTGCAGCAAAAGCCTCTTCCGCTTCGTTTATGGGAAACACCTTGCCCGTGAAGTCATCCAATTTCAGCAGCGGAAGCAGTTGAAGCGCCCTTGGAAAGGCATAGGGCGCCACATAAAAGCCTGAAATTGTCAATTCATTAAAATAACAGTACTGGTATAAATTGAGAGGCATTTTATAGTCATTTGGATACATTGCGGCATAAAGAAGCGTTCCACCCTTTGAAACGATTGCAGGCAATGCCTCAACCGCTTTTACCGAGCCCGATGCGTCAATGACTACATCAAAGCCTCTATTTTCCGTAATCTTCATGGCTTCATCAATAACATTCTGTGTTAGCGGGTCAATAGTGAAATCAGCGCCGAATTTTACCGCCAGTTCCCTTCTGTCTGCTACCGGTTCCACCATGGTGATTGATGTGGCGCCATGCAATTTAAGCATCTGCAATCCCAATAATCCAATCGGCCCGCCGCCATTTATCAAAACTCTCCGGCCAACTTTTAAATTGATTTTATCCATCATTCGGACCGCTATGGATACAGGCTCCAGCAGGCATCCTGCTTTCAGGCTCAAATGATCCGGCAGCTTGTACACCTGCGATTCATGCCATACGACATACTCAGCCATTCCAGGCCTGTTATATTCATCCGCATGCTCGCAGAATTGCTGCTGTCCGTTCTGGCAATAATAGCACGTCCCGCAGAATTTCAAGAAGTTGCAGGCGATTCTGTCACCAACCTTGAGTCCCTTCTTTGTTGCTTTTTCTCCAAGCTCCGCCACCACGCCGGACACCTCATGCCCCAGTCCGAAAGGCGGTTTCCAGCCGAAAATTCCTTCGACTACATGAGGGTCGGAACCGCAGATCGCACAATATGCAACCTTGATTTTGACATCCTCAGGTCCAAGCCTCTGTTCAGGCATGTCAATGACCTGTACACGTCCCCGTTTCTGCGGGTCCGGATCTCGCATACTGCCGGTTTTTACCGCCGCTACTGTTTTCATAAGCAGGAATCACTCCTTTTATATATTTACTTTGTCTGTTCCCGTTGACATCCTTCTGTTTTCAGCCGGTTCTGAATATACTTGGACAGCCCTCCGATTTCATACATGTTAAGCATAAATTCCGGTATCGGCTCAATATCATATTCTTCATTTGTGGTTTTATTTGCCACTTTCCCCGCTTTAATGTCAACCTGAATAATATCTCCCTCCCGGATTCGTTCCGATGCTCGAGGAAGCTCAACAACATAAAAACACATGTTTACCGCATTGCGGAAAAACGTTCTGGCGAATGACTCGGCAACAACACATGAAATGCCGCGCGCTCTTATTGCAACAGGCGCATTTTCCCGGGAACTGCCGCATCCGAAATTTTTTCCGGCAACCAGAATGTCACCTGTTTTTGCATTTTCAGTAAATTCAGGCCTTGTATCCGTCAGGCAGTGTTTTCCGAGTTCTTCATAATTTGTAATCGACATAAAACGCGCGGGAATAATCATATCGGTATCGATATTGTCTCCAAAAGACCATGCACTTCCGCAAAATTTAGCATCCATTATATTACCTCCTCCGGGGCTGCAAGATATCCGAGTATTGCAGAAGCTGCCGCAACTGCGGGTCCGACCAGATAGACCCTGCTGTCCTTGTGCCCCATACGTCCTTCAAAATTTCGGTTTGTCGTGGAAGCGCATACCTCGCCCTCAGCCAGAACCCCCATATGCGTGCCGACACATGCGCCGCAGGTCGGCGTACTGACAGCGGCTCCCGCCTCAACGAGCGCGGTAATGATGCCCTCCTTCACTGCGGAAAGATAAATCTCCTGACTTCCCGGGATCACAATAAGTCTCGTTCTGCTGCTGACGCTCCGGCCCCGTAAAATATCAGCCGCTATTCGCAGATCCTCCATGCGTCCGTTTGTACAGGATCCAATAAATACCTGATCCAGATGTATCCTGTCTTTTCGCACTTCTCCGATGGGCTTTACGTTTTCAGGCAAATGCGGAAGGGCAACCTGCGGTTCGAGATTACTCACATCAAATTCCAGGACCTGTTCATATACCGCGTCATCGTCAGGCTTATAGATCTTATAGGGACGTACGCACCTTTCATCCATATATTCAATTGTTTTTTCATCAGGTACAAACATGCCGCATTTCGCTCCTGCCTCAACCGTCATATTTGCCATGGTGAAGCGGCTGTCCATTGAGAGATCATCCAGGGCTTCACCCGTGAATTCGATCGCTTTGTACCTTGCGCCCTCAATGCCGATTTTTCCGATGGTAAAAAGGATTAGATCCTTTCCCACAATTCCTTTTGGAAGCTTACCGTGATACACAATTTTCATTGTTTCGGGTACTTTCATCCATATCTCGCCCAAAACCATTGCGCAAAGCATGTCTGTGGCGCCCATACCCGTTGCGAAAGCTCCCAGTGCGCCATAAGTGCAGGTGTGTGAATCGGCGCCAATTACCACATCACCCGCCCCGACCAGGCCTTTTTCAGGGACAATGACATGAGATATCCCCATTCTCCCGACTTCAAAATAATTGGTAATGTTGTAGCGATACGCAAACTCGCGAACGGTTTTACATATCTCCGCAGCCGCTACGTCTTTATTCGGAGCCACATGATCAGGAACAATAGCGATTCTCTCATTGTTAAATACGCGGTCGCATTTTAAATTATAAAATTCACGAATGGTCATTACTGAAGGAGCTTCATTTCCGACAATGAAGTCCACGTCTACATTGATATATTGCCCCGGCTTTACGTAATCTCTTCCGCAATGCGCGGCCAGTATTTTTTCAGCCATGGTATAACCCATAATAATAGCCCCTTTCTCATCTTCCTGCAGCGCTTGTTGAAGCACACAAAATTGTTATTCTGTAAGCAGTATAAAATGAAAGAGGCATATTGTCGTCATACCGAAGGGTTTACTTTTGGGGTAATACTTTAGAAATACTGTTCGAGGTCGCTTCTTTTTTTGATATCCAGTTTGGAAAATACACGGGATAAATGCGTCTTGACCGTGTGCTCACCGATCATCAACTCATCGGCAATTTCCCTGTTGGAAAGACGTCTGGCCGCAAGCCTGGCAATCTCAAGCTCCCGCGTGGTCAATCCATAATCGTCACAAACAAAATGCTCATTGATAATTTTTTTCAGATTTTCACGAAAATCCCTGACGCGTGAAAGAATATCTTTGATTTCCAGGGCATAGTCGGTTTTGGCAATATCGTTAAGCGGTACGGAAATATAGTTGCCGAATTCTACGAAAGGCATTATTATCTTATCCGGCACGGCAAGATCCAGGGCCGTTTTCAAATGCCCGCAAGACTCCTTCCGATGTCCGAGTGCTTCATATGCACCCGCAATTTCAATCCGCAGAACGATCTCCGACAACAGATTCGGATGCACCCGCGCGGCTTTAAGGTACTCCTCCGAAAGGGCTATGAGTGTGACATATTCTTTTTTTGCAAGCAGAAGCCCGGCATAAACCGAATGCATCATGGAAACCGTACGTACGCAAACAGCTAAACTCTCGTTCAATTTATTATCAAATCCCGGCTGGATCATTTGGGGCTGACCCAGCTTGCAGTAGACAGCTGCCATACATATATCGGCAACCGGCACCAATCTGTCCTGTCTGTTGATCGAAACCGCTTCCCTGACCTCCTGCAGAAGATACTGCACATAGCTCCAGTCACCCTTCATAAGCCCGATATGCAGCTGCAAGTAAATTGCACACAGCCAAACGTTCCACTGTGTGTCCCTGTGCAGGACAAACAATGCCTTTTGAACATTGATTTCCGCAGCCTCCAGATTTCCCGCAGCATAATACGCTTCAGCCTGCATGACAAGCTCTGCGCCGGTAGACCTGCCGCCTGTAAGTTTCGAATACAGCGGATTAAACTCTGTAAACAGGCACAATTCTTTTTCCAGCTCTCCCGACCGCCGGTGATACATATGCAAAACCGATATCGAATCATTAAGCCCCGTATCAGGCCATATAATAGAGGTGGGATGTCCGTCAAGAAGTTCCTGCGCCTTTTTCAGATACCCGGTCATCGCCTCAAGATCGTTATATTGTGCGTAGCACAGCAGGAGTTTATATCTGCCCATCATCCGGCGGCGTTCCTCCTCCTCCAGAAAGTCACTGTTCTTCATGCTTTCCTCAAACTCCCGGCATACTTTCTCTGCGAGCTCATTGTTGTTCAAGGCAAAAAGATGCCTGGCAAAGACAAGTATTGCTTTAGGTCGGCGTGCTCTGATTTCCGGCGGACAATCGGTATAATAGGACATAAAAAACTTGTCGTCAAGCGCATAGGAGTTTAAAAACCGGCGCTTCTCAACTGCGTCTATCAGTGCTTCAAAGTTTTTTTCACGATAAAAAAACCGTCTTGCCAGAGAATTTTCTCCTATTTTCAAATACCAGTTGGCCGCTCTGTCCAGACGCTCGTTCTGTTCCTGCTGCGGCAGCTTTTGATATTGGTTTTTCAGACAGGAGAACAGAATGTTATGAAATTGATAACCACCGGTATTACTGCTGAAAAATATAAACCAGTTCTTATATGAAAGATCAGTGAGAATTGCTTCCGCGTCCCCGCCACTCCAAAGATATTCTGCCTGGCTGACGGTAAAAGCATTTTCCATACAAAGCCATGACAGAAACTCCTTATAACGTTTGGGCAGAGGCTCATAGATAATCCTTTCAATACTCTGAATAATCTCCTGTTCGGTTAAAAAAGATCCGCTTTCAATATAAGCCAAAAGATTCATATGGATAAGGGAAATCCAGCCTTCAGTTATGGAATGCAGCTTCAGAGAATTCTCTTTAGAAAGATTCAAGCCGCAAAGCTTGAAATACTTCCCAATATCCACCGGAGAAAACTCGAAATCTTTTTGCAGAATATAGTTTACATTTCCGTAAAGACTCAGTTCGCCATCCATCTGAAAAGTGAGGTAGCGGCTGAGCAGGACCAGATGAAACTGTTCAGGCAATATCCTGATAAAAAATCTCAAAAATTGATTAACCTCTTCGGCGGTGGCCAGACTGCCACAGTCAATAACAAATACGATATCCTGTTTTATACTCTTGCAAAATTCGGAAAACAATTTAAAAAAAGTACGCTGCTGCGCACTGTCGCTGATCATTCCCATGGTTAGAATTGTTTCGGAAAAACCTGCACCAAGCAAAGCAAACTCCCCCGCAAAATCTTCCCAGAAACAGGCGGGACTGGCATCCAGGACATTTTGCCATAACACAGTAAAGGGTTCTTCCTTATCTATTTTCTCATTTAAATATTCTCTTACTGCCGTAGTTTTACCGTACCCCATCGGTGCAGATGCAATCGTAAAGGGATATTCAATCATATCGGCCAATTTATCCTTCAGCCTGTCGGGAAAGCAAAGCGCCTTCTTATTGTATTTTGCTGATTGCGCCATTTTAACCCGCCTCTCAAAATTGCATTACGTTATCCCAATTATATATCAATAATTGCTTCTTTATTATTTTCCTGCATCTCTCTCACTCCTGTTTCCTGATGAAATGGACATAGTTCTTTTTTACATTCACTATTATTCCTATAAATATTCAGTTTACGCTCATTATTATTAGGGATCATGCCGGACCGATGGCATAATGGAATAAAAAATATTTGATAAAATTTTAAATGTTGGCAGAGTATCCACCGACAACTTTAGTTTATCATCGGCATAATTGGCTGTCAATACTATGTTTAATACTTTATGCGCTCCTCAAAAATACCGGCAAGATAAATTCCAATTACATTCTTCTGTGGTATTATTACGGAATTGTCATGCAATTCCATACCATATTCCGACAATTTCATCAATTGAAACAAATCCTTCGTACTCTCCAGCGACATTCCATGATATCCGGGAGCTAAGGATTCTGAAACAACGATTTTAGCTTGTGTACTATCTTTGTAAAAATCTTTCTTTGCCTCATTCACAAGTATGGCCTTCAGGCTTTTCCATCCGGCATCGACATAGGCACTCAGCCAGCTGTCCGCATAGTACATCTGCAATGTACTCCGTTCCAGTTCATCAAGATGTAATGTTTCGGTAAAGACCGCATACATATACCCTCCAATGACATTCGAAAGCACCAGCTTCTTTAAGCCCTCACAATGTATCGTTTTATCTTCGATCCTGAAGAAATTTTCTTTGATGCATTCTACGTCAAATGGCGATATCAGGATATTAATCTTACAATCTCTGCAAAATCTTTCCCGGGTCTCCAGACACTTCTCCAATACCCTTTTACCACGAACCGAATCCTTTTGTATTGAGCAAAACTCAATACAGCTCATAAGACATTCTTCGAACATCTCGTTCGCCGATAATTCAATAATTCTGCTCTCCATCTCCCCATCCTGCCTTACTTTATAACGAGTACGATAATTCCCTGAACTCTGTTTTATTGTGTCTAAGTATAAGTGATTCAGGTTTTTGATGTCAAGCACAAACTGTCGCCACGAAACTGTCACCTATAAATAAAATCAAATTGAACCTCTGAATACAGTCAATTCAGTAGTAAAATTTATTCTATCGTTAACGTGGAAAGCATGCCGGACCGATGGCATCCACAGATGATATTTTCACTTGCTCCGATGTTTTATCGGGCGCTATTATTGGAGGTTGATGATATGGGTAAAGAATTGGTGTTTAAAACTCTCCGGCACGAAAAGGCAGAGCGTGTGCCATGGATTCCGTTTGCCGGAGTTCATGCCGGAAAGCTGAAGGGTTATACGGGAAAAGAAATTCTGCTTGATGAAGATAAATTATATTCTTCTTTGATGGAGGTTTATAAACTATATACGCCGGATGGTATGCCTATCATGTTTGATCTGCAGTTAGAAGCTGAAATACTTGGCTGTGAATTGCTGTGGGCTGAAAACAATCCGCCGTCTGTCTGTAAGCATCCGTACAGCGCGGTAGACAGTGGCTTTCCTTCTGATGAGATGATTCCTAAAAAAGAAGATGGCCGAATTCCCATGGTGCTAAACACCATGAAACGTGTGAAAGCATCGATCGGCAACGATACCGCACTATATGGCTTGCTTTGCGGGCCGTTGACTCTTGCTGCGCATCTTCGCGGCAGTCAGTTTTTCAAGGATATGTTTACCAATCCTGAACTGGTAGAGAACTTTATGAAATTTTGCACAAAGGTTGCCATGCGGATGTCAGAATACTATATTGAAGCTGGTATGGATGTAATCGCGGTTGTTGATCCATTGGTCAGCCAGGTTTCTCCGAAGTTTTTCACAAAAATGCTGGGCTCGCATTTCAAAGAGCTTTTCACCTTCCTGAGAGACAGGAACTGTCCTTCTTCCTTCTTTGTATGCGGAGATGCAACAAAACAGATGCGGGTAATGTGTGAAACCTATCCTGACTCAATCCATGTTGATGAAAATGTGGTATTATGCAATGCCAAAAAAGTCACCGATGAATTCAACATTGCTTTAGGCGGAAATATTCCTTTAACCACTACGATGCTGTTCGGCAATCAAAAGGATAATATGAAGTGCGTTATTGATCTGTTTGACAGTATTGAAGATCATACCAATCTATTATTAAGTCCCGGCTGCGATATGCCGTATGACGTCCCGATAGAAAATACCATTGCAGTGGTTCAAGCTGCTCTTCGAACCGAAGATGCCCGTGAGATGGTAAAGAATTATACAGCAATCGAAGATAACCTGGACAGTATTGTAATCCCTGATTATGCAAATCTGGACAAGGTATTGATCGAATTATTCACTCTTGATCCCGAGCAATGTGCAGCATGCACCTATATGGTCAACAGTGTTGTTGATATTTTTGATGAAATCAAGGATAGAGCAGATTATGTGGTATATAGATATAATATAAAAGACGATATTTCACGAACAAAAAAAATGGGACTTACTAATCTGCCAACAATGGTTATTAATGGAACGCCTAAATTCGTCTCCATCATCCCCAGCAAGCAGCAACTGATAGACGCAATCCACGAGGCTAAACGATAAACATACAAAGCATAATTTGAACGGGGAACTATTCGATACATTGCATTTTGAGCTGATCAGGTTTACTGAAGGTATAGACGGTCAGTTCTTTTTGTATGTGCATATTGAATATGAGCACAAGAGTTGACACAAGGGTCAAATCTTTGAGGGGTCTTTCAGGATCTACTTATTTGAGCGCACTCCAATTATTTAAATGATCAGTTACATCAATGGTCTTTTCGCGTACCTCAGTGGCTTTCCCTTCTTTCACAACAAAATAGAGGTGCAGGATGTTATTATTGTTTGAGCGGTTTTTCTCATAGTACGTTCCTATCTCATTATATTACCGACAATCTTGCCATTAACTGTTGAACGTAGTCAAGCTCCGGCACAAATGCAGAAGCAGAACGCAACTTTATGTACTAAAAGATGTTCATTGCAGTCTGGATGATCCATTCCCCAAAATGCCTCTCGGGTCAATTCTTCGACAATACGATACTCTTGAGGCTGCTCAAGACGTAGATAAACATTCATGAAATCCCCCCTACCCTATCTACTATAAATAATTTCATTCATATTTTCCAGCTACTGTGTAGCAGTTCATTGCTTATTTCTTCCATTATTATATATTATTTTCATGGTGTCAAGTTCAAGAATAACTATAATTATTGTATCTCCACCTTCATTGACAAGCCTGGTGGACGGAATCGACGCGCCGCTGCGCTCTACGCTCGGATTATTGGCTCTCCGGTCATCCTCGCGCACTCGCCCCGAAATGTGCGTTTAGCACATTTCTTTCCGGCTCGTGCCCATCAGTTCGGCTCAATCTCTTACTTTTTTCCAAAACAAAAAGATCACGGCATTTGCCATGATCTTTTCATTTTGGAGCTGGTGGACGGAATCGAACCCCCGACCTGCTGATTACAAGTCAGCTGCTCTACCTGCTGAGCTACGCCAGCGTATGCATTTTGCGATTGATATCGTCAACTGCTTTACTATAATACCACCTGTGACAGATTACTGTCAACCCTTTCAGCACAAAATTTTGATTACTTTTGCATGTACATTATGGCAATTACAAGTCGCGCCCTATTCTTAGGATTGCAGCCCAAGTACCTTTTTCAGTTGCTCTACGTTAATCTCGGTCGGAATGCCTTCCCTGCTCCAGTGATTTTTGCAGCCGCAATAATCAAGCAGTACACACTGGGAGGAAATACCCATGCTGTCGAGAAGCCAGCCTCCGGAAATCAGGTTGAGTACACATGCCACGCCGACCACACCTGTATTACGGTTCAAATATTCAGGCTGCTGACGGTTCTTTGATATAGAGGATTCATGTGACAATACATGTACAGCAAACCCGTTCTCCCTGCCAAGGCGCATGAGCCTGAGTACGCTGCATTCGGCTGTACACGCGGTACAGTGGAAGCCGCTCTCGTCTGTACGACCCCTGCATTCATCCGCTGGAAGGCGCCGCATACAGGCAGGAATCAGCACAGCCTTTTCAGCCGTTTTGACAAATTCGTCCCGGTATATCCTATTCATGATTCCAGCACCAACCATATTCAGGTGATATTCTACTCTTCTGCGTCCGCAGAAAATAACATCCTCACGCCAATACCGCTCCGGCCTGACTTCATTCAAATATCTGTCGACATTCTCCGTAAAAGCGCCAAGAACCTCTTCGCTCCTGCCCCGGAACCACCCGGCCAGCGTAATGGCAGTTGCCAGTATATCTTTAGCCCCGTTTTCCGGCAAAGTATGCAGGTATCGCTCCCACCTTCTCAGCCTTATGACCTCCTGGTTGAACTCACCGCTTGCATCCAGCCAGTTAAGCAGCTTATCCAGATGATCCATTGAAATATCAAGCTTAAACATATGGTCGTATAAATCCGGAGACATGAAAATGGTTGACATGATCCCTCGTATGAAATCTAAGCCGGGCTTTAAGACACCGCCCTGCCTGCGCAACTTTGCAAGCCCTGAAAGCAGCTGGGCAGGCACTTCACCAAGATTGCCTGCATCACCGCTGTATATTTCCCATAACGTTCCCAAAACAAGAAGTTCAAAACCGTGCTCCTCAAGTGAACATAGTCTTGAACCTCCATTGATTTTCATATATGAAATATACTCTTCCGTTATTGAAAGCGTCATCGTACGAATTTCCAGGACGACCTCATCAGTAAAAGCTTCAAGTATTTGATAAAACTCATCGGACTGACCCTTGTTATCTTTTAACGAATAAGTGATAAAATACATCAGGATACCCTCATACCATTATAATCTATCCTATGCCGAACCGTAAAAAATGTCCAGATTCTGTTTACTTGTCATGTTCTTACTTGTCTTCTTATCTGTGCTCACCGACATCGGGCTTATCGCATTGGCAGACGGCCTCTTCCTCAGGTCCGGGATCCTTTCCAGGCTCGAAATGGATATTTACGTTGGTATTCCTGAGCGCAAGCTCCATCTCACGTTCCATGTCATCACTCATTTCATGGGTTTCCCTTACAGTTAATCCTTCTCTGACAGTGAGGTGAAAATCAATATATTTAATGTTTCCCGACTTTCTTGTACGTAGCTGATGATAATCCAATATCTTGTCGCAATAGCGGTCCATGATCTCCTTGATTTTAGCTTCGTCCTCATCTGATAATTTTGTGTCCAGAAGCGGGCCGAAAGCACTTTTACAAAGCACACAGGCTTCCTTTATGATAAGCAGCGCAACAAGAATTGCCACAATAGGGTCAAGAATTCTGATCTTTGTTATCCAGATAAGCAGTAAACCGACAGCAACGCCGAGTGAGGTATAGACATCAGTCTTCAGATGCAGGGAATCTGCCTCAAGTGCAATGGAATCTTCCTCCCTGGCCACTTTGTACAATATCCTTGATACCAGGATATTCACAATACTTGCAAACAGCATAACTCCGACGCCAACCATCGTATCGGAAATTTCCGAGGGGTGAAGTATTTTTTTTATCGCCTGGAATATGATGAGAAAAGCTGCAACAAAGATAAGAAGGCCTTCAATCACACCGGATACATTTTCAATTTTCCCATGACCATACGGGTGTTTCTTGTCTGCGGGTTTCGATGACATCGTTACCGAGAAAAAGGCAATGATGGATGCAATGAGGTCCATACTCGAATGAATCGCCTCTGAAACGATACTGATCGATCCGCTTAGTATTCCTGCCACCACTTTTAAAATGATCAGCACAGAATTGGATACAATTGATAATGTAGCAACCTTTACTTTCCTGTTCGCTTTCAAAATAACCCTCCTACTGCCCAGATAATACAGGAATACTTGACTTTCTAAATCTTTAGAAAGTCCATCCAGTAACGATTCCGGCGTATAAAAATACCTGTGGCACAATAATTAAAATAATTATAGTCCCACAGGTATTCTTCCTGCTGCCGGTTTCCCAGCCCAGCCCCACCAGTTATAAAACCGATCGCCTGCTCTTCTGCATCTATGAAATTAAGATATGTAAATATCTTAAGGCCTGCCGATCAATTTGTCAATAACTAACATTATTTTCTGCGTTTTCGCTTACTGCATTATCGTTTTCTACATAATCGTTTTCAACATTATTTGTATAAACGTTTTCAGCATGATTATCCTGGCAAGAGTCTTCAATAATAGCCAAATAATGCTCTACAAGCTCTGGGTACCCATCCATGAATTCTTGTGCACTATCATTTAGTTCATATAGGCCTCGAGAAACCCTGGTAAACCACCCATAATGGTTATCTCTAAGAATATTCGACGTTTTGGGCGCGGCACCCAGCTTTCTGATCTTCGAGGGGGAAAGAGGGCCGAACTTCATCAGACAGCAGGCTACGTGGACAGCCCTTTCCCTGTAGGCTGTAATGAGCTTTTTCTTGTTGCTGCCGCCGGTATTGTAGTGACCGCTTCGGGCTGTTGCTTCCATCATAATATGATGCCTGACCTTCTTGTTTGAACGTACGCTTCTTACCCGGTCAAAGGTATTCGGATGGAAATGCACCTCGACCTGATCTTCCTCCTTGTCGGCTGCCACTGTTATCAACCCCAGTTCAAGACGGCGAAGCAGCATGCACATGTCCCTCCAGCCTGCTGTTCGGGTCCCTCCCTTTGGACGTGGTATCGCAACATAGACAGAGTCTGCGGCACGCTGACGTTTTACAGCCTGCGACAGCAATTTGAGATTAAAAGACGTTTTAAGCTCGATAACCACCAATTCATCGCCCTTGATCGCCACAAGGTCGCAATCCTCCACCTCACCCTGTACATTGTAGCCCAGACCCTCAAGATATTCCTGAACAGGCTTGTACAGATCCGTTTCATGAATTCGTACCGTTTTTTTCTTTGACATGACCAATCACTCCTGTAATCTATAACGCATCGGTTCAAAATAAATTTTTTCGATTGTAGAAAAATTTTATTACCGCTGCTGCATTTCAATGAGGCGGGAGATATTCTCGCTGCGTTTCAACGAGGCAGGAGATATTCTCGCCGCCTGAAAACCAAATCGGTACCCGCCACCTAGGCTTTTTACAAAGCAAAAGAGCCCCGGAGATGGGGGACGTCTTTTACCTTCGTTATATTAATTCTATATGGATTTCGTAAATCCTTCAAGAAGATGAATGCGAGTTCCAGCGGTTGTCCATGAGTCCGCCCGGAAGTTCCTGCACGCATAATTTCGTCCATTGTTTCCGCTTCAGTTCATAAAAAACGCCAGATATCTGAATATCCACTGTTTATTGAAAGTTTCGAGTAAAAAAATAAACTAAAAATCTGCATACATTTGTTTCCGAGCACACTCCTCCAAGAGGTAAAAAATGCTATAATAGTAGTGGCAGGGGGGTGACACAGATATGTTCGATGATTTGGTAATTCTTTTCACGTACAGCAAAAACGGCGATGTAAAAGAGGTATCCTTCTGGGAAAACTACTCCGGCAGCGATTTCAAGGCAGACGTACTTTTTGAGGCCAACAGTGTCTCAAAGCGATTGAAGCTGACCTTGACCCCATTTGAAGAACTGCGGACAATTGATATCCGAATCTGCTGCAGCTATAAGTTTGATCAAACCGGCAAGGTTCTCATAAACGGGTATCAGTCCTGGAGCAGCACACATGAATATTTCACAAACGAGAAAATGAAAGGACTGCCCTCCTTTGCCGCTCCACTCAAGAAAACCCACAAAATTGATAAATATGGCGATTACACGTTTCATAAATATTCAAATAAAAAAGGCTGTTTCCATGGTTACACTTACGGATATATCCGCAATGGCCAACATTTCAGTCTTCTCGGTTCCCTGACCGAAAAGAACGGTTTTACCATCATAGAATATAACACCTCTGAGAGCCGGATCAGTATAGTAAAAGAATGCGAAGAGCTTTTTATCAGCACACCCTACGAAGCCTTCGACATGATATGGGCAGAGGGCAGTGAAGCCTTTGTTTTCAATACCTATTTTAATGCAATGCACCTGCCGGCTCCGACATGCAAACCGATGAATGGCTGGACCAGCTGGTACAACTACTATCAAAAAATAAACGAAGCAATTATATTAAATAATCTGGAGAATATCCAAAAAGCCGACCATACACCTGGCATCTTCCAAATAGACGACGGTTTTCAGACAGCTGTCGGCGATTGGCTGAGCATTAACGCAGATAAATTCCCCAATGGAATGAAGTATATGGCCGACAGGATCAAGGCGGCAGGGCTGAAAGCGGGGTTATGGCTGGCACCCTTTGTATGTGAGAAGCATTCGCTGATCTACCGGGAAAAGAAGGAATGGCTGCTGAAGGACAGTAAAGGAGCTCCGGTTGCTGCAGGCTGCAACTGGAGCGGATCCTACGCCTTGGACATCTATAACGACGAAGTACGGGCGTATATCCGCCATGTATTTTCAGTCGTACTCGGCGAATGGGGTTATGACCTTGTGAAGCTGGATTTTCTCTATGCAGCATGCTTACTGCCACGCAGTGATAAGACCCGCGGGTCGATAATGACAGAAGCGATGCAATTTCTTCGGGAATGTGCGGGAGACAAGCTTATACTTGGCTGCGGTGTACCGTTGGGACCCTCGTTCGGCCTCGTTGATTATTGCAGGATCGGCTGTGATATCGGCCTGGACTGGGATGCTAACGCTTTCATGCGACTGCTTATACGCGAGCGCGTTTCAACGCGGAATGCCATAAATGACACCATAGCACGGAGACAGTTGAACGGCAGGGCCTTCCTCAATGATCCCGACGTTTTCCTGATGAGGGACAGCAACCTGAAGCTGAGCGAAATTCAGAAGCGAACACTATTCATCGTAAATTACCTTTTCGGCAGCCTGCTGTTCACCTCCGACAACACCGCCGGATACAATGACGTCAAATGGGCGATTTTCAACATGACAGGCCGCACTGTACCCAGAGCGATATCAAAAGTAGAACAATACAGAAATGGCCTGGTAGAAGTTTTCTACATTGAGGAAGGCGAAAACCTGCTGGCATTGATCAATCCCGGCAAAAGAAAACTGAAATACATCGGCGGACCTGCACTAGGGCGTGAGATCATCTACGGCAGCAGCTCCAACCCACCAACCCAGCGCAATGGCATAGTCGAACTGAAAGCCTGCGAAGCCAGGCTGTTCAGGTTAACATAGGAAAGAGGCGGAATATGATTACAACAAAACAGATTATGGGGTTGCGTTGACAACCGCCTGAATCCGGCCTCTTCCTCCACATCAGTCTCTGCTCCGCCTCATGAGACTGAAATTTGCGAAAACCTGCAATTGGAGAAATGTGATACACCTCCTCTGATTACATATGGTATACATCACCGAAAGAGGCTTTCCCGGTTGCATGACGCATCAATCCCAGTGCTTTTACAATAATGGAAGCAAACTCCCTCTGATAATATCTCTGTCAGGATCAAACACATCTTTTCAAGCACCACTTATAATTTCCAACACCGCTTATATTTCCAGCACCACTTATAATAAGCCTTGAGCCCATATGGAAAGCAAGTTCCTAGTGCGCCGTAGCACAATAATGTGATAAGTTATATAAATGATGAAGGTAGGTCCTTCGAAGTCGGTATACAGGTACAGGCTTCAAACCACCTTATGCTGCTGTAGCCAAAAGCTATGGTAGTGAGCGATAAGGAAAAGTCTCAATAAATGAGACAGGTATATATATAGGAGACGAACGAAAGTGAACTACTGATGAACGAGTCGAAAGCTTCATGTGATGTCAAAACCATGTACGTAGGAATAGCATGGGATAAGTCTGATGGAAACCTGTTTACTGGTCAGACGACATCCGGCGTAAAGGTAGCGTGAACTATATATGGGCGTTTATATAGAACTACGGGAACCATCCTGCAAGATGTAAACCGAAAGGTACAAGATGCAAGAACATCGAGGCTGATAATAGGAATGCTTGCAGATGGGGCGGATTGACCTGTAAGAGTGATGAAGGTTGGTAATGCAATCGGAGCAAAGAGGTCAAGTTAATACAGATGGGTTTTAGGTCAACTTAAACAAGGAGGAATCTTGGATACCATCAACTCAAAATCGTTTCAAATACCAAAACAATTAGTATGGGAAGCATGGAAACTGGTAAAAGCTAATGCTGGGTCTGCAGGCGTGGATAAGGAGAGCTTGGAAGACTTTGAAAGAAATCTAAAGGACAATCTCTATAAACTTTGGAATAGGATGGCTTCTGGAAGTTATATGCCACCTCCTGTAAAAGGAGTAGCAATACCAAAGAAATCTGGAGGTCAAAGAATGTTAGGAGTACCATGTGTGGCGGATAGAGTTGCACAGACAGTAATAAAACTGACATTTGAGCCTATAGTGGAGGAAGTTTTTCTTCCAGATTCTTATGGATATAGACCAAACAAATCAGCACATGATGCTATAGGAATAACAAGACAAAGGTGCTGGAAATATGATTGGGTTTTGGAGTTCGATATAAAAGGTCTATTCGATAACATCTCACACGAACTGCTGCTTAAAGCTGTAAGATTGCATACACAATGCAAATGGACAATCCTCTACATCGAGAGATGGCTAAAAGCTCCAATGGTAATGCCAGATGGAACGATAAAGCCAAGGGATAAAGGCACGCCTCAAGGCGGCGTAATCTCCCCAGTATTGAGTAATCTGTTTTTGCATTATGTCTTTGACAAATGGATGACGACAAACCACAAGGGAAATCCTTGGTGCCGCTACGCAGATGATGGGTTAGTACATTGTAAAACCTATGATGAGGCAAACTCAATACTCTGC
>DBTX01000007.1:0-7018 GCA_002307275.1 Hungateiclostridiaceae bacterium UBA1305
TCGCAGCAAACGTGTTGGGGGACGGCGTGTTGGGGGACGGTTCTCTGACACGCTTACGCAATGGTTTAAGTATTGTGTAATGTTGAATGAGACAAGGTTCATAAGATAATTTAAATAAAACAAGGAACGATGCCGCCTTTGGCCACTTTCCGGCGGTGGAAAGTGGCCCCGTGACCCTGCCACAGAAATTTATTTATCTTTAACCTGAAAAAACATATCCATTGTACATACTCAAACGCGTGCGCCTACTTAATACTTGCTCTATTCACCCCGCTGCACATACTTTTTATATTGCTCACTTATTTAAATTGACAATGCCGGAGTTTTAAGAGGGATGCTTTTTTGAGCCTGCATATGACTTTGCTAAAGCGGCGCATACGTCCTGATGATCTGCTCGGCAATGCGAATGCCATCAACAGCGGCACTAACAATGCCACCTGCGTAGCCGGCGCCTTCACCTGCCGGGTAAAGTCCGGCTGCACCGACAGCTTCCAGGGTATCCCCCCGGACTATTCTGATGGGTGAAGAGGTTCTGGTCTCCACACCGGTTAGCAGCGCATCCTTCATGGCGAAGCCCTTGAGTCTCCGGTCAAAATATGCGGCTGCCTCCTTCATGGAAGCCGTGACGAATGCGGGCAGACAGCCGTTCAGGTCAGCTAACGCAACACTTCCTGTATAGCTGGGCTTCACACATCCAACCGCCGTAGAAGTCCTGCCTTCCAGAAAATCAGCAAGCCGTTGTACAGGAGCCGCGCCCGTTCCGCCTCCCAGTTCAAATGCACGCCTTTCCCAGAGTCTCTGGAATTCTACACCGGCCAATACATGGCTGCTCCCGAAGTCGTTCGGTTCAACCGATACGACAAAGGCACTGTTCGCATTCTCCGTGTCTCTGGCAAAATAGCTCATCCCATTCGTCACAACGGTATCCGGTTCCGAGGCCGAAGCCACCACAACGCCGCCGGGGCACATGCAGAAGGTGTAAGCTGTCCTTCCGCCGGTTTTGCAGAAAAGCTGATAATCCGCAGCGCCCAACGCCGCATTGATTCCGGCTGCTCCATACTGTGCCTGGTTGATCAGTTCCTGTGGATGCTCGATCCTGACACCAATGGAGAAGGGCTTGGGCACCATGGAAATCCCGCTCTTGAGGAGGCTGGCAAAGGTATCCCTTGCACTATGCCCGATGGCCAGCACAACGACGCTCGCATCGATTTCTTCACTGCAGTTTGTTATTACACCGGTAACCGCACCTCCGCCAGTCACAATGGAGGTCACTCTGGTACCGAACCTTATTTCACCGCCAAGTTCGATCAGCCTTCTTCGCATATTTGCCACCACTTGCCTTAGCACATCGGAGCCTATATGCGGTTTTGACTTGTATAATATCTCTTGCGCGGCACCGGCTCTGAAAAATTCCTGAAGTACCCTGTCGCAGCGCCTGTCATTGATCCTGGTCGTCAGTTTGCCGTCGGAGAAGGTTCCCGCTCCTCCTTCACCAAACTGCACATTACTTTCGGTGTCAAGTTTTCCGCTCTTCCAATAGGTATCAACTGCTGCCGCCCGTGCTTCGACACACTCCCCGCGTTCCAATACCAGAGGCTTGTAACCACCGGCGGCAAGAGTCAATGCCGCAAAGATCCCGGCAGGCCCGCTTCCTACTATAACCGGCCGACCTTTCAGCTTCAAACTGCCAGGTATTATTGGCGACTCCTGCTCTTCCGATACTTCCCTTACTTCTCTGCCCATACGATAGGCGCGGCTGTCCGGGATTTCAACAAAAACAGAATAAACCCGGCTTACGTCGGGTTTTCGTCTTGCATCTATAGCTTCTTTTGTTATTTTAAATTGGTTGAACTCGGCAACACTTATTCCCAGCTTTCGGGCCGCCATTCTTTTCAATTCCTCCGGGTTGCTGTCCAAATGCAGCCTGAGGTCGGTTATCATCAGCTTCATTATTTCACCTTCCAAATTGTTATGGGATAACAGGCAGCGTAGGTGTTTCAGGCGCTTTTGTCACCTTGACTTCGACATTGCCCTGAGACATTAGTGTAACCTGGGAAGGCAGGGTTATATTCAGAGACACAGTATGTGTTCCTTCAGCAAGACCGGAGACATCCACTGCAGGCTTCAGGTTCTCCACCAATACAGCATCGACATCCGGTTGTCTCCCTTTGACCTTGACAGTTAATTTATCAGTCTTGATCTCATAATTCATGGAACCGTCATTAATACCATTTAATATCGATATGTCATTTTGAACCAGTTCAATATCCTTGACAACCAGTTTTTCAACACTGATATTTACCGATATTTTACTGGGCGAATTGACCAGCTTCATACCCTCCGGCACGACAAGTGACGCAGATGCGGTGAAGTTACTGTTGACCTTGTCAATATTAACCTGCTCCGTCTTTATTTCAGCAAGCTTTGCCAATTCGTCAGCCGGCCCTGAGACAAGTACTTTTACCGGTTCGATCACCCTGAGTGTCTCAATATAATCCGTCGCAAGCCTGCCTCTGGTAACAAGCGAAACCGGCACCTCTTTTGCAACCTCCAGCTTGACACTTACCTTAAGACCGGTGCTGAGGCTGGTTATTTCATTTCCTTCCTTGTTATAGACCTTGCAGACTACTGTTTGAGTCGTATCCCGATCCAGATTCTTGATGTCAATACTTGCCTTTATTGTACCAACACTGTTAATGATGGATTCCTCTGCAAAAATAGGATACGAATCCGGCGTCATTGTGGGGGCTTTTACCAGGATATAGCCCGGCTTCATGGTTATATTGGATTTCAGTTCAACAGGGAACGTCCCATTCTTGTTTCTGGCAAGCTGAACATCTATACTGGGTGGATTTACAGATACAATTTGAACATCCTTCTGGGTACAAATCGGTCCCGTGATTTTCAGCGTCTTATCGTTTACCGACTGGATCTGTGAGAAATCCAGAGATGCTTCAAAATCGCTTGTTCTGACCTTGTCGATCGCTTCCTGACGTCCCCTTATTGTGACGTCAATACTGGTCTTGTATTTATTCTTTATTATGTAGTTGTTTTGGTCAAGATAGCTCTCATTTTCTATTTTTACCGGAATATTGGTGAATGTCTTTGGGACAAAAGGGTTGGTTGAATTAGACACAAAGAGCCAGAGTATGACCGCAATCAAAACAGATATTATTTTTATTGTTATATCTTTCTTGAATAAATCATTCACCTGGATTTCACCCTCCATATCCCGAGTTTCTTACTGTAGTTCTCCTTGTCGAGCAAATTCTTGTTGAGCGCTTTTCTAAGCATATCAGAGGTCAGATTCCTGGTAAGTCCACCGTTGAGTGCAAAGGATATTTTCCCTGATTCCTCCGACACAATGACAGCTATGGAATCTGACACTTCAGTAATACCCAGCGCTGCTCTATGCCTGGTCCCAAGCTCCTTGCTGAGGTTTGGATTGTCTGTCAGGGGAAGAAAGCATGCCGCTGCCTTGATCCTGTTGTCTCTGATAATCACAGCTCCGTCATGCAAGGGTGTATCCGGCACGAATATATTGATGAGCAGTTCATTGGAAACGTTTGATTCCAACTGCGTTCCCGTATTTATTATTTCACCGATTTTGGTGTCTCTTTCTATAACGATTAGTGCACCGGTATATTTTGCTGCCAACTCCGTGCATGCTTTTACGATCTCTTCAATTACTGCGGTGATCTGGATCCTTGTATTTGCTTCATCGAAACTGAATATGTCCTTGAACCTGCTTCTTCCGATCTGTTCCAACGCTCTTCTGAGTTCCGGCTGAAACAACACGATAGCGCCAATGGCAAGGACCGATAACAAATTTGAAAGAATGAAATTTATGGTTTTAAGACCAAGTAACTTGCTGAGCTCTGTTGCAACCAGGATGAACAGGATCCCTTTTATCAGCTGCCACGCCCGGGTTTCCTTTACAAGGATTATGAGCTTGTATATAACCCACGAAACAATACTGATGTCGATTATGGTCCTGATGATATACAATGGATCATTCAGGCCGACATAACCGGCAAAATTATCGAACATGTCCCGAAGATTAATATTGTTGAAGAAATCCAAAAAGCCTCACACCCCTGTACCTTAAGCGATCATCCAAAGGCAAAATCACTAATGTATCCTTTAATTGATGTATCCTTTAAATGCCAAATTTTACTTATAAAAAAGTATAATACTCAATTGAATTATACCTTCTTTTCATTACATTTGTAAGCCGTAATTTCACTTTTTATAAAAAATAATTAAAGATAATTTTGAGCATATTGACTAGTATACTGTAAACTCTAAAACTTTTATAAAATAGCTTGCAATGTCATCCTGAACGTTAGCGAAGAATCTTAGGCGGTCAGGATTCTTCGCTGTGCTCAGAAGGACAAACATTTAGATGTTACAATATACTAGATATTCCCCAGATATACATATTTCAAACAGGAAGAGGCGCTTATCCTTGCAGCATCGAGCGTAGCAACGGGAGTAGGAGGGATGTCCTTCATTTGATAATTTGGAAAGAATCTGGACAGATGCAGTACAATTTCCGGTGAAATGGATGAAAGCCACCTGGCCAGTTTTCCGATCTCCTCGGGTGTATCATTCAGCCCGGGTATCACTAAGGTGGTAATTTCTACATGACAACTTGCCGCAGCGATTTCGACAGTCTTCTGTACTGCTTCCAGCGAGCCTTTGCAGTATTTTTTATAAAATTCATCCGTGAAGGCTTTCACATCAATATTCATTGCATCAATATAAGGCAGGAGCTTTCCAAGCGGTTCTCTGCAAATGAAGCCGTTTGTGACAAGTACGTTTGCAAGCTTTTTTTCTTTGACGAGAATAGCCGTATCCAGTACGAATTCATACCAAATGGAAGGCTCGTTATAAGTGTAGGCCACTCCTATATTGCCGTCCTTGACGTAATCCACCGCCACGTCGGCCAATTCCGCAGGTTCAAGCAGCATAGTCCTTGCATCCTTATGGGCGATAGTCCAATTCTGGCAGTAGCCGCATTTGAAATTGCAGCCAAAAGTACCTGCCGATAAAATTTTTTTGCCTGGATGGAAATGATATAGCGGTTTTTTTTCAATTGGGTCAAGGGAAATGGAAGCGACGCGGGCATAATTGAGTGAATACAGTTCGCCACCAGTATTTTTTCTGGCGCGGCATACTCCTGTCCCTTCCGCCGGCAAGACACATTCATGCGGGCAAAGGTGACAATGCACTACACCATCGTCCAAATTTTCATAAAACATCGCTTGCTTCATACATACCTTCCTATGGATCTTGTGACTGTCTGAGGTGTAAAATATTTTACCGTTATATGTTGAAAAAAAGATTATGGACAAGGAATAATTTATTTTTTTCAACAAGGCGCCAAATGAAATACAAGTGAAAAAACCGGTGATCGCAATTCTTCTTTTCATTGTATATAGCTTTATTTATGCCTTATGACCTCGAACCTTTCCATGATATAATTTTCGGAGGGTTTTATTCCAGCCTTCTTCAAGGCTATCGAAACCTGACTGTCGGGCGTATCGACCCCTTCAAGATCAGGGAGCAGCAAACCGGAGCGTTTGCCCGCCCTTACTATGACTCCGTACTGTTTCACGTCCAGTTCATCTATAGTGTCGATCACTTCCGCTTCACCGAGTACATCCACAGAGTATATCAGATTTTCGAGTTCCTCCTCTTCGACGGAGTTAAACCTGGGATCCTGCGTCCCCGCACTAATAGCATTGTGTATTATTTCCTCGGCTATATTATGCCTGGTAGGAGCCGTTGTTCCAATACATCCTCTTAATTGTCCCGCTTTCTTGATGGATACGAATACACCGGCCTTCTTCCTGGCCATATCAGCAGGAAGCACATCAGGCACATCAATGATCGACCCGCTCGCGACATACATCTCAAGCGATTTGCGCGCCAGTGCGACATATGGGTCCTCAGCGCTTCTCAACTCATTTAGTTTTTCAATATCCGTCCTGTCCAATTTATTCAACAGGCTTTCGCCTTCAAGTCGCATGTACGGTTTGAAGGAAGCTACCGAATATCCCACACCAAATGGACCTTCGTATGAATAAACGTCAGATTTAACTTCAAATCCATCAAGGGCTCCGAACATCATCAGGAAAGATCGCAAACCGCATTCTCCCGCACTTTCCAGAAAGCTTTCCTCAAACTGCAGCATTCCTTCCGGATCCGAATTCTTCAGGAGACGCACCAACTGTGTGTCATATTCAGGTCCGCTTGGATCAAATCCATATGGGCCGTCCTTAGTAAGCTTATGTGACAGATCACCGCTTGCAAGGAAAACCACATCTTCGTCAAACTGCTCTACAGCCTGGGCTATGCAGCTTCCGAACCTGTACAGCTCTTTAAAAGGTAACCCGGCGATGGAAATGTGAACAAGCTTGAAATCACTATATTCCTTTGCAACAAAATATAATGGGACGAAAGCGCCGTGATCAAGCTCCTCGGATATCCCGTATTTCGCGGTCAGAGAATCATCCAGCCCACCACATGGTATACTTTCCGTATTTGCTATCTTTATGATACTGCTGGCAAGGGTGAGATTGTTTTTAAATTGAAGTTTGATTGCAGGACTGCCGAATTTTTTCATATTGCCGCTTAGGGTATGCTTGATGTTTATGTGGATAAAGTCCTGAAATACCGGACCGTGAGGTGTCGTTAGAATAATCGTCGCAGGTTTCAATTCCGCAATCTCTCTCGCAGCCTTCTTTACAGAAGCCAAAGTCGAAGCAGCTTCTTTCTCTGTTCCCTTCCCTACCTCTGGTATCAAAACCGGCGGGTGTGGGAAGATGTAAGTGCCTGTAATCCGCCCCATAAACTCAAGACCTTTCTGCGACCCCAGCCGCCATTACTTGAAGTTCCGTGCTGTCCGCCTACCTGCTGGCAAAAATCGTATAGCCTATTCCTGCGAATATCGTTACAAAAAACGCGATTACTGTTAATAGAGCAATAACTTTTACCCATCTTCTATCCATTC
>DBTX01000007.1:7323-11475 GCA_002307275.1 Hungateiclostridiaceae bacterium UBA1305
TTATTACACACACGCGATTTTTCCTTCTTCAATCCAACCGATGACTTCAGCCACAGCGTTCAAATCATGGCGCGTACAACACATATCCGCTGCCGCTTTCAGCCTTTCGTGGGCATTTTCTACTGCGATTCCAATATCTGCAGCTTTAATGAGCTCCACGTCATTCAGATTGTCCCCCATCGCTATCACACAGAGCTTTTCAGGTCCAAGCAGCCCGGTCAGCCTCTTCAGTGCATTACCCTTTGAAGTGTTCGAATTCAAAAGCTCCAGGAACTGAGGTTCTGAATACACCTGGCTGAATGGCTCGCTGAAGCCGCTCAGGAATTCTTCAACAAGCTTGAGTTTTTCGGGATGCCACTCAAGTATGACCTTGGTCCATGGCTGCGGCACTTCATCAATGTCCGCCCTGATAGGTTTGTACTTTTCCCTGATCCGATGCGCTTCCATGTATTCGTTGTCCCTGACATAATAAACCCTGCCGCCATGGTAAAATTGTACTCCAATGCCCGGAAACCGTTCCATCACCTGTTTTATCGGCCATATAACATCAGGCTGCAGATTATCTTCCCACAATGTTTTTCCTTTTTCAAAATCATAAATGGAGGCTCCATTGTATAAAATTGCCGGAACATTCACCGGTAGTTCCTCGAAATATGGCATTACCGATTTCTCCATCCTGCCCGTTGCCAATGTAAAAAGGCCTCCGCCTTCTGTAAATCTTTCCAGTGCCGCCTTGTTCTCCCTGCTTACCTTACTGCTCCTGTCCAGCAGTGTTCCGTCCATATCACAGACCAGAAACCTGCCTTTAAAGGGTAGCTGCCTCAACTGTTACACGCCCTTTCACATAAAAGGGTCCGAAGGATGTCTGAACCCCATTTCAGATAAAAATTTATACTACATTATCTATTACTGCATTTTCTATTGTTGCATTATCTATTGCTGCTTTTTCTCATAAACTTATGCTATCATAATGATCCTCATACGACAAGAAGTCACCATAATTACCTATTTCCCCAGCCATTCCAGAACCGGCTTCAGGTTTTCTTCGTTTACCATATCGTTGCCATTTTGCAGCATATTCAGCATTTCGAGCTCTTCCTCCGTTTTGGTTTCCTTCTTCTTAATACTCTCACCAACTGTTTTTGACATGGTTTTCATCATGAGTTTATAGAAGCCATGGAGCTTGTTCATATCGAAGCCACCCTGTAAATAGAACAGTTTGATATCGCTGAAATGATACTTTTCAGTGATATCCTGGACAACCTTCAGGGATGCCTTCGCCATTCCGACTCCACAAACCGCCTTGACGGAATACTGTTTCAGGGCTTTTTTGCAGCCTATGACATTGCCGGCGCACATCCAGCTCATATAGATGATTTCATCACCCTGCTTCAGATGCTCCCCTGCTTCCTTTCTTGCATAAACCGGCAGATCTGCCTTATTTGCAAGCAGTTCAGCATATTTTCTTGTGTAACCGGTGTTTGACTCATAAACGATTGCCTTCATAGCTCCTCCTTCTTCACAATCATAATAATAATAGTTTAAATCCATATTTTAGTTAAATTTTCATAAGCCAAAGCAGTGCCTTTATATACCGTTGAGATATTTCAGTGAAATGTCCTCCTGTGTTCCACTCCAACAACAGATTGTCTGCCGGCTTTAACTGTTGTGACAATATTTCCGCAGCTTTTCTCGTACAATCGCCGACCTTTCCCATACGTTGGTTCCGGCTGCGCTCCTCCCCCTTTCCAAGAGAGAGGTATACCTTTGCTTCGGTATTTAGCGGCATACCGGCTTCCATAAATTCCGTCCAGCCATCGAACCATAGTGAACCGGATAAGCTTCCGATTTTGCCGAAAGTACTGGTGTTGTAAAGTGCATAAAGTGCTGCAAGTCCGCCCAATGAATAGCCAATGAGTGCAGTGTTGGCAGGTTCCGGCTTTGTATGGTAATGTGCATCTGCATATGGTTTTACAGCCTCAATAATAAAGTTCAGATATAAAAGCGCTCCTCCTCCGAAAGGTTCGTCCTTATCCGACAGCGGAGACATCTGCCATGGGGAATAATCGTCATTCCATTTTGCAGGTTGAATACATATCAGTAGAAATGCCTGGCAATCTACGCCAAAATGGGATTCCAGGCCGCTGATGATCTCCGGTATTTTATCCCCGCCATTCATGTATACTGCAGGATAATTCACATCATGCATCCCATACCCTGGTGGAACGTATATTGAACAATCATGTTTATCGATAATCAGTTCTTGTAAAGTACCTTTCATATTTTCAAAGCTCTTTTACCTCGTCAGTTTATTTGCCGATAGCCTCATCTGTTTTTATAACGCATCAGTTCAAAAGAACCATTGAGGAGGGGGACATCTTTGCCTCGCTATTAATTTTATCACACCATACAATAGTTAACAATCAGTTCCGGATTGGAATAACGACTTGCTACTTTGGCGCCGCCTACTCCTCCTTCAGCTCATCTTTATTTCCATTTTCAACATCCCTATTGTCAACCTTGTGGCCCAACTCCTTCGAGATTTCCATTGAAAACCCAGGTTGATGTCCTCTATTGACAAGGCTGTGATAATCATCCTTATTCACCGCTGAACGTTTAGAGAATTTCATCAAAGCGTAAATGCAGCTAAAAAAGGCTACCATCAGAATGCCTGCTATCAATCCAGGCGTCTGTCCCGGAATAAACGGCATACTGAAAATGGCAATAACTATCACAAAAAGTACAATCCATGAGGTGTATGGATAGCCATTCATCTGACATTTACCTTCAGGAGGACATCCATATTTTTTCCGAAATCGTATTTGCGTAGCAATAATGACAGCATAGGTAAACAGTATGGCAAATCCGCCCGAGCTAATTAAAAACAAATAGGCGCTCGGGAATAAAAGACTGAAACACAGCGCGGCAAGCATACCAAACCCCGAGAACAATATACCTCTGCGAGGCACATCCTGTTCATCCTTTAGCCACTTTGGGGCATGCTGTTTGTCCGCAAGGGATCGAATCATTCGTCCAAGGCCAAACATGGCGGCAAGCATTGTTGATAGAATGGCTGTAATGAGTACAACGTTAAGTACGGTACCTGCCCAGCCGATTCCACTTCTGTTTAGTGCCGCAACCATGGGACTGATATTTTGTCCGAGCTCAGCAGTAGGTATGAGTGGAAGAATTGCGATGACAGAGAGGATATATAAGCCCACAAGGCTTAAAACAGTATATTTGATTGCTTTTGGAACTGTTTTTCTGGGGTTGTCGGCTTCGGAAGAGGCGATCCCAATGATCTCAAAGCCGGCATATGCAAACATAATAATCAACAGGCTGCCTGCCACACCTTTGATACCTCCCGGCATAAAGGCTTCCTGAGATAAGGATCCGGCATTCAGGAGTGGGACACCTGAAAAAACGCCTGCGACTAATAAAAATGCCACAATGATGAAGGAAACGATAGCAAGGATCTTTATTGCAGCGAGGCCGCTTTCAAGCTTGCTGAGCATATCAGCACCCATTAAATTAAGCAGTGTCACTCCTGCAATAATTAAAGCACTAAGCCATGAAACAGGGATATCAGGAATCCATTGGCGTAAAAGGATGGAAACAGCTGTAGCTTCACTGGACATGCCCAGCACCATTCCCATCCAATACACCCACCCCACTACGAAGCCGGTCCCCGGCCCAAAGATCCGGGCAGCATATGTACGAAAGGATCCGGCGTCAGGATTTGCGACAGTCATCTCGGATAAGGCAAAAAGAATATAGTATACCAGAATACCGCCAATAATATAGGTAATAACAATAGAGGGCCCGGCAGCACGGATAGCCACTGAAGAGCCCAGGAAAAAGGAACCTCCTATGACAGTTCCCAGAGCCATCATCGTAAGCTGCCACGCCGTCAAGCCCTTATGCGTTTTATCCATAATCTTCTCCACTTTAGCTCAGAATTACATGGCTTTTAAATCCCATTCTGATTATAAAGTTCCCTTGATTAAGAAAATCATGAATGCACATACAGGGTAAGAATCAGAAAATCCCTCAGTTTAAGGACTTTTCATTATTCAATTACTTTTCAAGTCCATACGACTCGATTTTCCACACATCATTAACTTTTTTCATACTTATTTGCAGATACGTATA